>NZ_JACVOU010000005.1 GCF_018882205.1 Polynucleobacter bastaniensis | reverse complement strand
ACCCGCTTAAGACCGCCTGACTCTAAAAACTCTTTAACCACCTTTAGCTTGAACTGCTTGCTGTACTTGCTCATAAAACAAAACCCCCTTGGTTGGACATAACGTCCAACTTTTGGGGGTCAGTTCACATTGGTGGGTTTTTTGTTGGGCTAGCATCCTCTAGCTCAATATTTGAGCCTCCCAGTCTTGATAATTTGTTTGAAGAGATTAATCAATTTATTTGGAGGTCTTATGCGTAATTACACATACCTTGGCGGCGCCCGTTTTACAGTGAATAACTTATTTCGCAGTCTGCGGTTTGATATTGATCGCTTGGATATGAGTTGGGTAGACGGAGAGAAGCCAGAGTTCTGCAGGGGATTGCGAGTCGTTGATAACGATGAGGTTAATACTGTGACCGTAGATGGTGAGGATGGAGATAACTTGATCTACAGCCTGACCTATATTTTTAGTAAGGAAGATGGCGCAGATAACTTTAGAGCGGCTACCGATGAATATCTGAAGGTTGCCTTAGAGACTAAGGAATTCTTGGTAACCAGCCAAAAAAAAGATCCCGAGGGAAAGCCTGAGGTAGCGGAGGCTGTAATCCATTAAGTTCGTAAAGTAGTAAGGGCGGAGTTAGACCGAATTGCCAAGCCCAGACATTTGTCAAATTGGCTAAATAGGAGAAGCAAATGAATTTCCAATTAATTAGCGTTGAACTGCATTCCGATGAGCTCAAGAAGTTTGATCCAGCAGAGCAAGGACTCTCTGAGTATCGATACACCGGTATAGCAATAGAGGATGGTGGCAGGTATTACTACTGGGCAAAAGGTGTAAGCCTAGAAATAAAAGACTGGGAGTACGCCAATATCAAGCTCAATCCAAAGCTGTATTACTTCTCGACGGCCTTGAAGCTGCATCATCGTATTAGCAGGGCGTTAGACGCCGCAACATTTACAGAACTAGCCAGGAGATAACGATGTCACACTTAAAACCCGGAACCTTATGTGTCATCGTTGGTGGTTGCCCCGAAAACCTTGGATTGATAGTTGAGGTTGTCTGCCATCTTGGAAGGCATGATGGCCGTGAGGATGCATATGAGATTAAAACGGTGACTAGCCGTAAATTTAACCAAATGTGGCGTGGAAGTAGGTTGGTTAAAGGCTACTCCACGGAGGCTATCACCGATAGACATAAGTTGAGGCCACTGGTAAACCTTGGAGATGAGCCTCCAATGGCAGAAGCCCAAGAAAAACTCGATGAACTCGCGGTATGACTGACCGCGACCACAATATCCCCCTTGAGTTAGTAAAGGCTTACCAGGAAGCGCTATATGTGATTCATGGAGAGGGTGGAGATATCTCGCTCAGGGCGAGCCAACCAAGTCTAGAGTTAGCCTCCTTAATGAAAATGTATGGAGTAAAGAGTGCTGCATTGCTGACGGCGTTCAATCCTCACAGCATTCTTGCGACTGCAGAGGTTAATGTCAGTAATCACAACGCCTTAATTGATGACATTCATACTCTTGGACTCAAGCTGATTTCTGGGGAGGGAGGCGACCCATCACGCATTTGGCCTAGTGAGCCAAGTGTTCTTGTACTGGACATCTCTCGTCAAAATGCAGACCTACTGGCGGATCGATATAGGCAAAATGCCTATCTATGGATTTCGGGCGATGAAGGTTTGGTGAATCTCAATTTGCGCTATCCCGTTGGAGGACCTCATTAATGAAAACTGAATATGACCGCTCTGGGTTGATTGCCCTCATCAGATCTGAATTTAAGCTCGACTGGCAAGGCATTCATGGCGCCAATCATTGGGCGCGGGTATTGCACCATGGAAAAAATATTGGAGGTTTGCGTAAGGCTGACCTCCTAGTGGTCGAGCTCTTCGGATTTTTGCATGACAGCTGTCGCTTAAATGATGGGCGAGATCCAATGCACGGGCAGCGCGCTGCGGACTTTGCTCATGGTATTCATGGGGATTTCTATAAACTTCAGCCAAAGCAGCTTGATTCTCTTTGTTATGCGATGAAGCATCACTCTGGTGGCGAGGTATCTACCGATGCAACTATCCAGACTTGCTGGGATTCGGATCGGCTAGATTTAGGAAGGGTGGGGATATTTCCATCCCCGAAATTCCTGTCTCAAGAGGCAAGCTTATTTATTGATTTGGCTAACGATTGGAGCATCCGTTAGATTATTACGAGTAAATCATCTAATCAAGATTAAGTTCAATTCTTGCTTTGCCAGATTCAATAAGCTGCTTAGCAGATTCAACGCTAGCCTTGTCAAGAATTCGTTCGCTTATTGGAGTGGAGGAGTTAATAAACTGCTTGCTCACAGGATGCAGTCCAAAGGCGGCCATTTTTGGGAGCATTTGATTAAGCGAGTTTGTAATCGCAAATTCAGTCTCTTCACTTAGTTCAATCGCTGCAAAGCTAGCTGGAGCTCCAAGTGGACTGTTAAACATGGGGGTGTAATAATGGTATAGGCCATCGATGCCGAGGGAAAAATCAAATTTCTCATCAATCTTAATATTATCTAGCTTAAGAGAAAAGCTTCCGCTGAAGTACCTCCAATCAAATCCTATTTCATCCATTACTATAGTTTTGGGCGTAGAAAATGTCTGCCTATTTTCTGCCACCCATTCATGAACTTTTTTTATATGTTCGCTTCTATCCATTTTCAATCCTTGGAATAATTTCCCATTGCATTTTTGAGTTCATCTTTGATGCGCTTTTTAAGGCTTGCCGGTCCAATCACCTCAACTCCAGATCCATGCTTAAGGATATCCATGACTAGCTCTGGATCTTGGTTGTAATCAAACTCTAAGTTAAAAAAGCCCTCTTTATCAAAGCTGCCCACTTGCTGGCCATGCCAGTGTTCCCCTGAAACCCAGCGTGCATGCTCTGGAGTAAAGCGTAGTTTGGCCCTTTGGGTTGCCTTGCCAGAGAAGATTCCATAGCTTTCTGCAAAGTGTTCTTGGCATTGTTTATCGGATACCTCTTCAGCCTTCTTGTTCGATAAGGTTGCCTTACGAATGCCATCTACGGCAAAGCTACGCAAATCATTGCGCATATGGCAATAAGCATCTAGGTACCAGTTTTCGCGGTAATAGATAAGACGCTGGGGTGAGATTTCACGATCAGTGAGTTCATCTTTCCCTTTGGAGTAATAGGAGATGTCTAGACGATTACGCTTGAGTAGGGCGGCTCCGATCTCGGAGAAGTTCTCAATGGAGTTCTTACGTGAACCCATTCCAACCACCTTGATACGCTTGCGCAATTCTTTTGCTGAAGTTTCACTTTGACCCAAGATGCCATCGATGATTGCGGTAAGGGGTTCGATGTGCGGACCAATTAAGCCCCCCTGATCTAGGGAGGACAGGAGGTGCTGCATAAGTACTAAGGCTGTAGCTTCTTTCTCGGAGAACCAAAGCCCAGGCATTTCAATCTTATCCACTTGATCTGGATTCTCAAACTTATAGCCACCCATAAAGCGGTCATAAACAATAGATGCCTTCAGGCGGCTACGTAGGTACTCTAGATCGCGCTTAAACGTTGCAGGGGAGATCTCTAGCTCATCTAGGAAGTCTTCCCTGGGCACGCATTTACGCTGCTGAATCATGTACTTAATGCGGTGTAGCCGTTCCATATCACTCATAAGAACCCCTAATAGTTATATCTTTTGTTATTTTTATCACTTTAGTTAGTTTATAGCTCATTTCGTGAGCTAGTGGGTCATTAATCTGACCTATATCAACAAAAGGAGTGAAGAATGATTAAGTTGCTTGGTCTATTTTTAATGTTTATCAGTGCGTATTGCCTTGAGCAGGGTGGTCTAGATTTGGGGCTCGTTCAAGCCTTCTTCATCGGCCTATTGATGTTCTTCAGTGAGGCGCTAATTGGCCACGTTTCTTTTGTGCAGCGAGAAAAGGTTCGCGCTAAGTATCGGAGACGTTAATGAGTAAGCTCAATTGTTCCATGGGTGACTTGGCGATTACTGTGTTTTGCAATCTTCCGGAAAATCGGGGAAACATTGTTCGGATTAAATCTGCAGTTGGTTCCCAAGGTTGGGGGTGTGCTGAAGATGCGCTATTTACCTGGGAATGTGAAATTGCAACAGAGGGCGGCTATCTATTTTATGAAACCGATGGTTATTTAACTTCGGCTAAGGTTGGCCCAGTTCCAGATAAATACTTAAGAAGAATTACGCCACCCAAAGGGTATTTGTTGGATGAATTTTCAGAATCAGAACAATTGCAGGCTCAATTTCATGAAGTTGATCTATCACTAAAAACTTTGGAGGCTATATGAATGCTGCAAATATGAAGACGGTTGCCTTTACTGTCACTTTATTTTGCATTGGGTTTGCAGAGGCGCAACCAATACAAACTTTACCCAATGGATCTGGTGGCTACAACACCTATGGTCGAAATGGGGCTTTGACACAGACTCTTCCCAATGGATCGGGCGGATACAACACTTATGGCCCTAACGGCAACCTAACCCAAACTCTTCCCAATGGATCAGGCGGCTATAACTCTTACGGACCTAATGGGCAGCTTACGCAAACACTGCCAAATGGATCTGGTGGCTACAACACCTACGGACCTAACGGCAACTTAACGCAGACTCTTCCCAATGGTTCGGGTGGATACAACTCCTATACGCCCAATGGAACTTTAATCCAGACGCTTCCTAACGGTTCTGGCGGTTGGAATACTTACTAGAAACTATCTAGTCACAACACGTCACTAAGCTCTAGCCATTCATGCCTACAAGCTGAGCATCTTCTGGAGCTTGGGTATTTAGGAGGCGGAGGATCTCCGAGTTGTGGTTGCTTAACTATCTTCTGTTTAAAAAATTCACCCCGCTTCTTGCCGCATTTTGGGCAATAAAGATTGATGGTTTGGGGTGAGGCTTTGGGATCATCATTTAGATGGGCCTCAAAACTCATTGCCGTAATCCACTCTGGAGATTGCATGGTCTTGCAGGGCACTTTAATGTTCTCTATCTGAAATACATCACCTCGAACACTAAGCTTTATATTTGGTCCCGCAGGCCGTGCCGCTAGGAAAGAAAGTACAACCCCAGAATTTACTTCTATATAACCTCTCCAATTGATTGCCTTCTCAACCAAGCATCTGGTCTGGACGCCTCTTACGCAGAAGATGGCCTCACCATTAAAGAGTGCAATATAAAGCTCTTCAGCCAAGGAGGCCTTCGTAGTTTTTCTAGGCTTTAATCGCTTTAATACCGTCAGAAACTCCTCGGTATCGATGATCATTTCTGCAATCATTATCTTTTGCTTGGAGAATAGCCAATTCGGTTGCCGTTGTTATCAAATATATTGGTAACGCCTGAGGGCGCGGTAACTTCATAACCTATACGTTTGCCACTGTTGTCATAAACGCCATTATTGGAGTTGTAATTCATGGGACTGTTCTGATAGTTCATAGGACTATTGTTGTAATTCATAGGGCTATTCTCATAGTTCATCGGACTGTTCTGGTAATTCATGGGGCTGTTCTCCCAGCTGGTGACTTGAGCAAAAACTTCCGCAGATAAACATGCTGCAGTAATTAGAAGACTGCTTTGAATAGTGATCTTTTTCATTTGAATTACCAACCTTTCACAGAGGGTGCTTGTGGTGCTTGACGAGGTGCATTGATTGTTGAATTAGGTGCTGCATAAACTGGTGTGGTTGAGGTGCCTTGATAGGCGCCCTGTGAGCTATAAAAATTAGTCTGCCCGTTATCTGTCTGAAAGGACTGAACGTTCTGTCCTGTGGAGTTATAGACATTAGTCACGCCACTGGACGATGTTTGGCTATATCCAACATAGTTTCCATTTGGGCCATAAATGGCCTGAGCTGATGCAGAGCGAGCTAGTAAGACGCACTGAGCAATAAGAAGAAGGGTGATGAGGTATTTCATATTTATCCCATGAAGTTGGATTGTTCGACGGTGGCAGGATCTATCACTACCTTTTTGTTAATTACTTTTGCAGTGATATTGGTTGCGCGATATTGGTCACCTTGGTTCCAGGTTGACCCCAGGATGTCTTCAATTGGATCCGGTATAAAAACTGCACTCCCATCAGGCAAGTCATTTGGAATGAGGTAAGCTGCAAATGGACTCTTTTGGTAGTTGCTGTAATAGAAGGTGACAGGCATGACCTCATCCCAAGGGCTATCTTCTTCAATATCCATCATTGAGCGATAGTCCCCAACGATCATCACTTCACCGGTTTGCTTGTGCTGATATAGGCCAAGCTTTTCTTGTATTTCGCGATCCTTGTATTTCAAAACACGTACATCAGGCCAAAACCCAATTGATGAAGCCCTTTGAATATCTTGAATATTTCTTGCGGTAGAGATTCTCGGCAAATCTGGAATAGGGCGGGAAGATGCCCAAGTGATTTGATCGGCCTTACTTTTTCTCAGCTCGGGGCTGTTGTGATCTTTGATAAAGATCACGTTTGGGCTATTGCTAGATGCGTAAGCGCACGTGTTGTAATCTGATTCGAAGCGTTGCATGGCTTCATCGATACTCATGATGTCTAGGTTAATTACGTCATCGCCACACTGCTGGCAGCCTCTGGAGCGATCTAATGGATCGTTTGCAATCAACTGGTTCCATTGCAAAGCCTTGGGGCAAAAGACATACTTAATAAATTCACCATCAGGCGAATAGAGGCAAGACGTTTTCTCGTCATAAACGAATGGCTTGGTCATTGAATGAGCTCCTGGCTATACAGAAATTTCAGAATAGCCAGCCTTAAGCTCGCCTAATGAGCTAGTAGCCCAACACAATGAAACAACTAAGTAAATAACAAAGAACCCCGTGATCAGCTCCCTTGTATTCATTGCCCTCATGCCGCTCCAGGTATCACCAGCTGGAAAGTCGGGCGTACCTCTCTCCACCCCATTAGCGGTTGCTGCTTATGTCGATGCCTCAAAGATCCTAGGCTTGCCTAAATTTAGGCTCAGGGATCGAAATGGTAATCCTTACCTTCCAGATAAGACTCTATTGCAAGAGCCATTAGCCATAGTTCATGACAGTGCAGGAATTATTTTTACAAATGAAGTAAACAAACGAAAGGCTTACATACAGTCGTATGTAAGACGTTAAGGATCCTATGAAATTTGTACTTCAGTCAATCAGTAGCCTAGGAGCGGTTCTTCTAGGATTTCTATTGCTAGCTAACGTAGGCATTACTAGCGCAGGCAGAGGGGAGCTTGAATCCCTCTCAGCAGTAGAGCGAGCGGTAATCACTGAAACTATTCAAGCTGATGGCACTGTAGTTGAAATTGATGAACTAACTACGCTAGTTAAATCCCAATTGGTAGTTGATACAGAGTCTCAGGCGGATCTGCCATATAACTCAACGCTATCGAAGCTAGAAGTCCTAGAGGCTTACACCATTACCCCTAAGGGCGAGAAGATACCCGTAGCACCCAATGCCATTAGAACCGTGGAGGATGACAACAGCACTGGGGCAGCAATGTTCTCAGACCAGAAGCACAAGATCATCATCTTTCCAAAGGTAACCCCTGGATCCAAGACTTATTACAAAACCAAGCTAACTACCTTTAAGCCTCTATTGCCAGGATACTTTTATACCCGCCTAACATTTTCTCCGAATGCAGAGGTATTGTCTTATGAGTACAACTTAAATTATCCCGAAAGCCTAAAGCTCTACAGCGACGTAAAAGACGTTAAGCAAACTAGGGATGAGGTAATAGATGGTGTGCACCATGTGAGCTATACCTATCAAAACCTGAAGATGAAAAAGAAGGAGCAGCTGCAGGTGGCTAGCAGCGATTTTGCTCCGCATATCTATATTTCAACTTTTTCTAACCAGGAAGAGTTTGCTAAAGCCTATGAGGCTCGTATAGCGGATAAGTCATTAGTAACTCCCGAGATTCAGAAGATGGCTGATGAAATTACTAAAGACGTGGATAAGAAGGTGGCTGCAGATAAGTCGCTGAACCTAAAAAAGGAGCAGGCTCGAGCGCTTTATAACTGGGTATCGCGAAACATCCGCTATGTAGCTATCTACCTTGGGGACGGAGGCATCGTGCCCCATGACGCCACAAGTATTCTGAAGAACCGTTATGGCGACTGCAAGGATCACAACGCCCTGCTAATAGCCTTGCTAGCTGCAAAAGGTATCAATGCAAGTAGCGCCTTAATTAACTCAGGCGTGGCTTATACGCTCCCCAAATATCCTGTAATCGGACCGTTTAATCATGTCATTACCTACATACCAGCCTGGGACCTCTATTTGGACTCTACGGCAGAGATGGCGCCATTTGGTACTTTGCCATCAAGTGAGATAGATAAGCCGACCTTGTTAACTAAGCTAGCAAAAGTGGGACATACACCAAAGCCAAAAAAGGAAGACAGCAAAATCATTACCGGAATCACTATGCAAATAGAGAAGGACGGTCATATTAAAGGCAAAACGCACACAATGTATTTTGGTGGCGCTGAGATTAATGCGCGATATAGATATGAGGGCGCAGAAACCACGCTTTCAGAAAAGCTCGTTAGAAGTGACCTCGCTAAGTTTAGGCAGACTGGTGAAGGTAAGATCACAACCAGCTACGTATACGACCTTAATGAGCCGTTTACGACAAATACAGAGTTCACGTTAGATGCTATTGCTAATGTTCCAGGGCCTGGAGCTATAGCCATACCTGTTGGCCTCGCGCCAGGAGAGCTGGCGCTGATAGCAAATGATAGGCCTCCAGAGAAATTTACAGTTCCCTATACATGTGCCACTAAGTGGATAGGGGAGAGCTACAAGATTGGATTTCCAAGCAATGCTAAGGTAACTCGCATTCCGCCAAATACGAGCTATAAGAAGGGCGGCATAGAGTATGAGTCAACTTACGAAGAATCTAAAAATGTTGTCTCTGTTACAAGAGTCTTGAAAGTGCAAAGGCCTGGTGCTGTATGTCAGCCCGAAGAGCTGCAGAAGTGGAGAGACTTTTACCAAGTCTTTATTAAGGATATTAGGGGGCAAATTTTTTATGACTAATAAGGAATCGTTAATTGCATTTGTATCTTCTGAGGAGGGGATATGTCCTTTGCCGCAAGAATGGATGATGCTTTCTAAAATCATTGGTAAGAATGCTCCGGGCCATAGTCTGACGCCATTAATACTGGCAGGCTGGGAATTTTCATCGGATGCTCAAAAACGTGAGCGGTTAATTGCTCAAATTGAATATGCGCATTGTCAAAGTGTTGATGTAGCGAATGAATTTAGCAGGCTACTATACTCATTTGATGATGTTCAGTGGCATAAAGGTAGCGAGCCACCAAGCTCTAAAAGTTGCGATGGAATGTAAAGCAGCCGGTCTTTCCCGGCTGTCCACTTGCTCTCATTCTGAAAGGAGCACCCAATTAATGGTTGCAGAAAAGAATGCACAAGCTGGTATGGTTTTTTCATGAAAAGACAATGTCTTTTGATCTTCGGGTACTCATACCTAATCCCGGCGATCACAAACAAACAATCAATAAAGTAATTAAAGCAGCTTAATAGCTCAAAAAATGAGCTAGTCACGTTCTGTTATGAATTCACCGAAGATTTGGCCGTGGCGTACCTTTGCATACCCACTGACTTCCCCGGAGCAGGCTCTTCCAAGCATCCCCGTATTGCTGCCCTTGGGGATGCGAAATACCCAAAGCTCATCACCTGGCTCTAGCATGTCGGACAAGAAGTATCCCCAGGCCGTATTAAGATGGCCGAATGGGAGTTTTGGGGTTTTACCCAGCGGGTCATGAATAAAGCTTGTGCTCTCAGCATCTTCCGGGCTTATTTGATTCACTAGGTATTCGGGCGCGCAGAAGAAGTGAGGTTTATCACGCTCTAGAGCATTGGAGGCTTCCTTCCTGGAATCAATAATCCACCAGATCAAGAAGCCTGGCCACCCAAATAGTATGCAAAGGACCGCAATCGAATAAACAAATACATTCTCGAGATGTTGTTTGAGGCTAGTCTCACGTCCCATAGCCTTTAATAGGCTGCGTGCAAATTCAGATGGACGATCTTTATAAGTCTTTGCTAGGTTGTAGATCAGCGCTACTAGCCCTGGGAGTACATAGATGCTTAACCATTCTTTCCAGCCTAAGTGAAGCGAGTTCATAAAGTTAATCATGCTTCTTCCTTAGCAGGGATAGGTCAGTAGCAGGGTCAGTCCCATTGTTTGGTATGGAGTTATGCCGAGCATGCTTATCAATTAAGACGCCTTGCTTGAAGTTCATTAGCAGGTCGTATTCATAGATGCTTGCATATCCTCCATGTACGTACTTCAGCAGGGCGCCTTGTGGACAGCGTAGTTGTCCGCTAAACCAGTGTGCAAAAACCTGATCAAATCCTGGGAAAACATCTTGCAAGGTCAAAATCTCCTCGTAAGTCTTGTGCGCCGCAAGCTTCACTAAGTAAAGGCGCTCCAGTCCATCTGATTCAGATTGCTTAATTTCCCAAGTGCCGTGGTAGCCCCTCCAGTTTGCAGTACTAGGGGATACAAAGCGAATTTGAGACTGTTGCACATAGAGTGAGAGTGGATTGCTACATAGGGGGATAGTTTTACCCTCGTAGATTAGTGTTTCTGAAAATTGAGCTGTCATTAAGTTGCCTCATTTATCTTTTTAATAAGCCTTTTATAAGTTACTTAGGGCTCAAAAGATGAGCTAGAAAAAAATAATTGAATATTTTTGCAATGAGGCTGGAAAACAGGCATTTACAGGTGGTTTGTTATTGTCAATAAGGTAATATTAATTAGTTATAGATTACTTAATAGATTTATTAAATTTCCCAAATAATCGGCAAGAAAACAATAAGATACATGCGAATTTCTAATCCCCCCAACGCATCATCATTGATGGCAACTGCCCGAAGTTTTGGTAACTATGACCTTGCAGCAGCACTTGCAGATCTCATTGATAACAGCATCAGAGCTGAAGCAAGAAAGGTTTCAATCCTTTTTGAGCCCGTAGAGAAAGATGTTGTAGTTCGTATCAGGGATGATGGAATGGGTATGGGTAGGGACGAGTTAGTTGCAGCCATGCGGCCAGCCAGCGCAAATCCAGAGGATCCACGTGAACTGAATGATTTAGGTAGATTTGGCTGGGGTTTGAAATCAGCATCTTTATCGCAGGCTAGGGTGCTAACGGTTGTCTCATGGAGAGGCTCGGAAAGCACTGCTGCAATTTGGGATATTGATAATTTAGAAGATTGGTCAATGGAGTTATTGGTTGGCGATGATGCACTCAAGTTATTAGGAGCCCCGCCAAATTCCAACTCTGGTACTGAAGTAATTTGGAGTAGATGCGATCGCTTGCTTGATCAGGACATTTCATCAACCCTTGATGAGCAGCTGAATGAAAAGATATCGCATGCAAGCAAGCAACTTTCATTAATCTTCCATCGCTACCTATCAGGTGATGCGGGAAATAAGCTTGCCATTGAGATGCAAGGTTATGTATTGAAGCCCATAGATCCGTTTATGAGCCATCACCCAGCAACTCAAACAGTTGATGAGGACCAAATTAAGTTAAGAGGCAAGGAAGAAATTACGGTACAGCCTTTTATCATTCCTCACTTTTCAAAGTTGACTGTCGAAGAAAGGGAAATGCTGGGCGGGGATGAGGGCCTGGTTAGGAATCAAGGTTTCTATGTGTATAGAAATAAACGACTCATTATTTATGGAACATGGTTCCGTCTAATGCCTCATGGGGAGCTATCTCAATTAATGAGGGTTCGGGTGGATTTGCCAAATACATTAGACAAGGATTGGAAAATTACACTCGATAAATCTGATGCTCAGCTTCCGGTTGTATTAAGGACGGGCCTAAAGGAGTTGCTCCGAAAATTTGGCAAGAGATCTGTAAGTGCCAATAGGAGAAGGGGTGTAGAACTTACGATAGACAAAAAGGAGCCCGTTTGGAAAAGGGTCGCCTATAACGGGAGAATTCGCTATCAAATTAATCGTGACCATCCTTTTATTTGGGAGCTAATAGCGGAATCTCAGGATTCAGAGATTGCAAGAGAGGCGCTTAAGCTTATCGAGTCCTATATACCAACTGAGGCCATGATTAAGGACAGAGAAGACAATCAATTAGAACAAGTACAGGCTATTACCGACCCAGAAATATTTGAAGTCTTAATTGACGCTTGTTTTATGGCATGTCTTAGACAAACTGGCAGACAGCCAACGCTGAATGAATTCTTAGAGTTTGCAAATAAGATGGAGCCTTTTAGTAGTCAATGGAAGTATTCCGAGAGCTACATAAAAAATAACATAAAAGAAAAATGGGGTTTGGTATGAATGAAGCTGAATTTAGAGCAAAGCTAAATTACATTCGCGAGCTTATAGATGCTGAATTAAATGGGCAAAGAGTAGTACCAATTGGATATCTAGACCAAGCGGTTAGGCAGCATGGCGTAATTTTTAGCTTATCCGAAAGTGATGTTGAGAGATTCGTTAAGCACTTAGAAACAATTTATGGCACAACTCAAGAAAATGGCCACATACTAAAAAAGAACTTTGTAAAGTGGTATGAGAAGGAAAAGAAAAATATTGACTTCCATTATTGGGAGAGATTGCGGGCATATTGGATTCAAAAAACAATCCTGCCAAAGGCAGTCGTTAATTCTGTAGATGATGTTAGCGATGAAATCATGGAGTTTTTAGGAAATCCTCGAGATAAAGAGTCTTGGAACAGGAGGCGCGGCTTGGTTATGGGCCACGTTCAAATGGGAAAAACTACCAATTATTCCGCTTTGATATCAAAGGCAGCTGATGTGGGTTACAGAATTATTATTGTGTTGGCAGGCCAAACTAATTCCCTGAGATATCAAACCCAAGTTCGACTTGACAAAGCTTTTGTCGGCAAATCATCGGTCAGCGATTCAACTCACACAAAAATATATGAAGTCGCCAATATTCTTAAATATGAGAATCCGGACTATGTGCCTAGATATCCATTTTGTGGAACTACACAATTGTCAGACTTCAATACAGCTACTGCCGGTGCTGTAGGAGCGCATCAAGGAACATTTGCCGAGCCAATACTCTTTGTAACTAAAAAGAATCCTAAGGTGCTTGAAAAGATCGCGGATTGGCTTAAGGGATTAAACAACGGCGCAGAGCTAGACGGCCCAATGTTACTGATCGATGATGAGGCTGATAACGCAAGCGTTAATACAAATGCAAATGCCAATCAAGCTACTGAAATAAATAAAAAAATCCGACAGATTTTAAAGACATGTAGGCAGTCTACTTACGTTGGTTATACCGCTACTCCTTTTGCAAATATCTTTATTGACCCAGAGTCGGCTGATGAGATGCTAAATGAGGACCTATTTCCTGCTGATTTTATAAAATCACTTGATCCTCCTGATAACTATGTCGGTTCGCACCGACTATTCACCGATGAGGGTGACTTATTAGAGGCATGTGTCAGACCCATTCCAAATGACTATCAGGATCTATTGCACCTGAAGCATAAATCTACGCATGAGATTGAAGGGCTTCCGCCAAGTCTTAAAGAAGCGGTCATGGAGTACATACTATTCAGGGCCATAAGACTAGCCGATGGTAATGGCACTTCACATTCATCCATGTTAATTAACGTAAGTAGATTTAACTACGTACAGCAGCAAGTTAAAGAGCATGTGGATGAATTGTTAAAGCTTGCATCTGATGCGGTTAGGTCATGGGCTCTTGCTGATTGGAGGAAATCCTCAATATTGAACGAGCTCCATCGTGTTTGGGAGCTTGAATATGAGAATGTTGTAAGTGCTGATATAGATTGGGATTTGATTAGAACCAAGTTATTGGACGCTATCAACTCCATTCAAACAAAATTAGTCAACATGAAAGGCGTATCAATTGACTATGAAAAAGCTCCTCCCGAGGGGTTGCATCTGATTGCAATTGGTGGCTTAGCTCTTGCACGAGGTTTGACTCTTGAGGGATTGGCTATTTCCTATGCCCTGAGAAATATTGGTGCTGCCGACACTCTCCTGCAGATGGGTAGATGGTTTGGCTACAGACCTGGGTTTGAGAAACTTTGTAGAATTCACGCAACTCAAGACTTAATAGACGACTTTGCCTCAATTAGTGAATCGGTCGAAGAGTTGAGGGTTGATTTCCAAAGGATGGCATTGCTGGGTAAGACCCCATTTGATTTTGGCTTAAAGGTAAGGCAGAGTAAGACTGGGATATCAATTACTGCAGCAAATAAAATGCGTACTGCAACACAAATTTCACTCGCAGAAGACTTCTCTACTAGACACGTTCAGGCGCACTCATTAAGTGATGACCCTGCGGTAAATAATAGGAATATGAAATTAGTTAAGGAGTTCATGGAAATTCTCAATAGGGATTTCTCGAAAGACTACGAAAACGATGTAAAAAATAAAGCTCTAGTTTGGAAAAAAATTCCAGGGAAGCTTGTTATTGAGTTCATTAAAAAAGTTAACTTCCCTCAGACCGAGTTTGACGTCATTTCAGCAGATGGGACTAGTCTTTTAACCTCTTATATTGAGGATCGGTTAGGTAGTGAATTAAGCCATTGGGATATAGGGATACCCTATGTATCTGCAGGTAAGTCTAGCGCGCTTAAGTTTCCAATTGAATTGGATAAGCCGGTCTTCTGTAGAACTAGAAGTGGTACAGTCCGCGAGTCCGAAACAGTCATTAAAGTAAATAAGAAAAATGCTGTTGCATTCGGCGTAGATGATTTTTGCTTGGGAGAAGACCCGGTTAAATATGAGCTACGCGTTGAAGAATTGATGAAAAAAGCCGAATCGGGTGATCAGGATGAGGCAAGTCCATCCAGAACTTGGGCGCATTCGGTAGCAAGAACGCATCCGCTTTTATTGATTCACTTTATTCAGCTAGAGCCGCCAGAAGGCTTTTCAATGAAGCTCTCTAAAGAAGACCCGGTTGTATCAATGGGAATTTTGCTCCCTGGAACAGAGATTAAGTGTAAAGAACGAAAGTATCAAGCCTCTAAACGCTTAATTGCCATGATTCAAGCCTTACGTGAAGAAGCTGTTACAGACGAGGTAATCGAAGATGAATGATTTTGAATCTCAATGGATTGCGCTTGGAGCAAAACACCATTCGTCTGGAAGGCTAAGAGTATATCCAGATCATCAGCTAGATTTTTTTATTGATTACGCTCTAAATGGTGATAGAGAGTTGATCATTGAAGCTAAAGACATTGCTTTTAATTTCCCTGAACTACCTTTTTTTGAGAATTTAGAAGTAATTTTTGCCCAAACATCGGGTGGGTCAAGGATTGGGATTACGTTAACTGATGAGCATTTGTTTAAGAGTTTTACGGTTATGTGCTTTGATATTGCCGAAAGGTCTAAGGGCGGCAAGAATCTAGAGGAATCATTCATGATTGCTCTTGAATGCCTCAGAGATTGGTCGGAGCTTTTCAAGCGCAGGGGAAAGGTTGGATTAACGCGTAACGAAGTAATCGGACTGTGGGGTGAGCTGCATACGCTTGAATCAATACTTCAATCGAATATTGCTCCAAACGAATTAATAGTCCAGGGTTGGAGGGGTCCAAATGGGGACCAGCGAGATATTGGGTTTAATAAAACACGCATTGAGGTTAAGACTCAACTGGCTACAAAGGCTATCAGCCTAAGAATTAGCTCTTTAGACCAGCTTGATGATGGTGGTAATAATTTAAAGCTTGCTTTGAATCGTATTACTCCATCAGACAAGGGATTCTCGGTTATAGAGCTAGCTCAAAGATTATTTCAGCGGTTAGAGGCTAACCGTCTCGCCTACGCTGAATTCGAGAGAAAGATTGTTTTGGCTGGCCTTAGCGAGGACCAGGAAGTGTGTAAGGAAAAATTCGATCTTGATGAGCGCTTAATTTATGAAGTTGCAGACAATTTCCCAAAATTAACCCTTTCTAACGTGTCGGCTGGAATCATCGCAGCTGAATATGTGATCTCAGGGGCCTCAATTACATCTTTTCAAATTGATTGGGACAAGCTTTTGGAGGCCTTAAGTGAGTAATTTGGAGCAAGAGTACTTAAATTTAGCTGAAGATATTGTTATTGGATCTGCGGCCGATGGCATCCCTAAGGTTGAAGAGTTTTTTAAGGTGTTTTCGCAGTTAGCAGCCGAAAACGGTGATTGTCCTGATCTTGCATACTCGCCAATTCTTAGTGGCAGTGGTTACCGCCTTGATGGGTACGCATTTGATATACCCGAAGATACTGCAGGCGCTTCTGGTGATCTGTATCTTGGCGTTTGCGCGTATTTCCAAGACGATAGTCTTCCCACAATCAATGCTAGTGATATAGAGAAAGCTGTTTCGGGGGTAGGGCGCTTTCTTAAACTAGCGCTATCCAGTAAATCGCTCGAAGATTTGGAAGAGTCAAGCTATGACTTCAAGTTAGCTATGCTAATTCGTTCATATGTTGATCAAATTGCAAGAATACGCATCCTAGTCTTTACTAATGCCCATCTAAAAATCCGTAAAAAAGTATTTGAATCATTTGAAATTGACAGGCTAACAGTCCATACAAATACCTTTGACATTGAACGGTATGAAAAAATTGCCGCTACTGGATTTGATCCTGTAGAGATTGACTTAGCAAATGATTTTTCTGGTGGAATTTCATGTATTCAAGCCTCAAGTAACGCGGTAGGCTACAAAAGCTATCTCTTTGCAATCCCAGGACCAATTCTTGCCGATATATTTGCAAACTATGGAAACCGATTGTTAGAGCAAAACGTTCGAACCTATCTTCAGGCAAGGACTGATGTAAATAAAGGAATTCTGAAGACCATTTCAGACGAGCCATCAATGTTTTTTGCCTATAACAATGGTCTGACGGCTACTGCATCGGCTGTTAACACCTCTAATGCGCCCGATGGATCTCTTGTAATTGACTACATTAAAGATTTTCAGATTGTTAATGGTGGTCAAACAACTGCATCGATTTTGTATGCAAGAGATGGCTTGAAATACAACCTCTCAGAGGTATTTGCCCAAGTAAAGTTGTCGGTAGTTGATGAGGCTAAATTAGGTGAAATCGTCCCTAAAATTTCTGAATACGCCAATACTCAAAATAAGGTATCTAAGGCAGATCTAGAGTCTAATAGCGCATTTCAAATAAAGATCGAGCGACTTTCCAAAGAGGTTAACGTGCCTCAAAAGGCTGGAGCTCTTTACGCAACTAAATGGTTCTATGAGCGTTCAAGGGGTCAATACAGAAATTTATTTGCATATAAGACTCAGCCCCAAAGAAATAAGCTGGAGGCCGAATTCCCAAAAACACAACTAATTGAGAAAACAGATCTTGCAAAGTTTGAATTATCTTTTGATGGCAAGCCGTACTACGTGTCAGAAGGCTCCCAAAAGTGTTTCAACAGGTACATCACGGGTCATTTAAAGCAGATGAGTGATGCTGACCTCAATGAAGTCTGGTATAAATGTGTTGTAGCAAAAGGGATTATTTTTAGACAGCTTGATAAGGCTATCGCGCAATCTGAATGGTATAAGAATGATAAGGGTTTAAAGGCTCAAGCACTTACATACACAATTGCTGCATGTGCCCAAGCATTTAGAGATAAAGGTTACCAAATCGATCTTTTGAAGATATGGAAGGAGCAGGAAGTTCCACCTCTTTTACTGGATTGGTTGTTATATCAGGCAAACACAGTACATAAAATTTTGAACTCTCCGCCGGGAATAGTAAAAAATCCCGCGGAATTTTCTAAGAAAGAGTTTTGCTGGACCTTGCATGTAAGGGGCAAAGTTGCAGAGCCGACCCCAGCCGTATTGGATTATGGAGTTCCGCTTGATACTTTTGCAGAGGAGCAGGTAAGCGGGAGAAGAGATGCGCGACGTGATAACGAGCTTGATTTTGAGATTGCATTAGCAAAATTAGTGCCACGAGCTCGTGAGATTAGGGTCATGGCAGAAGAAAAGCGTTTAATTTCAACGAATAATACCCGCGCACTTGAAAAGCTTGAATCAGGAAGATTGTCTTTTACAAAAACAGAAAAAAATGCTCTTAAAAATTTGCTCGAGAGACTTGGTATAGAAGTCTAATCCTTGCTTGTATTGTTTTTTAAGAATTGGAAAAATTAATTTATCTAACATGAATTCACCATCAAACTTAACCCCGAGCGCAAAGCGTCTGATTTCTTCAATGCGTGATCTAGGCTATGAATTTGCAGATGCTGTAGCTGAAATTGTTGATAACTCAATCCAAGCAGGCGCGAATGTTATTCAAGTAAATCTTCAGTTCGATGGGTACGATTCATATTTAACGGTTCTCGATAATGGCGTAGGTATGACGCCCTCTGAAATTAGGGAGGCCATGAGATTTGGCTCAATGAGAGACTATGAACAAGATGACTTGGGTAAATTTGGACTTGGATTAAAAACATCTTCATTAAGTCAATGCGACTCGTTAACCGTCTCTTCTCGTAATTCAGATAAAAAGGTGCAGATCCACTCTTATTCTTGGGACATGGATCATATTAATAAAGTAGATCGATGGGAAATTTTACCCATTGAAGTAGATGATCTCCTGAACCCAGTTGTAGAGCACTTATATTCAACAACCGGAACGGCGGTAACTTGGGAAAAATTAAATCGCTTATTGAATTTTCAAGATCCAGCTGGCGGTAGAGCGGAAAATGATTTTAAGAGACTGACTCAAGACTTGAAGATATCTCTTGGTGCAACATTTCATCGCTATTTAACTGGTGAGCAAAGATCAAAGAAGGTTATGATTTTTGTTAATGGTGATTTAGTTGAGTCTTGGGATCCCTTTTGCCGTACAGAGAAAAATACGGTGGAGCTGGAGTCATTCACGATCCCAATTTCAATGGATGGCAAGAAGGGTTTAGTTAAATTTAGGCCATTTGTTCTCCCTGCTCAGAGTCAATTTTCATCTGCTTCTGCTCATCTTCGTGCTGGCGGTCCAGCGAAGTGGAACAAGCAGCAGGGCTTTTATATTTATAGAGCTGGACGGTTACTGCAAAGCGGAGGCTGGTGTGGTCTGCGTACGTCGGATGAGCACTCAAAACTTGCGCGAGTATTGGTCGAGATTCCTGCGGGTTTTGATGATCTCTTTAAGGTTAATATCTCAAAAATGAAGATTAACTTCCCAAGGGAGATGCGGGAGGAGGTAATTCACAAACTTTCCCCAACACTCAAAAAGGCTAATGATTCATATAGAACTCAGGGCGAAGCCTCTTTTTCGGGAGCCTCTGTTTATGAAGTGAATGACAAGCATTTTGAAAAATTGGTTGGCACTTCACTGTCTAAGCTAGACGCAGACTGGAATTTAAGTCCTGGCACGGTAAAGAATGTGCTGCCCAAGTTATATGGTGAGGCCACTCCAAGCGAAAGAAGATATCTTTTAAGGATATTTAAGAGGCTTGCAGGCGAAGAAAAAATAAACGAGAAGACTTCGGCCTAACTAAGCAGAGGCAAGATTGTTGAAGTAGTAGTCTTCCTCGGTTAGTTCCTTATTTTTGTATCGAGTATTTGCCTCTTCGGCTATAGGGATGAGCGCAAGCGGCCAGCCCGATCTTTTGTAATATGGCGCCAATACATCGCTTGTCCCAAACGGTGGCATATGAACCTCACCCGTTCTATCGAGCGCAGTTTCTGGATGTAGGGTGGGGTGGACGATATGGACTAGGTTCCAGGTAGCTAGAAAGTCCATGGTTGTCATCTTCCCTAAAACGCCAAGATATAGGGATTTGGTTAGCACTTCTAGCTTTTTAATGGCCTTAGTCTTCTCTGAATCCTTAAATTTTGGCCTAGCCTCTGAAGAGGCATTATTTTTTAGATACGCCTTGATGGCAAAACCGATTGCTCTACCAGCCAACGGCGGGACGGCGTTACCAACTTGCTCGTACACATTTCCTCTTTGACCAGAAAATTGGAATGTATCTGGGAAGGACTGAACTCTAGCTGTTTCTCTTGGAGTAAGGGATCTATTTTGAGTTGGATGTATAAACATCAACCCATCTTTTTTTAAGTGGGCAACTATGGTTGAGCAAAGTTCATATCTACTTTGACGTTTGTATTTATCAGCGAATGACTCCATTGAATAAGGCGTTTCCATGACTTCGCCTCTAGTAATCGCACCTTTACTATTTTCACCTTCACGAAGAAGTAAGAAGTCTCGTAAGTCTCTTTCAGAATGAGCCCTGGATACATGCCAAGTTAACTTTTTCGCTTCATCAGCTTGCATAAGATTAATGATGTATCTATCACCATAGTTTTTGAGATGCTTTTTTCTAAGTGCTAAATCATATTTAGACTCAATTGAACCGTCATCAGCCTCTAGAGGAGGCAAATCGCAAATTGCTTCACCCAAGGTAACTATGGGTTCCAGTAAATCATTTTCAGACTCTAAGGAGTGTGTCTTTGCAAGGTAGCGGCTTGGCATAAAAAGCGGCAAACCAACTCGAGTGCCAATAAAAAGTTGGCGAACTCGTTTTTGGGGGACGCCAAATTCCCAGCAATTTATTTGAACTGGCGCTACGGAGTAACCTAAGGCTCTGCTAGCCTCTTGAATCTTGGTGAAATAAATTCCACTTCCCATGCTTTTAATGCCTAAGACGTTTTCCATTACAAAAATCTTGGGTTGGAAAAATTCAACATGCTTTAAAAAGCGCTTGTAAAGATCTCGCCTTGGGTCATCAACAAATTCTTTGCCGAAATTGGCACCACCTTGTGTCCTTGCAGTTGAAAAGCCTTGGCATGGAGGCCCGCCAACCACTAAATCAATCTCCTCTGTGCCTATTATTTCAGCTAGCTCTTCTGGCTCAAATTGGGTCAAGTCACGCTTAAGGCCGACTGGACGCTTATGATTCAAATTAAAGGTCTCAATGGCGGTTTTATTGAAGTCTACGGCAGCAAGGCATTCTAGCCCTGCCATTTCTAGGCCGTAAGATAGGCCTCCACATCCGCTGAATACATCGATAAATTTAAGTTTTTTTGACATTCTGCAATTTTAGGCTATTGCCAGATTCCATCGGATCTGTACCGTAGTGAAGATGTATTTCTTGGGGTTAAGTACTTTCGCTGGGTTTTGGATAATCTTTACAGTTGGGATGGATGAAACATTCTTTATCAATACCAAGAAGTAGTTATCACCCTCTTTTTGGGCTACATCCCATTCTTTGCTAGTAAAGCTAATTCCGCCGGTATCGCCATCCAATCCTTTGACCTCAATAAAGGCTTTTGATTCCCCGCTTATTTCATAGTCATATCCACATCCGTGATCACGTTTGTCAATGATTTCCCCTGGGAGGGGTAAGGCATTTGCTTTATGGAATTCTAGGAAAATCTCCTCAGCCTTTCTCCCGGTAATTCCGCGAACAATAAAGATCGGGTTTGAATTTCGCTCGTCTAATACCTCAATCAAATCAGATGAATTATCGCCATCTAAGGCATTATTGTTCTCAAGTATCTCGAGAACCAAATCCCTTAGCTCTTCTTCCTGAAGGTGCTGGTATAGCTCAACAATTTTTTGTCTGCTTGGCCGTAAGTCCCTTTGATACCAGCCAGCTCTCTTATTGTCATGGAGGGGATCAAATTCATCCCGCATATTTTTAACTGTATTTTTATTAACTTCTAGGGCTCGACCAATCGCTTCATGTGTCTTTGTCTTGGTACCATGATTTAAAGCCTTGTAGGCAGAGTCGTTAAATTTTGAAAGGTAATAAGCAACTACCATAGTCAAATAATTGGATTTTTTCATTTGTATGTCCGATTGGTTATCTCAATACATTTTTGATTTAAATACGCGTACAGATCAAAAATATTGAAATTTTCTTCGCTATTTATACATGGTACATCGCCATAATTAAGGTACTGATTTATTAGAGCCTTTGCATCTTGCCCTCTCTTGATCGACTTATATAGAAAGTTATCGACAATCTGCTTACAGGCTTCTGTAGCTTGGGTGGCGTTATCAAATTCGCCTATTTGGACCCATGGACTTATCTCCATTGCCCCCTTATCGCTAAAAACCTCTACAACAAACTTTTTTACTGTATCGACTTGCATTGTTATCTCCTAAGGTCTTGATGGTACGAATTCACTAGCTCATTGAATGAGCTTAACCTCAGGAGATAGCCATTTTTCAATTGGTGGATTGCCTTGCCCTTTCCCCAATAAAAGTCTGAACTTGCTCAAACGTCCAAAAGGATGACCTGCCAATTTTGATCGGTTTTGGAAATTCACCTTTCTGCACCATGAGCCAAAACTTAGATTTAGAAATCGGCATCATTTTCAGAATTTGAGGAATTCGCATTAAGGTCACGTTCATATCCCTGGATGTGATGTCATTCATGATCATTTCCTTAGCGGGCGCGTTTTACATTTTTACGATAAACCTGCAATGCCATCTTTGCAGAACTCATTTTTGTGTATCCATAAGATCGATACAAGCTATACAAACGAAATGCCACCATTTAATTTAATCTCCTATTGTGTTTTGTTATGAATCGTTTTGTGTGCTGCTGAAGTGCAATGTAGTCAATGAAATTTTGGTGGTCAATCAAATGTCAATACCCACTTTGAAGACGCATATTAATTTTTGACTACAAAAAAATATTTATTCATAGAAGTGACACAAGCCATATAAATAAATGGCTACAGCCCTGTCAGAAGATTCTGATAGCGCAAAGAGAGTGGTGGACATATATAGATCAACAAACACTTCAGATAAATAAAATCATTCTCACAAATTTCTCAAACATGGATTACAGAGAATTGATGAATAAATAAATTAAAGAAAAATTCAGAAAAAACGCGTTTGACGATACGCTTTCCGATTGTTAGATTCATCTCTTGCAAAAAATATTGCACGCAAGAAAAAGAACTACACGGAGACAAATCGAGATGAATTACTACGAGCATCACATTGGAGATTACGCAGAAGCGACTGCGCATCTTACATTCATAGAAGATGCAACTTATAGCCGCCTCATCAGAAAGTACTACGCCACAGAAAAACCAATGCCGTTAGATGTGAAGCTAGTGCAAAGATTAATTAACGCCAGGTCAAAAGAAGAAAAAAATGCAGTTGTCTCCGTCCTCAATGAATTTTTTACCCTTACTGATGATGGCTGGAGACAAGAGCGCTGCGATCATGAAATTGCCCGCTTTAAAGACAAGCAACTCAAGGCTAGGCGGAGTGCAGAAGGCAGATGGCAATCATTTCCATCAGATGAGCATCAACCAGAAATCACCCCAAATATTGGATGCGTTCGCAATGCGACCGCAATGCGAACGCATTGCTCACCAGACACCAAACACCAGTCACCAGTAACCAATCTCCATACACCAGGCAAACAAAACAATGGGGGTGAAAAGGAAAAAATTCCCCAAGGACCACCCATTCCAACGGACGAAGAAAAAGTTTTTCAGGAGCGTATCGAAAAATACAAAAGCTTTGCAGCCATGATCAGCAAGGAGGGTAGAGCTATAGCCGTAGACGACTACCGCATACGAGACATCGTCAATCTTGGGGTAACGGAAGCCGAAGTGGCAGAGGCGATTGCCACAGCAAAGGAAACGCGCATGAAAGTCTCAAACCCAACCCCCATCAATGCTGGCTATGTCTTGGCCATACTCAAAGGGGCGCGTAAGAAGGCAGAAGCTGCTAGCGCAGACGAAGACGCCTGGTGGAAGACCAATGAGGGCATAGACACCAAAGGCAGGGAGCTCTCGATGAAGGCCCAAGGCTCTGAAAGCTACGATTCCTTCAAAACCCGAATCTTTGCCGAACTACACAAGCGAAAAGAGCGCGCAGAAACTATGGAGAAGTCCAATGCAAACTAATCAACCCATTGCGGGCGTCATTGACCGCCTGGACATGGAGGACTTTCCCATTGGATCAAAAGTGAAGACCCCAAGTGGGCGCGTAGGTACCGTCGTAAAGCATCGCGGAGCCCAAAGCCGTCATGACTTATTCCAAAGAATCATCATCGAGTTTGATGAGCCCATTGGTGATTCAGTCGCATTGCAACCCCATCTTTTGAAGCTCATCAAAGAACCAACTGTGACCCCATGATTGAAAACAATCAAAAGAAATCAAAAGGAGGGAAAAGGCCGGGGGCTGGTCGCAAGACTGGCAGCCTAACTAAGCGTACCCGCCAGATTGCTGAGGCTGTTGCTACCCAGGGGATCACACCTCTAGAGGTCATGATGAAGGTGATGCACCAGCTATACGAAGAAGCTAGCAATGTTCAAGAAGAGGAACTTGGCGACAAGACATTAGCAAATGAAGCTCGCATAAAGCTTCTGAACATGGCTGCTACTGTAGGAAGGCACGCTGCACCTTATGTACATCCACGCCTATCAGCCATTGAGCACACTGGCAAAGATGGCGCACCCCTACAAAGTGGGGTCCTAGTCGTGCCAAGCGCTATGAGCATAGATGAGTGGGAGCAAGCTGCCCAAGCAAAACACTAGTGAATTAAACAAAACTAATGAAAACCATCTGGGCACCATTGCCCGGCAGTCAGACTTTGTTTCTGACGTGCCCTGTGTATGAGGTATTGCTCGAAGGCACCAGAGGAGGAGGTAAGACCGATACCTTGTTAATGAGCTATGCCCAACATGTTGGTAAAGGCTTCGGGGATCATTGGCGCGGAACACTCTTTCGCCTGACTTACCCCCAATTGGCTGACGTAGTAGCCAAGAGTAAACGCTGGTTCTATCAAATCTTTCCAGGCGCCAAGTTCAATGAGTCAGATTACGTCTGGAAGTGGCCCACAGGAGAGATGCTGTACTTTCGCTATGGAGCGAATGAGGACGACTACTGGAATTACCACGGCCATGAATACCCATGGCTAGGGTTCGAGGAGCTAACCAACTGGCGAAACCTTTCTTTCTATGAAGCAATGCATTCCACCTGCAGGTCGTCTCATCCTGGTATGCCAAGGATGGTGCGTGCCACCTGCAATCCATTTGGAGTGGGTCATGCATCTGTAAAGGAGAGATTTCAGATTGGAGCTATGCCGGCGGGACAAATCATCAGACAAGAGGGCGCACTACCAAGGGTGCGAATACATTCGACTATCTATGAGAACACGCACCTGCTCAAAAATGATCCCAACTACCTCATGAGTCTTGAGTCACTAAGCGATCCAAACAGGCGTAGGGCATGGCTAGAAGGTGATTGGGATATCCACGTGGGAAGCTTCTTAGAGGGCGTATGGCAACCTTCTAAACACGTTGTAGAACCCTTCGCAATTCCACCAACATGGAAGGTCTGGCGTTCCATGGATTGGGGATACGCTAGGCCATATGCCGTTTACTGGTTTGCTTTATCCAATGATGGAATCTATTACTTATGGAGAGAGCTCTATGGATATGGGGATAAAGAAAACACTGGTACTAGAGAAGATGCAACGGTAGTGGCCGAGAAGGTCAAAAAGATTGAAATTCATGATCAACGCCTCGGATATGAATATCGGATGAACCTTGCTGACCCTTCCATATTTTCCAAGATCGGAGCAGAGCGATCCATTGGTCAAATTTTTAGAGATAAAGGGGTGAAATGGACCGAGGCCTACAACGCACCTAGAAGCAGAGTAAATGGTGCCCAAGAAATCATTCGCCTATTGGCCGAAGGAAGATTAAAAGTTTTTAGTACCTGTAAGCACTGGCTAAGAACCATTCCCCAGTTACCGCCAGACTCATTAAACCCAGAAGACGTAGATACCGATGCTGAGGATCATGCCTGGGATGCCACGAGGTATGGTGTGATGCGAGCTCGAAGAGTTGCTGAATAAATTCAAAATAAATTCTTAAGTTACCCATTTCGAATTTATAAATAGGATGTGCCCCAAGACTCCAAAGCTCTTCAACAAAAGTGGAATGCCCGCATCAAACATGCACGGACTCACTGGACTACCTTTCATAAGCGCGTAAAGCACAACCGCAATACAGTCGCCGGCTTCAATTGGAATGCTGATCCTGCTGGTAAGGAATTTTACGGCCTTAGAGCCAACCTAATTCACGGAACTATCTCGGCAGTCTTGCCTAACGTCTATGCGCGCAATCCAGAGATCTCAATCACTCCAGCCCATGCGGGCGCGGATATCAAACTCTTTTGCAGCACCCTTGAGAAAGTAACCAATAGAGCACTAGAACACGCCCAACTCAAGAATCGAGCCAAGTCGACCGTAAGGGCAGCGCTTACCTGTAGCTTCGGCATCCTAAAGGTGATGTATCAGAGGGATATTTATAGTGAAGCGTTTATTCAGAATCGCATTAACGATCAACAAGAGAACCTGCTCGCTACACAAGATCTCCAACAAGATCTTAAAGACGCTAGCCAAAGAAATCGTCATGAAGAAAAGCTCTCTGAGCTAGAAGAGCAATT
Organism: Polynucleobacter bastaniensis; assembly: GCF_018882205.1. Lineage (GTDB taxonomy): Bacteria > Pseudomonadota > Gammaproteobacteria > Burkholderiales > Burkholderiaceae > Polynucleobacter > Polynucleobacter bastaniensis. Next base: position 242,541 of record NZ_JACVOU010000005.1, on the reverse strand, counting down.
GTTGGGAGGGCGAGAGCAATCTGAGGTTTGGGCAGCTGAAGGTCTCGTTATTGATAGAGTCCTCACAGAAAACCTCCTGATTGATCCATCTGTCTGCGAATTTTGGGATTACACCGACGCTGATTGGATGTGCCAGATTATCCCTATGAAGCGAGCGCAGGCTGAGGCTTTATATAAAAAGAATCTCGCTAACGCTAAGATCTACCAAGCAGGCCAAAGTGAACCCTCGCACAAGAAGGCCAAGCGCTTAGCCTCAATGCAACTGGAGGCTGGACCAGTTACAGACGACCAGCAAATAGCTGTCCTAGAGATCTGGGATAGAACTACTCAGCGCGTATACACAATGGTGGAGGGCGGGACCGAATGGTTACGGGAACCCTATTCACCACCTAGGGCAGGAGAGCGCTGGTATCCATTCTTTCTATTGCCTTATCAGGTAGTTGATGGCCAGTTTGTTGGTCCAAGCCTAGTGGATCTAACTGAACGACTACAAGATGAGCATAACGAAGCGCGGGATCGATTCAATCAGCATAGAGATCTTTGTATTCCAGGATGGGTGGCCTCTGCTGATATCAATGAGAAGACGATCAAGAAGCATTCTGATTCTCGATTTGGCGAGATCACAATTGTCGATACCGAAGGCAAGCCTCTTAACCAGGTGATTATTCCCAGAGGTCACCCTAAGATCGACCCGATCGTCTATGACACCAGTGCAGTGCGCTATGACTGGGAGCAAGTCACAGGCTTGCAAGATGCTGCGCGCTCTACAGTGGTCAGACCCAAGACAGCAACCGAAGCCAATATTTTGCAAAGAGCCTTATCGGGACGCGTATTCGAATTCAAAGACCAGATAGAAGATTGGCTGCAAGAGATAGCGCAATACAGCGCCCAGATTCTATTGCAAGAACTTACAAGTGAACAGGTAGAGCGCTATATGGGTGTGCCAATTACTAGAACGACCATGGTCGATGGCCGACTCACCATCACAAAAGAGAAAACCTATGACTGGCCAACACTTACCAAAGATCGAATCTTTGACATGGTCGATCTCAGAATCAGAGCGGGCACTACCGGTGCACCGGATGGCATAGAAGAAAAAGAAGGTTGGTTGAAAGTCCTGCCAATAATTACGAATCTATCAATTCAAATTCAAAACCTACAAGCTAGAGGAATGGATTACGAACATATCCGTAATCTCCTACGGGAAACTGTCTTGCGATATGACGATCGTATCGATTCAAATCTATTTATACCGAATGTAGAAAAGCAAGCGGAGGGATATGTCGACCCCAACTTTGGAGTCAATCTATTTTCGGAGGGGCAACGAAGAGTCAATAACGAGATAAGTAGCGAGCGTAATTCATTAAAAGAGGAGATCAGCAATGACGCAGGTAGCAAATGAGGTAACTGGCTTTAAATCAGAGGTTCTCAGCAATGGTGGATCCATTCAAAGAGCTCAAAATAGGGAAGAGCTAAAAGAACGCGAGCGCTTGAGAAAAGAGGCTGAAGACAAACATGCGGCTGAAGTACACGCCAGGCGAATAAAGGCAAGAGAAGAGCGTGATCTGAAGTTAGCAGAAAGAGCGGCAGCTCAGAAGGCATCCGATGAAGAAAAGGTAAAAAAAGCTCAAGAGCAAGCAGTTGCCAAATTAGCTAAAGAGCAGGAAGCTGAAAAGCAAAAGGCGCTCAGGGCACAAAAAGCAGAGCCTAAAAGTCAGGCCACAAGCTTGCTTGATGACCTTAGTAAAGCAACCAAGCCCAGCGCATCTCTTGCTCAAATATCTGAGGATATTGAAGAGGGAGAAGAGTTAGAGGATTCAGAGGTTGAGCCAATCTTTGCTCCAGTCAAGGGTGAGGTGCAGGTACCTGCCATGATGACCGCTCCTGAAGGCGAACTAGAGCCTCAAGCTTATGACCTGGGAGAGTTATTGCCTGCACCAGCTGCCATCACTGTAGATGTACTCCCACAGCCAGCCATTCAGACTGAAAGCGCAGAAGAATTCATCAATCGGGTGTTGAACCCTGGAGCTGAGGATTCGAGCCCCGAGAACAAAAACAAGCCTAATGAAGAAGCCTCTGGCGACATCAAGTCAAAGCGTGGCTGCGAACGGATCCAAAAGATCATTAATGAAAAGCGAGATCTAGAAAAGCAAGTTGAAGATTTACAAGTTAAGGTGGTCAGCTTGCAAGATGTCATACGTAAATATGAGATCGAGAGTCAATTTGTTGATAACACTATGGCGCTCACTACCAAGCAGAAGAAACCTGCCGAACTAATCTCAGAGGCTAAGCATCAAATCATCAAATACTTAAACTCTCGAGAAGATGAGATTGATCATTCAGCTAAGGCTCAATGCTTTTACAAGTATTTAACTGATCCGTTTTACATGCAGGTGTTTGTGCAAACCAATAAACCAGAGCAATGGCAATCTACGATTGAATCCATCTACGACTCAATAGGGATGCCAGAGCCTAGCTTCGCCAACGCAAAGATCACGCCACTGCAGACACTTCAACCTATTCGGGCGCGAACATCCACCTTAGGTGCGCCACTGGCTAGCTCCGAAAACCCGATGGATCGGATTGCCCAGCATTTAGGCAATATGGGGATATAGATAGGTCTGAATTACATGCCACTCAAAATCAGTGGCATGTAGACAGAAATGTCTTTAGGCACCATAAGCACCTCATTTTGTCTACAAAACAGCAGATATAGCCCTATTTGGTCTACAACTTAGCTTATATCGTGAGGATCAAGCAATTGATACTGTGAAGGGTTGTCTGTAAATGCGTTGCAAACCTTCATTTTTTCCCAAAGATTCGGGAAGTTCGAATAATCAAATCCAGCAGTCCAACGCCATGCACGAGTCATGGATCGAATGAAAGGATCGGGATCATTATTTTGAGACAGCGCTTTTAATGGCAGTAAATATTCCTCACGATAAGCTGTGGGAATAATGATGCGAGAGGCGGAATGTTGAGTTAGGTAGGTATTCATCGTTAGGCGCGCAGTTCGGCCGTTACCATCCATAAATGGGTGTACTTCAGTAATAACAAACATCGCCATCAATGCGCGCGCAAAAGGGTCTTCTAGTAAAGCGACGCGCTTGAATCCTTCGCGCAAAGTACCTTTTACAAGCTCTGGGTGAACAAAAATGGTATTGCCCGCTTGGTTAGTTTGCTCTTTCCATTCGCCTGGATTTTTATCTGGACGACTAGAGAGTATTTGGAGATTACATTGCAAAAGCCACGCTAAGAAATCATCTTCATCTTTTGGAGGCTTAGAGCGAAAGGGTTGCTCCATGATTGCTTTAAAGGTACCAAGTACATCATGTGAGTCCTCATTTCGCTTTGGAATGATTTTCCCATCGAAAATAATCTCGGAGGCCTCTTCGACGGTGAATGTAGTGCCTTCAATGTAGTTCGAAAAGTACGATTCAAAGAATGCGAAATTAAAGGCGCTTTTACCCGTTTTTGCCTGATCTTCAATGATGGGAAAAGGCTTTCTTAAAGCAGAAAACAAAGTTTCGAAGATCTCAATGCGATCAGGATCATAAGGCTTACCAGCTGCGCGCGCTAATGCATCAGCTGCCCTTAAAGAGCGAGCCTTACCAGTTTGCATTAAGGCCGAAACAATCGTGTTCAGTGTTTTAAATTGAACCTCTAGACCTAATTCAGGGGCAATAGCTTTAGCATCATCACGCAGTGCATTGAGCTTATGTTCACCACGAATGGTGCATAGCTTGCTTAAATAAGACTCAACCCAAGGGCGACCCATAGTGCGAAGATCTGAGCCTTTGCGGCTATAGAGATTCTCTAACAGCCGCCTAGCCTCCGAGGATATAAAGAGTTTTCCATAAGGGGTATCGTTAAGCGAATCTTTGTGCGATTGAACTGCAGGAGGACCTGGCAAGATATTTAGAGTCAACCCCGGAAATGCTATTTGACGTGCTCTATTGCCAGATACTAAAAATACATTGCCGCTATCATCTGGTTTGCAAAGATGAGCAGAACGGTAAGCTATTACAGAGCCTGGATACAGATATTCGGTAATTTGCCGCCAATTTGGCCGAATGATTTGCTCGAGTGGGCTGTTGAGGTCGCTGGTGTAAATGCCGCGATAAATTTGACGCAAACGACCAGACCTAGCCAAGCGGGAAATTCTCTGGGCATTGGTTTTGTCTTCTCTCGAACTAAAAAGCAAGAGGGGCAGCTGGTCAACAGAAGTGTTCATAGGGCCTCAATTTATCCATTAATGTCAACAACTATGCATATATTATAGTTTAATGTCAACAAAAGTGCGTATAGAATCAAAATAACCCTATTTTTAGGTATATAGACACGGCTATTTCAAAGCCCTTGCATCGTTTACCAGTTGATATATCCGATTGTGCCTGTGAAGGATTTCAAAGAAAAGCCTCAAGGTATTGAGAGCATCAACATCTGCTCTATGTGGACTGCCTTCAAATTGAAGCTTAAAAGAACCTAGACCTGAGGATAGACCGCCACTGGGTTTTTTGCCCATGGCAAGCATGTGCAGGCTATACCAAGTTTTGACATCGATCCATCGACGACCAAAATAGGGAAAGCTGATACCTTGATCTTTAAATTCAGATTTCAGTTCAAGTGAATCGCCACCGCCCCAGGTAATGGGATTAACAAAGCAATTGCGCTTAGTAATAATTTCACCAATTTCTTTAGCTACTTGTTCATGTGGAACTGCATAGTCAGAAATATCCTGATTACAAATGCCCGTTAATTGGGTAATGAACTCAAAAATAGGCTCTTGAGGATCTAAGAACCATTTATACATAGATAGGGATTGATTGACATAGTCATGGTAATTGCCAACGGCTATGCCGACCTGAATGATCTTTGGATTTACTGTGGAATTATCTTGAGCATTATTGAGCTCTAAATCAAGCGAGAAATAGTTTTGTTCTTGATACATTTTTGATGAACACGGTTTTTAGTAGTGTGTTGATAATGTAGAGTCCCCCAAGGCTAACGTCAATGCCAAGCTCAATTCCTTGTAGGACGTCATGGTTAATTTATTGACTACACTAGATCTCAATATCAAGATCATCATGGCGACATATCTAAATTATGAAAATTCATGTACTAAGTGATTTGCATTTAGAATTTGCCGACTTTTCACCTGCATTGAATGTGGCAGATGTTATTGTCCTGGCCGGTGATATTAGCCTGCGCTCCGAGGGTATAACTTGAGCTAGAAAATCGTTTCCGAATCAAGAGATTATTTATGTGGCTGGCAATCATGAGTTCTATGGTTCCCAGCGTGTTCACGCCATTGAACGGATGAGGAACGCATCCACTGAGAACGGAATTCATTTTCTAGATGATGATGTGCTGCAACTACAGGATCCAAAATCAAATGCCCCCATCCGCTTCTTGGGAGCTACGTTATGGACTGACTTTTTATTATTTGGTCAGGATCTGAAGTCTAAATGCTTATCGTATGGCGAGCTTTACTTAAATGACTTTAGAGCAATACGCGATGGAGGAAGAAATTTTTCCCCGAAAAAATCGATTCAATTACATGAAAAATCATTGGCTTGGCTACAGCAGGAGCTAGAGAGACCATTTGATGGCAAGACAGTGGTGGTTACGCACCATCTACCCTCAATGGGCTCAGTTGCAGAGCGCTATAAGCAAGATTTATTGTCCGCCTGCTTTTCTTCGGAGTTGGCGCACCTCTTTGGCAAGATGTCTCTATGGATTCATGGGCATACGCATGATTCCTGCGATTATGAAATGAATGGCACTAGGGTGGTTTGTAATCCTCGCGGTTATGTTCGATCTAACCACGCCGAAAACCCAGAATTTAATCCATCGCTTATTGTTGAAATCTAGTTTCCTAGCAAGATCTTCTCAATAAGTGATTAGCCTTTAGCTAGAGTCTTGATTAATTCAGGACTACAAATATCATCAATGTGTCTAAAGGCCCGGGAGATTCCTTCAATTTGATCTGCAGGAATTCCAAGGCTTTCGAAGTGTGTTTTCCACTGCCTAGTTACTCGCCATACACGATCGATAATGGAGCTTGCTTGCTGCACAGATAAACCAAAGCGCTCTTTAGCCCCATAGGCATTATCTAGGGTTGCTAGCTTGCCTTGAGGTCCAATGCCTAGATGTTGATAGCGTTCACTTGCGATGACTGCATGTGGCATCACATCATAGAGTGGGCTTAGGCTCCAGCCTTTAAGCTCCTGGTTCCATAAGAAGGCATGATTGCGTAGATGATCATCATCGTTACTGACAAAAAGGTTAAAGATCATGCGTGCATATAGTTCTTCTACATCTGATTTGACTGTTTGAACCAGGCAATATCTGCGTATAGCATCTGCAATATCCATATAGCTTTTTGTATTGGACTCTGATTCGTGGCAAGCAACGAGTGTGAGGGCGCTAATCACATGATGACGAATCTCTACTGAGCGAGCTGAAGCGGTCCAAGAGCGATCAAAACGTTTGACCATTAACACCCTTTTCTTGCCAACTTGCTCTAATTGAGTTTGCGCTACATTGAGGCCAGCTAATTCTGCAAGTTTGAGGGTGGCGTATTCAATGCTTGGTACATCTAAGACTCCATCAGTGTTGCCTGGGAACTTGGCCATCCATAAAATATTGTCATCATCACGTACGCTTGCCTTTGGGCGCATACCCCCTAGGCCGCTACCCACAATCAAAATTCTCGATAACGCTTCTGATACTGGTAAGCCAGCCTCAATCTTTTGTGCACCCTCTAGTACGTAAGATAGATTGTGAATACTTTCATGTGCAGGACGCTCTTCTTGATCTAAGGAGGCTCGAATATCTAAAGCCCCAATGCGATCACTGCCAGCTTCAAGTAGGTAGGTTGATTCTGGCAGGCTATTAGCTGGAACCTTCAGCCTAGCTTCAATCACTCTTCTTCCCCAAGAATCAGGAGCAGCATCACGAATTCCGCCAAAAGCTTCTAGACCATTTGGTGGAACGAGGCGCTTGCCTTTGATCTCGCTTTTATTCTTAAGGCTAAGGGCGACAGGATCAATTTCCTGTGCATTGCCCCTATCTAGGTAGCGCAGGCCATAAGCAAATGAAGAGGCAATAAGTCTTGAGCCTTCCTCATCTACTTGTAGTTGTCCTGCTGGTACAAATTCACCATCAAGATTGGCAAAGACAAACAGGTCTTTAGTTGTGTTTGCCATCAGAAATCAAGCGCTTTCATTTCAGCCGTACTTAAGTCACGGACGCGTTGAGGGCGCGAGCGACGCTCCAAGGCAGCGATCGCAGGATCATTGCCGCTTAACAGTTGCAATAAGGTCATGCCTGGAGCGATTGCATCTAAGTAACGTAGCAGTGCGCCAATGGCAACGCCAGGATCACCCTTTTCAATGCGTTGGGCAGTTGCACGAGACAAGCCCGCGCGAACCGCAGCCTCACCTTGGCGAATATGACGGGCAAGGCGCAACGAAACTAGGCATTGCGCTATTTCAGCGGATTGGCCAAGTTGCTTTGATGCTAGAGATAGCTGTTGATCTACGCGCATAGTTGCCTCATGCTGTTCATTAAGTACAAGGCACTAATATACCTGTTTAAACCTCATTGGTCAATAAAAATGACTCATAAATAAGTCCTTAAGTGAATTAATGACTTATTTATGAGTCATTTATTGATTTTTAATGGGTGGAGTACAGGCGGTCTATTTCCGTCAAGGGCACCCCAAAGGGGTGGCTTGCGCACCCTTGACGGCCACAGGCAAAGAAACGCTTATTTATGCCCAAGGTGGCGCAATGACACATTGGGCATAAAGACCAGTGCGGCTTAGTGATAGCCTAATGATGGTATCGATATTCCTGGGTCTTTCCACCATATCCATAAGAGGCACCCCTTACATCCTGCACGTAGATATAACTCTCTTCATGCAGGTTGCCTAATATGCGAGCAAAGCCCTCAAAAGCCTCTTTAATGTATTTAGCCTTCTCATCCTTGGTATTGGTTTCATCGGTGATCTTGATATCAAAGTAAAAGCTATTCATGTTTTGATCGCTCAATAGCTTCCCGCCAACCATCCAGCATTCAGGATCTACATAGTCAATCGCAATTGCAGTTACTTCCTTCTTCTTGCCCAGAATCCGGTGAGTCAGATCTAACAGTAGTTCATGTATTGCTTTGGTGGTGGCAGCATTCTTTTGGCCGCTGACCTTTACGTTCAAGATGGGCATATTTATTTCCTTGGTTAATTAAAAGTAATTAGCTATGCAACTATTACTTAAATAAAAAAGCTCACGAATCAATACTTACTTCAGGGCTGATGTAATAGTCCTCATTTGGGTTACAACGGATTCAAACTCATTACTACCCAATAACTTCTTCATGCGCTTGGTAACGGCAGCACTAGCAGCATTTAGGTCCACCTTGATCTTTGTAGCGCTAGGGGTGGGATGAATCTCTTGTTCGCGACCATCTCTAGCGGACGCAGCACGTTTAATTAAGCCCAATCTCTCTAGGCCGTCTAGGCCCCTAGTAGCGGTAGGACGGCTGATATTCATCTCCTTGGCTAACTCGCTTTGGAGTAGCGGGGCTTTATCTAAAACCACTCTCAGCATAAAAGCCTGGGATGGCGTTAGACCAAATGGTTTAAATGCACTTGTCCATTCCCGCTCTAGCTGACGAGCTAGGCTGGTGGTATTGAAATAGAGGCATTGTTCAAACATGGGGTTAGTGTAACCTAAATTAATTAGCTATGCAACTAGATTGAGAAATACCAACAAAAACCCCACAAATATCCCAAACCCATATGTCCCACCCCAATAATTGATATCAGCGCTTCAAGCCACCGCGTTAAAGCTAGAGTCGCGACTAGCAGCGTAGCAATGGATAGGTTCACGCTCTATCAATTGGAATGAAGCCAACCAAGACACAAATAGATAAACATATTGATAGGGGTGGCATATGCCAATTTCAAATACAGACTTGCAAGAGTTAGCTAAGGTTTCCTTGGATGAGTACTTGCGCAACCTACCAGTCGATCAAATTGCGGTAGAAAGACCTTTTCTTAAAAAACTTATGGAAGGGCGAAAGAGCCTATTGGGCGCAAAGCAGAACGTTGTCGAGAATATCCGCAAAGAACATGGCAGTAACTTTAGCTGGGCCTTTGGCGAGGAGACGGTCAAGTTCAATAAACGCAATACGACTGAGCAAGCCTCATTCCCCTGGCGTAGAGCAGTCGATGGTCTGTATATCGACTATGACCGCCTCTTTAGCAATGGCATTAAGGTGCGTGAGGGTGGGGCGCGAGGATTCCAATTGGAATACAACGAGCGCGTGCAATTGATTAATCTATTAGATGAGCAGCTAGAAGTCCTTAGAGAAGGCTTTCTCAATAAGTTAGATCTAGAGTTGCACCGCGACGGCTCACATGGCGCAGATGCCTTGGTAGGGCTTGATAGTTTGGTAAGCCTGGCCCCGGATGCTGGCACGGTAGGTGGTATCGATCGAGCCAAGGCAAGTTACTGGCGCAACTACGCGGTCAAGGACATCACTTCAACAGCGCCAGGCAACTTAGTGGGTGAGATGGAGACTGCCTGGCGTCAATGTATTAAGCATGGCGGAAGTCCAGATTTCATCATTGCGGGTGGCAAGTTCATTGATACCTATCGCAAACAGGTAACCGTTACTCATATCGCTGGATCAGGTGAGACCAAGTACATCGATGCTGGCGTAGGAGCTGGTGTAAACACTGGCCTTGCCTTCAAAGGTGTAGAGATCATCTGGGATCCGCAGTTTGATGAACTCGATGCCATGGCCAATCGCACCGTGGAGTGGAGTAAGCGCTGCTACTTCCTCAACACTCGCTTTATGAAGCTGCGTGATGATGACTTAGACATCGTTGCCCCAATCCGTCCGCACGACACTCTCGCTATGTACGCCATGGTCAACCTACGCTGTGCTTTATCTATCTCACGAGCAAATGCCCATGCGGTATTGGCTATTCAATAAGGAGGAGCCAATGAATAATAGTACGAACCATAAAGAACTCATTCATAGTGACTTCCAAATTAAAGAGGTGGAAGCGGTAGTTCGTAGGGATGCATTCACGACCATCCATGTGTTTGTGCCGCCATATGAGACCAACATCCTTCGTAATCTCTTTGGGCGCGAGAACGTCACGGTGTTCGAGCGTCCTTCAAAAACAACGATTACTCCAGAGCAAGAGTATGACCGCCTATGCGCTAAGTATGGCCATGAGGTCGTAGCCAAAGTTTTTGGTGAAGATGATGGTGATCGCCTCATGGAGATCGTAGAGGGCTTGATGAAAGAAGGTCAACTCCCAGCACAAGAGAAGGCATTAGAAGGAACTCTTGATCAAGAGCCATCAGAAACCAAAGGAGCCAAGAAACGCTAGCAGAAGGGAAGGCCACCGCTAGCAGCAGGTATTTGGGTGCGGCTGCGGGTGTTGAAGTAACCATGGTGTGTGGGCGCGCGTAACTGCGCCCCACTGCCAACACCAAAAAAAGCCTAGGCGGTAGTGGGGCGGTGGACTTCCATACTTATTCATATCTTCGAGCATCAAGAAAAGAGCTAATGACATGCTTCCAATCATCACCTCTCTAGTGCAAACCTTAGCCGTCAATGGCCTTGGCCTACTTGCGGGCGCGGTCCAAGCCAAAGGCAAGGAATTCATTGAGAGCAAGATTGGTGCGCGCATTCCAGACAACCCCAGTCATGAAGATCTGATCAAGCTCAAACAACTGGAGATTGAACAAGAGCAGTTGCTACTCCAATACACGCTGAAGCAAAAAGAGCTCGAGATTGAAGAATCCAAGCTTCTAGCTGAGATGCACCGAGCTTCTCAAGAAAATACCACACAGCGCTGGCAATCTGATATGGGTAGTGATTCCAAGTTATCAAAGAATATCCGTCCAGGAACCTTGGTTTACATCCTCACAGCCTACCTATTATTTGCATTGCTCTCAGCCATGGGAATAGATATCAATGAGGCCTATGTGAGGCTCTTGGGCGAATGGGGTCAGCTAGTCATGCTGGCTTACTTTGGCGGTAGATCAGTTGAGAAGATCTTTGAGATGCGCATGCACGGCTCAAATAAAAAAGAAGAAGCTAGGTGAATACAAAGGTGAGCACTCTAGTAGCAGATCAAGCAGCCTTTCTAAATGATGTCAGCAGGCTTATTCAGTTTGCTACTGCGGAAGGGTGGGTCATTACGGGAGGAGAGCTTTGGCGCTCACCAGAGCAACAAGAAATCTACTTTAAGACCGGCAGATCAAAAACTATGAATAGCAATCACCTAAGGCGTTGCGCGATTGATCTGAATTTCTTCTGGAATGGAAAGCTAGTTTGGGATAAAGAGTTGATCCGCACTGTTGGCGAGTATTGGGAAAGTCTAGGCCCCAAGAACAGATGGGGCGGAAACTTTAAAGGGTTTGTGGATGTTCCTCATTTTGAGAGAGTTGCTTGATATTCTTATTAATATAGTTAACCCAATCCCCCATTAGAAATGCGCGTTTATCTAATTGATCTTGCCTTCTATATGCTGCTTCAGCCTTATTTTTGATCGTATGCGCTAAAGCTAATTCAACCGTCTCATTTGAGTATTCCGTAGTCTCGGCAGCCCAGTCACGAAATGTAGATCTAAAACCATGCGGCACGAAGTCTACATACTTAGGCATCTTTCTCATCATTGCAAGCAGAGCCATATTAGATAGCGGGTGTTCTTTGTGAATATTGCTGGGAAAAAGATAGGAATTCACTCTGATTGTCTTTAGTTGATTGAGGATTTCTATAGCTCTAATATTTAGTGGAACGCGATGTTCTTTACCCGCTTTCATGCGCTCGGCTGGAATCGTCCAAACCTTGGCTTCAAAATCAAACTCATCCCATTGAGCCTCGATTACCTCGCTTGTTCTGCTTGCGGTGAGGATAAGTAACTCAAGTGCATATGCCGAGAATCCAGAGTGACACCTTAATTCATTAACAAATTCTCCGATGCGCTTAAAAGGCAAGGCAGGGTGATGGACGCTCTTTTTAATCTTGCTTGCTTTAGGCAATAAGTGAGATAGAGCACCTTGATAACGCGCAGGATTATCACCTTGCATGTATTGATGTGCTTTACACCAATCTAGTATTACCTCAATCCGCTGCCGAACTCTGGTAGCTGTTTCAGTACGCACATTCCAAAAGGTACCCTCTATTTCACCTTTCTTGTTCTTAATATCTTGCTCAAGAACTTTCACTATGTGGCTAGTATTAATATGATCAACTCTTAGTTTGCCAATTAACGGTGAGACGAATTTAGCTATCGTAGTTGTCCATTGATCTTGATGCTTTTCATTTGACCATTCAACTTTTTTGGCTTGGATACATCTTTCCGCAGCTGCTGCAAAAGTGATGGTGTGAACGTTTTCCTCGAATGCTTTAGATCGCCTAGCTATTCTTTGCTCTAGAGGATCGACTCCATCAAGTATCTGCCGACGTAGGTCTAAAGCCTTCAATCTAGCGTTGGATAGTGAAAAAGATTCGATTGGGCCAATACCCATTTCTCGGCGTTTAAGAGTGACTGGGCTAGTAAAGCGAAAGATCCAGCTTCGAGCGGTGCCGTTGGGGGTTTTTGTAACCTGAAGGTATAGACCTTTATTTTCAGGGTCAGCATGGTAGCCAGGCTTATTAACTGAGATAATTCCACGTGCAGTGAAAGATGGCTTTCGAGAGCCTGCAGTTATCTGTTTATTATCTCGCTTAGAACTCAACCTACCCACCAGTCTACCCACCAGTTAAACGTAGATTTTAGTGAAGTTGAATGGGTTAGATTGGAGTAGGGTTACCTTGTAGGCCATGTATTACATGGGTTTATAGGGTAGTGGTAGACTTGCGCGGAGGGTGAATTTTTAGACACCCTCTCCGCCATACTTTCATTACGACTAAAGCGTTATGACGAACACCTCCTGGCAGTCATTCAGGAAAGCTAGAGGCAAATAAGACTTCCCCATCTATCTGAGATGGCTAAGCACAATCTGAAGTACTTGCAGAATTAGCAGTAATGCCAGAGGTGATAAATCTAGAGCTCCAAAGTTGGGCATTGCCTTTCTGATTGGCGCCAGCAGAGGCTCAACTAGAAGTGAGACCAAATACTGTATCTGTGAGCCAGCACTAACCCACGAGAGAATCACGCTCGCAAAAACCAAGCCAACCAATCCCGAAAGAATCAGGTCTACCAAGTCAATTAAGGCCAGTAGAAGCCACGAAATGTTCGTAAGAGCTGCTCCTGAGAGCAGCAACAGGATTGCTGTCTTTCCTACGACCAGTAGGTAAGCGGCTAAAAAGCTGGCGACATCAAAGCGACCAATGCTTGGGATCAGCTTGCGAAGTGGGATCACGATCCAATTGCTCAGTGGAAGCACATATGCGCCGATGGTTCTGCTTTGGCCAGAGCCCAGATTAAAGGCGAGCCACTGGAGATAGCATCTCAGGAGACATGCTCCCGCAACAATGCTCACGAGGACTTGGAGGAGAAGGTTGGCGATTTGTATCAACATATGCCTATTGTATGGGGTTTAAAGCGGGCTTCATTCAGACATCATACTTTCGTGTTCTAATGCCCAGCAATATGATTACCGTCGTTATTGCCTCCTATAAGTATGGCCACCTTGCAGCGCACTGCATTGAGTCCCTGCTATCTCAAACACAAGCCCCCGCCAGAATTCTATTTGTCGATGATGGGGCACATGATTGCGCACACTTGCCCAGCCTATATCCCGATATTGAATATATTCTCAGGCCACAGAATTTAGGTACTGTGGATAATTTCCACGATGTACTCATGAGGGTCAATACGGAATATGTTCTTTTCATTGGCGCTGACAATTGGCTTAGATCAGATGCAATTGAGCTGCTATCCAATACTCATGCAGATATCGTTACTTACGACATTGTGGTTACTGGAGAATTAAAAGAAGAGATTCATGATCGTGTTCCTGGTGAGACCAGGTCTCACCAAGGCGACCTTTACTGGGATCGCGAAGGAAAGCATCATGGTTCAATGATGTATCGCACCTCTCTGGGTCAGCAAGTGGGTTACAAAGAAAGATATGCCGATGGCATTCACCCGCAGGAGGACTGGAATCTCTGGGACAAAATGCGCGAACAGGGCGCTACTGTGGCCAGTCTGAACGAAGGCCTTTTATATTACAGAAGACATCGTGAAAATTTTTTAAAGTACGACCATCTCGTTGATGCGCTTGAGGAAGAAGCTTAAGCCTCTAAGCCAGCCTTGTTCTCATACTAGCAAGGCTGCTTTCATCAACATATAGCTTGATTCCTAATGCGCCTGAGCTCTCCCTTACGGGCGTTTTCCTGAGGCTAATTTCTAGAGACTTAATTTCCGAATAGCGAGCACATGCCCCAACTATTCTGGAAGCCAATCTTTCTTGAGTCTCGTAATGCCCATCGGCAGCCAAGCGATCAATTTCAAGGACAAGGGGATCGTAGTCGAACACTCGATCCATGAGATCTTCTGAAATCAAAATCAGTTTAGGGTCGATCCATAAGGTCAGGTCCAGTAGATGCTGATCAGGGATTGTGGCGCCGGGCGCATAAGTCCCAATCTGGGTATTCAGTCGGAGATCATTTAATTCTATACAGGCTGTTGATGTCATTCGATGCTCTCTTTGCCTGTCTTAATTGCGTGCAATTAGTGATAAAAATTCACGACGTAAATTGGGATCTCTTAAGAAAGATCCCCGCATCACGCTATTGATCATCTTGGAGTCTGGATCTTTAACGCCACGCCACTGCATACAAAAATGATCAGCTTCCATCACAATCGCAACACCAGTAGGCTTAACTTTTTTCTCAATCATGTCGGCGAGCTCTACAACCGCCTCTTCCTGAATCTGTGGACGACACATGACCCACTCAGTGAGGCGAGAGTATTTCGAGAGGCCAATCAGGGCCGAGTTCTTATCCGGCAGTATCCCAATCCACACTTTGCCCATAATCGGACATAGATGATGAGAGCAAGCGCTTCTGACGGTAATGGGGCCAATAATCATTAACTCATTCAGGTGGCTGACGTTAGGAAATTTTGTTAGCGAAGGTTGCTCTACGTAGCGGCCATTAAACACTTCATTGACAAACATTTTGGCGACACGCTTACTTGTATTTTGTGTGTTGTGATCACTTTTTGTATCAATCACCAGGCTCTCAAGGACAGCCTGCATTTTGACTGCTACCTCTTCTATCAAGGTATCGAGCTCCCCAGCTTGAATAAATGCAGAGATATTATCGTTTGCATGGAATCTCGCTTTTTTAGCTTTGATGCGTTTGCGTATTACTTCTGAGAGTGGGATGCCATCGTTCATGTATCGATATTCTTTAATAATTTAAAGTAGTTTTTTAATATCCGCACTGATGCTCGCGGGTGAGCTAGCTGACGCAAATCGCTTTACTGGTAGTCCATAACGATTTACTAAAAATTTTGTGAAATTCCATTTAATCCCTTCAGTCCCAAGCAAGCCTGGAGCAGCTGTTTTGAGATATTCAAACAGGGGGTGGGCATTAGAACCATTAACATCCGTTTTTTGAAAAACAGGGAAGGTGACCCCAAACCGGGTGCTGCAAAACGCTTCGATCTGCTGAGGTGTGCCGGGCTCTTGGCCGCCAAATTGGTTGCATGGAAAAGCAAGGATTTCCAATCCCTGACTGTGAAATTCATCATAGAGATCTTGAAGCTCTTTGTACTGAGAAGTAAAGCCGCACTGGCTAGCTACATTGACTATTAATAGAACTTTGTCTGCGTAGTCAGAGGTTTGCTCTTGATTGCCGTTTAGGCGCTCTAACGCTATATTCGGTAGCATATTCAGCTCTCAACAATGATTTATTGGGGGTAAAAGCACAATGTATCTGAAAAGAGTACTTTCTGCTGAGAGGGAAATGAGGGTGCTTTTCTTGGTGAAAACCACTCATTCGCTAAAGGTAACTACGTGATCAGCTACCAGGTGTATGCCAATTTTTTCACCAATCGCATGATCATGATGACTAGGTACAAAAGCAAAAATTTCAACACCTGAAGCGAGCTTGAGGGTGTACAAGAAGTCGGCTCCTCTAAAGGTCTTACGTACAACCTCTGCTAACAAGGTGCTGTGATCATCATGCACAATATCATCAGCACGTAAGAGTACATCGATTTCTTTTCCAACTTCAGCCCTGCGATCTTCCTCCAGGTCGAGATCACCTAATTCAATTCTGACTTTGTTGTTGGCTTGGACGACACCTTTCAGAAATACACCGCGACCAATAAAGTCGGCAATATAGCGATTGGCTGGCTTGTGATAAAGCTCGTAAGGGACATCCCACTGTAATACATTGCCATCGGTCATAACGCCGACCTTGTCGGCAATGGCGAAGGCTTCAAGTTGATCGTGAGTTACTAGTAGGGCGGTAATGTTGTTTGCTTTGAGGATTTCTCGCATCTCGCCTGCAAGACGCTCTCTCAGTTCTATATCTAAACTAGAGAAGGGTTCATCTAGCAAAATTAAATCTGGTTCCGGTGCCATTGCCCTAGCCAGTGCCACACGCTGTTGTTGGCCGCCACTGAGCTCGTGGGGATATGCATCAGCTTTATCGGATAGGGACACCCGCTTAAGCCACTCCATGGCCACTACAGATCTTTCATTGCTTACTAGGTGTTGTAAGCCAAAGGCAATATTCTCTAAAACACTGAGATGGGGAAAGAGGGCGAAGTCCTGAAAGACCATGCCAACTTTTCTTTGATTGGGTTGGAGGTGAATGGAGGCAGAGCTCACCACCTGATCACGCAGGAGAATCTTCCCAGCCTTAACGGGCTCAAACCCACAAATAGCTCTCAAGACGGTAGATTTTCCACAGCCAGATGAGCCTAATAAGCAGCCAATCTCACCTTGAGCCAGATCGAGATTCAGGTTTTTAACTGCAGTAACACGACCTTGACCGTCTCGACTGGGATAGTCGATTTCCAGTGCTTGAATCGAAAGTAGGGTGCGAGCAGAGTTCATCTCTATAATTTTCTCATTAATGCTAGTGGTTTAATACATAGCTAGAGTCTAAACGGATTGCCGATTTCATGAATCGTATTGTGGTGCCACTTGCCCTGTTGTTATTTTTGCCCCTCTTTGGCCTGGCAGCACCTTTCCTATTCCCGGGGAAGGAATTATTAGCCACCGGCACCCTCAGCCATTTATGGAACTTTGTACTAGGCGGCTATATTGCCTCGACCTTAGTACTTATTTTTGGTGTCGGAGTGGGCGTCTTTATTCTTGGGGTGGGTAATGCTTGGATCATTGCTAGCTATGACTTTCCAGGAAAGAAAATATTTGAGTGGGCTCTCATTCTGCCTTTGGCAGTCCCCACTTATGTCATGGCCTACCTCTTTGTTGATCTCTTACAGTTTTCGGGTCCGATACAGAGTACGCTGCGCGCTGCACTGGGAGTTGATGCACTCTGGTTCTTTCCAGATCCAAGATCCTTGAGTGGGGCTATTTGGTCTTTCTCATTCTGCCTCTTTCCTTATGTTTATCTCATTACGCGTACGGCATTCTTAGAGCGTAGTGGTCGATTGATTGAGGTTTCAGAAACACTAGGCTACAGCCCGCTTCAAGGATTTGTGAAATTGGTATTGCCTATGGCAAGGCCAGCTATCTTTGCGGGTATGGCTCTTGCGCTAATGGAGGTGTTAGCTGATTTTGGTGCTGTCTCTTACTTTGGCGTTCAGACTTTTGCAACCGGTATTTTTAAGGCTTGGCTTTCATTTGGGGACCGAATGGCGGCAGTGCAGCTTGCCTTAGGGCTCTTAAGTTTTGTCTTGCTGATTTTCTTTATCGAGCAAAGTAGTCGCTCAAAATTACGTTTTGCCTCTGCAACTCGGAGTAAGCCACTCGCGAAGTCTCTGGAAGGCAAGAAAGCTTTTTTTGCGTTTGCGTTTTGTGGTGCTACGCTCCTGTGTGGATTTTTGATACCTGCATTTGCACTCTTGCAATTACTTTTCAAACAAGGCCTCACGATCGATATTCGATATCTAGATTGGCTGAGTAATTCTTTATTAGTTTCGATTCTAACGGCTCTCATCTCGGTAGCGTTAGCCGTATTCTTTGCTTATTCCGTACGCATGAATGCGCGTTTAAGTTGGGTTAATAGATTATTAGGCTTTGGTTATGCTTTACCCGGTGCGGTATTAGCTATTGGTATCCTCTCTTTTCTAGAAATCTTTCAACTTGCTTGGTGGATGTCTGCCAGCATACTAGTGCTGATCTATGCATACCTAGTCCGATTTCTTTCTTCTAGTTTGCAGAGTGTAGAAGCGGGTCTAGCGCGCATCACTCCATCTATGGATGCTTCAGCAGCACTCTTGGGTCTTTCTAAAGCGCAGATTTTGAAGCGGGTGCATGTGCCCTTGCTTAAGCGTAGTCTGATTACTGCAGGCCTCTTTGTTTTTGTCGACGTCATGAAAGAATTACCTGCAACACTCTTATTGCGCCCATTTAACTTTGATACCTTGGCTGTCGCAACCTATCAGTTAGCAGCAGATGAACGCCTCGCTGAATTAGCATTGCCTTCCTTAACCATTGTTTTGGTTGGACTTTTTCCAGTATTGCTGCTTTCAAGGGTCATTTCCAAATCCTAATTGATAATCATTCGTATTTGTGATACATTAGATTTAATCTAATTCTGATCGCAAATACAGCAATGACAAACCCACAATTAAGAAAATTCCTAGGCAACTCAGCATTGTTATTGAGTGTATTTCTAGCCTTGCCTCTGCAAGCACAGGATGCAAAGGAAGCGAAAGAACTTAATCTCTACTCAGCCCGTCACTATCAAACTGATGAGGCGCTCTACAGTGACTTCACTAAAAAGACAGGTATCAAGATCAACCGGATTGAGGCTGATGACAATGCTTTAGCAGAGAGATTAAAAAGCGAGGGTGCGAACAGTCCAGCAGATGTGATTTTGATGGTGGATGCAGCTCGACTGTGGCGTGCTCAGATCGATGGTTTCTTTAAGCCAATACAGTCAAAATATTTAGAGAGTCGCATCCCGGCAAACTTGCGTTCTCAATCTGAGCCAGAGGGATCAACTTGGTTTGGCTTTTCAACCAGAGCACGTCTCGTGGTCTATAACAAAGCAAAAGTAAACCCACAAGACGTTGATACTTACGAGAAGTTAGCAGAGACTATGAATAAGGGTAAGGTATGTACTCGCTCAGGTGCTCATCCTTATATGTTGTCACTAATCGGCGCCATGATTGAGCGTCGTGGCGAGGCTGCCACTGAGGAGTGGGCCAAGGGTATGGCGATCAATATGGCTCGCCCTCCAAGAGGTGGCGATACCGATCAAATCAAGGCGGTAGCCTCAGGCGAATGCGGTGTAGCTTTAACAAATTCTTATTACTTAGTCAGGCTCTTACGCTCAACTAAGCCAGAAGATCAGGCTGTTGTTTCTAAGATTGGATTTATTTGGCCAAATCAACAGACCACTGGCGCGCACATCAATATTGCGGGGGGTGGGGTTGCTAAGAGTGCGCCGCATCCACAGGCTGCAAAACAATTTCTTGAATACTTGGCAAGTGACTCTGCACAGGAGTATTTTGCTAACGGCAATAACGAGTGGCCTGTAGTGAAGTCAGTCAAAATTGAAAATGAAGGCCTCAAGATGTTGGGCTCATTCAAAGCAGAAAATATCTCTATTGCAGCAATTGGCAAGAACCAAATTGCTGCGCAACGTTTACTTGATCGAGTTGGGTATAAGTGAAATCCAGTTACTAGGGTCCAAAGATAGCTAGAATGAATCCATTGTTTAAAAGATCTGGATTTGAATATGAAAATTATCTCGAGTGCTTTGGTTCTTGCTCTTTCAATGGGCATGTTAGCTTGCGCAACACCACCAAGCGAGTTTGGAGTCTATCGACAGTCTGACGGAACGGTTGGGGTGCATGCCCCTAAATCCGCTAAAGATACTGAGGCTCAAGCAGCCGCAGTAGAGGAGTGTAAAAAACTAGGAAAGCGAGGCGCCACTATTGTTGAAACTCGTAAAACAGTGAACGACCGCTTTCCTATGACCTATATTTTTGTGTGTAATACCTATTAATCAATCAAGCTTAGCTCAGCAACCATTTCTTAATCGATTTGTTAACGCACATTGCATCTAAAGCTAAACCAAAGAACTCTGAACCATTGGTGACCATACTTTCAATGGCCTCAACCTTGCCAGATTTCACGCCACGCAAATAAGTCGCCGCACGGTAGCGTAGGAAGTGCTCATTCACACCTTCTTCGTTGTCAGTAGAGCATATCTCAAGGCTGCCGTAACGGGTTTCTGGATTGATATTCAAAATAGAGAGGCCTAATGCACCAATCAGTTTTTCTGGAACAGGAATAGGAACGTAAGAGTAAAGAGAGACTAACTGCTCTTGTTCGTCGATTTCAATAATATGGTCAACATCGAACACATCTTTTTCTGTCAACTCTGTCTCACCAGAATCGCCACCGCCAAAGGTAGACTCAAACTGCAACATCGCAGTATTGCTATCTTTTGAGATTTCAATCATGTCAGGGTAGCCAAGCAAGCCTTTCCACCAATACATTAGCGAGAAGGTGCAAGGTTTAACTTCAACTAAACCCTTGTTGGTTGATTTAGCAAAGTACAAGCCGTAGAACTCATCATCTTCCTCGAGTCCGTACTGATCGACTTTAAGTTTCTTGGGCGCAGCTTTCTTTGGAGCTGGCTTTTTGGCAGCCGGCTTCCTCGCCGCTACCTTTTTCGCCGTTTTCTTAGCAACTGGTTTTTTCACTACCTTCTTTACGGCCTTTTTTGCTACCACTTTCTTAGCGGCAACTTTTTTAACGGCTTTCTTTGCAGGGGCTTTTTTTACCACCTTAGTAGCTACTTTCTTTTTTGCTGGAGACTTCTTTGTAGCCATGGTCTATTACCCTTCCTATTGGTAGTTAATGTGCTTATTGCACCTTTGATCTTACTTCAGATCTTTCCACTTTTGCTGATACTTATATGGGGATTTACCTTGCAACATAAAGGGTGAATGTCCAATTGATTTAATCATCAACAAAAAGCGATCGCTACTTAAGGCCCTTATGCCATCAAAGCTAGTGATAAAAAAATCAATCCTAGTCTAAGGCTGGTAGGTAATTTAGAATCAATGAAGAATGAGTAAATTAGTCAAAATCACTATTAGCGCCCTTGGCAGTGTAATTTTCCTGATTACAATAGGGGTATGGTATGCAGCCTCAACGGTAGATCCAGTGCAGCTGACCAAATTACTCTCTTCCTCTGTAAAAACAGCTACTGGCAGAGATCTCAAAATCACTGGGCCAGTCAGCTTAAGTTTTTTTCCGGTGATTTCTGTTTCTGCAGAGGGCGTAAGTCTGAGTAATGCATCCTGGGCATCTGATTCTGACATGCTGACGCTCAAGCGGATTGATCTAAATATTAAAACTCTGCCGCTGCTGAGTAAGCGCATTGAGGTTGGCAGTGTGAAGCTTGCTGGTCTGGAGTTATTTCTTCAAAAAAATGGGGCTGGTAAAGCGAATTGGGATTTCAGTACAGACGCATCTGGGGGCCCCTCGGCAGCTAACAATGATGCAGGCAGATCTCCTGTTAGCGATAATTTAATCTCCGTGGATAGTATTTCGATTGCGGATGCTTACATTCAGTATCAAGATCCTTCAAATGCTATATCGAGTTATCAAATTAGACGTTTATCGTTAGCAGAGAGTGGTGATAAAACGGTTGTATTCCTTGCAATAAAACTTCAAGAGCAGGCACTAGAACTCAGCGGAAAAACAGGATCACTTTCTAGATTACTAAAACAGTGGAATGTTTCCTCTACTCAATTTCCGCTCGACCTGAATCTCACCATGAATGGCAAGTCTATGATGATTAAAGGTGAGGTAATCAAGAATCAAAAGACCTTACCTGCAATCAATTTGACATTGAACTCAAAAGTATTTGACTGGCCCGTCTTGGGGGCATCTCCCAATCATCCCTTGCTGGCTGTAAGCGGCGCTAAGTCAGCAGTAGTCCTGCATCAAGCCCAAAAGCCGCAACCTAAGTACTTATTTAGCAATGAGAGTATTCCTTTTGATCTACTGCCGCAAGCCAAGGGGGAAATCATCATGAATATTGGCGAATTGAATTTGCCAAAACGTAAGCCCATTGAAAATCTTCAGGCTACCTTGCAACTGAATGGCAATGTGATTGATATTCCAAACCTGAGGTTTGAGATGGGCAAGGGAAGTGCTGATTTGCAGATCAAACTCTCAGGGCTGGATACATCAACTCCTGTTCTCGCAGCTAAAGGGGCAACGAAGGATTTCACGCTTGAAAGCTTACTGGCTAGACTTGACCCGGGATCCAAGGTGAGCGGAGGCAGCATGAAGATGGCAATTGATGTGAAAACATCTGGGAGTAGCTTGCACCAAATGGCATCAAATTCAAATGGCAAGATTCAGTTAAGTATTAACCAGGCTCGTATGGGCACAAATTTTTTAAATGATGCCGGTGATTTCGTAGTGACACTTTTAGATTCGATGAACCCACTGCGTAAAAAAACGAGTGAGACGGTTCTGGAGTGTGCGGTCGCCTATTTGCCAATTAATAATGGACAGATCAATATAGCCAAGTCAGTTGGAATTGAAACGGATAGATTGGATGCGGCTTTAGCTGGCTCTATTAATTTGAAGACAGAGGCTATTAATCTCACTATTGATCCAAAAGAGAAGTCAGGCATCACAACAGGCCTGGATTTAACTGGAATGGTAAAGATGGGCGGCACTCTAGCAGATCCCAAGGTGGGCATCAATCAAGCTGGAGTAGTCAATAGCGCTGTCTCGATTGGACTTGGTTTTTTGACAGGCGGCGCAAGCATTTTGGCTGAGAATGCCAGATCAATGACTTCAAAGAGCCACCCCTGCCGCGATGCGCTCCACCCTTGGTCTGATATTTACCCTGGGGCGGAGTAAATTCAAAACAGTATTCCGCTGATAAATAGGCTGAATAATGAAATAAAGATGCTGGCAAAGAAGGCGGTCCAGAAACTGGAAATCGTAAAACCACTCACTACCGAAGAAACCAGCATCAGCACTAAAGCGTTCACTACCAGCAGAAACAATCCCATCGTGAGGACAGTTAGTGGCAGCGTGAAGAGAATTAATAAGGGCTTCACTACTGCATTGGCAAATCCCAGCAGTAGGGCGGCAACTAATAGTGAGCCACCATCTGCAAAGCGTAAGCCGCTAAAAAGATAACTGGCAACCCAAAGAGTTAGGGAAGTTAAGCCCCATTGGACTAAAAACGGTACTAAGTTACCCATGATATTTAACCTTTTTAATAGCCTTAGAAATCAATATCGATTGCAGTTAATCTTAGTGTAGTCCTAAGCGGCTAATTTTTGCTTTGAATTTTTAATTGGTTTAAAGTGGATTTCAATATGCGTATTTGTGGCTGCTGCCAATTTAGTCAAGGTTCTTAGGGAGGGGAGGCTAACCCCACTTTCAAGTCTTGCAATTGCGGATTGGGAAGTGCTCATCAGTGCGGCTAGCTCCTCTTGGGATAGCCCACTCTTCATACGAGCCTCAATAACTTCCTTCGCAATCTCAAATTCCACACGAGATTCATCGTAAGCTTTTTTGTAATCTGGATTTTTAATCCACTTTTTATGTAAATTTGAGATCTTAGTCATATTAAATTTGCCTGTTTAGCTCTTCTTGTCGCCATCTGCAAAGCTGCTGGTGGAGTTTTCTGAGTCTTCTTAATAAATACATGTAGAACGATTATTTTTTTCCCAATGGAGTAGATATAAATTCCTCGTGCAATTCCATCCTGACCAGAGACTCGTATTTCCCAGAATTTATCACCCAAAGACCCGATGTGAGGCATTCCAACATTTTGGGGGCCAAACTGCTCAAGTAATCCAGAGACTCTGACAAACTTACTTCTAATATCTACTGGCAGGGCCTCTAGCTCATCATTAACTGTGGTGTTAAGGGTATGTACGGTCCATGTGGTCATCCATAAATTATATCAATATTGATATATGTCAAAAATGATATAACTTAATCAACAATAAATCAAGGGCTTTAATAATGTGGAGGGATTTCATCTTTAGGACTACTATTACCCATACTATCCCCGCTGCTAGCCTGCTCCTTGATAGATTTAATCTCACGATACAGAAATTCAATTTGTTGCTGCTGTTTGTAGATCGTTTGATTGAGTTGATCAATCAAGTCTTCAGTAAAGCTGAGTTTAATTTCAAGACTAGTGATGCGATCTTCGCTCATATCAATTCCTCTATCTTTAGCTTAGGCATAAATCAATTCAAATCGACCATCTTCCATTTCCGCTTTGGGCCTGATCCAAAAGTCGTGCGACTGGAGGGATTCATATACGTAGGCTGGCTCTAGGTTAGCCTCGACGTTGGCTAGTAAGATTACCTCATAAAAGCCACCCGTCTTAATGTGCCTTAGCTTGCTACCCGGCTTGAAGAGGCCGTCATCGGCGCCCGCCATTTTTGGCATCTCTGGTTTACTCATGTTTAAAAAATACTTTCTCAGTATGATCTAGGAATGACAAATACTGTCCCGTACTCCATTCTAGATATATCTCCGATCCCCGAGGGATTTACTGCTGCAGATGCCTTGCGGAACTCTTTAGATGTTGCCCAGCATGCGGAGTCTTTAGGTTATACCCGCTACTGGGTAGCTGAGCACCACAATATGACGGGCAACGCCAGCTCTGCCACTGCAGTCTTGGTTGGCTATATTGCTGGGGGTACAAAAACTATTCGTGTTGGCTCTGGTGGCGTGATGTTGCCAAATCATGCGCCCTTGGTAATCGCAGAACAATTTGGCACTTTGGCATCTATTTACCCCGGCAGGATTGAGCTCGGCTTGGGGCGTGCGCCGGGGTCAGATCAAATGACAGCTAGAGCCTTAAGACGCGATTTGCTTGGGAGTGATGACCGCTTTCCCCAGGATGTGCGCGAGCTACAACATTACTTTGGCCCTATTCAGGAGGGTCAGCTTGTGAAGGCTATTCCGGGTGTGGATACTGAAGTACCGATTTGGATATTAGGATCTAGCTTATATGGCGCTCAATTGGCGGCTCAATTTGGCTTGCCTTATGCCTTTGCTTCGCATTTTGCACCTGAGCAATTATTAGATGCGATGTCCACCTATCGTGAACTGTTTAAGCCATCGGATAAGTTGGCCAAACCCTATTGCGCATTTCTGATGAATGTAGTCGCCGCTGATACCGATGAGGAAGCTGCTCATCTATTTACTACTTTGCAACAAAACGTCATTCGTATGCGCCGCAATACCCGCGGGCAGTTACCGCCCCCAATTGAAAATATTGATGACTTTTGCGAGCCGCATGAAAAAAAGACTGCCGCTCATGCTTTGCGCTGTTCTGCAGTCGGGTCTTTAGAGGTCGTAAGAAAAGAGATGCAGCATTGGCTCGATCAGACCGGCGCAAATGAAATCATCATCACAGGTCAAATTTATGACCATCAAGCCCGTCTCAAGTCCTTTGAAATTGCTGCTGAAGCAGCTAAAGGCTTGCGCTTTAGTTCTGCAGCCTAAAGGCGTTGTAATCGTTGGTAATGAGAATGTCCTCTGAGGCCGCTCTGCTGGCGATTTGAAGTACTGCATTATCTTTGCTAATCAGTATCGTGGGCCTGAGTCGATAAGCTAGATTTAGAAAGATCTGATCATCCGGATCCTGGCATGTCCACGGTGCAGGAGTTAAATCGGAATCATTCTGTTGCTTTGCGATAAATTGCCATTGAGCCAGAATAGATGCTTGAGTTTGTTCATCCAGTTTAAAGATAGGGCGCGAGATGACATCAGCAAACTCTTCAATAGTTTTTTGACTAGCTACGAAGTGTATTGTTTTATCAAAAAGCACTTTCTTTAAATGAAGGGCTCTCTCGTCATTGAAGACAAAAATATCTAGCAAGATATTGGTGTCTAAAATTACGGGCCTCATTGCTGTTGATTACGCCAGATTTCTGGGGTGATCGTGACTTGTCCCATATCTGAAGAAACGTATGCTTCCCCATCTTGAATATTCACATGCAGCACCATACTCCGCTCGACTAGCTTATTCAGTTCTTTTGCTTGCTCTGCTGGAATAGAGATCACCTGTAGATTACGGGCCCGCGTCAATTTATTAGTAATACCATCCCACCAGATTTTGCTGGTGTGTCCGCCATAGCAGTAGACGATGACTTGATCAGATCGACCACAGGCTTTCAGAATTCGTCTTTCATCAGGCTGACCTATCTCAATCCACAGCTTAATGGCATCCGTGAGGTCTTTTATCCAAAGGTCGGGCTCATCGGTATCGCTCAAGCCTTTAGTAAAAGCTAACTCTTCTTGTGCTTGCAGGGCAAATGCAATGATGCGTACCATCATGCGCTCTTCGGTTTCAGAAGGATGTTTAGCAATAGTGAGTGAGTGACTGCCGTAATAGTGGCGGTCAGAGTCTGCGACGTGAAGGTCGACTTTGTGGATAGTTGCGCGTAGAGCCATGGCGCATTATCGCCTTTTAACGCAACAATCCTGCTCATCCCAGTATTATTTAAGAAAATTAACCTGATTTACTGTGTATCGTAGAGACCCATGATCCGTATTACCGAACTTCGCCTACCTATCAGCCATGCCCCCGAGGCATTGGAAGAGGCAATCTTGCGGCGCTTAAATATCCAGGCTCATGACTTGATTCGGTTTGATATTTTTAAGCGTAGCTACGATGCCAGAAAAAACGTCGCTCTGGCCTTTATCTATACAGTAGATCTATCGGTAAAGAATGAAGAAAAATTACTGAAGCAGTTTTCGAATGACATTCATATTCGACTATCACCGGATATGAGTTATCACTTTGTAGCCAACGCCTCGCAAGTGAAGGGTGAAAGCTTTGAGCGACCTGTTGTCATTGGATTTGGTCCATGTGGAATTTTTGCTGCCTTAGTGTTAGCGCAGATGGATTTTAAGCCAATCGTATTAGAGCGTGGCAAACCAGTGCGCGAACGCACTCAAGACACTTGGGGTTTATGGCGTAAGAATGTCCTCAATCCAGAATCCAATGTGCAATTTGGTGAGGGTGGAGCAGGTACGTTTTCTGATGGCAAGCTCTGGAGTCAAATTAAAGATCCAAAATTTTACGGTCGCAAAGTCATTGCTGAATTCATCAAAGCGGGCGCCCCCGAAGAAATTCATTATGTAGCTAAGCCACATATTGGAACCTTTCGCTTGGTAGGCGTTGTTGAAAGAATGCGTCAAGAAATTATTGAACTTGGTGGAGAGATTCGTTTCTCGCAAAAAGTAGTTGGCTTTGATATTCAGGATGATCGGATTGCAGGCGTCAAAATTGAAGGACATTCTGATTTGCCTGCCAATCATGTCGTGCTTGCTTTGGGACATAGCGCTCGCGATACCTTTGAGGCTCTACATGCGGCAGGTGTTTATATGGAAGCCAAACCGTTTTCTGTGGGCTTTCGTATTGAGCATCCCCAATCCTTAATTGATAAAGCACGCTTAGGACCACATGCTGGAAACGAGTTGATTGGAGCGGCTGATTACAAATTAGTTCACCATGCCAAGAATGGAAGAGCAGTCTATAGCTTTTGTATGTGTCCTGGTGGAACGGTAGTTGCCGCTGCTTCTGAGCCCAATCGCTTGGTTACAAACGGGATGAGTCAATATTCTCGTAACGAGCGTAATGCCAATGCAGGCATCGTTGTCGGCATTACTCCCGAGGACTATCCAGGTGGTCCTTTGGCAGGAATTGAGTTTCAGAGAGCTTTAGAGTCAAAGGCATACGAGCTCGGTGGATCTACCTATGAAGCCCCCGGTCAATTAGTGGGCGACTTCTTAGTTGGTAAAGCCTCTACAGAATTTGGTTCGGTAATTCCATCGTATAAGCCCGGCGTGCACCTGACAGATCTCGCCGATGCTTTGCCTCCTTATGCTATTGAAGCAATTCGAGAGGCGATCCCCGCTTTTGAGAAACAGATTAAAGGCTTCTCAATGAAGGATGCAGTGCTGACTGGTATTGAAACGCGCACATCCTCACCATTACGTATTACTCGAGGTGGCAATTATCAGAGCTTGAATATCAAAGGTCTTTACCCTGCGGGCGAGGGCGCTGGCTATGCTGGTGGAATCTTATCGGCAGGGGTTGATGGCATTAAGGTAGCGGAAGCAGTTGCGCTCGACTATCTATCTAAGTAAATAGTTAGTCAATTAAGTGATCGATTAATTTCTCAAACTGAATTTCATCAAAATGTAAATTATCAAAGCGTTGTATTGCAGCATGCTTTGGAGGCTCTATTCTTCGCTTAGTATATTGATCCCAATGCTGTAGTTTGTATTCATCTCTCGGGTCTGCGCGTCGCTCTATACGACTTTTAGCTTCACTCTCGTCTAAATCAATCCAGGCAATTCTGATGCTCGATACGCTGGGTACACCAAGTTCTTCCGGCTTAAAAATTCGACCACTTTGGATTTCACTAGAGAAGGGTCCCACTAGGATGACATTCACCCCGAGCTGTAGGTTTTCTTTGGCGATGGCAATCAGTCCTGCATATTCCCAATCCCTTAAGTTCTGAAGATAAAAAGGACTATCTCGATCATTGGGGTTTTTGGTGGTGAGATCCATGACATGGGCACTATAGGCGCCATAAACAGTATCTTTATCTAAAAAGAAAAAGCTTTCCCCGGTCTTCTCAACAATGATGGGCAGCGCTTTTTTAGCTAAAGTAGTTTTACCGGTGCCCGCATGGCCAGCAAAGAGAATAAGTCGTGGAGCGCTAGGGCTGAGCTTGCAGGTCATTTATCCCTTTATTTGGAGGTGTTCCTTGAGTAAATTCTACTTCTCAATCCCATGTTTATTGGAAATATCACCACTTTGGGTGAAGTGACGATAATGTCGCCATGGCTTTAATCGTACTCACTGATGCAAAACTGGCTTTTGGCCATGTTGATCTCCTCGCAAACACTGCTTTCTCACTGGAATCTGGGGAGCGGGTTGGCTTAATTGGCCGCAATGGCACTGGCAAATCCTCTCTATTAAAGATCTTGGCTGGCATAGAAAAAATGGATGATGGTCTGTTGCAATATCAGCAGGGTCTGCGCATTGCCTATGTTCCACAAGAGCCTATCTTTGAGGCTGAGGAGACTGTCTTTGAAGCCGTATCGAAGGGCGTAGCTCAAGCCAAAGCTCTGCGTGAAGAATATGAAGCCCTCAGCATTGGAGAGTGGGACGATGCTGCTCACCATCGCCTGGATGAAGTCCAGTCGCAACTCGAAGCCTTAAGCGGTTGGAATTGGGAACAACGCGTTCATGAAACGCTAGATCGTCTACACCTAGAGGCTGAGCTCAAAATTAATACTTTATCGGGTGGAACTAAGAAGCGGGTTGCTCTTGCTCGTGCGCTGGTAGAAATGCCAGATGTATTGCTACTGGATGAGCCTACCAACCATTTAGATTTAGATTCGATTTCTTGGTTAGAAGATTTATTGAAAGAGTACAAGGGCTCTGTAATTTTGGTTACCCATGATCGCGCTTTCTTGGATAACGTCTGTACGCAGATTGTTGAGCTCGATCGCGGTATCTTGCGTACCTACCCGGGTAATTTCTCGGCCTATGAGGTATTAAAAGATCAGGAAATGAACTCAGAGTCTTTGGCTAACGCACGTGCAGACAAATTACTTGCTCAAGAAGAGGTCTGGATTCGCAAAGGGGTTGAGGCTAGGCGCACTCGCAGCGTTGCTCGTATTGCACGCTTAGAAAATCTTCGTACTACTCGCTCGCAAAGACGTGATGCTGTTGGGCAAGTCAAGCTTGCAGTTTCAGCGGGAGACAGAAGCGGCAAGATTGTTGCTGATCTACAGAATGTTTCTAAGTCATACGAGCGCCCGATTGTGAAGGATTTCACGGCAACGATTTTGCGTGGCGATAAAGTGGGACTGCTAGGGCCTAACGGTGCTGGTAAGACTACGCTTCTAAAGTTAATCCTCGGAACTATTGCACCAGACTCTGGAACGGCAACGATGGGCACTCGTATTGAGGTGGCTTATTTTGATCAAATGCGTGAAGGTCTCGATCTCAACGCTTCGCTTGAAGATTACATCAGCCCAGGTAGCGAGTGGATTGAAATTAATGGCAATAAGAAACACGTCAAGAGCTATCTGAGTGATTTCTTATTTGCACCGGAGCGGACCAATTCACCAGTGAGTACTTTGTCTGGTGGCGAGCGTAACCGCTTATTGTTGGCGCGCTTATTTGCTCGTCCTGCAAACGTCTTAGTTTTAGACGAGCCAACCAATGACTTAGATATCGATACTCTAGACTTGCTAGAGCAATTACTTCAAGACTATAAGGGCACCGTGTTCTTAGTCAGCCATGATCGCTACTTCTTAGATAACGTAGTGACTAGCATCATCGCTAATGAGGGCGATGGATTCTGGCGCGAGTATGAAGGTGGTTATGAGGACTGGAAGATTCAGAAGGCGCGCTCAGACAAGATTCGTGCAGCCAACGGTGGTCTGAAGGCTGCTGAGAAATCCGAAGTAAAACCAGAATTAAAACCAGAGGCAAAAGTTGAATCAAAACCTGCTGCTGCAAAAAATGGGGTGAGTAAGCTCAATGGTAAGGAGCGTCAGGAATTAGAAGTCCTGCCCTTGCAGATCGAAACTTTGGAGACGGAGCAGGCTGATATTGGAATCGCCATGAGTAATCCAGATCTTTACAAGAATGAACCTGAATTAGCGGCGAGTATGCAAGCGCGCTTATCAGAAATCACTGCCGATCTAGATGTCAAACTACAGCGCTGGGAGCTACTCTTAAGCCGCTCAGAATCTTAATTCAATCTAGTTTATGACTTGCTAAGTACCATAGTCAAAAATCTAGAGATGTCTACTAGCTCATCTGGATGAAGAGAGTGTTCCATTGGGTAGGTGTTCCAATCCACCTGATAGCCTAATTTTTCTAGAGTATCGGCTGAGGCTTCTGCGCGCTCTGGAGTGATCACCGCATCCCAAACGCCATGCGCCATAAAAATAGGCGTCTTGCTATTAGCTTCGCTTCTCTCGAGAGCCAGTGTATTTGCTAGAGGCAAATAACCTGACAGCGCCATGATGCCAGCCAATTTATGTTGAAAGCGTAGGCCAACCTGCAAGGACATAGCGCAGCCTTGCGAGAAGCCAGCCAAAACAATTTTTTCATAGGCAATGCCGCGGCTTGCCTCTCGTTCAATTAATTCTGAGATTGCTACTGCTGATTTATGGATACCAGCAAGATCTTCGCGGTCGTTGACGGTTCTCCCTGTAATGTCATACCAGGCTGGCATCACGTAGCCACCATTAACTGTGACAGCCATAGAGGGCGCGCTTGGAAAAACAAATCGAATAGCAGGGCACTCGGAAAGATTGAGTTGGGGAATGATGGGTACAAAGTCATTGCCATCAGCTCCTAGACCATGCAGCCAAATGACAGCAGTGCTTGGATTGGGAGCGGTTTCAATTTCAATACAGGGCAATGCGGTCATTTATTTTTATCCTCAATTACAAAGTACACTGTTGCTAAGTCCCTCGGGAGCTTAAATTATTTTTTCACGAAGAATCTGATTACGAAGACGACTGATTTCATCTAGAAGATCAAGTGCTAAAGCGACTCCAGGAGTGTTGAGCTCTAGATCATGAGTCAGATGAGCAGCAGTCTTTGCGCGCTTGAGGGACTCTCCACTAAAGCGCCAGTCCTCTGGGGATGAGCCCGCAGGGCTGAGAACACCTTCGGATACCCATGACATGATCAGATCCTCTGGTGCACGTGTCGCTCGCGAAATTTCCACAATACTCATATGCACTTCTTCTTCAACAACGCTACCTGTAATCCAGGTGATTTGTGTTTGTGTCATATTCTCATCCCTTCAAATGGTTTCTGGGTTTGAAATCAAAAGCTTTCTCCAGCGCTTGATAAGCTTCTTTTTGCGCATCAGTTTCGGCGCCAGGCAAAACAATGTTTGGTACTACATATAGATCGCCCGCCTCTTTGCTAGGGATTCCCTTTTCTTTGAGTCGCATCTTACGGCCAGTTGCTGTACCCGCTGGAATCTTCAGCTCTAAAGTTGAGCCTGCAGGAGTTGGAATGTTGACGGTAGTTCCAAGCGCTGCTTCCCATGGGGCCAGCGGTAAATCCAGATAAACGTCTTTGCCATCTACGCGATAGATGGGGTTGGGGTGGAAATCAATTTCAAGGTACAAGTCACCCGCGCCACCAGATCCCATACCTGGGCCGCCCTGACCAGCCAAGCGTAGATTTTGTCCAGCCTTAATACCCTTCGGAATACTGACATCGAGCTTACGTTCTTGGGTGCTGACATGGCCGTTAGCATCTTGCGTGGGCATATGCAGGGCAATAGTTCGTTGTGCGCCGTTATAGGCATCCGCCAGATCAATCAATATCTTGGCATGATGATCTTGCCCCTTGAAGTTCATGCCTTGGCGTGGGTTACCACCCCTACCGCCTTGAGTATGACGCCCTCTACCGAACAGAGATTCAAAGAATTCACTTTGATCGCCCTCGTAGCCGCCACCAAAGTTGCTATCAGAATACTCAAAGCCCTCATTCCAGTTTGGAGGGGGGGTGAAGTCTTGACCATTTTTCCAGTTAGCGCCCATACGATCGTAGGCAACGCGCTTCTCAGTATCTTTGAGAACGGCGTAGGCCTCACCAACTTCTTTAAATTGCTCTTCCGCTCCAGCCTCTTTATTTACGTCTGGATGATATTTGCGCGCTAACTTTCGGTAAGCCGCTTTAATTTCTGCTTCAGTGGCGCCACGCGCTACACCGAGTGTTTCATAGTAGTCCCTGAATTTCATAAGCCGAATGAAGTCCTGATTGATTCAATAGTATTAATTCTACAGTCCCCGGCGCTGATTTTTAGCTTCTTTTAGGCAAAGAAAAAGCGGGCTAAATGCCCGCTGATCGCTAATGTGAGGTGGAGTCTTTCATTAGCTCATGACACCCACTTGCCAAGGCACGAATTCATAGTCACCTAGACCCAACAATTCACTTTTAGAAGCCTCTCCTGAGGCTGTCCTGAGGAAGAGTTCAAAAATACGTTGGCCCATCTCTTGAACGGAAACCGTGCCATCTAAGATCTCCCCGCAATTGATATCCATATCTTCAGTTAGCCTTTGATACATAGGCGTATTAGTAGCAAGCTTGATGCAAGGTGCTGGTTTAGAGCCAAACATAGAGCCACGTCCAGTAGTGAAGGCAATCAGGTTTGCTCCACCTGCAATTTGACCAGTTGCGGAGACGGGATCAAAGCCAGGTGTATCCATAAATACAAAACCCTTGGCTGTAACTGGCTCTGCATATCGATAGACTTCCATCAGAGGCCCAGTGCCGCCTTTCATAGAAGAGCCGAGCGACTTCTCAAAGATATTAGCAAGACCACCAATTTGATTACCGGGGCTCACTTGCCCATTGATCTGTACATCACGACCAACGGAATATTCATCTTTCCACCAGCGAATTCGTTTAATGAGCTTCTCGCCGATTTCTTTAGTAGCGGCTCTACGGGTAAGTGTGTGCTCAACCCCATAAATTTCTGGCGTTTCAGAAAGAATGCCTGTGCCACCATGGCGCGACAAAATATCTACCGCAGCGCCTAATGCTGGGTTTGCGGTGATAGAAGAGAATCCATCTGATCCACCGCATTGCAAGCCAACACATAAATGGCTCGCAGAAACAGTTTGACGCTTTGCTTTATTGGCTTCTGGCAGGAGTGCTTTGACGGCTTCAATTCCTGCTTCAATCGTTTTCCGTGTGCCACCAGTCTCTTGCATGATGAAGGTGTGCAAGGTAGAGTTTTCTTGCAAAGCCTCTTGCTCCATCAATCCTTTTAGCTGATTACGCTCGCAACCTAAGCCAATGATGAGGGCTGCAGCGAGGTTAGGATGCTGTGCATAACCTGCCATCGTTCTACGAAGTAGTTGCATTGGCTCGCCACTCATTTCCATGCCACAGCCGATACCGTGACTAAAGGCAACTACACCATCGATATTTGGGTAGTCTTTCAAGCTCTCGGGCGTGAACCAGTCAGCAATTTTATTGACCACCGTTGCAGAGCAATTGACGGTTGATAGAATGCCGATGAAATTACGCGTACCTACTTTTCCATTGGCGCGCACGTAACCTTGAAATGTTGCACGCTCAGATTCCGGAAGAAGGGTGGTGGGCTTGTATTCGCTTGCATAAGCATAGTCACGATCGAATTCACGAAACTCGGTGTTGTGACTGTGGACCATCATGCCAGGCTCAATATTGGTATTAGCAAAGCCCACGGTGACGTTGTATTTGAGGATGGGCTCACCCTTCAAGATTCTCTTTGTAGCGATCTTATAACCCGCAGGTACTTGGCTACGGCTCGTGAAATTCTCACTGGGTACTTGCTCGCCAATAGCAACATCAACTCGAGCAACAACAATATTATCATTTGGATGCAAGCGAATAATTGCGCCAGCTAATTTTTTTTCAGATGCTTCAATCATGAGTGACTTTCGATTAGTATATTTTTCATTATTCTGCAGTAACACCTGATTTTTTGACAATCGGCGCCCACTTAGCAACTTCAGATTTAATGTAGTCACCAAGCTGACCCGGGGTACTGGTGACAACATCAAATCCTCTTGCGTTCAATTGGGATTTAATTTCAGGGTTGTTCAGCACATTGGCTAGCTGGGCATTTAATTTTTCCACAATTACCTTTGGTGTGCTTGCTGGCGCAACAATGGCATAAACCAGTTCTACGTCAAATTTCGGCAGGGTCTCTGATATGGCTGGAATTTCTGGAGCATTTGGAGACCGCTTTAAGCTAGTGACACCCAATCCAGTCAGCTTTCCAGACTTGACGTAAGGTAGCGCTGCTGGGGTGCCAACAATAGCTGTTTGAATCTGTCCACCCAGTACATCTGTTAATGCAGGAGCCGCACCTTTGTATGGCACATGAAGAATATTAGTTCCTGCTTGAGTATTAAATAACTCACCCGCCAAATGGAGTGGTGTGGCCGCACCCGAAGAGCCAAAGCTGACTTTACCAGGATTGGCTTTATCAAACGCTATTAACTCTGCAACCGTTTTTACAGGTACACCAGGGTTGGCTACCAACATTAGTGAAGAGGAGGCGACTAGTGAGACCGGGGCAAAATCTTTAACAACGTTGTAATTGAGTTTTTTATACAAGGTTTCATTAATGGCTTGAGTACCCACAAGCATTAGAAAGAGTGTGTAACCATCGCCTTTAGAGTTGACTACATACTCCGCAGCTAAATTGGCTCCCGCACCGGGTTTGTTTTCAATGATGATGGGCTGGCCTAGATTTTCACCAAGCTTAGGAGAAAATCCTCGAGCGAGTACGTCTGATGGTCCACCAGCTGCAAATGGGATGATTAGCTTAATCGGTTGGCTCGGATATCCTTGTGCGCTTGCTAGCGATGGCAGAGTGATTCCTAAAGCCAGTAAGGTAAAGATGATTTTTCTCATGTATTGTTCTCCTAGATATTATTTTTAAATCAAAACTATTTTGTCAAAGCTCATAAAGCAAAAATGAAAATCAAATGCGCTGAAATCTACCCCTTATCCATTCCTCTTATCGAGCCCATCAAGATGTCTCGTGAAATGGTAGTGGATGCAAAAACGGTGCTGCTCTGTTTAACTGACGACAAGGGTCGACAGGGCTGGGGTGAGGCCTCGGTCGCACCTTTGATGACCGGGGAAAGCCTGGATAGTCTCGTTGCTAGCATTAAGTATTTAGTGGAATATGGATTGCCAATAGATTGGAGCGAGCCAACCGAATTTGCAAGTGTTTTTAATCGAATTTTGTATGCCAATGCATCAGCAAAGTCTTGTCTAGAGATGGCTTTGCTGGATTTATATACGCAAGAGCTATCCATCCCCTTATGGCGATATCTACGAAGTGTAAGTGGCGTCTTGCCAGATGCTGTACCTGCACCCATACCCTTGTTGAGAATGTTGGGCGGCTCATTGGACAAAGAGCTGAGCGATGCCAAGGCATTTCGTGAGCTTGGATTTAAGCACTGGAAAATTAAAATTGGCTCTCTCTCGCTTGATGAGGATCTGCATCGGGTGAAAGTATTGTGCGATGCCTTGGAGGATGATGTCATCTCTGTTGATGCAAACTGCGCACTCACTTTGACAGACGCACTTCGATTTTGCCAGTCAGAGTCAGCAAGTAAATTAACGTTTGCCGAGCAATTGATTTCTACAGAGCTGCCCATGGCAGATTTTGTACTACTCAATAAGAGTTCCCCTATTCCAATCGGATTAGATGAGTCGGTCCATGGCCTTGCCGAGCTAGAGCAATTAATCGAGGCTAAGGCATTCAGTGGAGCAAGCTTAAAGCTGATTAAAACGGGGGGAGTGATGCAGGCACTTGAGTGCGCCCAATTACTTGAGCGACATAAGCTCTCACTCAATTTAGCGTGTAAGGTTGCGGAGACTTCCTTATCGGCGGCAGCTACTGCATCTCTAGGATTTGCAATAGGCAAAGTGAATTGGGGTTTTAGCATGTCAAATCAGTACTTGAAGTTTGATATCTGTGACACGCCATTGATAGCCGAGCAGGGAAGCATCAAAGTGAGCCAACTAGCACCCAGCGGCCTTGGTGTAACTCCAAACATCGATCGAGTAAAGGAAGTCATTGCTAAGGGATATTCGGCTATTCAATATTAAGAACATCGAAAGCAGCCTTCAGTCTCCTGGAGTAGGAGTCTGAAACTT
The DNA here is from genome assembly GCF_018882205.1 of Polynucleobacter bastaniensis. Classification (GTDB taxonomy): domain Bacteria; phylum Pseudomonadota; class Gammaproteobacteria; order Burkholderiales; family Burkholderiaceae; genus Polynucleobacter; species Polynucleobacter bastaniensis. The sequence continues at coordinate 205,662 of NZ_JACVOU010000005.1, read as the reverse complement.
GCCGTATCTCTTCTGGCGTCCACTTTCTGAAACCTTCGCCAGATTTCATACCTGTTTTTCCTTCGCTCATCAGCTGTACTACCTTCGGAGGTAGGGTAGTGATGTTAGAAAGCGAGGGATAAATCTCTTTTGCGGCATTGGCCATCCCATCCCATCCTGAGATCTCTTTTTGGGTCATTGGACCAACGGCAGCATATCGAAAGCCAAAGCTATAACGTACCGCGTCATCAATATCCTCAGGGCTTGCAATTCCCTCTTGTACAAGTGATAGGGCTTCACGCATAAGTGCATGCTGAATGCGATTCGCCAAAAACCCAGGAATATCTTTTTTTACTAAAACTGGTTTTTTGCCAATACTTTTGTAAAGGCCGCAGGCTTGTTCTGCAAATTCCAATTCCGTTTTCTCTCCCATGACCACCTCTACCAGGGGAACAACCTCGGCTGGCATAAAGTAATGGGCTCCCATCATGCGATTAGCAGTTTTAAGGCCTGCAGCAATTTTGCTGATTGGAAATCCTGAGCTATTGCTACCAATAGGAATATGCGCCGGAACGCGTTCGTTAAGGTATTGGAATATCTCTTGCTTCAGAGCAAGGTTTTCGGCCACAGTTTCGATGACCCAGTCACACCCATTCCAGTCGGACCAGTTCTCAAGGACTGCAGTTTTCTGCTCAGTCTTGATTGCATCCTGGCTCTGGCTGGCGAAGGTCCCGACAATCCCTATTTTCTGAGCGAGGGTCAGTGCTTTATCTAAGCATGCATCGGCTTTGTCTTTACTTCTACCCAAGATGACGACGGGAGTACTTTGCGCAACAAACCCTGCAGCAATACCTGCGGCCATGATTCCGGTACCAATTACGGCAACATAGTTCATAAGAAACCTTACTTATACGGTTAAGTTTTAATAAATTGAGCTCACCATAAGCTTTTATTTACAGTACATTATCACCAATTATGTTTTAATTGTGAATCATTTAAATAAACTTATCCGTATAACTACACAGAGGAGCAATCAATTATGACGATGCACAACCCATTTCAACCCATAGAGAAAATCAAGGCAGAAGTCTTTATGTCAATGCCCGGGAAGTTTAGAAAGAAGTCCCGCACAGGCTGGTCTGATCCTAACCGCCAAAACGCCGAAGTAGAGTGTTTTTTAGAGGGACCTTCTTTTGACCGTGAGGGTAACTTATGGTTTCTAGATATCCCTTTTGGACGAGTCTTCAGAATTACGCCGAAGGGTGATTGGGATTTGGTAACGCAATTTGATGGCTGGCCGAATGGATTGAAATTTCATAAAGATGGCCGTGCGTTCATTTGTGATTACAAGCTAGGTTTATTGGCCCTCGATCCTAAAACTGGAAAAGTAGAAACAATTCTTGGATCCATGTATAGCGAAAACTTCAAGGGCTTGAATGATTTGCACTTTGCCTCCAATGGCGACCTGTACTTTACCGATCAGGGTCAAACTGGAATTGCAGATCCAACAGGCAGAGTATTTCGATTGCGTGCCAATGGTCAATTAGATCGTTTGGCTATTAACGTACCGAGTCCTAATGGCATCACCTTAAATACTCAAGAAAAGCATGTATTCGTTGCGGCAACCAGATCTCAGCAAATTTGGCGTTTACCCCTGATGGCGGATGGTTCTGTTTCTAAAACAGGCGTTGCCATTCAGTTAACAGGTGGCGTTGCCGGACCTGATGGTATCGAGATGGATTCTGAAAATGGTTTGCTCGTTTGCCACTTAGGCGTTGGTATCTGGAGATTTGATAGCAATATGCTCCCGACACATTTGATCTATTCAGACAATCCACACCACCATCACCTAGCAAACATGTGTTTTGGTGGCGAGGATAATCGGGATTTGTACATCACTGAATCTCTCTCTGGTGATATCTTGAAAGCACGATTGCCTGTAGCTGGCAAAAAGATGTTTGGCCTATCCTAAGTTGAAAGAATCTCTACCGCTCTATAAAACCTTAGCAAATGCGCTGGCTCAGCGTATTTATGAGGGCGATTGGGCGGTAGGTTCTCACTTGCCATCTGAAGCAGTACTTTGTAAAAGTTTCACTGCAAGTCGCCATACCCTAAGACATGCTCTTCAAACTCTAGAGCGGGATGGCATGGTCTTACGTCGTCAAGGAGCGCCCACTCAGGTGATCTCTAGGCGCAAGGTGAGGAGATTTACCCAAAGTTTTAATTCCCCTGTGGATATTTTGAGTTATCCAAGAAATACCTATCGACAAAACACCATTGAAGAATTTATTGAGCTCGATAAACCGCTCAGCGAAATGATTGGCGATGCAGTCGGATCCTCTTGGTATCACATTGGAGCTATTCGAAAGCAGCGAGATACCGAGGAAGTGATTGCTTGGACTGATATATATATTCTTCCGCAATTTTCATCCTTGACATCGGAGCCCGAGCATAGTCAAGTGATGGTGTTCGAGCAGATCGAGAAAAAGTATGGCACTCGAATTGATCGAGCTGAAGTTGATGTTTATGCCATCGACGTGTCTACTGATATTGCAAAGAAGCTTGGGTTAAAGGTGCATGCCCCTTGTTTAGTCATTGTTCGGCGTTACTTTGATAATCAGGATAAGCTTTTTGAAGTAACCTTCACCTATCATCCTCACAATAGATACACTTACAAAATGGAATTTAAGAGTGATGCTGGGAATTAAATCACAAGAACAAACATGAAATATTTAGCTACAACTAAGGCCGAGGCATTTATTGCACAAGCATTGCACGCTAACCAGGTGCCTTTGGCGGATGCCACGCTTGTAGCCCAACTGATGATCCAGTCAGACCTCGTTGGCGCTGATGGTCACGGAATTTTCAGATTGCCCGCTTACATCAAGCGGATTCGGGCTGGCGGTATTAATTTGAGTCCCAATATTGAGATTGAACGTGAGCAGGGTGCAACCGCTTTGATCAATGGAGATAACGCCTTGGGGCATTTGGTAATGAACAAGGCAGTTGATGTTGCAATAGAAAAAGTAAGGCAACACAGCGTTTGTTGGGTTGGTAGTCACTATGGAAATCATTCTGGTGCGGCATCTGTATATGTCAGAAAGTTAGCCGAGCAAGGATATATCGGAATCTATATGGCGGTTGGTAATGCTAATCACATGGCACCGTGGGGCGGCATTGACTTATTGTTATCCACCAATCCGATTGCTATTGCAGTTCCTTCTGGAGATAAGCCAATCGTTCTCTTGGATATTGCCACCACAGTCGCTGCTTACGGTAAGGTAAAGCTTGCAGCCCAAAAGGGTGAGTCTATTCCTGATACTTGGATGATCGATCGACAAGGACAACCCATTACTGACCCGCAAAAATCAAGTGAGGGATCATTGCTTCCTATCGGAGGTTACAAGGGATATGGTTTGGCTGTCATGATTGGTCTTCTTGCGGGTGCGCTCAATAATGCTGCAGTTGGCAAAGGCACGATTGACTTTAATGCTCATCATGATCTAATTACTAATACTGGTCAAACAATCATCGCAGTTGATCCAAGCGCTTTTGGGGATCAGGAGCAATTTATTACCCGCGTGATTGCGTTGGTCGATGATTTAAAGGCCTCCTCTAGATTGCCAGGCGTGAATCAAATTCGAGTGCCCGGCGATGGTGCTGCAAGAGTGATGGCAGAGCGACTTTCGCATGGCATTCCGATCTCAAGCGAATTACAAGAGTCATTGAATAACTGCGCCAAAGAGTGCGGTATTGCAGCATTAGATTTATAACTTACCGGAGGAGACAACAATGATTAAAAAATCAATTAAAAAAATAGTGTTAGGTTCTTTAGTATTGCCATTAGTTTTGGGAACGGCGTTTGCATCCTACCCAGATAAACCAATCAAAATGTTGGTTGGGTATGCCCCAGGAAGCTCAACTGACATTGTTGGAAGAATGGTGGCCAATGAGCTCAGTATTGCCTTAAAGCAATCAGTCATCGTGGAAAATAGAGGTGGTGCTGCAGGTAGCTTGGCAGCGGATGCGGTTGCCAAAAGCGCTCCAGATGGTTACACCGTGCTATTTGCCCAAAATGGCTTAGCAATTAACGTAGCTGCAAACCCAAAACTGCCTTTTAATGGTCAAAAAGATTTGATTCCTGTTGTTGGAGTAGCAGCTACTCCGCATATCTTAATTGTGAATACCAATTCGAAGGCTAAAAATGTAGCTGATTTAATTTCTATGCTCCGAGCTGATCCTGGAAAGATGAGCTTTGGCTCCTCTGGTATTGGTAACTCCGACCATATGGCTGGGGAGCTATTTCTCGCAACTACTGGCACTCAAGCGATTCATATTCCATATAAGGGTGGATCACCAGCTGCAACCGATTTAGTCGGCGGTCAAATTGATTTTTACTTTGCGGGTATGCCAGTAGGGCTACCTTTATATAAGGGTGAAAAAGTCAATGCACTTGCTGTAACCAGTAAGAATCGATTTAGTGGAGCTCCCGAACTAGTTACTATCCAAGAGGCTGGCGTAAAGGGTTATGAAATGGCTTTGTGGCAAGGCATGTTTGTTCCAGCTGGAACGCCTCCTGCCATTATCAACACTCTCAGTAAGACAATCTTGAAAATTCTAGAGACTCCAGAGATGAAAGAGCGTTTTATAAAGGCGGGGGTGCAAATTGCACCGATGACTACTCAGCAATTTACCGATTTATATGTCTCTGATATTGCCAGATGGAAAGTAGTGATTGAAAAAGCAAAAATTAAGCTAGATTAATTTCAATTAGCTTAATTACAAGGGTATTGACTTCAGTCGATACCCTTTTTTATTCACTGCTGAGATCGAACACCAAGACCTCAGCATCTTTGCCATCACCAAAAAGTAAGCTACTTTCATTCTCTATTAGTAGTGCATCTCCACTTGATAAAAGTATATCGTTGACATGTAGAGAGCCTCTTATCAGATGTACATAGGCCTTGCGCTGTAAATCCAGATCCAATTTTTGAGTCTGGTGGCCATTAAAAAGGCCGGCATATACCCGAGCATCTGCATGAATTTTGATAGCATCTCCTAATCCATCCGGCGAGGCAATTAAGCAGAGCTTGTTTTGCTTTGCTGAGGTTGGAATAGATTTTTGCTCGTAGCTTGGTGGGATCTCCATGACATTAGGTTCTATCCAAATTTGTAGGAAGTGGGTAGTCTGATCCTTAGCGTGATTGAACTCGCTATGGGTGACTCCCGTTCCCGCACTCATGCGTTGAACATCACCCGGCGGAATACCTTTGATATTTCCCATGCTGTCTTCATGCGCTAATTGCCCAGACAAAACATAGCTGATGATTTCCATATTGCGGTGGCCATGCTTGCCAAAACCCATGCCTGCGGCAACCCGATCCTCATTAATTACTCTTAGATTGCCCCAGCCCATAAATTGGGGATCGTGATAGCCAGCAAAAGAGAAGGAATGGAAGCTTTTAAGCCAGCCATGATCGGCATAGCCGCGGTCTTGAGCTTTTCGGAGGGTTTGCATGAGCAGAGTCTTTTCTGGAGGGTAATAAGCACATTATCATTAGCTTTTCACATATTTGCTGATTGGTTTTTTATGGGAAGTATCAAACAAGACATTAAAGAAACTTATCTTGGGCTATACGAGACCGCTCAGGAAAAGTGGAATGATTTTTCTCAGTTCCTGAAAGAGGCTTGGCCTATCTTGGCTGTTCTCTTAGTGGCCTTACTCGGAGTGTGGTGGTACGCCGATCCACCGCCACCAAGACATGTGGTGATGGCAACTGGCCAGCCTGGCGGCTCCTACGATGTTTTGGGAAAAAAGTACGCTGCTTTTTTTGATAAAAAAGGCATTACTCTTGAATTACTCCCTACAAAAGGTGCTGAGGAAAATGTGGCGCACTTGGTTGATCGCAAAGATCCAGTTCAGGCTGCCTTCGTACAAGCAGGCGCGTTCAATGCTCATGAGGTTACTGGGGTTGAATCCCTTGGCACGATTTCATATGACCCAATTTGGCTTTTTTATCGTGGCCCAGAGATTAAGGTAGATGATTTTCAGGCTATTAAAGCTCGCGCCAGTTTCTTTCTGAACTCCAGAATGTCGGTTGGTTTGAAGGGTAGCGGCACTCATGCTCAAGCAATGCATATCCTGAAGGCGAATGGCTTTGAGGAAGGAGCTCATTTTTTAAATCTCTCAAGCACTCAATCAGTTGAAGCTTTACAAAAAGGCGAGATCGATGCGGCATTCATTGTGGATGCTTATGAGGCTCTGAATGTCCAGAAATTACTAAAGGACCCCAGCTTACATTTAGTTGCCTTTGATCGAGCTGAGGCATATGCGCGGTTGCTGCCATATATGCAAATTCTGGATGTCCCTGCAGGTGCATTTAGCTTAGCGCGGAACTTTCCTTCTAGAGATATTAAGTTGATGGCCTCAACCACGAATTTACTGATTGATGACAGAATGCATCCGGCACTACAATTTTTATTTTTAGAGGCTGCACGCGAGATTAACGGTAAAGCAAGTTTTTTTTGCGGATAGTGGCGAATTTCCTTCCTTTAAAAATACAGGGCTCCCACAAAGTTCTGTAGCTTTGCATTACGAAAAAAATGGCTCGCCATTATTGATGCTCTATTTCCCCTTTTGGTTGGCAGAACTGATTAATCGCTTAGTTTTTGTATTGCTGCCATTTTGTGCTGTGGCTTACCCTGTCTTGCTGACTTTGCCGGGCTACCGTAACAAGCGCATGAAGCGAAAAATCGATAAGCTGTATGGCACTCTTAAGAACTACGAGCGAGAACTCACTGAAAACTTTCTGCCAGAAGTGAAAGATGAATATCTGAAGAAATTGGATTTACTGGAGTACGAGGCATTGCAGTTAAAAGTCTCTAAAAGTATGTCTGGCGATTATTACGCCTTACGCACCAGCATAGACTATGTCCGTAACTGCCTTAATCGGGGTGTGCATCCATATCAATCTCAGGAGAATGCTGTTGGCGTATAGTTTAAGCATGCCTATCCAATCAAGCCAAGCCCCATGAAACCTTACGATCATCCCGCTCGAAAACAATTGCACGAAGAAGTGCATGCGCGTCCACCTATTGCGCTTTGGCCAAATGAAAGAGTGCTATCGCAATCCTTTTTGCTTGATGCAAGTTCTCGTCAGACTCAAATTGAATGGATTCAAAAGCTCAGTGCCGCCTTAGGCATTCCTAATGATCATCAGCAGGATCACTCCTTCAAGATGTTGACTTTGGCACCTGAGCCGGAGAGGGTATTAATTAAATGGGAGTTGCATGGCGAGTTTGCAACCATTGCGGCCATTACGCACAATCCCATCAAAATCACTGGACCATTACTGGAGTCACGCCTCGCTCTAGAAAAAAGTTTAGATGTATTGCTTCAAAGCTTAGGTTGCCCAACTATTGTTGAGGCTGGCGGCGAAAGAATTTCTGCCCTAGATCTCGCATTTGAGCATCGCCCCCTCTTTGCAGAAGCTCAAGAAGTATCTTCTATTTTTAGTGGTAATACCGTGCTTGGTAGTTATATCTCATCGAGCAAGAAGGCTCAGTTGTGGACGGACTTACGTTTAGATGAAGATGGCTTTATCTCTTATTTTATTCCACACGATATTTTGGGCTCACGTCAGGCTGGTCGTGTAGCACGTGCAATCGCTGAAGCAGAAACGTATCGAATGGCAGCGATGATCGCTTTCCCAGTAGCGAAGAGCCTTTCGATGCCGCTAAGAACTGCAGAGTCGGAATTGGCGGATTTATCTAAAAATATCTCTCAGCTACAAACTGAACCAGGAGTACACACCGAAAAAGATGGCCAGTTTTTAGGTGAGCTCTCTAATCTAGCCTCACGAGCTGAGCAATGGATCTCTGGATATGGATTGCGCTTTACTGCATCTGAGGCCTATAGCCAATTGCTGAATAAAAACCTATTCGAGTTAGCGGAGTCTCCGATTCCGGGTGTGCAGTCCCTCTCAGAATTTATGGATCGACGTTTTCAGCCAGCGATGGGAACTTGTATTTGGACTCAGCGTAGATTAAAAGAATTATCTGACCGAATCTCAAGGACAACTCAAACTTTGAGAACGCGTATTGAATTTGTAAACGAGGAGCAGACGCAAAAATTACTAGCTAGTATGGATCAGCGAGCGCGTTTGCAATTGCGCTTACAGGAAACTGTTGAGAGTCTATCTGTTCTGGTGCTAACTTACTATGCAGTGAGTTTGTTAGCCTATATGGCTAAGGGTGGCAAAGAAGCTGGCCTTGCTATTCACCCAGAAATTATTGCCGCTATCGCCGCCCCAGTAGTAGCGATTACTTTCTTATTCATTAGTAAACGAAGACGCAAGCGAATTATTGATATGGGTAAATCGCTGTAGTTATTAAAAAAGAGGCCGAGGCCTCTTTTTTAATGAGCGTAAATACTGCTTAACCCAAGCTATCTGCCCAGATGTTATGCGCCCAGCCCCAAGCATAAATACCCTCCAGAATAGAAGGTGCTGGTGATAAACCTCCAGAGCCCGGAACAGTCTTGAAAGTTTTTTCAGCGGCATTGTATTGATGGACACTAGCAACGTGGACTACTTCTCGGTTATTCACAAAGCTGTAGCAGGTATTAGTGAGCACAGGTGCAGGATTGATTTCCCAGCCATTTAATTCTGCAACGATTGCTGCTGCTGCGACTTTGGCATGTTGATTAGCCATGTGACCAGATTTGGGCATTAAAGGCGCAATCTGAATCGCATCACCTAGTACATGAATATCTTTGCGTGCTGTTGACTCAAAGTTGAGGAAGTTCACATTCGCCCAGCGACCATTGGAATTAGCCAATCCAGTTTTAATGGCAATTTCACCAGCAGCCATTTGCGGCAAAATATTTAATACGTCAGCCTTCACGTCATCCTCAACTTCGAGTTTGAGGGTTTTGGTTTTCGCATCAACGCCAATGACATTGCTCTTTGGACGGTACTCAATCATTCCAGCGTATTGCTCAGCCCAAACTTTTTTGAACAAGGCTCCTTTAGAAACCACATCTTGGTTGGCATCTAAAACCAATACCTTGCCCTTAGGATTGTGTTGCTGAAGATAGTTTGCTACCTGACATGCACGCTCATAGGGTCCAGGAGGGCAGCGATAAGGTGCTTCTGGAATGCTGATTACAAAAGTGCCACCTTCACGCATAGCAGCGAGCTGCTTGTGCAAGGCAACCGTCTCTGGACCAGCTTTCCAAGCCTGTAGTGTTACGCCATCTTTATTAGCTTGTGCAAGGCCTTCAACGCTTTTGAAGTTCATTGAGACGCCGGGGGACATAATGGCTTTGTCATAGCGTAAAGTTTTTCCAGAAGAGAGTATCACTGTCTTTTTATCTGGATCAATGCTGCTGACGCTATCTTGAATAATCTTGATGCCATGGCGCTTGCTCAGAGTGTCATACGGTGAAGTAATTTCAGCGATCGTACGTGAGCCACCGATAACCAAATTAGACATTGGGCAGGACACAAAAGATGTATTGGGCTCAATCAGGGTTACTCTGGCAGTGTTATTAGACAAGAGTCGCAAATATTTAGCAGCGGTAGCGCCACCATATCCGCCACCAATGACTAAGATTTCTGCTTTTTGTAAATTAGCTGCTTTAGTGTGGCTTGAGAGTCCTGCAAGCAAACCCACTGCTGCAGCGCTCTGACCTATAAAATGTCGACGATCCATGGCGCCTCCTTATTGTTTCTTGCCAAGTTGATTGGCAATAGTGGTGAGTTGTTCGTCGGAATAGCCTTTAGCTAGCTGAGGCATGATGGTGCCCTCTAATGCTCCAGACTTGTAGGCCTTTAATTTCTCCAGCATTTGCGCGCTAGTGAGATTATTAATTAGCGGCATGCCACCATCCACAACGCCTTTGCCATCTGTGCCGTGGCAATTGGCACAGGTAGCAGCAAGTCCACGTTTATATAGTTGATCAGCGGTTTGGGCGAAGCTAAGTCCGCTCCACTGGTTCAGACTAATGAGGGCGCTAGTCACCAAAATGGGTTTTAAGTACTTCATTTGCATAGGGATCATCTCCGTCTTACAGACATCTGTTCTTGGGATACTGCTGATGAACTCTATCTTAATCAGATAGGGGTGGGATTAGTGGTTTTACTTAGATTGATTTTCAATAAGCTCAGAACCAAAAAAGAGGGCATTGACCTTGCTAGTTTCTAGTATTCCACCCCGAGACCTATAAACTAGCAATATGCGAGGCTCATTTACCTACCGAAATGCTATTTTCATCCTACTTCTAGGTGTATTTACCTATCTATATGGTTTAGATAGTCGCTTTGCTCCGAAGAATGGGGACGAGTACCCTTATATGCATATCGTCCGAATGACAGCCGATTCTGGCGCTTGGCTACCTCTTCAATCGGAGATGGACGGCATTAAAAATACGAAGCCTCCTTTGGTATTTTGGGAGGGCATCGCTAGTACCAGCTGGGGAAGCGACTGGACACTCTTCGCACTGCGTTGGCCCAGTGTTGTATATACCGGCTTAACCGCACTTTTCTTATTTTTGGCCGTATCTCGTTTTAGCGGAAGAATGCAGACTGGCTTATTGGCGGCTTTAGTATGGCTCTCCTTTTTTGCAACTTACCGCTATGGTCGTCCGTTCTTAACGGATCCCCCCGAAGTGTTTTGGCTAAGCCTGCCTTTCTTTGCGCTGCTGCATTGGGGTAGAGCCGCTTTTGAATCGAAGCTTTTATTTCCCGTGTTGGCAGGTGCCTCTTTTGGTATGGCTTTGCTGTCAAAATCCTTTGCCTATATTGTTCCTGCCGCATTTGCTTTGGGCTTGTTCTACTGGCGCTGGCGTGAATGGAGTATCCCTAAGGTCTTATTGCAAGACCTTTATAAAGTCTTATTGATTGCTGTTCTAGCTTTAGGTGTATTTGCACTTTGGTTTGTGCTGGATCCTTTCCCTGAAGCGGTTTGGAAAGAATTTGTTCTGGGTGAGAATGCCGGTAAGTTTGAAGCGCGTAGCTCCAACTATTTATTAGATCTAGTACGAGGCGGTGATAGTGTTTGGATGCTGGCTTTAACGACCTTAGCCAATGCTGGACTCTTTACTTTTGTGTTGATTTCTGCATTAATTCAATGTTGGCGAGAGCGGCGTTTTATGTCTCTTGAAGAGAGTATTTTGCTGCTCTTGGTCTTAGCCTTTTTCATTGTCTTTAGTTTGCCAAGTCAGCGCTCTGGGCGTTATCTACTTCCAGTGATGCCGGCATTTGCTGCCGTGATCGCACTGTATTGGGATCGATTGCCCTTCTGGGGATTTAGGATTGCATTGCTACTTCAGTTGCTGTTACTTACCGCGCTTGTTTGGGTGGGCGGTAGTTTACAACTGTCAAACTTCCTGGGTCAGTCAGGTATCTGGAGTTACTCCCCTTGGCATTGGATTTTTATGGGAGCCGCGATGGCTCTAGTGTTGCTTGGCCTATTTAATCGAGAGCTTACTAAGGTAATCGCTTTGGCGTCTTGCTTTCTTTGCTATTGCGCACTTACCAGTGGCTTATCACCGCTCGAGGGTACTTTAGGTCGGTACTCGCAAGCGACTATTCAAGGCCTTGCCGGAAAAGATGTTTGGGTGCCTTGCGACTATCGTGCCAAGGATGAAGAGTATCGACTCTTATTGCCTGGAGCAATATTGCATGGCTATTTTGCAAAGGATGCGAGTCAAATTGATTTGCTGACTAAAAATTATCCGCTGGTAGCAGTGCAGTCAGCGATTGGTGAGGAACCCGCGCTATGTGATTCTTGCAAAATAGTGGGTAAGCGGATGGAGATGCGAGCGCGCCATTCTGATGCAGAAATTCAGGCGATACTCAGGGGTCATATCGGAGAACACTTGTTTGTGAATGAATATTTAATTGCTACTCCTGCGACTATTACATTGCCATTAGTAGGTAAGGATGCTTGTCGATGAGTCGGGTAATTGCCTTTTGTTTTTTATTGCTGGCCTCGGTGCTGGGTTATCTCCACATTGACAGTCGCCCGGTATGGGCGCCGTTTGCAAGTAATTACTCAATTAATCATGTAAATCAATTTGATGATTCATCAGAGCTCAGCGGGGGCGCTAAGCAGTCAAAGATGCTGAAAAGCGCAACGTCAGTAAAGCCCGCACAGCCGAGTCTGCGGACAGATTGGTTACCTGACACTGGAGCTCCCTCAGTACATGCTGCCTCTTTAATTGCACTAAAGGATGGTGCGGTGAGAGCCTTCTGGTTTGCGGGTAGTCGAGAAGGTGCTCCAGACGTAGTGATTAATACATCTGTTTTTGATACGCAGGCATCTCGTTGGAGTGTCCCAACAGTTGTAGTGGATCGCGTTAGCGCTGAAAAAGGCTTATCTCGCTACATTGCTAAATTGGGCAATCCTGTGCCAGCTAGAATGGCAGATGGCCGGATGCAATTATTTTTTGTCACAGTCTCTATTGGGGGTTGGGCTGGCAGTTCAATTTCTTCAATGATTTCAGATGATGAAGGTTTGACTTGGGATCGACCGCAGCGCCTAATCAGCTCCCCGCTGATTAATCTGAGCACCTTAGTAAAGTCACCAGCCATGGCATTTATAGATGGGCGACTGGGTTTACCGGCATATCACGAGTGGATTGGTCGCTTTGGCGAGCTTCTCAGAGTCGATGCGAGTCAGGTGATTGATAAGCGACGCATGAGTTCTGGTAGGGATGCAATTCAGCCGGTAGTTTTTACTAATGGCCCACAAGAAGCAGAGGCTTTCTTTCGCCAAACTCGACCCAGTTCTCAGCCAAAGCAAATTCCTGTAAGTGAAACCAAGGATGCTGGACAAACTTGGGCAGTAACAAAAGATCTTGAGATTCCAAATCCCAATTCAGCGCTTGCTGCACTCACTTTAGCGAATGGCACAAGATTGATGGTGCTGAATAATATCGAGGCTGCGCGCTATCGATTGGTGATGGTCATGCGTGAGCCCAGATCCCCTCAATGGCGGGTAGTGCAGGTGCTCGAAGATGATGAATCTTTACTCAATGATCAGCATCGAGAATTTTCCTATCCTTACTTGATTTCTGCAAATGGTGACGATGCGCATCTTACCTATACCTGGAATAGAACAAAGATTAAGCATGTATATTTTCCAGCTACCTGGTTTAAGTATGCCGTCAGCAGTCTTCAGGCAAAGGAAGCGCAATGATGACTCCTTATTTACAACTGATCGCTCTTCTAGAGATGTCGCTTACTTGTGCGGTAGTCCTGATTATTTTGTCGCAAAAACTTTCCTCAAGAGAGATTCCATTTGTGGTTCGTCTAGTCGCAGTTGCCTTGCTGGTAAATCTTTTTTTCTGGCCACTGGGGATGTCGCTTGAATTGCCTTTGTCTGCCTACGTGCGCGGAGTGACTGGTGAATTCAGTATTGTGACTATGCTTTTGCTTTGGAGTTCCATACTTCCTGCTGCTAAAAAGACGTCGCTAGGATTTAAAGTGCCAGTGGCATTGATTGCAATTGCGTTTTACCCCTTGGCGCTGGGTCTTGGCATGCTCGATCCCTATGCTTGGGGTTACGGCTCCATTGGCCTTTTAACCGCTACTATCTTCTTTGCTATAGTTTGCGGCCTTGCTGGCTGGACTAAGTGCGTTTGGATCCTGTCCTTTGCGATCATTACGTGGGCAGTTCATTGGCATGAATCCGCAAATCTCTGGGACTACCTCTTAGATCCCTTCTTAGCTATTTGGGCTCTGCTGGCAATCCCGAATGCGATTTATCAGAAGCGTCGCGTAAGAGCCTAATCAAGTTACCTGTTTAGGGTGGGTTAAGTAGCGAGTTAGTTAATCGGTGCATCAGCACATCAGTACATTAGTTAATTTTAGATAACAAAAAAGCCAGCAGATATTCGCTGGCTTTTTTGTTTGCCGCTATTCCGGAATTAATCTGGAATATTGGCTTTACGAATGACTGGACCCCAAACGTTGATTTCTCTATCAAGGTGTTCTCTGAGACCTTTTGCAGAAATCTTCTCTGCAGGTACGATATCAATATTGGCATCTTCCAAACGCTTCTTCACATCAGGAGTATTCAATGCTTTCTTGAGTGCAGCATTGATCTTGTCCAGAACTGGCTGTGGAGTGCCTTTTGGAGCATACACACCATGCCACACTTTGACTTCAAAGCCTTTGAGGCCTTGTTCGTTCAAGGTAGGAACGTTAGGAATTGCAGGCAAGCGCTTCATCGTGGTTGTGCCAAATGCTTTCACACGACCATCCTTGATGTAAGGAATTGTTTGTGTTGTTTGATCGCACAAGAGGTCAACTTGACCACCCAGGAGGTCAGTTAAAGCAGGACCAGTTCCCTTGTAAGGAATATTAGTCAAGCGAACACCCATGCGACTTTGAAATAGCAAACCGCAGAGCTGTGACACAGCGCCTGGACCTGCATTAGCCATCGTTACTTTTGAACCGTTAGCTTTAATGTAAGCCTCAAGCTCTTTGAAGTTATTAGCTGGCAAATCTTTCTTACCGAGCAATACCATTGGCACGTCAGCAACTTGGCCGATGTACTCAAAGCTTGTCATTGGGTCATATGGGAGCTTGTCGTACAGCGCATTTGCTGTAGCCATCCCCATGTGATGAATATAGATGGTGTAGCCGTCTGGAGCTGCGCGGGCTACTTTAGTGGAAGCAATTGTGCCGCCAGCACCAGGCACGTTCTCAACTACAACGGTCTGACCTAAAGACTGACCCATTGGCACTGCAATTAAGCGTGCGATAGTGTCAGTTGGGCCGCCAGCAGCAAATGGAACAACCAATTGAACTGATTTTGTAGGCCAATCCTTTTGAGCAGATGCAATGTTACTGCCCAATAAAGTGCTGGCGCTGACAACTGCAGCAATTCCAGCAAAGAGGGTTTTCTTGAATTTCATTTAAGTCTCCGTTATTGTTTGATGCTGACTAATTTTGCCACTATTAAATGCTATCGGCTTTAGGGTTTACCAGCAATCGCTAGAGTTCTTTGGGCCAGTAGAACAACTGGACGGTCAATCATGCGGCCATCTAATTTGACTGCGCCTCCTTTTGATACCTTGTCAGCCTCGATGACTCGATGAGCCCAAGAAACCTCTGCATCAGTAGGCATAAAGGAATCCTTCACCAGAGAAACCTGTTTTGGATGAATGCACAACTTGCCACCAAAGCCCATTCTTTTGGCGCGCTCTGCATCATCGGTGATGCGCTCAATATTGTCAGTAGATGGGGTAACCCCATCAATTGGAGGGGCAATTTGGGCCAAACGTGAGGCCAACACAATCTGAAAGCGCGCAGTTTGCAGTTCAGTTTCTTGTGCATCACAAACCATTCCTAGGTCTGCTTGTAAATCGATGTTGCCTAAGGCTAAGCGCAATACTTGTTCAGAAGTTGCGATTTCATTGAGGCGATCAAGACCGATGGCAGTCTCAATCATCGGAATGATGGCTGTGTTTGGCAGGATTTGTGCTGCACCATTAATTTGATCGAGGGATTCACTTTTTGGAATAAGTAAGCAAGCAGCATCTAACTCTTGGACCAAGATCAGGTCTGCCGCATAAAAATGACTGCCAGGAGAATTTGAGCGAATAATCAGACGCTTTTTTTGTTCTGTGGTGAATGAGGACCAAGCCGCTCGTATTGCTGCACGAGCAGATTCTTTATCTTCATGGGCAACAGCATCTTCTAAATCGATGATGACGCCATCAGCACCACTATCAAGTGCTTTAGTAAATCGCTCTGGGCGCGTCCCCGGAACGAATAAGAAAGTATTGCTAAAGCCGATAGGTGTATCAAGTGGATTCATGTTTGTGGCTTTATTAAATATGAGGCAAAAAAATCAGCAAAGTGATTTAGGAGATCAACATACCTATCTTGGACTCCTTGCTGATATTCCACAAGTGCTCAATAGCAGCGCTCATCTCAGTTGGGCTTGCGCCGCCACTAAATGCAGCAAGGCGCATGGCCTTATCGGTAATTTCAGCGCGACTCAGAGTATTACCAGGATCGCCTTTGGGTTCGTCTACGCGACCTTCTAAAACTTCGCCACTGTTTAGATAGACTTTGACTTTGCCAATCCAGCGCTGAGGGTAGGCGCCATCAACTTCGGGATCAAGGATCATCGTGACACGATCACGGAATGCGCAAATGGCTTGATCATGAAAGTGCTGATCAAATTCTTGTAGACCTGCAAATTGATAGTGAGCAATCAGGGCTAATACAGTTCCCATGGAAAACTTGGATTGGTGCACAGTCGTAGGATCAGTTACTGGGCCAAGCACATCGATTGCGCCCTGATGAACCAAGGTTTCTACTTTGGCGATATCGCTAGGCTTGAGGTGATGTTCCAGCATGACTTGTAACAAGGCATCTGCTGCAGGGTGAGTATGACGGCATGAGGCGTGATATTTAAAGCTCGTCTCAGCAATAGTCCAGCGGCTGCCCAATCGATCAATCAACTTGCTAGGATCTGCATCGCTTGACATGCCAGCAGCTAAACCTTGTTTGCCCTCCAAAATATGTTCGGCACCAGTAAAGCCCGATTGCGCTAAGTAGGCAGACATCAAACCAGTAGAGGCAGCGTGTGCAGTATGTAACTGCTTAGAGTCGGCGGCATCGCGCAGAAATTCCCAAAGGCCAGCGGACTGGGTGCCTGCTGAACCAAAGGCGTGCAACATTTGAGTGGGGTTTAGTTTCAGTAGATGACCCACTGCAGCGGCTGCAGCTAAAGTACCCGCTGTACCTGTAGTGTGAAATGTTTTGTAGTGTGAACGACCTAGAAATTCTCCAACCCGAATGCCGACTTCATAGCCAGCAACAGCAGCTACCAGAAGATCTTCGCCTGAGGCACCAATCGTTTGCGCCGTTGCTAATGCCGCAGGAAATACCACGGTGCCTGGATGAAAGACAGAGCCATTATGAACATCATCTTGCTCGGCTATATGTGATGCTGCAGCATTAGCGAGTGTCGCTAAAAAAGGGCTCGAGCTCTTGCGGCTAATCAGAATTTCAGCGGAACCAGGATTGGCGATATTAAAGCCACCCATGTTTTGCGCAAACTGCGTCATCGTTTCTACTGGGCGTGAACCTTTACCAGCAATGGCAGAGCCAAACCAATCCACTAGTAAATCTTCGGTGCGTGCAATCACCTCTGGGGGAATATCACTAAGCTTTAATTCGGAAGCAAATGTCGCTAAGGTTTTAGATAAGTGTGGAGTAGTCATTAAGTCAAAATTTCCTAAGCTAAAACTGCAGTGGCTTGCATGGTGAGCCAGCCTTCGTGATCTTCGGCCCAAATGGAGATTGTTTTTCCGGAAGGATCTTTCTCTAGATCGGGCTTGGCACTTACCTTAAATACATTGATATCAAAAGTAGGGCGAATGGCACGGAACTCAAAGCTTTTTAGTTTGCAATTGAGAATACTCTGACGCACAAGATCGACTAATAAAGTTGCAATTAAAGGACCGTGAACAATTAAGCCGGGGTAGCCCTCAACTTCAGTGACGTATTTGCGATCGTAATGAATGCGATGACCATTAAATGTCAGTGCTGAGTAACGAAACAATAAAACATCATCAGGAGTAATTGTTTTGGACCAAGTGGCTCCAGTAGGAGCTGGTGTTGGTGCCACTGGCTTATCGTCTGGTCCGGGAGCGTCGCGATACACGATGTCATGCTCTTCAACTAAAGCTAAGGCATTTTGATTGGAGATGTTATGTTTGACCAATACAAAGATGAGATCGCCAGTGCGACCCGCTTTATGTGTAACGGATTCAATTTTGGAGGTGCGCTCGATTTCATCGCCAACTGCTAGAGGTGCTAACCACTCAATTCGACTGCCGGCCCACATGCGACGCGGCAATGGGACGGGGGGTAAAAAGCCACCACGCTGTGGATGACCATCAGCACCGATTTCTGATTGAAGAGCGCAAGGTAAAAAATAGAGCCAATGCCATAACTCTGGCAGAAAAGTTCCGTCATTTGGAGCGGGATCAGGTCGATCTAGTGTTGCTGACAGAGCTCTGACAGGTGCTGCGGTAACAGTGTCTTGAAGGGTCTCAGTTTTACCGAGCCATTCTTGGAGGTGAGTGATGGTTTGGGGTTCAATTCGCATAAGTTCCATTATGCCAATTTCAGCCCCCAATACAGCCTTGCTAGATCAATAAAGTAGTCAGTAAATAACTCAGAAGCCCAGCCAAAGCTGAACCGATCAACACGCTAATCACCCCTTTTTGATACCTAAAGAGCGCTAAACCTGCAAACAAGGTAATCACAATCGAAATCCATGAGATTGAACCACCAAGACCATGCGGAAAAAAGACGTGATACGCAAAGAATAGACCTAGATTGGCGATGACGCCGACCACTGCTGCAGAGATGGCAGTCAGGGGCGCAGTAAAACTCAGCTTGCCATGAGTGGATTCAATGAGTGGACCGCCGACTAGTACCAGGAAAAAAGAAGGTAAAAAAGTAAACCAGGTGGCAACACAAGCCCCAAGCACGCCAAACCAAAACGGATTGCTATTCCCAATCAGATGTTGAATATGGCCAGCCAGATATCCAACAAAAGCCACCACCATGATGAGTGGTCCTGGAGTGGTTTCTCCAAGCGCTAAACCATCCATCATCTGACCTGCGCTAAGCCAATGAAATTGATCTACTGCGCCTTGGTAGACGTAGGGTAGAACTGCGTAAGCACCACCAAAAGTGAGGAAGGCAGCTTTAGTAAAGAACCAAGCAATTTGCGGGTAGAGCGTCTTCCAACCAAAGATCAGTGCTAGGGCAATAAACGGAATTAACCAGAGCGCGAGAACAACTGAACTATGCAGCGCCAGCTTCTTTTTGGAAAACTGAGCGTGCTCTGGAGTGGGGGTGTGATCATCAATTAATGCTGGAGCGTGTGCTGCTGTTGATTTATCGTGAGTGGCAGTTTGCTGAAAATATTCTGGGTAGCGCTTGCCACCCCAGACGCCCATCAATGCAGCAACGATAACGATGATTGGGAAAGCCAAATTAAAAACAAAGATCGCCAGAAAGGATCCGATTGCAATCCAACGTAGTGCTTGATTATGAAGCGTGCGTTTACCAATACGAACTGCTGCATGAAGGACGATGGCAGTGACTGCAGGTTTGATGCCAAAAAAGATGGCAGCAATCCAAGGCACTTGCCCAAAGGTGAGGTAGATCCAAGATAAGCCGATCAAAATAAGGAGGGAGGGCAGAACAAAGAGGGTGCCAGCAAAAACACCACCCCAAGTACGATGCATTAACCAGCCGATGTAGGTAACTAATTGCTGCGCCTCAGGTCCGGGCAACAGCATGCAATAGTTGAGCGCATGTAAAAAACGCCGCTCAGAAATCCAGCGACGCTTCTCAACTAGCTCTTGATGCAGAACGGCTATCTGTCCAGCGGGCCCACCAAAACTAATGAAGCCCAGTTTGGCCCAAAACTTCAGGGCCTCGCGTAGTGGAACGTTCAAAGTTCTTCCATGCCGCCAACCACTTGGCTAAAGCCGTTATCGACATAAATGATTTCAGCGGTGATGCCGTTTGCTAAATCAGACAATAGGAAAGCGGCAGTATTACCAACATCATCAATCGTGACATTGCGACGCATGGGGGCAGTTTGTTCAACTGCCTCCAAAATCTTGCCAAACCCTTTAATGCCAGCAGCGGCCAAAGTTTTAATCGGGCCAGCAGAGATTCCGTTAGCGCGAATGCCTTTAGGTCCGACTGAGCCAGCGATGTAGCGTACCGAGGCTTCAAGTGAGGCCTTAGCAAGTCCCATAGTGTTGTAGTTGGGAACGTTACGTAAGCTGCCGAGGTAAGTTAATGTCAACAAGGAAGATTTGTCGCGCAACATGGGCAAAGCTTCTTTTGCCATCGCCGGAAAGCTGTAGGCCGAGATGTCATGAGCGATTTTGAAGCCCTCGCGAGAAAGACCTTCTAAAAAGTCTCCAGCAATCGCTTCACGTGGTGCAAAGCCAATCGCATGGACAAAGCCATCAAATTGCGGCCAAGTCTTAGCCAAATCCTTAAAAAGGGCGGAAATCTGTTCATCGCTGCCAACGTCGCAGTTAAAAATCAGTTCGGTATTGAATTCTTTAGCGAAATCGACAATGCGGTCTTTGAAGCGCTCACCAACGTAGGTAAAGGCCAGTTCAGCCCCTTCGCGGTGGCATGCCTTGGCAATACCATAGGCTATAGAGCGGTTAGAGAGAAGCCCGGTAATCAGGATTTTTTTGCCGGAGAGAAAGCCCATGTTGTTTCCTTTACTTCAAATATGATTAGCTATCTACAATTGTTGCATATATGTCCACCCTAAACCCCATTCGCCAAATAGCCCATTTCTTGCTACTAGCCATGCTAGTGGGGCTTTGGGCCAATGTAGCGCAGGCAGCTCAAGGGATTTCCCAGTATGGCAAGCCTAAATATGCCGAAGGATTTGCCCATTTTGATTACGTGAATCCTCATGCCCCTAGGGGAGGCACTCTCACTTTACCCAACCCAGGGCAAAGAACCAGTTTTGATAAGTTCAATCCTTTTACTCTGCGGGGTGTAACGGCGCCTGGAATTGAATTGATGTTTGAATCTTTGGCCGAGGGAAGTGCTGATGAGGTATCAAGCATTTATGGTTTGCTTGCTGAAGATATTGCTGTTGCTCAAGACCATAAGTCGGTAACGTTTCGTATTCGTACTGAAGCAAAGTTTTCTGATGGTAGCCCAGTCTTAGCTGCAGATGTGAAACATAGCTTTGATGTATTAATGAGTGGTAAAGCGCATCCACGCTATAGAACTACCTTCGCAGATATTAAAGAAGCGGTTGTGTTATCAGACCGAGTAGTGCGTTTTGATTTCAAAAACAACAACACAGAATTACCTATTTTGGCAGGAACGCTCCCTATCTTTTCTCGTAACTGGGGAAAGAATCCGGACGGTACGATCATTCCTTTTGAGAAGATTGCCTTTGAAACGCCATTGGGTAGTGGGCCCTACCTGATTGAATCCTTTAAAGCTGGTAAATCCATTGTCTATAAGCGAAACCCGCAATATTGGGCCGATCAATTAAGTAAGCCTTTAAATGTCCGCGTTGGTTTTTATAACTTTGATCGCGTGCTTTACAAACTCTATAGTGATGATGCTGTTCGTCTAGAGGCCTTCAAAGCAGGTGAATTCGACGCTATCGTTGAATACCGCGCCAAGATTTGGGCTAAGGGTTATGTGGGTTCCAAGTTTGATAACGGCACTCTATTGAGGAAGGCATTTCTCAATAACAACGGGGCAGGGATGCAGGGTTTTGCGATGAACCTTCGTCGCCCAATCTTTAAGGATGCTCGAGTACGTGAAGCTTTAGGTTACGCCTTAGATTTTGAATGGCTCAATCGCCAAATTTTTTATGATCAATACAGTCGTATCAATAGCTATTTTCAGAATAGCGATTTGAGCGCGAATTTTGATGGGCCGCGTAAGCCTACTGAAGCAGAACTAAAGCTGCTAAGACCCTTAAAAACAAAGTACCCGCAATGGGTGCCTGATGCAGTATTTAATCCAATGCCCCCAGCCCCATCTACCAAGTCACCAGACAGCCTACGTCAGAATTTAAAGAAAGCCCGCGAACTATTGATGCATGCTGGCTGGCAGTATCGCGATGGCGCATTGCGTAATGAAAAGGGTGAGCCATTTCGTTTTGAGATGGTGGAAAATGGCGGATTCTTTCTGAGGGTAATTTCTGCTTACGTGCGCAATCTAGAGAAGTTGGGAGTTCAGGTAGATATTCGAACTAGCGACTTCGCTCTTCATCAAAAGCGTATGGATGAATTTGATTTTGATATGACAACAGTTCGTTTCCCAGATTCGCAAAATCCTGGTAATGAATTATGGGATCGCTTTGGTAGTCAGGCTGCCAAAGAAAAGGGATCAGATAATGTCATTGGCATTCAGTCGCCAGTAGTAGATGCATTGATTCAGGAAATTACTAAAGCACAAAATCGCGAGGAGTTACGTGCCGCTACGAGAGCCTTAGATCGCGTACTCTGGAATAGTTATTACGTCATTCCACAGTGGTACAACCCAACGCACCGGGTTGCCTATCGCAAAGAGATGCGCTACCCAGAGCCTCCCTTGTACTACTCAGCGGAGCCTTGGATTATGCAAAACTGGTGGAAAGAGGAGGCTAAATAATGCAAGGTCAAATGCGCGCCTATATCTTTAAACGCCTTCTGCTGATGATCCCTACCTTATTGGGTGTACTGACCTTGACTTTTGCAGTCGTGCAATTTGTACCCGGCGGCCCAGTAGAACAGATGGTCTTGGAATTAAAAGGCAAAGGTGCTGGAGCAACCGGTGGATCAGAGTCATCGGGTGCTGGAGCAAGCTATCGCGGGCGTCAAGGTGTCGATGCACAACGTTTGGAAGAGGTTAAAGCGCTCTACGGATTTGATAAGCCGCCAGTAGAGCGTTATTTCATGATGTTGGGGCGTTTTGCCAGATTCGATTTAGGTCAAAGCTATTACCAGCACGAAAGTGTCTGGGGCTTAGTAGTTTCTAAGTTGCCGGTATCGATCAGTATTGGTCTATGGACCTTCTTTATTACTTACCTGGTATCCATTCCTTTGGGCATTGCCAAAGCAGTGCGCGATGGCTCTCGCTTTGATGCGGTTACTAGCAGCTGCATCTTGGTCGGTTATGCCATTCCAGGATTTGTATTGGGAGTACTCCTCCTTGTCCTCTTTGGCGGCGGCAGTTTTTTGCAAATCTTTCCACTACGCGGACTGACTTCAGATAACTGGAGTGAGCTCAGCATGATGGGCAAGGTAATGGACTATTTGTGGCATTTAGTTTTACCAATTACCGCTTCAGTTTTAGGTAGCTTTGCGGTGATCACGATGCTGACGAAGAACTCCTTTTTAGAGGAGATTCGCAAACAGTATGTATTGACTGCGAGAGCTAAAGGTCTCATGGAAAAACAAGTGCTGTGGAAGCATGTGTTCCGCAATGCACTTCTTCCTTTGGTGACTGGATTTCCAGCAGCATTTATTGGCGCTTTCTTTACAGGCTCGTTGCTGATCGAAACTCTATTTTCTTTAGATGGACTCGGTTTGCTCTCTTACGAGTCCGTTATGCGACGCGACTACCCAGTGGTTTTCGGAACGCTTTATCTTTTCACGCTGATTGGTTTATTTACAAAGTTGATTTCGGATCTTTGCTACGTCTACATTGATCCGCGCATCCAGTTTGGTGCGGGAGGTGGCTCATGAGTCGCTGGCATCGCTTTAAAAATAGTCGCATGGGTTATGCCAGCCTTTGGATTTTCATGATCCTATTCGGTCTCTCCATGGGGGCCGAGCTGATTGCGAATGACAAACCTTGGATAGTTCGCTACGAAGAGAAATTCTATTTTCCGATTGTGAAGTCACAGCCTGAGCGAGTCTTTGGCGGTGATTTCGCAACGCCAACCGATTTTTTAGATCCGGATATCCGTCACAACATCACCAGCAATGGTAATTGGGCAATTTATCCACCGATTCCTTATAGCTATGAGACGCTCAATTACTTCTCAAAAGCACCTAATCCTGCACCACCATCGCTTGATAACTGGTTAGGCACTGATGATCGTGGGCGCGATGTCTTATCGCGCTTAATTTATGGCTTTCGCCTATCGATTTTATTTGGCTTAGCGCTCACCATTGTTGGTGTCAGCGTTGGCATCATTACCGGCTCTTTAATGGGATTCTTTGGTGGCAAGTTCGATCTAGTTTCTCAGCGTTTGATTGAGATTTGGTCGGCGATGCCAGAGTTATACCTACTCATCATTTTTGCCTCTATCTTTAACCCAAGTATTTGGCTCTTGATTATTTTGCTGGCAGCATTTGGTTGGATGGGTTTATCTGACTACGTGCGTGCAGAGTTCTTCCGCAATCGCGCACTAGAGTACGTTCGTGCAGCCCGAGCATTGGGCTTAACCAATCTACAAATTATGCGCCGTCATATTTTGCCGAACAGTTTGACGCCCGTCATTACCTTTCTTCCCTTCAGAATGAGCGCGGCGATCTTGTCTCTCACCAGTTTAGATTTCTTGGGTTTAGGTGTGCCACCAGGAACGCCAAGTCTGGGTGAATTACTCTCTCAAGGAAAAAGTAATTTAGATGCGTGGTGGATTTCACTATCGACTTTTGTTGTTTTAGTGGCCACCTTACTTTTGCTCACTTTTATGGGTGAAGCCTTACGCGATGCTTTTGATTCTCGTAAGTCAGGCGCTATGAGTGGGGGTCGCTCATGAGTGAAAAGGCTAATTCAAATAAATCAGTAATTCCTTTACTGCGCTATGAAGATTTCTCAATTTCATTTGGTTCAGGTCGGCGCGAAAAATTTGCCGTGAGCCATCTGGATCTAGAGATCGGCGTGGGTGAGCGCGTTGCGCTCGTTGGGGAGTCTGGTTCAGGTAAGACGCTGACTGCCCTAGCGCCTCTGCGTCTTGAGCCTGAGGGTGCAAAAACATCCGGCCGAATTTTGTGGAGTGGCAAGAGTTCAGATGCTAGTAACCCTTCAGTGAATTTACTGGATTTGCCAATACAAGCTATTCGTGAGATTCGGGGTCGTGAGATTGCGATGGTGTTTCAGGAGCCGATGACTGCACTCAATCCTTTGTTTACTATCGGTAATCAGATTGTGGAGGCGGTGCAGATTTATGAGCCACTGATCTCTAAGGCCGACGGAATGTCTGCTGCAATTGAATTGCTCAAGAAAACTGGCATTCCTGAGCCAGAGAAGCGCTTCCACTCTTATCCGCACCAATTATCTGGTGGACAACGTCAACGCGCCATGATTGCAATGGCCTTAGCGTGTAAGCCAAGATTACTTATTGCAGATGAGCCTACCACTGCTTTGGACGTTAGCTTGCGTCTACAGATTTTGGATTTACTCAAAGAGTTGCAAGAAGAGTCTAAAGATCATGGCGGTATGGCAATCCTGTTAATTACACATGATCTCAACCTGGTTAAGCATTTTGCTCAGCGCGTTGCCGTTCTCAATCAGGGCAACTTGATGGAGGTCGGAACTACAAAGCAAGTCTTTGAGCATCCAGATAACGCATATACAAAAGCCTTAGTCAACAGTGTGCCAGCGCGCGATTTAGCGCCGGTAATGCCTTTGGCACCCGTCTTATTAAAGACAGAGAACTTATCGGTCTCTTATCCTGGCACAGAGTCGATCTCTTGGTTTAAAAAATCTCCACGTCATCAGGTCTTGCGTAAGCTTGGCTTTGAGCTAAAGCAGGGGCAGACTATCGGCGTGATTGGTGAGTCTGGTTCAGGTAAGACTACCTTAGGCATGGCGGTTTTAGGTTTGTTGGGTGATTCTGCAGCAGAAACCACTGGCACAGTCGATGTATTGGGTAAGGATTGGCAAAAGTTAAAACCATTAGATCGTCGAGCCATGCGCTCTAGTTTGCAGGTGATCTTTCAAGATCCGTTTGGCTCACTTTCTCCGCGTATGAATGTGATGCAAATTGTTTCAGAGGGTTTGGATGTGCACTTTCCGAATTTGTCTGCGGCGGAGCGTGAGTCTCGTGTCTTGGATATTTTGCGAGAAGTGGGAATTGATCGTTCTGCCCTCACACGTTATCCCCATGAATTCTCTGGCGGTCAGAGGCAGCGTATTGCGATCGCTCGTGCTTTGATTCTGAAGCCGCAGATCCTGGTATTAGATGAGCCAACTTCAGCATTAGATGTATCGATTCAAAAACAGGTGCTCGCTTTGCTAACTGAGCTCCAGAAAAAATACAACTTGGCCTATTTAATCATTAGCCATGATTTGGCGGTCATTCGGGCGATGTCGCATGAGGTGATGGTGCTCAAAGGGGGGAGGGTTGTGGAGTTTGGTGATACTGAGACCCTCATTAAGCACCCACGTCAGAGCTATACCCAAGAGTTGTTTGCGGCCGCTGAACTGACCTAAGACTTCCCTGAAATAGACGCCCTAAGGCGCTACATTGGTGCATTTACGCCCCATAATGGTAAATACTCCATTGAAAACAATAAGTTAACTCTTGGGCTAGCACTTGGTGAAAGAGGCCTTCTTTGTTAGAATGAAGGAATGTCCCTTAAAAAAGACCTCTTGCCAATCGCTATACTGATTGCAATCACATTGGCTGCCAATCCTGCACGAGCTTCGGATACTGTTGCTGATGCTGCAAAAGACCTGCCTGCAGAAGTTGCTAAGGAGGCTCCCAAAGAAACCATGTTTCAGGCGGGTAAGTCTTACTTCGCTCGTGTGTCAGATCGTTTGGCAGATTCCGTTACCGTTAAATCAGATGAATTAATTAACCGCGCCATGGAAGTGATTGGCGTGCGTTATCGCTGGGATGCAGAGTTACCGCAATCTGGTTTGGACGGCAGTAGTTTTGTTGGCTATGTTTTTAAAGATAAGCTAGGTTTTTTATTGCCACGCAAATCTACTCAAATGAGCCGAGTAGGCAAACCGATTACTCGTGAAGAATTGCAGCCTGGTGATTTAGTGTTTTTCAACACCATGCGTTTAACTTTCTCTCATGTCGGCATTTATGTTGGCGACAATAAATTCATTCATTCCCCATCTAAGGGTACCAGTGTGCGTGTAGACGATCTCGGTAGCCTCTACTGGGATAAGCGCTTTGATGGTGCTCGCCGCCTCGACGGCAGTGACAACTTGGGTGACGCAGAGCGTAAAGAGTTGTTAAATGAAGTAAATAAACTCAAACGCAAATCTCGTAGCCTATAGGCTTCTAGCTAGAGTATGTCTAGCTCTTTAGCCTCTCTTTTATTAGCGCCATTTGCTCCTGTGCCGCAACCTCACCAGCAAGGATGGCGGCATTTCTGGATTTGAAGTCGCCGCTACTCATTTGTTTGAGAAGAGGCGTGATCACAATATCTGCGCTCTTGAGCTCATACTGATTAATACTTCGCTGCATGATGGATATCGTTTGTTGCATAACACCAAAGGTTCCGCTGGCATCTTGATGAACGGGTTCTGATGAGATGTTGACCGCGATGATGATGGTTGCACCCATCTGCCTTGCATAGCTCACAGGGACTGGAGCAACCAAGCCGCCGTCCACATATTCTTTGCCGCTGATGACTGCGGGCTGGAATACGCCTGGGACGCTGCAGGAGGCTCGCACCGCTAAACCTGTATTGCCAGAGCGAAACAAGATACCTTTACCAGATTGCAGTTCAGTCGCCACAATTCCTAGGGGTATGCGCATTTGCTCGATAGACTTATTTTGTACTTCACGATTCACCATGTTTTGAAGTGCATCCCCTTTAATCAGACCTCCGAACCTTCCCGCAAAAGGCAGGCCCCAGTCGGCAATGGTTGCCTCATCAAGATTTAAGGCAAGCCGATTGAGATCATTTCCAGTGGCGCCAGAGGCAAGTAGTGCCGCAATAACGCTTCCGGCACTACTGCCGACCACGATATCGGGCCGAATACCTTGTGCCTCTAATGCCTTAATGACACCCACGTGGGCAAAACCTCGGGCGGCACCTGCCCCCAAGACAAGCCCAATGACTGGCTTGCGACTACTCATTAGGCTGCACCCGCTCAGGCTTGAACCCCCAATGAGAGCCCCAAAACATAGGCTTAAGCCCAGAAAACGACGTCTTGTGTCGGCCTTGGTGGATAAAAGAGGGGATATGGCTGTAATTTCGTGCATATAGCTATTGTATTGAGCCTCCCTTATAATGGTCACAGGTGAGCGAAAAAAACTTCGTTTCAGCGCGGGTAGTTCTCCAGTGTGTATTTACAGAGATCAACTGCCCGTTGTAGCTAAATAGCGCCACCAGAAAACTACCAACCCATTACTGAAATACATTTTTATAGTCTCATCAGGTCCTTACCTGATAGCCCGAATTTTATGGATGATCACAATAAACGCGTAATTGAAACAGCCCTCTTGTGCGCGCAAGAACCACTCACAGTTGCTGATCTGACGCGCTTATTTGTCGAAGATATTGCCCCTGGCGAAGTTGATGATGCTCTTTTAGAGCTTCAAAAGGCTTGGGAAGACAAAGGCATGGAGTTAGTCCACATTGCAACAGGCTGGCGTTTTCAGAGCCGCTTAGCAATGCGTGAATATCTTGATCGCTTGACTCCAGAAAAGCCGCCAAAGTATTCTCGCGCGGTGATGGAGACTTTGGCGATCATTGCCTACCGTCAACCAGTGACCCGCGGTGAGATCGAAGAGATTCGTGGCGTTGCAGTAAGCAGCAATGTGATGAAGCAGTTAGAAGATCGGGGTTGGGTTGAGGTGATTGGTCATAAAGAGACCATCGGTCGCCCAGGTTTATATGCCACCACCAAACAGTTTTTAGATGATTTGAGTCTTACTAATTTACAAAGCTTGCCAATGTTAGAAGATGCTGCACCGATGGCCGCAGCTGCGCAATTAGGTCAGGCGGTAATGGAGTTTGACTCTACTGCAACCGTAGAGACAGTCATCGAGTTAGATGAACACGGTCAGCCCATCATTCAGTCAACAGAGGATGCGTTAGTAAACGAAGAATCCATCAGCGAAGAAATAAGTAAAGTAGAAGAAGTTACTTCAGAGTCTGAAGAAAAATCAGACGAACAAAAATAATTATTAATGACAAGTCATAACGAAAACGATTCATCTCCGATTAAACCTACATCGGATAACTCTACTAGCTCTGAGTTTGCTCCCAATACTGAGGTTGCAAAAGGCGAGGGGCGCGAAGGCGGTCAACGTCGTCCTCGCCGTCAGGGTGCAGGTGCAGGCAAGCCGTTTAATAAGAAACGTCCATTTAATAAGGATCGGCCTCGTCGCGAGGGTGAGCCTGGTGGCGGGCGCGAGGGTGCTAACCCATCAGCTGCCAAGCTAGCACCGAATGCAGCAGAGAGTGAAGCCTTGTTTGCTTCAGTAGTCTCTGGAGAATTTGATGCTGCATTAGATGCACCTGAAGTAGTTGAAGTCAAAAATCCAGATGGTGTGAATGAGAATGAGATTTCTCATCAAACTGGTGCAGAGCGTCGCGCACAACGTGTGCGTCATGACGAAGATGCCGATACACCTAGCGATGATGAGATGAGCAGTTTGCAATTTGCCAACATCGATGATTTGCCGCTCAGCTTGCGTGATGAAGTTTGGTCAGACTTAGACGGCTTAGATGACGAAGCTGACGACGAAGATACTGTCAAATTGCATAAGGTATTGGCTGACGTCGGTATGGGTTCACGTCGCGATATGGAAGACTTAATTATTCAAGGGCGCGTATCCGTGAATGGACTGCCAGCCCATATCGGTCAGCGCATTGGACCTACTGATCAAGTGCGCATTAACGGCAAACCAGTACATCGCAAGATTCAGACTAAGCCGCCACGCGTGATCATGTATCACAAGCCTTCCGGCGAAATCGTAAGTCAGTCCGATCCAGAGGGTCGTCCAACGGTATTTGATCGTTTGCCAAAGCCGCGTCAAGGACGTTGGATTGCGGTAGGGCGTCTGGACTTTAATACTGAAGGTCTATTGCTATTTACGACTTCAGGCGAGCTGGCTAATCGCTTAATGCATCCCCGTTACGGTGTTGAGCGCGAATACGCTGTCCGTATTTTGGGTGATTTGAGCCAAGAAAACACAGCTCAATTAAAAAGCGGTATTACTTTAGATGATGGTCAAGCCAAATTCTTACGACTTTCTATGGGTGGCGGGGAAGGTGCGAACCGTTGGTACCACGTTGCTTTGACGGAAGGTCGTAACCGGGAAGTACGCCGCATGTTTGAGGCAGTCGGGCATGTCGTCTCTCGTTTGATTCGTACGCGTTACGGCATTTTCTTATTACCTCCACGTTTGAGACGGGGTAAATGGGAAGAGATTGAGGCCGGCGGTATCTATAACTTAATGAAGTTTGCAGGCTTAAAAATGCCTCAACCCCAAGATAAGGGTCGTGGCCCAGCTTCTGGGTCTCATGGACGAGATCGTAATCCTGCTTCTAGCGGGGATTTTCAGCCAGATCCAATGCAAACCTCGGTTTCTTATTGGGGTTCACGGGATGCTTTAACCCAGGCTAGTGGTCATGGCGCTCTTACTCATCAAGGTCGGGGTGGTAAACCTAGCGGTGGTGGTTCGAGCGAGGGGCGCGGTCCTTTCCGTGGTCGTACCCAGGGTGGGCGTCCAGGCGCAGGTGGTCAGGGCGGTCAAGGTGCTGGCCAGGGAGCTCAAGGCCAGAACCGTAATAAAGGCAAGAAAGTCCATCACGGACAGTCTGCTTTTGTAACAGCAAGCCCCCAAAGCCCGGGTAATGGCCCTAAACGGGGGGCTCCAAAAGGGCGTAAACCCTTCAATAAAGGCCCTAGAAAACCGCGAAATCCTATCGAAAGCTTCTGATTTTGATGAGTTTTCCTCTAAATCGGCTATAATTTTGCTCTTACAGCAGTTTGCTGCTGTTATGAGTTGTTACCGACTGATGTTGCGATCAACGTAAGTCGGCCTGTTCTGAATTTCGAGAATATGGGCTTTGAAGCCCATTTTTTTTTGCCATTTTGGATTGAAGGGTGTTCGTGAAGGATCAGCGGATTATTTCTGCGGAGGTAGAAAATCTAGGGTACACGCTAGTCGATATCGAGCGTGAAGCCGGAGGTTTGCTGCGTGTCACGATTGAAAACCCGGATTACGAGCGATTGATTAATGTCCAGGATTGCGAAAAGGTAAGTCATCAACTGAGCTACACCTTGCCAGTTGAAAACATTCCCTTTGAGCGTCTAGAGATTTCTTCACCTGGTCTCGATCGCCCTGTGAAGTCAGCGGCTGATTACGAGCGCTTCTCCGGAATGGAAGTGGATTTGAAGTTACGTGTCGCCACTAGCGATCGCAAGAAGTTTCGTGGTGTGTTGCAAGGTTTGCTGAGCGGTGAATTGGATTCACCTGATGCCAAATTTGGTTTGTTGTTTGAAGGCGCCGATGGCGCTGAGTCTCAATTGGAGTTTTCTTTAGCCGAGGTCGAAAAGACTCGGTTGGTCCCTGTTATTGATTTCAAAGGAAGAAAGTCATGAGCCGAGAAGTTCTCATGTTGGCAGACGCCTTAGCGCGTGAAAAGAACGTAGATCAAGCAATTGTGTTTGAGGCGCTAGAGATGGCGTTAGTATCAGCTACCAAGAAACGTTATCCGACAGAAGATGTGGATATTCGTGTAGCGATTGATCGCGAGTCTGGTGAATACGAAACCTTCCGTCGTTGGTTGGTTGTTCCTGATGAAGCTGGCCTCCAAGAGCCTGATAAAGAAATTCTGCATTTTGAAGCGCTTGAACAATTTCCGGATATGGAAGTTGGCGAACACATCGAAGAACAAATTGAATCTTTAGCCTTTG
Organism: Polynucleobacter bastaniensis; assembly: GCF_018882205.1. Lineage (GTDB taxonomy): Bacteria > Pseudomonadota > Gammaproteobacteria > Burkholderiales > Burkholderiaceae > Polynucleobacter > Polynucleobacter bastaniensis. The sequence goes on along the minus strand of NZ_JACVOU010000005.1, from coordinate 174,301 downwards.
GCCGTATTGGCGCACAAGCTGCTAAACAAGTGATCTTGCAACGCATTCGTGATGCTGAGCGTGAGCAAATTCTGAACGACTACCTTGAGCGTGGCGAAAAAGTCATGACCGGTACCGTAAAGCGTGCTGACAAAAATGGTTTGATTATTGAATCTGGTCGCGTTGAAGCCTTGCTGCGTCGCGATCAAATGATTCCTAAAGAAAACTTACGTTCTGGTGACCGTGTTCGTGCTTACATCCTGAAAGTAGATCGTGAAGCCCGTGGCCCACAGATTGAGCTCTCACGTACTTGCCCAGATTTTTTGATCAAGTTATTTGAGAACGAAGTTCCAGAAATGGAGCAGGGTTTATTGGAGATTAAGGGCGCAGCTCGCGATCCTGGTATCCGCGCAAAAATTGCTGTAATTACTTACGATAAGCGTATCGATCCAATTGGCACTTGTGTTGGTGTTCGTGGTACACGCGTTACTGCAGTACGTAACGAAGTAGCTGGTGAGGCAGTAGATATTGTGTTGTGGTCTGAAGATCCAGCGCAGTTTGTGATTGGTGCCTTGGCTCCGGCACAAGTATCTTCTATCGTGGTTGACGAAGAGCGTCACGCCATGGATGTGGTGGTTGATGAAGAGAACTTGGCAATTGCGATTGGCCGTAGCGGACAGAACGTTCGCTTGGCTAGCGAATTGACTGGTTGGCAAATCAACATCATGACTCCAGAAGAATCTGCTGAGAAAACTGAAAAAGAAGCTGCTTCTGTACGTCAATTGTTCATGGATAAATTGGACGTTGACCAAGAAGTTGCTGATATCTTGATCGAAGAAGGTTTCAACACATTGGAAGAGGTTGCTTATGTACCCCTTTCTGAAATGTTGGAAATCGATTCTTTTGACGAAGACACCGTAAACGAATTGCGTACTCGTGCGCGTGATTCTCTCTTGACCATGGAATTGGCCAAAGAAGAGCGCGTTGGCGAAGTCTCACAAGATTTGCGTTCCCTTGAGGGAATGACGACTGAATTGGTTGCAAAGCTTGCTGACAATCAAGTTCATACCCGTGACGACTTAGCTGAACTGGCTGTTGATGAGCTAATTGAGGCGACACAAATTGATGAAGAAACCGCGAAAACGCTCATCATGAAAGCGCGCGAACATTGGTTTACTTCATGAGAGGAAGTAGTACATGGCAACAACAGTAAAAGTACTCGCTAAAGAATTAAAACGTACCGCGCCAGACCTTCTGGAGCAATTGAAGGCGGCCGGTATCGAAAAAGGTTCTGAGGACGATAAAATAACCGAAAAGGATAAAACTGTCCTTCTTGAGCATTTGCAAAAAGAGCACGGTAGTGCGGATACGAGTAATCGTAAAAAGATTACTTTGATCAAACGCGAAAACTCAGAGATTCGTCAGGCAGATTCTGCCGGACGCACTCGTACCGTTCAGGTTGAGGTTCGTAAAAAGCGCGTGCTAGTTAAAGCGGGAGATAAAGCTCCTGAAGAGACTCCAGCTCCAGCGGCTAAGGAAGCTGTTCCTGCAGAATCTGCTAAGCCAATCCTTTCTGCCGAAGAGTTAGAAAAACGCGCAGTTGAAGTTACTCGTCAAGCTGAGTTATTAGCTCGTCAAGAAGCTGAAATGAAAGCCGCAGTAGATGCTCGGCAAAAAGAAGCGGATGCTGCAGCTGCTGCAAGCGCAGCTGAGCCAGTAAGCGGAAAAACTGCTAAATCAGATGGAGATGCGGCGGCGGCAAAAGCTGCTGAAAAGAAAGCGAAGGCGGACAAGGTTGCTAAGGACATTGCTGATGCCAATAAGGCTCAGTTAGCGGATATTACAAAACGTCGTGCCGCTGCTGAAGCTGAAGCTCTAGCGATTCGCGACATGATGAGTACGCCTGCACGTGTTCTCAAAGCACCAAGTGAAATTACTGCTGAGGAAGCTAAAAAAGGTACTTTACATAAACCTGCCAAGGTTGAAGGTGCTGACGATAAGAAAAAAACAGTTGCTAAAGTTGGTGGTAAGACAATTAAGTCTGCAGAGACTTCATCTACTTGGCAAGAAGAAGGTGCCAAGAAACCGGGTGGTCTCAAGACTCGTGGTGATAGCTCTGGTGGTGTAGGCGGTTGGCGTTCAGGTGGCGGTAGAAGAAAGCAACGTCAAATTGCTGAAGCTAATACCGATACCAATTTCCAGGTGCCTACTGAAGCGATTGTGCGTGATGTTAATGTCCCAGAAACCATTACTGTTGCTGAGTTAGCTCATGCCATGGCTGTGAAGAGCGCAGAAGTGATTAAGCTCTTGATGGGTATGGGTCAGATGGTCACGATCAACCAGATCTTGGATCAAGATACGGCTATGATCATTGTTGAGGAAATGGGACACACTGCTCATGCTGCTAAGTTAGATGATCCTGATTTAGATTTAGGTATTGCTGGTCACGATGCAGAATTATTACCGCGTCCACCAGTAGTCACGGTGATGGGTCACGTTGACCACGGTAAAACATCTTTACTCGATAAGATTCGTGCGGCTAAGGTTGCTACTGGCGAAGCTGGTGGCATTACTCAGCACATTGGTGCTTATCACGTTGAAACTCCACGTGGCATGATTACCTTCCTTGATACCCCGGGTCACGAGGCCTTTACGGCAATGCGTGCTCGCGGTGCTAAGGCAACGGATATCGTGATCTTGGTAGTTGCTGCGGATGATGGCGTGATGCCACAAACTAGAGAGGCGATTCATCATGCTCAAGCAGCGGGTGTTCCAATCGTTGTAGCAATCAATAAGATTGATAAACCTGAAGCCAATTTAGAGCGTGTCAAAACAGAATTGGTAGCTGAGCAAGTAGTTCCTGAGGAATACGGTGGCGATGTGCCATTTATTGGCGTTTCTGCCAAGACTGGTGACGGCATTGATGCATTACTTGAGAACGTACTCTTGCAGGCAGAGGTTTTAGAGCTCAAAGCAGCTAAAGAAGCTCCGGCACAAGGTCTAGTGATTGAGGCGCGCTTGGATAAAGGACGCGGTCCAGTTGCTACTGTTCTTGTTCAGTCTGGAACGCTGAAGCGTGGCGACATGTTGCTAGCTGGCTCAACTTACGGTCGTGTTCGTGCGATGTTGGATGAGAACGGTAAGCCATGTAATGAGGCTGGCCCATCCATCCCTGTAGAGATTCAAGGTTTATCTGAAGTCCCTGCAGCTGGTGAATCAGTGCAAGTAGTTCCCGACGAGCGTAAAGCACGTGAGATCGCACTGTTCCGTCAAGGCAAGTTCCGTGATGTGAAGTTGGCGAAGCAGCAAGCATTCAAACTCGAAACCATGATGGAAAACATGGAAGAGGGTGCAGTCGAAGCGAAGTTGTTGCCGCTGATCATTAAGGCAGACGTACAAGGTTCTCAAGAAGCATTGTCACAGTCGTTGCAAAAGCTCTCTACTGCAGAGGTGAAGGTTCAAATCGTCCACGCTGCAGTAGGCGGTATTACTGAAACTGACGTGAACTTGGCAGTTGCTTCTAAGGCGGTCATTATTGGCTTTAACTCTCGTGCGGATGGTGCAGCGCGTAAGTTAGCTGAGAATAATGGTGTGGATATTCGCTATCACAACATTATTTATGATGCGGTTGACGAAGTGAAAGCAGCCTTAAGCGGTATGTTGACACCAGATAAGAAAGAAGAAATCACCGGTATGGTGGAGATTCGTCAAGTCTTCTTGGTATCTAAAGTGGGCGCAATTGCAGGTTGCTTGGTACTCGATGGTGTTGTCAAGCGTAATTCTAGCGTTCGCCTCTTACGTGAAAACGTCGTGATCTGGAGTGGTGAGTTGGATTCTCTCAAGCGCTTTAAGGATGATGCAAAAGAAGTTCGTGCCGGTGTTGAGTGTGGCTTGTCATTAAAAGGCTACAACGACATCAAAGAGGGCGATCAGCTGGAAGCATTTGAAGTAACTGAAGTTGCTAGAACACTCTAAGAACTACCGAGTACATGCATAAAACTAGCCCTCATCGTAACCAGCGTCTCGCGGATCAAATTCAGCGAGACCTGGCCGAACTGATTCCTCGTGAACTGCGTAGCCCGAGTCTAGGTTTAATTACTTTACAAAGTATTGAACTCACGCCTGATTTGGCGCATGCAAAAGTTTTCTTTACTGTTTTAGGCGCTGAGCCTGAAGTGGCATTAAAGGCGCTCCAGGATAAAGCGGGCTATTTACACTCATTATTGTTTAAGCGTTTGCATATTCATACTGTGCCAACCCTGCATTTCCACTACGATAGTTCTGTTGAGCACGGTATCGAAATGTCTCGCTTAATTGATCAAGCGGTCGATAGTGATCGCAAAGACGAGAACGCGTAAATAGCTATGTCTGTACGTATCGACGGTGTTGTTTTGCTTGATAAACCTGCTGGCATGAGCTCGCAAGGTGCAGTCACTGCCGTGAAGCGTGCATTTAACGCAGAAAAAGCTGGGCATACTGGCACTCTAGATCCCATGGCTACTGGCTTACTCCCAATTTGTTTAGGTGAAGCAACCAAGTACTCTCAGGATTTATTAGAGGCAGATAAAACTTACATTGCTCAAGTGAAATTTGGTCAGCGTACTGATACTGGTGATGCTGAAGGTCTCATCATTGAAGAGTTGCCGCTCCCAGTATTCGCTGATGAAGTTGCCCTGAAGCTAGCACTAGAGTCATTGCTCCCAGCATTTACCGGCCCTATTAGTCAGGTTCCACCAATGTATTCTGCGCTCAAGCGCGATGGTAAGCCTTTATATGAATACGCTCGCGCTGGTGTTGAGTTAGAACGAGCCCCAAGAAATATCACGATTCATGCCATCCGTTGGACCAATATCAATTGGCCTGAAGCTACTTTAGAAGTGAGCTGCAGTAAAGGCACTTACATCCGCGTGATAGCAGAAGATATTGGCAAAGCATTAGGCTGTGGTGCGCATTTGGTTGGCTTGCGTCGTACTGAAGTTGGGCACCTGAATTTAGAGCAGTCTTTCACGATTGAATCTATCCAGAAAGGCTTGCAAGAAAGCTCAAGCTATATCTTGCCAGTCGATGCACTCTTACAAACCTTGCCACATCTCACGGTAGATGAGCAGCAAGCAAAACGTTTAGAGATGGGCCAACGAGTCCCGCTCAATTTACCTTCGATAGAAGCACTAGTACGAATCTATCGTGCAACTGCTGCTCCACATAATTTCATTGGTACTGGAGATTGGCGCTCTGGGGTATTGCATCCTAAGCGTTTGATTTCTTCGGCCCATTAATATTTTTGACTTATTAATTGATTAACCTTAACTAACCTGAATTTCATATTCTTAACTTTAGAAGCTTCACATGACTAAACGCGCACTTCGTAATATCGCCATCATCGCCCACGTTGACCACGGTAAAACTACCTTGGTTGACCAACTCTTGCGCCAATCTGGCACATTCCGTTCTAATGAAAAAATGACCGAACGCGTCATGGACTCAAACGATTTGGAAAAAGAGCGTGGCATTACTATTTTGTCCAAGAACTGTGCAGTTGAGTATGACGGCACACACATCAACATCGTAGACACACCAGGACACGCTGACTTCGGTGGCGAAGTAGAGCGTGTGCTCTCCATGGTTGACGGTGTTTTACTCTTGGTTGATGCGGTTGAAGGCCCAATGCCACAAACTCGCTTCGTAACTAAGAAAGCTTTAGCTTTGGGTTTAAAGCCTATCGTTGTGATTAACAAGGTTGACCGTCCGGGTGCACGTTGTGACTACGTTATTAATGCCACTTTTGAATTGTTTGACAAACTAGGTGCTACTGAAGAGCAGCTCGATTTCCCAATCATCTATGCATCAGGCTTGAATGGCTATGCAGGAATCACGGAAGATGTCCGTGAAGGCGATATGCGTCCATTGTTTGACGCTGTTCTGAAATACGTACCTGTGCGTGATGATGATCCAGATGGCCCTTTGCAATTCCAGATTTCTTCAATCGACTACAACAGCTATGTCGGTAAGATTGGTGTTGGCCGTATTAGCCGTGGACGTGTGAAGTCAGGCATGGAAGTGGTCTGTATGAACGGTCCCGATGGCGTGCCATTTAAAGGCCGTATCAACCAAGTATTGAAATTTAAAGGTTTAGAGCGTGAAATCGTTGAAGAAGCATTTGCTGGCGATATTGCTTTAATCAACGGTATTGAAGAGTTAGCAATTGGTACAACGGTTTGTGCAGTTGATAAACCAGATCCATTGCCAATGCTCAAGATTGATGAACCTACTTTAACTATGAACTTCATGGTGAACACCAGCCCATTAGCTGGTCGTGAAGGCAAGTTTGTGACTAGTCGTCAGATTCGTGAGCGTCTTGATCGTGAGTTGAAGGCCAACATGGCTTTGCGCGTAAAAGAAACTGATGATGACACCGTATTTGAAGTATCCGGTCGTGGTGAGTTGCATTTGACTATTTTGGTTGAAACCATGCGTCGTGAAGGTTATGAGATGGCAGTTTCCCGTCCTCGCGTTGTGTTCCACGAAGAGAATGGCGTCAAGATGGAGCCGTACGAGAACTTAACGGTTGACGTAGAAGATGCCACTCAAGGTTCCGTAATGGAAGACTTGGGTAAGCGTAAGGGCGAGTTACAAGATATGGTGAGCGACGGAAAAGGCCGTACCCGTCTTGAGTACCGTATTCCTGCACGTGGTTTGATCGGCTTCCAAGGTGACTTCATGACTATGACTCGCGGTAACGGGTTGATGAGCCATACATTTGATTCATATGCTCCAGCTAAAGATGGCATCTTGGGCGAGCGTCATAACGGTGTATTGATTAGCCAAGATGACGGTGAAGCAGTTGCTTACGCTATTTGGAAGCTGCAAGATCGTGGTCGTATGTTTGTAAAACATGGCGATCCTGTTTACGAAGGTATGGTGATTGGTATTCATAGTCGCGATAACGACTTAGTTGTGAACCCGATTAAAGGTAAGCAATTAACTAACGTACGTTCTTCAGGTACTGATGAAGCGGTTCGTTTGGTCACACCAATCGACTTGACTTTGGAATACGCTGTTGAATTTATTAGCGATGATGAGTTGGTTGAAGTAACACCGAAAAGCGTACGAATCCGTAAGCGTCATTTGAAAGAGCATGATCGTAAGAAGGCTTCCCGAGAGTAATCTTTCAGAGATGCTTTAATAAGTTATCTAGTTAGTCAATAAGAGTCACCTTTGGGTGGCTCTTATTTTTACTCCATAGCAATATTCTTAAAACCTTAATAAATTAATAATTTCATGCTGCCATCCATTGAACAACGACTTGCCCAAGAGTTATCCGCTAAACCTGCACAAGTGGCTGCTGCCATTGCCTTAATGGATGAGGGTGCAACAGTGCCCTTTATTGCGCGTTATCGCAAAGAGGCAACTGGTGGTCTAGACGATACGCAGTTGCGTTTACTAGAAGATCGACTCGGCTATTTACGAGAATTAGAAGAGCGTCGTAAAGCGATTATTGCTTCGATTGAAGAGCAAGGCAAGATGACACCAGAGTTGCTTAAATCTATTATGTTGGCTGAGGATAAGACCCGCCTAGAGGACCTATATCTTCCTTATAAGCTCAAGCGTCGCACTAAGGCGCAAATTGCCCTAGAAGCAGGCTTAGAGCCGCTGGCAAATGATTTATTGGCTAACCCCATGCTAGATCCTGAAGTGGAAGCAGTCAAATACCTCAAAGCAGCATTTACATCGGATCAGGGTGACAATCCCGGTGTAGTGGATACCAAGGCCGCTCTTGAAGGTGCACGTCAGATTTTGATGGAGCGTTTCGCAGAAGATGCTGGACTAGTGCAATCACTCAGAACGTATTTGCAAGAGCATGGCGTGGTGGAGTCCAAAGTGACTGCCGGTAAAGAGCAAGAGGGTGAGAAATTCTCGGACTACTTCGATTATTCAGAGCCCATCTCGGCAATTCCGTCGCATCGTGCCTTGGCTTTATTTAGAGGTCGTCGTGAGCAAATGCTCATGGTCAACTTGCGTCTAGATACCGAAGAAGAAAAGCCCAAATGGGATGCACCCCATAATCCTTGCGAATCCCGCATTGCTCATCAATTCAAGATCAAAAATGAAGGTCGTCCTGCCGATCAGTGGCTCGCAGAGACCGTGCGCTGGACATGGCGTATTAAGTGCTCCATGCACTTGGAGTCTGAGCTGATGAGTGCTTTGCGTGAACGCTCTGAAGTTGAGGCGATCAATGTCTTCGCACGCAACCTGAAGGCTTTACTGTTGGCCGCACCTGCAGGACCAAAGGTCACCATTGGCCTTGATCCCGGTATGCGGACCGGTGTGAAGGTAGCGGTTGTGGATGCTACGGGCAAAGTGGTAGATACCGACGTTATTTATCCGCACCAACCCAAGAATGACTGGGATGGTTCACTGCATACCCTTGCTAAATTAGCCGAGAAGCATAAAGCCACCTTAATCTCGATTGGCAACGGTACAGCCTCACGTGAGACTGATAAATTAGCGCAAGATTTAATCAAAGCTAAACCCGAACTCAAGTTAACAAAGATTGTGGTCTCTGAAGCAGGGGCATCGGTTTACTCGGCCTCTGAGTACGCCTCAAAAGAATTACCTGGAATGGATGTATCTTTACGTGGAGCGGTATCGATTGCGAGAAGGCTGCAGGATCCTCTGGCTGAGCTGGTGAAGATTGATCCAAAGTCCATTGGTGTAGGTCAATATCAGCACGATGTGATGCAGACTCAGTTAGCTAAGTCATTAGTGGCAGTAGTAGAGGATTGCGTCAATGCGGTAGGTGTTGATGTGAACACAGCATCCGCACCATTATTGGCAAGAGTCTCAGGCTTGAGTGCTACGGTTGCTGAAGGTATCGTGTCTTATCGAGATAGCAATGGTGCCTTTGAGACGCGAGCAGATTTGCGTAGCGTGCCACGCTTAGGTGAAAAGACTTTTGAGCAAGCAGCTGGTTTCTTACGCATTATGAATGGTAAAGATCCCTTGGATGCTTCTGCTGTCCACCCTGAATCCTATCCTTTGGTAGAAAAGATTCTGAAAGATATCAAGAAGGGCGTTAAGGAAGTGATTGGCGATGTCGGAATACTCAAAGGACTCAATCCAGAAAAGTATGCCGATGAGAAATTTGGCGTTCCCACTGTTACTGACATCATTAAAGAATTAGAAAAGCCTGGTCGCGATCCACGTCCTGAGTTTACTACAGCGACTTTTAAGGATGGTGTTGAAAAAATCAGTGATCTCAAAGCCGATATGATTTTAGAAGGCGTTGTCACCAACGTGGCAGCCTTTGGCGCCTTTGTTGATATTGGTGTTCATCAAGATGGCCTCGTCCATATCTCCGCATTGGCCAACACCTTTGTAAAAGATCCGCACACGGTAGTCAAAGCAGGGCAGGTTGTGAAAGTCAAAGTGCTGGAAGTGGACGAGAAACGCAAGCGCATTGCATTAACAATGCGCCTATCCGATGAGGCTCCTAAAGTGTCGGCAGGCTCAAAACCTGAGCAAAGAGCAAATAGACCAGGCGCTCCAAGAGCCCCCGAAGCTAGAAGACCACAGGAAGATAGAAGCTCTGCACCTCCAATGAATAATGCAATGGCAGACGCCTTGCGTAAGTTAAAGGGGTAAATCTCTCTTCAGGGGAAGGGGGCTTGAACCCCTAAGAATAATGTAGTAACATTGCTACATTAATTACCTCTTGTGGAGGTTTCAATGATCACCACTTTATCGAGCCGAGAATTTAACCAAGATACCGGTAAGGCTAAAAAAGCCTCAGAAACAGGCCCAGTGTTTATTACTGATCGCGGTAAGCCTGCGCATGTATTAATGACTTTTTCAGACTACCAGCGAGTCCTAGGGAAAAGAAAAAACATGTCTGATCTTTTGGGGATGAAAGGCGCAGGTGAAATTGAATTTGAGCCTGCGAAAGTGCAAGGCCTAATCAAGTCAATTGGAGATTCTTTGTAATGTATTTATTGGATACCAATGTTGTATCTGAATTGAGGAAATCAGCTGATGGTCGAATCAATAAAGGGGTTCAATCCTGGGCCGAAGCAATCTTCCCAGAATTGATGTTCATTTCTGCGATCACAGTATTGGAATTAGAAATCGGTGTCTTACAAATTGAGCGCCGCGATAAAAAACAGGGAGCTGTACTCAGGCGCTGGCTAAATCAGAATGTCTTACCAGCATTCTCCGAGAGAGTCTTGCCAGTTGATTTGGCTGTTGCTCAACGCTGCGCTAGCCTTCATGTACCTAATCCTAAATCAGAACGAGATGCCATGATTGCAGCTTCAGCTATTGAGAGTCGAATGACTATCGTCACTAGAAACGTATCTGATTTCAGTCAATCAGGTGTGAAGGTGTTTGATCCTTGGATTTAGTGAGTCTTGATGAGGATTCATGACGCCCCTTATAAGACATACCTTATAGTGCAGTAGATATGCTTACGACTTTAAATAGTTAAAAAATGACCCCAATCAAACAGATTCTTTTGGCTTTGCTGACTCTCTATGTCTCAGCTTCTTTAGCGCAAACAGCACCAACAGTAGCTGCAGCCTCGGATCTCAAGTTTGCCCTAGAAGAAATTGCTGCTAACTATAAGGCCGATAAGGGGCAAAAGGTGAGGCTGGTATTTGGTTCATCTGGCGTACTATGGCAGCAAGTCAAAAACGGAGCGCCCTTTGGTTTGCTGATGTCTGCAGATGAAGCGTATATCGATGACTTATCTAAAAATGGCTTAACGGTGGATCAGGGAAGCCTTTACGCTATCGGTAGAATAACCCTCTTACAAAAAAAAGGTCACCCAATCAAACTCAGTACGGATAAAGATGGTTTGATTAGAGCAATTACAGAAGCCAAAAAAATCGCCATTGCTAACCCAGAGCATGCACCTTACGGTAGGGCCGCAAAAGAATATCTCATCAGCATTGGAGCTTGGGATCTGGCTCAGCCTAAGCTGGTATTTGGAGAAAACATTTCACAAGCAACGATGTTTGCCTTAACCGGCTCAGCAGATTTTGCAATTTCTGCTCTGTCTTTAGCGATATCACCCCAAGTGCAAGCCCAATCTACTTATGTATTGATACCAAATCACTTACATAAGCCCTTAAGACAAAAGATGACCTTGATAAAAAATAGCGCATCTAGCGCTGAGGATTTTTATCAATACCTGCAAGGGCCTAAGTCCCGGCAAATCATGAGTAGGTATGGTTTTATCGCACAGTAGTCATTTATTTGTAATATAGTTTGATTATTATCGAATTATGAAAAATACCGAAGCTATTCTGGCATTCATCGCCCTAGGGCAAGAATCCCGCTTAAACGTATATCGCCTGATAGTTCAAAAGGGCGATCATGGTTTATTGCCCTCGCAAATCCATGAAATGTTAGGCATTCCTAATGCGACCCTCAGCTTCCATTTAAAAGAGCTCTATCAGGCAAATCTGATTACTGTTGAGCGTCAAAGTCGCAATCTGATCTACAGGCCAAACCCAGGAATAGTGGAAGATCTCAGTCAATTCTTGCTGGCTAACTGCTGCGGTGGTATGCCATGCAAAACTACTAAAACTGCGAAAAAGGTAAAAGCCCAATGAAACAGTACAACATCCTTTTCTTGTGCACTCACAACTCTGCTCGATCAGTATTGGGTGAGGCTTTAGCATCTACTCATCCAAGTGGCAAATTAATAGGGTATTCAGCTGGCTCTACTCCAGGCACAAGCGTTAATCCCATTGCTGCTGACATTGCAGAAGAATTGGGCATGGACCGCACTCTTTTGAGATCGAAGAGCTGGGATGAGTTTGGTCGAGAGAACTCCCCAAAGATGGATTTTATTATTACAGTTTGCGATAACGCCGCTGGCGAAGTGTGCCCATTTTGGCCGGGTCAGCCTGCGACAGCCCATTGGGGGTTCCCTGATCCGTCGCAGGTACAAGGAACAGTCTTGGAAAAGAAGGCAGCTTTTAATGAGGTGAAAAATGGCCTTAAAAGACGCCTAGATATTTTAGCTTCGATGCCACTAGAAAAACTAGACTCTATTAGTCTTAAAGTGATTCACACATCAATCTAAATATAAGCATGAATAGCATAACTAAAAAACTATCTTTTCTGGATCGCTATTTGACGGTCTGGATCTTTGCAGCAATGGCCTTAGGCATTGCCTTAGGGCACTTTATTCCGGATATGGAAAGCTTTATTAATTTCTTTCAGATCGGCACAACCAATCTCCCAATTGCTATTGGCTTGATATTGATGATGTATCCACCTTTTGCTAAGGTGCGTTACGAAGATCTGCCTGACGTTTTTAAAGATAGGCGCATTTTTCTGATTTCGCTATTAATGAACTGGATCATTGCACCAACTTTAATGTTCTTCTTGGCGATTACTTTTGTTCCAGATCAGCCAGAGTACATGGCTGGCCTGATATTGATTGGTATTGCACCTTGTGTTGCGATGGTGATCATTTGGAATGATCTAGCCAAAGGCTCTACTGAATATGCTGCTGGTCTTGTTGCATTTAATGCCATTTTTCAGGTGCTGTTCTTTAGCGTCTATGCTTATTTCTTTCTCACTGTCTTGCCCCCTTATTTTGGACTCGTTGGATCGAGCGTCAGCATAGGCATGGGTCAGATTGCGCAAAGTGTATTTATCTATTTAGGCATTCCTTGTATCACTGGAATATTGACTAGGGTAGTGATGCTCAAGTTCATGACTAAAGCGCATTATCACGAGCATGTTGTACCTCGCATTGGTAAGCTGACTTTGATTGCCTTACTCTTCACTATCGTGGTGATGTTTAGTCTTAAGGGTGGGGTGATGTTGACGCTCCCGATGGATGTCCTCACCATTGCCATCCCATTGCTCATCTTCTTTCTGATCATGTTCTTATTGACATTTTTTGTCACTGGCAAGATGGGGATCGACTATAAGCGTTGCTGCACACTCTCATTTACGGCTTCGAGTAATAACTTTGAGTTGGCTATTGCGGTAGCAATTGCAGTATTCGGAATCAATTCTGGAGCAGCCTTTGCAGCAGTCATAGGCCCCCTAGTAGAGGTGCCCATCATGATTGGCTTAGTCGCTGTGGCTTTGTGGTTCAAGGAGCGCTATTTTTCAAAAGGCGTATAAGTTGTAGGCTTCGCACATCTAATTCTGCTCTCATGATCAAGTGCTTATTTAAGAAAAGCGTCATAAAAGGTTTTGATGATGAGGATACTTACTAGAATGAAGAAGCCTTTACGAATAAAAGAGTTGCCATGCTTGATCGCAATTCTGGTGCCGATTTGACCGCCCACCAAATTGGCGCTAGCCATGAGTAAGCCGAGTTTCCAGTCAAAGTAACCTAGATAGAAAAAGACACATAGCGCACCTAGATTGGACGCAATATTGAGAAACTTGGCAGGCGCTGCCGATCGTAAAAAATCAAATCCCAAAACACGGGTGTAAAAGAGTTTGTAAAAGGCGCCAGCTCCAGGCCCTAGGAAGCCATCATAAAAACCGATGATGCCAGCGCCAGTGGAAGCAATCGCCTTTTGTTTGTGGTGATTGTGTTTGGGGGCGTGCACTAGACCAGCGCCAGATTTGATATTAAAAATTAGCAACGCAAGTAACAAAAATGGCAGGGCGCCTCTTAGCCATTCTGTTGGTAAGCGGGTAACAAGGTAAGCGCCCGCAACAGAAGCAAAAAAAGCAAAGGAAGAGGAGATGATCACCAGACCCCAGGGGCTCTTGTTGGCTCTGCTGTACTGAATGGCTGAGCCAATCGTGCCAACGATAGAGCCAAACTTATTGACTGAGAGTAGGGTGGCTGGCGGAAAGCCTGGTAGGGCTGCAAACAGTGCTGGAACCTGAATCATTCCTCCGCCACCAATAATGGAGTCGACCAATCCTGCAAATAATGCGAAGGCAAACAATAAGCCAAGGTCGAATGCAGAGAGTTCAAGCATATTGTCTATTCATTTTCTAGTTCTAAGGGGCGCTACTACCCCATTTTAGGGTGGTTTTATCTGGGCGCCCCCAGATAACATTGCTCGCCATGGTGGGCGTGGATAATCTAGTGCAAATGAAAGTGAATTCTGAAGGAGTCTCCTCATCTAGGGTGTATTTGCCTGCAGGGCAGAGCTATGATTCTTTGTTGGATTTCTTTATTACCACTTTTCCACATATTGAAAGAAGTGAGTGGGAAGCTCGCTTTGAAGAGGGTTTGGTATTTAATCAAGAGGGAGAGGCACTTTCTGCCAGCAATGCTTATCTGCCTAATACCCATTTGCTGTACTTTAGGCGCTTGGTGAGGGAGCCGGAGATTCCTTTTGAGGAGAAAATCTTATTCCAAGATGAGCATATTTTAGTTGCGGATAAACCCCATTTTTTACCAGTCACTCCAAGCGGTCTTTACTTGCATCAAACGCTACTCAATCGCCTAAAGAAAAAAACAGGTATTCAGGACTTAAGTCCTATTCATCGCATTGATCGCGATACAGCGGGGTTAGTCATTTTCTCAGTCAAGCCTCAGGAGAGGGCGCAATACCAAAATCTCTTTAGAGACCGAGAGGTCAAGAAAGTATACGAAGCCATAGCGCCATATTCAGAAGAGCTCTGCAAAAAACTGCCAATGACTTATGTGAGTAATATAAAAGAGTCTGAACATTTCTTGCAAATGGAAGAAGTGGATGGCATAGCAAATACAGATACCTACATTGAATTGATTGAAGTAAATGCACCTTGGGCTAAATATTGCTTAACTCCTGGTAGTGGTAAAAAGCACCAATTACGTTGCCACCTTAATGCCCTCGGAGTTCCAATACGCCATGATCAGATCTATCCAATCCTGACCCCTTATCAAGAGTATGATTTGGACTTTTCTAAACCCCTGCAACTCTTAGCTAAAGAGATTCATTTTAAAGACCCGGTAACGGGGCATGAACGATTTTTCATGAGTCAAAGAGTCTTGGCTTGATATTCGTATGACTGTAAAACTGCCGAAGCGTTTAGCTGTCGCTCCAATGATGGAGTGGACTGACCGTCATTGCCGCTCTTTTCATCGCACGCTGACTAAAGATGCGGTTCTGTATACCGAGATGGTGACTACGGGCGCACTGATTCATGGGGATGTGCCACGCCATTTAGATTATTCGCAAGATCAACACCCCGTCGTATTGCAGTTGGGTGGTTCAGACCCTTCTGATTTAGCTAAAGCTGCAGACTTAGCGCAGCAGTGGGGCTATGACGAGATTGATCTCAATTGCGGTTGTCCTTCTGAACGCGTGCAACGTGGTGCTTTTGGCGCTTGTCTGATGGCCGAGCCCGCATTAGTGGCAGATTGCGTTAAGGCCATGAAGAGTGCAGTCGATATACCTATTTCCGTAAAGCATCGTCTTGGCTTGGATTTAATGGATGCTGCCAACTCTGAACAAGATTATCAATTTGCGCTGAACTTTATCCTTGCAGTAGCAGATGCAGGCGCTAGCCAGGTCACCATCCATGCTCGTAATGCAGTCCTCAAAGGTTTATCCCCCAAGGAGAATCGCAGTAAACCGCCATTACGTTATGAAGTCGCTGCAAAGCTTCGCCTTGATGCACAAAAACAATTCCTGAACCTGAAGGTATTGCTCAACGGCGGACTAGAAAGCAATGAGCAAATCGCTGGCCATTGGGATGATTTTGATGGCTTTATGGTGGGTAGGGCGGCTTATCATTTTCCGGCGATGTTGCTCGGTTGGGATGACTTAATCAAGACTGATGGCGAAGCCGCTGGATATCTTTTTAGCGAGACCGAGTGGCATCGCATTCAGATTGCATTGGTGAAGCAGGTGCAGGCTTGGTTTGATGAGTGCCAATCGAAAGGCAAACCGTTTTATATCGGAGCCTTTACAAGGCACATTCTTGGGTTGGCTCATGGCAGGGCTGGCTCCCGTTACTGGCGCCAGCGCCTTTCTGATCACCATGCTCTGGCTAAGGTACAAAGTAAGGCTGCCATTTTGGACTTCTTTATCGATGCTAGCCTTACCCTAGGGGATTGGGCCGCTTTTGAGTTCGAGGGCTCTTAAATCTTATAACTAGGGCTTTTTGACAGGGTTTTAGCCCAAAAGCTATAATCTAGGTCTTCAGTGGCGGACGTAGCTCAGTTGGTAGAGTCCCAGATTGTGATTCTGGTTGTCGCGGGTTCGAGCCCCGTCGTTCGCCCCACCGAATATTGCATTATCCTAGGGCTCCCTATCCGGAGCCTTTTCTTTTGAGATTTTTATTCATGAAAAAATTCGACCTTCTCCCTGTTATTTTCGGCCTACTGCTGTCCGTGATCGCTCTGTATTTCATGTTGCAACCATCAACTGCCACTAGCGCACCTGCGTCAACCATCCCTGTGGTTAAAGTTGGCAATGTGACTTGGGATCAAACTGAGATGACCATTGCGGATATGAAAGCGTTTGCGACGGCTACAGGCTTTGTAAGCCAGGCCGAGAAAAACGGCGGCGGGCTCAATTACGAATCCGGTTTTGTTAAGAAACTCGGTTGGACTTGGAAAACCCCCTACGGTGTTCCTGCAAAAGATACTGAGCCAGCAGTACACCTCAATCAATCTGAAGCTGCATCTGTATGCCGTTATTTTGGCAAGCGCTTGCCTACTGAGGCTGAGTGGATCTCTGCGGCATTTGTAGAGCAACGAGCAAATCCACCTACTGGCTTTGTGAAGGGTGAGCGTTATCCATTCCCCGGCGGTAGCACTCCAGCGGCTTCTCATTGCCTCAGTGGCTGTGGTGACTACAAAGGTGTCGCTCCTGCAGGTGCCTTAAACCGAGGTACTGGCCATGTCTCCACGGGCACTACTAAGCTCGGAGTCAATGGACTATTCGATATGGGTGGCAACGTGTGGGAGTGGACTGCTACCGAGCGTAACGGTGGCTACATTACCCGTGGTGCATCTTGGTGGTATGGCCCTGAGAGACAAAAAGAATCTGATGTGGAATCTAAGCCAGCAGATATTGGAGTGGTTTACATTGGATTTCGGTGTGTGGCTGATGCCGTGAAACAATAAGGAATGACCGCACCCGTAATTGATCCATCCGCTATTGAAATCACCTCTGAGTACCAGGAGGTAATTGACGCAATTGAGCGCCACGACCCCTATATCTTTGTCAGCGGTAAGGCGGGCACCGGTAAGACCACTTTAATTGGCTATTTACGTGAAAACATTCATGGCAACGTAGTGGTAGTTGCGCCAACTGGCGTAGCTGCATTGCAAGTGAAGGGCGTCACGATTCACTCCTTCTTTCGCTTGCCACCTCGCTTGATCTTTCCTGAAGAAGATATCAAGCCTTTAAAAGATAAGCGTCTCTATAAAGATATTCGTCTCCTGATCATCGATGAGATCTCAATGGTGAGAGTAGATGTAGTGGATGCAATTGATTTATTTCTGCGCGCTAACGGACCTCATAAGAGTGAGCCCTTCGGTGGCATACAGGTGATGTTTGTTGGGGACTTGTTTCAGTTGCCGCCGGTGGTATCTCAGGCGGATATGCAAGTACTTTCGGAGCGCGGTTACGAAGGCCCTTATTTCTTCTGCGCCAATGCGTTACATCGTAAAGATGTCACGATGGTGGAGTTATCAAAGATCTTCCGTCAAAAAGATGCGCACTTTGCCGGCTTACTCAATCAGATCCGTATCAATCAAGACATTGAAGAAGCACTCAATACTTTAAATACCGTCTGTTATGAAACAAAAAAAGAAATTGATGAGCAAACCATCACGCTAACCACGACCAACGCTCGTGCAGATCAAATTAATGGCGCAGGATTACGAGCACTTACAACTGATGCCAAAGTCTATATGGGCAATAGCACTGGTAAGTTCAATGTGGATGATCGCAATCTGCCATCACCTAATCAGCTCACTCTAAAGGTGGGCGCCAAGGTGATGTTTACGGCAACCGATAGCAATTTCCCGAAGCGTTGGGTCAACGGTACGATCGGGGTAGTGCGTGAGTTGTTGCCTAACACTGTAAAGGTGATGGTACAAAACGGTCCTTACTCTAATACGGTGGAAGTTAAAGGACATCAGTGGGAATCGTACCGCTATGACCATGACATGATGTCTGGCAAGATTTCACCGAACATCATTGGCACCTTTGTGCAGATCCCACTAATGCTAGCTTGGGCTGTCACTATTCATAAGAGTCAAGGCAAGACTCTGGATAAGATCAAAGTAGATCTCTCTTCAGGGGCATTTGCCTCAGGACAAGTTTATGTCGCCTTGAGTCGCTGTACCTCCATCGAGGGCATCATTCTAGAGCGCCCCATACAGCCTAAGGATGTGAGCTGCGATCAAGAGGTGAAGCGTTTTTATTTGAACTGCTTGCCTGGCTAACTCGCTTTAAAAACCTGCTGCCAATCCATCGCGACGATGATCGCTACCAGCAATATAGGCTTCATTTGTTTGTTCACCTAATAGCGCAATAGCTTGAGCACTACCAAAGTCTAAACTGTTTGCAGGCATGACAGTCACTTCATGTCCCATTGCTTTAAGTCCTTCGACTACTACAGTTGGCATTGAAGCTTCAACCGTGAGCTTGCCCACATCATCAATTCTCCAGCGCGGTGCGTCTGAGCAGGCCTGTGGATTGAGATATTCATCGACAAAGCGCATTACAAATTGTAGATGTCCCTGTGGTTGCATATTGCCACCCATCACACCAAATGCCATGGTTGGCTGACTCCCTTTGGTGAGGAATGCGGGGATGATGGTGTGGAAAGGGCGCTTACCTGGAGCTACTTGATTAGGGTGACCATCAACTAAGCTAAAGCTCATACCACGGTTATGAAAGGCAATACCACCTGGGGCAACTACACCAGAACCAAAGCCCTTGAAGTTCGATTGAATATAAGAAATCATCATGCCGCTCTCATCCGCAGCGCAAAGGTAAACAGTGCCACCAGCATGCGGGTCTCCGGCACGGTAGCTACCTGCTTGAGTGTGATTTATTAGTGCAGCGCGGCTAGCCAAATAATCCCGATCTAATAGAGCGCTTGTCGGTACTTTCATAGTACTGGCATCCGATACGTGAGCGTAAGCATCAGCAAAGGCAATACGCATGGCTTCCACTTGTAGGTGAATACGCTGTGCAGAGTTGGCGGGATATTGTTTTGCATTAGCTGCTTGCAAAATACCGAGTGCCATCTGGGCCGTAATACCCGAACCATTGGGAGGAATCTCGTGCAAGGTGTAATCACCATAATCAAATGCTAATGGCTCAACCCAGTCTGTTTGATTAGCAGCAAAATCTGCCATGGTGAAACAGCCACTGGTACTTTGAGCAAAGTCGACCATGCTTTGGGCTAACTTACCGGTGTAAAAAGATTTACCTTCAGTGTTAGCGATCTCGCGTAATGTATTGGCTTGGGCGGGGTAGCGCCAGAGTTGACCAGCAGTCGGCGCCTTGCCATCAATCAAAAATGATGCACTAAAACCAGGCTCATTCTTCAGAATAGGAATCGCCTCGCGCCATTGACGAGCAATGACCGGTGAAACTGGAAAGCCGTTTTCAGCATAGTCAATTGCACGTTTAAAGAGTTGTGCAAAAGGCAGCTTGCCAAACTTACGAGATAACTCAATCCAACCCGAAACCATTCCAGGCACAGTCACGGTATTCCAGCCAATCAAATCCATTGCGGTTTTGCCAGAAAAATACTCCGGCGTCCAAGCTGCAGGGGCACGACCAGAGGCATTCATGCCATGGAGTTTTTTACCATCCCAAATGAGTGCAAAGCCATCGCCACCAAGACCATTCATGGTGGGTTCAACCACGGTGAGTGTGATCGCAGTCGCTAAGGCTGCATCCACCGCATTGCCACCATTTTGCAAGGCTTCAATCCCCGCTTGTGTGGCCAATGGCTGTGAACTAGCAACTGCATTCTTTGCAAGGACTGGGGCACGACCGCCCCCGAAGGGAGGAGAAATTAACATGGATCTAATCGATTCTCTTTAAGAGTGCGCAAGCTTGGGTGTATTGGCTATTAATCAATTTTAACGTTGGCTGCTTTAACAGCCTTCGCCCACTTGTCATGCTCACTTTGCGTGATCATAGTTAATTGCTCAGAGTTGGCAAATTGGGGATGGATACCTTGGTTTGCCAGACGATTTTTGAAGTCAGGGTTAGTCAAAATCTTCCGAATTTCTCTTTCTATTCTTGCAACAATTGCTGGGGGCGTACCTTTGGGAGCAAAAATGGCATAGAGATTTTCTACATCAAATTGTTTCATGCCATCTTGACCTAAGGTGGGGACATTCGGCATTAATGGTGAACGCTCGGGCGCGGCAATCGCAATGGGGCGCAACTTGCCACTTTGAATATGTGGCAGAGATGCTGTCACGCTATCAAACATCATGAGCGTATTGCCGGCAATTAAATCTGGGAGAGCAAAAGCGCTACCCTTATAAGGGATATGGGTACCAGCGGCACCAATCCGCTGCATGAACATTGTTGACTCAAGGTGAGAGAGACTGCCATTACCTTGAGAGGCGTAATTAAAGTCTCCCTTTTTGGATTTAATATAGGAAATGAGTTCAGGTAAATTCTTAGCGGGTACTGACGGGTTCACAACAATTAAATGCGGGATTGAACCTACGAGCGCGATGGACGCAAAGTCTTTGGTGAGATCTGCCGGTGGATTTTTGAAAAGTGCTTGAGAAATAGACTGATTAGTGAGGGCGCTAAATAAAAGGGTGTAGCCATCAGGCGCGGCCTTGGCTGATGCGCCCATGGCAATCATGCCGCCAGCACCCGGTTTATTTTCAATCACAATGGGTTGACCTAATGCCTCTCCAAGCGGTACGCCGATGGCGCGCGCAAATATATCAGTAGAGCCACCAGCAGGAAAAGGCAGGATGGCGACGATCGGCTTCTTGGGCCAATCTGCATCTGATGCTGCCATGGCGTTGCCGCACAGGATAGTTGTGAATACAAAGCCCAAGAGTGCATGGGCAGTTTTGCGCTTAAGAGGATTCATGTTGATGTTCTTTAAGTGATGTATAGCTTGTTTATAAAAATACCGATCACTCAAGCTTAAAGCAGTAGCGATCAGGGAAATGACTTCTTTGATACCAAATTAGAAATTGGTGCTCACTATTAGTGCATGCCACCCCTTTTTTTACGGTCATACCCCAAATTTTATTGGAGCAAGTCATCTAATTAAATAGGTGGTACAAAATCGGAATGGCTACAGCACTGATAACGCCATTCATTCCCATGGCGAGACTGGCATAAGTTCCTGCCTCTGGATGAATGCTAAATGCACGCGAGGTGCCAATGCCGTGAGCCCCGATGCCAATTGCAAAGCCGCGTTGCCACCATGCTTTCATGCCCAGGGCATTCAGAATAAAGGGCGCCAGAATTGCTCCGAGGATTCCGGTAGTCACGGCAAAGATGGCGGTTAAGGTCGGGGATACTCCGATCCGCTCAGCGATACCCATGGCAATGGGCGCGGTAACTGATTTAGGGTACATGGCACCCGTAATGCTGGAGTCAGCCCCTAATAATTTGGCGATGTTTACCGCGCCAATAATGGATACCAAGCCACCTGCAATTAAAGACGCCAGCAAAGGAAATGATCGACCCTTCAAGCTACTTAAGCCTCTATAGATCGGGATAGCTAAAGAGACCGTTGCCGAGCCTAATAAGAAATGAATAAATTGCGCACCTTCAAAGTAGGTGGAATAGGGCATCTCAACAAATTGAATGATGCTTGCAACCAGAATGATGGCGATTGCTACTGGGTTAGCTAAAGGATTCTGTTTGGCAGTCTTATAAATCAACAGGCCAATTTGATAGGCAGCCAAAGTAATAAAAAGGGCAAATAAAGGGCTACCCGAGAGGTAAACCCAAATCTCCACAATCGAATGTTTTTCGTTCATTGCCCCGTCTCTGTTGGCTTTGCGCTCAAAAAGCGGACAACTAGCGCGCTAGTGGCAATAGTCAGAATCACGCTACCGACCAAGGCACTGATGATTGCGAGGGCATTAGCCTGTAGTTGGGGTAAAAATAGCACTACCCCAACGGCTGCCGGAACGAATAAAAGGCCAAGGTATTGGCTAAAGCCGTCTGCTACTAATGCGAGCTCAGGATTGATTCCCTTGCGCAGAACCAGCCAAATAATGAGTAACACCAAGCCAATTACGGGGCCAGGAAGGGTAGGCAGAGCAAACTTGGATAGAAGCTCACCTAGGCTTTGAAAGAGAAGGATTTGGACTAGGCCGGAGATCATGGCTTGATCTTACTGCTCTGCAATATATGTTGCAAAGCAATAAATTATTTCTTGGGTAAGATAATCACATCAAAAGCAGGGTCTTTGCTAATGAGTAAGACTTCAAAATAAATCAATTAAGGAGAGCACGCATGACTGACTTAAACGTCAACGGTAAAAAGTACAAGGTGGATGTTGATCCAGAAACCCCTTTATTGTGGGCGATACGTGATCACGTTGGATTAACAGGTACTAAATATGGTTGCGGTGTGGGTCAGTGCGGCGCATGTACTGTCTTGTTTGATGGTCAAGCAATCCGCAGTTGCGCAATTCCGGTGAGTGCGGCTGTAGGTAAGAAGATTGAAACTATAGAGGGCTTAGAAAAGAATGGTCAGCTCTCTAAAGTGCAAAAAGCATGGGTTGATAACCAGGTGCCGCAATGTGGTTACTGCCAGTCTGGCATGGTGATGGCAACTACAGCCCTATTGCGCAATACCCCAAAACCAACTGATGCGCAGATTGATGCTGCTGTAACCAATATCTGCCGCTGCGGAACCTTCCAACAAGTGCGTGATGCTATTCATGCTGTGAGCAAGGCATAAGGAGTAATCATGACTAAAACTATTAATACAAACACTACCAACGTTACCAACACTTCACGTCGCCACTTTATTGTTGGCTCAAGTGCTATTGCAACTGGATTAGCAATCGGCTTTGATTTCTCTTTCATCTCATCCGCGAATGCGGCGATGGGTTCCGGTACCACCGGCATGACTCCCTTATCAACATCTGAGATTGGTGTTTGGGTAGAGGTTAAGCCAAATGACGATATCGTAGTGCGAATTGTGCGCTCCGAGATGGGTCAAGGAACCATTACTGGCTTGGCACAAATGGTTGCTGAAGAACTGGAGTGTGATTGGAAAAAAATCTCTTACGACTATCCAACACCCGGTGAGAATCTCAAACGTAACAAAGTATGGGGCAGCTACTCTACAGGCGGTAGTCGTGGTATCCGCACTTCTGAGCAATATGTTCGTAAAGGCGGTGCCGCAGCACGCATGATGTTGATTCAGGCTGCAGCAACCCAATGGGGTGTACCCGTCTCTGAATGCGTCGCTAAAAATAGTGTGATTACCCACACCCCATCTGGCCGTAAAACGACTTTCGGTAAAGTTTCTGTAGCAGCCTCCAAGTTAGAAGTGCCTAAAGATGTCCCTTTAAAGGATCCTAAAGAGTGGACTGTCATTGGTAAGTCATTGAATCGTATTGACGGCACTGCTGACAAGGTAAACGGTAAGCAGATTTATGCAATTGACTTGAAGTTACCCGGCATGTTGGTAGCAACCATTCATGAGTCTCCAGTTTTTGGTGGCAAAGTGAAGAGCTACGACGCTAGCAAAGCCTCTGGCATGAAGGGGGTAAAGAAGGTGATTCAAGTGGGCGATTCTGCTGTAGCAGTTATTGCTGACACTTTCTGGCAAGCAAAGACCGGCTTAGATGCGGTCAACATTGTTTGGGATAACGGTACTAATGGCGATGTCTCTAGTGCCTCTATTAAGAAGATGCTTGAAGGTGGCTTAACTGCCAGCGAGACTTTTGTCGGTAACTCGAATGGTGATGCTAAAGAGGCAATCTCTAAAGCATCTAAAACGATCGAGGCAACCTACTTCTATCCATTCTTGAACCATGCAACTCTGGAGCCACAAACAGCAACAGCTAAGTGGACGGCAGATTCTTGCGAGGCTTGGGTCCCCACTCAAGACGGTGAAGCTTCTTTGGCCGCGGTGATCGCAGCTTCAGGCTTGCCTGCCGAAAAATGTAATGTCTATAAGGTCAACCTTGGTGGTGGATTTGGTCGTCGTGGTGCCTTCCAGGATTACACCACGCAAGCTGTCAATATCGCCAAGCAAATGCCAGGCACTCCAATCAAATTGATATGGACCCGTGAAGAGGATATGACCCAAGGCCGTTATCACCCGGTAACGATGTGTAAGATGACCGCCGCGATTGATGATAAGAAAAACATCACCGGCCTGGATATGCGTATTTCAAGTCAATCCATCTTAGCCTCTGTACGTCCAGCAGTAGTGGCTGCCAATAAAGGTAAAGATCCAGTGGTGTTCCAAGGTCTAGACGCTGCGGGCGAGCATGGTATTACTTACAGCTTCCCGAATTTGATGATTGACCATGCTATGCGCAACACGCATGTGCCGCCAGGTTTTTGGCGCGGCGTAAACGTGAATCAAAATGCAATCTTCCTAGAAACCTTTATGGATGAAATGGCGGAAGCTACGGGTGTTGATGCTGTGGAATTCCGTCGCAAGCATATGGAGCAATTCCCACGTGCGGTAGCCGTTCTGAATGCAGTAGCAGATGGTATTGGTTGGACTAAGCCAGCAAAGCCAGGAGTATTTCGTGGGCTTGCGCAGATGCGCTCATTTGGAAGCTATGTTGCTGCAGCCTGTGAGATCACGGTGACTAACGGCAATGAGGTAGAGATTCTCCGCATGGTGGCTGCAACTGATCCGGGCTATGCGGTCAATCCAGCGCAAATAGCCCGTCAGGTATCCGGCTCCTTTGTTTATGGCTTATCTGCACTCTTCGAAGAAGAAATCACGATTGAGAAGGGCGCAGTTGTACAGAAGAATTTTGACACCTTTAACTCTATTCGTCTGTCACAGATGCCACCGGTCGAGACCATCATTATTCAGGGTGGCGGCAAAGAGTGGGGAGGTGTTGGAGAGCCCACAATTGCAGTCGCGGCACCAGCAGTGCTTAATGCGATCTACCGTGCAACAGGCAAGCGCTTACGTACAGTCCCATTGAAAAACAGCGGTTTCAAGTTGGTGTAATGGCTATGGGCAAACAGGAATGAGACGAGCGCTAGTAGCTTTATTGCTAGGAAGCTCGACTCTTTTCCTGCCTTGCTTAGCTTACTCTCAGACTTGGGCAGGGGATTCGATTGTGAATCCCCTGACTTCTTCTCCAGGTGATGCTGTAAAGGGGCGCGCGATTGTGGCCAGTCGTCAAGTCGGTTTATGTTTGCTGTGTCACAGTGGGCCATTTCCGGAAGAGCGCTTTCAGGGTAATCTGGCGCCAGACTTGCTTGCTAGTGTGGGTCAATCCACTCCAGCTCAATTGCGAGCTCGATTAGTTGATCCAGCCCGCTTGAATCCAAGCAGCATCATGCCGGCTTACTATCGCAGCACTGGTCTGAGTCGTGTGGCACCCAAATTTCTCGATCAGACTATTCTTACTGGCCAAGAGATAGAAGATGTTGTAGCTTTTTTAGTAAGCCTTCAATAACTAACTGTAATTACGAAATCAATATGACTGAGTTCAATCCGAGTTCAAACCCCATCAAGGTGAGTCGACGTACGTATTTATCTGCGCTGGGTCTTTTTGGCCTATCTAGTTGGATGGCTCCGAGTTTGACGATGGCTAAAAAGCCAGAGGCAATGGAAGCGATCGCAAAAATTGCCGGCTCCAACACGATTCGTGATGGCCGAGTGAACTTGGTGATTCCGCCTTTGGTGGAGAGCGGCAACTTGGTGGTTCTCAAGCTCTCTATAGAAAGCCCCATGACAGCAAATGATTACGTTAAGGCAGTGCATGTGATTGCTGAAGAGAATCCATCCCCTAATATTTTTACTGCGTATTTCACACCCCGTTCTGGGCGCGCTGAGTTAACAACTCGCGTGAGGTTGGCAGACTCACAACGGGTATGGGCTATTGCACAAATGAGTGACGGTAGTTTTTGGCGGGGATATGCCGATACCCTGGTAACTCTGTCAGCCTGCACGGAGATGATATGAGTAAGACCTCCCGCACAGGTATCACGATGCCAGCCCAGGCAAAAAAAGGTACCATTATTGAAATTCGGGCAATCGCCCAGCACGATATGGAAACGGGCTATCGATACACTGAAGATGGCAAGCGGATTCCACGCGACATCATTCAACTCTTTACTTGTCAATACAACGGCGAGGAAGTATTCAGATCAGATTTTTATCCAGGTACTGGCGCTAACCCCCTCATTATTTTTACTACCGAGGCAGTAGCTTCCGGTACTCTTGTATTCAAGTGGGTAGGAGATGGTGGCTATGAGGCAGTAAATCAAGCGCAAATTACTGTTTCGTGAATCTGTTTGTTTTCTGCCTTCGTGTATTGCCCTTATTAGTCATTTTGATTGGAGTTGATTCCAGCCAAGCACTAGAAGCTCCAAAAGATACTCGGCAATCAAGCTATCACCTGATGACACCGGAGAATCGGGCAATGCAAGATGACTCCAATCTCAATCCCGCTGCATTTTGGGTCATGGATGGTCACAGCCTGTGGAAAGAAAAGATCGGTAACAAGAATGTATCTTGTGCATCCTGTCACGGTGATAGTGGGCAAAAGATGGCTGGTGTGGCAACGCAGTTTCCAAAGATGCAGAAAGGAAAGTTGCAGACCTTAGAGGGGCAAATTAATCAATGTCGTACATCACGACAAGAGGCCCCTGCACTCGCTTATGAGAGTAAAGAGCTCCTAGCGTTAACGACATTTGTAGCAACTCAATCCAAGGGTTTGCCAATCGCTGTTGAAGAAACACCTCAGAACAAAAAAGACCTGCAACAAGGCCATCAGTTCTTTAATACAAGAATGGGTCAGCTCAATTTATCTTGCGCCCAATGTCATCAAGATCGCGCTGGCTTAAAACTAGGGGGAAGCCTGATTCCTCAGGGTCACCCAACTGCCTACCCAATTTACCGAATTGAATGGCAGACTATGGGATCTTTACAAAGGCGTTTACGGAACTGTATGAGCGGTGTTCGTGCTAAACAGTTTGAATATGGCTCGCAAGAGATGGCTCAATTAGAGTTATTTCTGATGTGGCGAGCCAGAGGCATGCCCCTGGAAACTCCAGGGGTTCGGCCTTAAAAAGAGATTAGTCTGAAAAGACTACTGAAGTCGCGCCGTTAATTAAGACACGGTCATGCAAGTAGTAACGCAGGGCGCGTGAGAGTACGGTGCGCTCCAAATCTCTGCCCTTACGCACTAAGTCTTCAGGCGTATCGCCATGTGTAACACGAGTGACGTCTTGCTCAATGATCGGACCTTCATCTAAATCACTCGTCACAAAGTGTGCGGTTGCACCAATCAACTTAATGCCGCGAGCATGGGCTTGATGGTAAGGCTTAGCACCTTTAAAGCTTGGCAAGAATGAGTGGTGAACGTTGATGCAGCGACCGGATAATTTCGTGGATAAATCATCCGACAGAATTTGCATGTAGCGAGCCAAAATAACCATGTCGACTTTTGCATCAGTAGCAATCTCAAGGAGCTTCATCTCTTGCTCTGACTTCGTCTCTGGCGTAACCGGTAAGTGATAAAACGGAATATCCGCAAAATCAATACTAGAGTAAACCTCACGCGGATGATTAGAGATAATTCCACTGATAATCATTGGCAACTCACCAATACGCCAACGATAGAGAAGGTCTACCAAGCAATGATCTAGCTTGGATGCCATGATTAGCACACGCTTCAAATCTTTTACAGAGCGCAAGTTCCAAGTAAGATCAAAGCGCTTAGCAATTTCTACAAAGCCAGCCTTCAGAGATTGGCTATCCGTACCGCAGCTAAAGCTCACGCGCATGAAGAATCGTTTGGAAGCCTTGTCATCAAATTGCTGAGCTTCCTCAATATCGCCACCTAATTCAAAGATGTAAGTTGAAACGGCTGCAACAATACCCGGTCTATTGGGGCAGGTCAGTGTGAGGTAGTAATTTTCTGTAGTCATGACTTTAAATAAGAGAAGGATTGCTTGTGGGATGCAATTTTAGATTGCTTATTTGGCGGTAGGCACTCTATCTGCTGGTCCCGGATAGGATTCGCTCATATCTTTAATTTTAGGAACGGGAATATCCGAGCAAATTGGCTTTGGCCCTAAGGCATTCAGAAAATTACAATCTTGCTTAGTTGCCGCTGAGGCGGCATGCTCTAAAGGGGATTTACCAGTAGTCACAGTGGAGATAGCGCTAGCTGCAGTCGAGGGATTCGCTACTGCTGCCGATACTACTACTGAGCCTGCAGAGCTTGCAGCTGTAGTGGCAGATCCTCCTAAAGCCAGTAATGGCGCAGCACAACCACCCAAATTGAGGCAGAGAACTAAACCTCCAAAAACAGACCAGCCCGATGGGTTGGGACTGTTTTGAGGGGTATTCAAAATGAGATGTTTATTTACGCTGGCAAACAACGTTGAAAACTCCAGCAGCCCAAGACTCGCTTACCACGGGCTCAAATTCACTATTGGGAGTTTTGTTATCTGAAACTACCTTACCGCTACCTTTATTGCCAGCGAACTCTTTGTATTCGATTGGGCGGTAGCTAATGGCTGGGCAGTTGTACTCATTGATACCGATGATTGAGCTAACGGGCTGTTTTGTTTTTGGATTAACACCCGGCTTCTTCAAGTCGAGCATGGACATGATTTGTGCTTTTTCACCGGAGGTGCTTATCGTATCAAGATCAACATACACCACCATCACTGCATTTGCTCCTAACTCTTTCCACTCAGCAAAGCTGCTAGAGAAAGGTAATAAGGATAAGGTGGTAAAAATAGTGAGTGTGTATATTTTTTTCATCATATGTGGCGTTGTGGCATTATTATTAATATAAGTTCAGATTCTAGTTGGTATCTTAAGAATTATTCTAAACTCCCCCAGCTTATTTCTCCTTAATAGCCAGATCTAGTTGACGCCCGACCTTTTGGGGTTTCATTTGCAGGGGTAGGTATTCATTTCGAGCCCAGAGTGCACTCATATTGCGATAAAGCTTGTTCTGTACCCAGCCAGACTGTCCAGATTGATAAATAAAGAGGGATTGCTCTAAATCCGATAAGTCATAAACCGTCCGCAGGCTTGGTGCCTGCTTAGTTTCAAAAGGGTTGTCAGCTCTCAGTAGTTCGAGGAGTCCCACATTGATGCTAAAGCTATCACCAGGAAAAGCTTGCGTTAGATTAAAGAGACTTCCCAGGAATGGCACCTTGCTCAATGGACGATGCTCTGAAACTGCGATGTGCGCATTCCCCCAAACCCAATTTTTAGGGTTGTTGCCAAATTGTGTACTCAGTTGTTCAAGCGCTTTATCAAACGCTGCATTTGAAGTGTCAGCACAACTCTCAATCTGTTCAGTTTTGGGATCATTACACCAAGGACTATTTGGATTTTGTAATTGCAAAATTAGAGCATGTCTAAAGCTGCGTGTACCGTAATTCTCGGTAAACAAATATCCTAAGCGCGAGAAGAGTTTACGTGAGAGTTGGTCGGCCCAGGCATTAAATATCAGTGCACCAGCGCTATCGATTTTCATATCCCCATCAAAGTTCTTGCTGAGCTCAATTGCTTGTTGGGCTAGCGGATGTGTTGATTGCGCTGATTTAAATAATTCTAATAATGGTGTGGCACCCAAAGATAGAGTGTCTGCTTGCATTGCTTGCATGGAAGCGAAGTCGTGCGTTGATCTGCCCTTAATGAGCTCCACAATTCTGTCGTAGCGAGTTGGCAGCTCCCAGTCGCCAGTCAGTGGATTCGGATCATTATTCGCAATGATTTTTTGGTTAGCCGTAGCAATCCAATTTGAGTCAGGATTATTGCTATTGGGTAATTGTTCAAAGGGGATGTATCCAGCCCAGTCATATTGCTTTTCCCAGCCTAATGCTGGTGCCACTCCATACAGTCCTTGATGCAAAGTGCGTTTGGGTGCGACACCGGCCGCTTGATAAGAAATATTTCCATCTACATCTGCCATCACCACGTTTTGCATTGGCGCATAGTTTTTGCGTAGTGCTTGCTTAAATGTTCCTAAATCTTTGGCGTGATTCATATCCAGCAAGCCAGCTACAGATTGATTTTCAATATCCAAGGCAGTCCAGCGTAAAGCTAAAACAAAGCGATCGGTATCGATCACCCGCTTGGCCCGTGCATACGATTCAGAAATCACTGGGCCATGCCGTGTTTCTTTGACTAAGAAGCGTAGTGGAGGCTCGCCTTTGATATCGATTATTTCCTGGCGAACTTTAAAAGCTAGTGGGCCCTCGGGCCCTCGATAAACTCCTGGATTTTTCGCATCGAGCTGCTCAATATATAAATCCTGAACATCAGGGCCGGTATTCGTAAAGCTCCAGGCAAACTTATCAGTCCTGCCCAATACCACTCCTGGAATACCAGGGAGGGTCGCACCAATGACATTGAGGCCTGGCGCATCTATGTGGGCCACATACCAAATTGCAGGCGCTGATAGACCTAGATGAGGGTCGTTTGCCAGCAAGGGCTTGCCTGAGGCCGTCAGTTTCCCGCTCAGTGCCCAATTATTCGATCCGATGCCCTCCTTGCCGCCCGGAACCTCATTGACAGCTAATTCAGTTGCAGGTAGTTTAGTCGACTTTTGATCTCTTGCGAGTGGATTGGGATTAAAGACATTGATATCTCGATACATTTTGACAAAGTCAACATTACTCACAGGCTCACCCGGTGTATATGCTGGCATCACTTCCCATACCTGCTGGGTAGTTAAAAACTGGGAGAGTTCAAGGCGTTGCAATTCTTTTTGCCAGTTACCGCCAAGATCGAGCGCCATCATCAACATCCACGCCACGCTATCAGTAGGTGACCAATGCCCTGGTTTAGATCCAGTTAAAAAGTATTCAACTGGCAGGGCCCAGCCTAAGTGTGCATTACCAGTGTTAACGCCATCCGCATAAGACTGAAGTAATCGCTTAGTAGCAATAGGGTAGTGATCGAACTGTTTTTCTGCAGCGTGCTTAATACCCAGTGTCCGAATAAAGCGATCGATTCCGACAGTATCTTTCCCCAGGATTTCAGAGAGCCGCCCACTGGCTAGTCGGCGATTAATTTCCATTTGCCAGGATCGTTCACTAGCATGCAAATAGCCTAAGGCAAAGAGTGCATCAGTAGAGCTCTTTGCCTGAATATGGGGAATGTCACTCTCATCAAAGGTAATCGAAACGGAATCCCCGAGGGACTTAATGATCCGCTTGCCAGAAGGATTCGTTTGAGCGGAGATTAAGTAGATTATTCCAGCAGCGATGATCAGGACTAGAGCTGCAGAACTAAGCAAAAAGATACCTTTAAAGGCAGATTTAAGACCTGAGCTTGGCGTAGGTATTTTCATAGTAATAGTTTAGTGGGTTTGCTTGAACTAGACCCCAGGCTTGATCAAAGCAGGCTTGCCGCCTCCGATAGGGCTCGCATGCTAAAATTGTATTTGTCTTGATTTATTTAGTACGGCTTTATTGCTCGTGCGAGCCCGAGTGGTGAAATCGGTAGACACAGCAGATTTAAAATCTGCCGACTCAAAAAAGTCGTGCCGGTTCGATTCCGGCCTCGGGCACCAATCGATTGATTTCAGGCATCCTTGAAATATTTCTACTTTCTCTTCTTGCTACCCTTGCTTTTAGGTGCCACCCCCAGTTTGGCTGCAGACCCCTTGGTTTTTACTTGTGAGCGTTCGGAAAATAACTACACTGAAACTTATCAGCTCAAAGTCATGGCTGCCTCAAAAAGTCAGAAGGCCAAAGTCTTTATTGATGACCGAGATTTAGACCGGGTTAGCGAGTTGGGTCAGCAAACTGTCAAAAGCATCCTCATTGATGACTACACGGTCCTCATTTCAATGGAATCACAATTTCCTCCAGAAAGTTTTGATGGTGTTCAGTATGGCGCTGGTTCCGTAATCACGTTGACCGCGATTAATCGCCCAACGGGCCAACTAAGAAAGATGCAGACGGTTAAAGGTGGAATTCTCTCCGTAACTCTAGGCGAGGGTACAAAGATTTATCAAGAGTAATGTACTGCTGCTAATCAGCCTTAATTAGGTTCAGTTACAAATCCGAGCTTGGTTAAGCCAGCGCGTCGGGATGCGGCTAATACCTGAGCAACATATTCATACTTCACTGACTTATCAGCACGTAAATTGATTTCTGGCTGCGGCTCCTTCTGAGCAGCTTTTTCTGCATAGCCATCAAAAGTTTTTAAATCAATTGGTGTGCTATTCCAAAATATTTGACCTTGAGCGTCAATCGAAAGCTGTACTGACTCTGGTTTGACTTCATTGCGTACGCTATTGGCTTTGGGCAACTCAACCTTCACCGCCTGCTGAATGACTGGCAGAGTAATGATGAAGATGATGAGGAGCACCAACATGACATCCACCATCGGAGTCATATTGATTTCGGCCATAATGCCGCTTTCTTCTTGGTCGTTGTGAAGATTAAAAGACATATTTATTCTCCGGACTTCACACGGGCACCAGTGACAAAGTAAGCGAGGAGGTCATTGCCAAAGCGATTGAGATCAGCAAGCAATAATTTATTGGCACGATTAATTGCGTTAAAGCCTAATACTGCTGGAATCGCTACAGCCAAGCCTAAAGCAGTCATGATGAGCGCTTCGCC
This sequence comes from Polynucleobacter bastaniensis, assembly GCF_018882205.1. Classification (GTDB taxonomy): domain Bacteria; phylum Pseudomonadota; class Gammaproteobacteria; order Burkholderiales; family Burkholderiaceae; genus Polynucleobacter; species Polynucleobacter bastaniensis. The sequence goes on along the minus strand of NZ_JACVOU010000005.1, from coordinate 141,615 downwards.
AATAGGGCCAGCAACCTGATCAATTTGCGCACTACCAGAGCTGCTGATTGCGATCAAAGCATGGTAGATACCCCACACCGTTCCAAACAGGCCAATAAATGGTGCGGTCGCACCGGTTGAGCCAAGGAAAGTAAGCCCTTTTTGGAGTTGGGCCGCAACCCCATCAATACTATTCTTAAGACTTCTCGCCATCCACTCAGAGTAGTTCAGTGTTTGCAGCAGTTCACGATGATTGGTCGATTGGCTCTGGTGGTGGGTAGAGGCTCCACTGGCAGCTTTAGCAATTTGATAGTAAGGGTTGCTTGCATGGCTAGTAAATGCATTCAGACCCTGGTCATAGGAAGTGGCGCGCCAAAACTGATCGAGCTCAGGCTGGAGTTTGCGTAAATTACGCAAATCCCAAAAACGAGAGAGCAAAATTACCCAAGTCACAATAGAGCTGATCAGAAGCGCGATAGCCACAAAGCGGGTCACTGCATCGCCCTCGAGCCATAAATTTGCTAAGCCAAATGGTGTATTCATAATATTAATTCTTTAAATTAAATTTAATTAAAAGGTTGGTAGAAATTCTCTGGGGCGAACCATTGACTAAAAATGGTTTAAAGCGATAACGACGACCAATTTCCGTTGCTGCTCTGTCTAATCTTGGAAATGAGCTGGAACGCAATAAGGCAACATCCTCAACACTACCCGCTTCATCAATAATTAGTCTCACAACTACCTCTCCCTGCTCCCCAGATCTTTTAGAAAAAGAAGGGTAGTAAGCATCTGCATCTGGTTGATATACAACGACTAGTTTACCAATATCAGTCTGAATCGGTGTGCCACTAGATCCAGAGGTAGTGGCTGGTGCAACCGTAGCAGTCGGAGCCTGGGATTCACTTTTGGATTGTTGGGGTGTTGGCGGGGTGGGAGTCTGTTGTTGAGTTTGTGGCGGTGTTGGTGCCTGTGTGGATTTTTCATCCACCGTTTTCTTCTTCTGCTCTTGCTTGGGTTTAGGTGGAGGCGCAGCTGGAGTAGCGTCAGGCTGCTTAGCTGCCTCAGGACTTACTAGATTGGCCATCACGCGCGCATCATCTTGATTGCTATCGTTGTCCGGCTTCATCCCACTCTGAAAGCCAATCAGAAATAATAAATGCAAGGCAATAACAATACCAATGATGATGCGCTCAGTCTTATCGAACGGTAGATGCGCATTCATTCGATTTAAAAAGGTGCTCATGTGAAGGATCTCACTAAACGAGAGTCAATGCTATGTTTATCCAGATCTGATTGCATGAGCTCGTGCGCCATTTGATGTAAGTTCTGTGCATCTTTACTGCTGATGAATTGAATAGAACCATATTCACCATCATCTAATTGCATTCCCTGTGACTCTAGTTTTCGTTTAAGTTGGCGTACCACTGCCTCGCTGGTATCAATGAGGTTAATGGAATCGCCTAATAATTTACGTATGGCTTTTCGTAAGAAAGGGTAGTGTGTGCATCCTAGAACCAGAGTATCTGCCCCCGCCTCCTGAATGGGTTCTAGATGTTCAGTAAGTAGCTCTAGTGTTTCTTCAGAATTAGCCTGACCCGCCTCAATCAGGGGAACCAAGCCAGCACCCGCTTGTTTAACAAACTGACAATTGGGTAGGGTGGCGAGTAAAGCACTAAATTTATCGCTCTTGAGGGTAGCCTCAGTTGCGAGCACGCCAACAATGCCATTACTTGACTGCATTGCTGCAGGCTTGATGCCTGGCTCTACGCCGATGATCGGAATATTGCTGAGCTCATCACGAATATCTGCAATGGCTTCGGCAGTAGCAGTGTTACAGGCAACCATAATGGCATCACATCCTTGCGCTGCTAAGTACTGACATAGCTCCATACTGCGCGAAGCTATCCACTCACTAGACTTTTCTCCATAAGGAGCATGAATGGAGTCAGCTAAATAGATGTAGTCATGCGCGGGAAGCTGGCGCATAGCCTCATCCAAAATGGATAAGCCTCCAATGCCAGAATCAAAAACTCCGATGAGTGCCAAGTCAGGTCGCTTAACTAAGAGTGGCTGAGTTAATAGGTAACTTAAGCAATCACGACTGGAATTCCAGCAATCTTTGCTTGCCACTCTTTGGGACCGGTCTCATGCATAGAGATGCCGGCAGAACTGACTGCTACTGTTACTGGCATATCTTTGACATCGAACTCATAAATCGCTTCCATGCCGAGGTCAGCAAAGCCCACTACCTTTGCTGTCTGAATGGCTTTTGAAACCAAGTAAGCTGCGCCACCCACGGCCATCAAGTAAGCGGACTTATGTTTCTTAATCGCTTCAATAGCAGTTGGACCACGCTCCGCTTTACCAATCATGGAGATCAAGCCAGTTTGGGCCAGCATCATCTCAGTGAACTTATCCATGCGAGTTGAGGTTGTTGGACCTGCTGGACCCACTGCTTCATTACCTACTGGGTCTACTGGACCAACGTAATAGATCACACGGTTCTTAAAACTTACCGGTAATTCTTCTTCTTTAGCAAGCATGTCGGCAATGCGCTTATGTGCTGCATCACGACCAGTCAAAATTTTGCCATTTAGGAGAAGTGTTTCTCCTTCTTTCCAACCAGCCACTTCTTCAGCGGTCAAAGTATCTAAGTTCACACGCTTTGATTTTTTAGTGTCTGGAGTCCAAGTGACGTCTGGCCAATCAGATAATGCAGGCGCCTCTAATTTAGCGGGGCCGTCACCATGTAAATGAAAGTGAATGTGGCGGGTAGCGGCGCAGTTCGGAATCATCGCCACCGGCAGTGAGGCTGCATGGGTTGGGTAGTCCATGATTTTGATATCAAGAACGGTAGTAAGGCCACCTAAACCTTGAGCACCAATACCAAGCTTGTTTACTTTATCGAAAATCTCTAAACGGAGTTCCTCAACACGATTTTGTGGCCTACGAGCAAAAAGCTCTTGAATATCTACTGGGCCCATCAATGACTCTTTGGCCATCAACATGGCTTTCTCTGGGGTTCCGCCAATACCAATACCTAAGATGCCGGGAGGGCACCAGCCCGCACCCATCGTCGGAACTGTCTTGACTACCCAGTCAACGATCGAATCCGAGGGGTTAAGCATGACCATCTTGGCTTTGTTCTCAGAGCCACCACCTTTGGCCGCGCAAATGACTTCAACACCATCGCCTGGGACGATTTCGTAATGAACAACGGCCGGGGTGTTGTCGCCAGTGTTTTTGCGTTTACCCGCTGGATCAGTCAGAACGGATGCGCGTAGTGGGTTATCTGGGTTCATGTAAGCGCGACGAACACCTTCATTTACCATTTCACTGACGCTCATGGTGGCATCGCCCCATTGAACATTCATACCAATTTTGAGAAAAACGACTGCAATGCCAGTGTCCTGACACATGGGGCGATGCCCTTCTGCGCACATCCGGCTGTTAGTCAAAATCTGCGCAATCGCATCCTTCGCTGCAGCACCTTGTTCAAGCTCATAAGCCTTGCCCATGGCGGAGATAAAGTCCTTGGGGTGGTAGTAAGAGATGAATTGAAAGGCATCCGCCACGCTTTGGATGAGGTCGTTTTGTTTGATATTTGTCATAGTTTTTGGCTTAATCGTGTAAGGTTTAATCTATTTTAAGGGTTTGCCATAGAGCAAATCTAGCGTGTTTTCACTTATCTTATTAGGTCTTGGGATGCGTTTTCCTTACTCTGCACCTTTTTTGCAGAAAAAGACGACTGATTATTGAATAGAAGGGCTGTGAAGCATGGAACCATTGATGCAAGAAAACCGCGTATTTAACCCACCTGCAGACTTTATTAAGTCTGCCGCTATTTCTGGAATGGACGCTTACAACAAGCTCTGTGCCGAAGCTAACAATGATTATGACGGTTTCTGGAGTCGCCTTGCTAAAGAGAATGTCTTTTGGAAAAAGCCCTTTACTAAAGTTCTTGATGAATCCAGAGCGCCTTTCTACAAGTGGTTTGAAGATGGCACTACTAATGCTTCCCACAACTGTTTAGATCGCCAAGTTGAAAATGGTCTTGGCAATAAGATCGCGATTATTTTTGAAGCGGATGATGGATCAGTTATCAACGTAACTTATCAAGAGTTACTAGAGCGTGTTTGCAAAATGGCAAATGCACTGCGCAAAATGGGCATCAAGTCTGGTGACCGCGTCATCATTTACATGGCGATGACTATCGAAGGTGTTGTTGCGATGCAGGCTTGTGCTCGTATTGGTGCAATTCACTCTGTTGTGTTTGGTGGATTCTCTGCTCAAGCGTTGCGAGATCGAATTATTGACGTGGGTGCAGTAGCCGTGATTACCGCAGACGGACAGTTCCGTGGCGGTAAATCATTGCCCTTGAAGGCCATTTGTGACGAAGCCCTGTCGACTGGCGAATGTCCTAATGTGAAGCATGTGATCGTGAATAAGCGCACGGGCAATCATGTCACCATGACAGCGGGTCGTGATGTTTGGATGCAAGAAATCGTAGCCAATGAATCTTCTACTTGCGAGCCAGAGTGGGTCAGTGCTGAGCACCCACTATTTATTCTGTATACCTCTGGCTCAACAGGTAAACCTAAGGGTGTTCAACACTCTACTGGTGGTTACCTCTTGTGGGCGATTCTCACAATGAAGTGGACCTTTGACATTAAGCCAAATGATGTCTTCTGGTGCACTGCTGATATCGGCTGGGTAACAGGTCACTCCTATATTACCTATGGCCCACTCGCAGTAGGCGCTACGGAGATTGTGTTTGAGGGTGTTCCAACTTACCCTAATGCGGGTCGCTTCTGGGACATGATCCAAAAGCACAAGGCAACGATTTTCTACACTGCCCCAACAGCGATTCGTTCATTAATCAAAGCATCGAGTAATGATCAAACAGTCCATCCCCAGAGTTATGACTTATCTTCCCTGCGTCTCTTGGGTTCAGTCGGCGAGCCGATTAATCCAGAAGCTTGGATGTGGTACTACGAGAATGTGGGCGGCTCACGTTGCCCAATTGCAGACACTTTCTGGCAAACCGAAACTGGTGGTCATATGATTTCACCATTGCCTGGTGCAACTCCCATGATTCCAGGTTCATGCACATTGCCATTACCAGGTATTCAGGCGGCGATTGTGGATGAGGCAGGCGTAGATGTTCCAAATGGTCACGGCGGTATTTTGGTTGTGAAGCGTCCATGGCCTTCAATGATTCGCAATATTTGGGGTGATCCCGATCGCTTCGTGAAGTCTTACTTCCCAGAAGAGTTGGGCGGTACTTTGTATTTGGCAGGTGACGGTGCAATTCGCAATAAAGATACTGGCTACTTCACGATTACGGGTCGTATCGATGACGTCTTGAATGTCTCTGGTCACCGCATGGGTACGATGGAAATTGAATCATGTTTGGTTGCTAATCCATTAGTTGCTGAAGCTGCAGTAGTAGGTCATCCCGATGAGCTGACGGGTGAAGCCATTTGCGTATTCGTAGTTCTGAAGGGTGGACGCCCAACAGGCGACGAAGCGAAGAAGATTGCTACTGAGCTAAGGAACTGGGTGGGTAAGGAGATCGGTCCGATCGCTAAACCAAAGGATGTTCGTTTTGGTGATAACTTACCTAAAACACGTTCAGGCAAGATCATGCGCCGCCTACTTCGTGTCATAGCCAAAGGTGAAGAGATTACTCAAGACACTTCAACTCTAGAAAATCCAGCGATTTTGGAGCAACTCAAAGAGTCTGTCTAATTAGCCAATCATGCTTTTAGAGCTAAGCCCTTCTGGCAAACGTATAATCAACGGCTTGTACGGAAGGGTGGATGAGCGGTTTAAGTCACACGCCTGGAAAGCGTGCGTAGGTTAATAGCCTACCGCGGGTTCGAATCCCGCCTCTTCCGCCAGTAGTTTGAGACCACCCTCGGGTGATTTTTCTTTACTTTTCCTCGGTTTTTTGCCCCAAATCACCATCTCAGGCTAAATTATTTTGCCCCTCAACCCCCTGTTTTTAATCAAAAAAGGGGGTTTTTGATGTTTTTGTTGCGTCGCCGCAAATAAACCTTGCAGTGCAATAAAAAAACTTTTTAGAATGGTGCATTGCAATACATTTTTTATCAATTTTATAAAAGTTAGGAAAACCACCATGTTCCAAAATCAATTAAACGACCAAATGACACAAGCTCAAACTAAAGCTGTTGAAAACGCAAAGTTCTTGGCTCAAGTAGCTGTTGAAAGCGCAAAAGAATTAGCTGAAATCAACCAAGCTACCGCTAAAGATGCTTTAGTTGTTGCTCAAGATGCAAGCGCTCAATTGTTGGCAGTTAAAGATGTACAACAATTGGCAAAATTGGTTCAGCCAGAAACAGCACAAGAAGCTGCTAAGTACGCTGCTGCTTACCAAGCTAAGGTAAACAAAGTTGTGCGTAACAGCAATAAAGAAGTTGCTCAAGTAGTTGATGCATCCATTGATGATGTACGCGCTGACATGGTTAAGTTTGTTAAAGAAGCTACTAAGACAGCTCCTGCTGGTTCTGAGGCATTTGTATCTGCATTCAAAACTGTATTTGAAACTTCACTCCAACAGTTTGACCAAGTTCGCGCTTCAGCAACTGATGCTTTCGCAAACTTTGAGAAAAGTGTTGATGCTGCAATGGCTAACTTTCAAGGCCAATACGCAGTAGCTAAGCCAGCTGCTAAAAGCCGTAAAGCTGCTTAATTCGTTTTAATAGCTTTGCGCGAGAAACCGCCTTAGGGCGGTTTTTCTTTTTCCGCTTGCCGTAAGATGGATGTTTTAGAGCTAATGAGGAGAAAACGTGATCTTTGCAATCCTGTTAATGGATCGTCCCGGTACAGCAGAATTACGCATTCAGGTGCGACCCGAGCATCGCGCTTACTTAGGTAAGTTTGCAGACAAGATGGCCTTTGCTGGCCCACTGACTTCTGAAGATGGCAAGACAACAGTGGGTAGCTTGTTAGCGATGGATTTTCCAAGCAAGGCAGCTGTTGAGGCTTGGCTAGCAGATGAGCCATTCACCAAAGCAGGAGTCTATGAAAAGCCGGTCATTCATGTGTTTAACAATAGCTGGCAACAAAAGGTTGGTTTTCCGCCTGCATAAAAACAGGTAGCAGTACTATTCCCCCATTCCTATAGAGGTTGATACTTTTGATATATCATTAGTTGATATATTTAGGCAATGAAATCACTTGGTAAGAATGTCTTATTAGATTTGCATGGGCAGGTCTTGGATCAGGAGGGTGGGTATTGGGTAAAGATAGAGGCATGGGAGGTTGAGGCGACTGCTTCTATTCCCCATGGAATTCGATATTCTTTAACTTTACATAACCCTCGGGGAGTTCGAATATTAGGTTATGACAATGCTCATGCGACAAAGTTTGCTGGCTATGCAAATCGTAAGCTTCCATATGATCACAAGCATCGTTGTGCGACAGATCTGGGAACAAGTTATGATTTTAAGAATGCCTATCAATTATTAAAGGATTTTTTTGAGGATGTTGATAAGACCTTAAGATTGGCGAGAGACAAATGAAAGTAATTAAGATAGGAATTGCATCTCAGCAACAAATGCGTCAGCGCGTTCTGATGGTAGCTAAGGGTCAGCTGAAAGTTCAACCGAGCGATCCCAAAATATGGTTTACCTCAATGCGCTCATTAGCCCAAGTTCTCAGCGATGAAAATCGTGCGCTATTAAACGTCATTCGCGAATCAAAGCCGATCTCGATTTCAGAGTTGGCGGAATTAACTGGACGCAAGCAGGGTAATCTATCTCGCACCCTTAAGACGATGTCAAATTACGGTATCGTCAAGATGCACAAGCACGCAAGAGCATTACGTCCAATAGTTTGTGCTGATAGGTATGAAATCTATGTTTAATAAAAGCGCTACTTTGTCGCTAGCACTGATTTCACCGCTCTGTGACTTGCCCCTATCTAAGTAAAAGGGGCCGCCTTATTTGAGGCGCCCCCAGTAAATTGACCTAGAGATAATTTAGATTGCCTTAATTTGTAGTTTCCTAAATTTAATGATGCCACCGGCGGACTGAAGAGCAATGGGTCCTTCAGAAAACTTGCTATCTCTAGCATCTGTAACAGTAAGCACCCCATTCATCATTACTTTGAGCTGAGGTCCATTGGCCGTAATTTCCATGGTGTTCCAGCGCCCACCAGCTTTGTGAATTGGATTGACCTTGGCAATATCAACAATGGCCCCGGTGGAGTACTCCTGTCCTGGACGTGTATCCCAGATATTAATTTCATAAGCATTACCAGCGGTGACTTTATTGGGATCTTGGCAGCGAATAAAAATTCCGCTATTGGTGTCAGATTCAGCCCAAAATTCAGCGCGAATAATGAAGTTCCGATAGCTTTTATTACTCACTAAAAATCCGGATGGCTTATTGCCCTCGACTATTCCTTTGCCGATGACCCAATTCGCGCTGCCGATGATGTTCCAACCGTCTAAGCTAACGCCATCAATGAGATCGGTGTAGCCATCTTGTGCTTGAGCATGGGTGTTGATAGAAAGCAGGGCAATAGTCAGCGAAAAGGCGATTGCTAGAACTTGTTTTAAGCTTGTGTGCATTATGTTCTCCGAATGTATTTATCTGTATAGCTGCAATGATGCTCCCATACATTGTTGCTGACTTATCTCTAATTCCACAAGTACTCACTTTCCCTTAACTTGGAATCAGGAATCCAGTAGACTTAGGGTATGAATTCAATTACACCGCGCTTCTTAGCCACCCTTGTTTCTATTGCCGCTATTGCCTTAACGGGGTGCGGCTCTATTGAGTCAGCAGCCCAAGATGACTGTACTTCGATTGGTTGGCAAATCGGCAGCAAAGGCTATAACGATTGCTTTAAGGCGCGTGTTTATGAGCGCAAGCTGGATTACGCTCCGCCACCGGGCAGTAAGCCTTCCCCATCCGTCATTTAATAGGGTTTACCCTAGTTAAATTCACTTGAGCGCCGTCAAGGACTTGAGTGCCAAAATGACCCAAAATCATTAGTGACCTTGGGAGTTTCCTATTTAGAGCAAGCGCAGCTGTTTCTTGCCAATTCGGACCTTATCAAGCGTAGCTTCAGACTTAAAAAAATAGCTCCATTATTGCGACTAGAAATTAGAGATTAAAACTATGAATCACCCAAAACCCTCGGCTGAAGTCAAGGCTGTTGCTGTAGCAACAGCAGATGATTTAAGGGAAACCATTCGTCGCAAGAGCAAACTTAAAGGGCGTCAAGCAGACGATGTCTCATTGGCAGAGGTTCGCCAGTTAATCGGTGCTGCAGCTGATCGTCGTGATTTACTGATTGAAAATCTACACAAGCTCAATGACGAATACCGCGCTTTACATGATCGTCACTTAGTTGCCCTCGCAAAAGAAATGAATTTGCCGATGGCAGAAGTTTATGAGGTTGCTACTTTTTATCATCACTTTGAAGTGGTGCGTGGCAATGATCCGGTTGCAGATATCACTCTGCGGGTTTGTGATGGTGTTGCCTGTGAGCTGGCTGGTGCGCAAAATCTATTAGCGAAGTTACCGGCAATCTTGGGCAATCCTAAGATTAAAGTGGAGGCTGCTCCCTGCGTGGGTCGTTGTGAGCAGGCTCCAGTAGCAGTTGTGCATCAGTACCCGGTATTGTTTGCAACTACGGATAAGGTCGCTGCCGCCGTCAAAAATAATCTGACTACTCAGCCAATGGCCAAGGACAGTGCGAGTTTTGATCCTGCAGCTTTAGCAGAGCAGGGCGTATCTCCGCAAGGTGAAAATCAAGCAGTTTCACCAGACTATGTAGGTTACGAGTCTTATCGCGCACTGGGTGGTTATGCCTTAGCAAAAGAAATTGTTGAGGGTAAAAAAGACGGCGAGAGTATTGTCAAGATAATGGAGAGCTCAGGACTTCGCGGCTTAGGTGGCGCAGGCTTCCCAGCAGGGCGTAAGTGGCGCATTGTGAGAGATCAAGTCGCTCCGAAATTGATGGCAGTGAACATTGACGAAGGTGAGCCAGGTACATTTAAAGATCGTACATATTTGGAGCGCGATCCACACCGCTTCTTGGAAGGTATGTTAATTGCTGCAAATGTAGTGGGTATTGATGCTTGCTATATTTATCTGCGCGATGAGTACCATGGTTGCCGTGAATTGCTCGAAGTAGAGTTGGCTAAGCTTATAGCAAATCCTCCATTTAAATTGCCACTGATTGAGTTACGTCGTGGTGCGGGCGCTTATATCTGCGGTGAAGAATCTGCCATGATTGAGAGTATCGAAGGCAAGCGTGGAGAGCCCCGTATGCGTCCTCCCTATATTGCGCAGGTTGGCTTGTTTGGTCGTCCAACACTAGAGCACAATTTTGAAACTCTCTACTGGGTGCGCGATATTGTTCAGCGTGGCCCTGAGTGGTTTAGTTCTTTTGGTCGCCATGATCGCAAGGGCTTACGTAGCTTTAGTGTTAGCGGTCGAGTCAAAAACCCGGGCGTAAAACTGGCTCCAGCCGGAATTACGATTCAGGAGCTGATTGATGAGTATTGTGGCGGCATGCAAGATGGCCACAAGTTCTACGGCTATCTACCTGGCGGCGCTTCAGGCGGTATCTTGCCAGCAACGATGAATGACATTCCGCTAGACTTCGATACCTTGCAGCCTTATGGCTGTTTCATTGGTTCTGCTGCGGTGATGGTGTTTGGCGATAAAGACAAGGCGCGCGATATGGCGCTCAATGTCATGCACTTCTTTGAGCATGAGAGTTGCGGTCAATGTACGCCATGTCGTGTTGGCACCAGCAAGGCTGCCAAGTTGATGCAGTCACCATCTTGGGATCAAGACACTTTAGAAGATTTAGCAACGGTGATGGTTGACGCTTCTATTTGCGGCCTAGGTCAAGCTGCACCAAATCCAATTCGCTGTATTGCAAAATATTTCCCGCAAGAAGTTCAATAAGGAAGTTGCTTAATAAAAGAATAGGGAAAAACGAGACAAATATGAATGCACCAGTAAATCCTAAAGAACTTGAATTGCAAACCGTTGAGTTCAAGCTCAACGGCAAGACCATCGTTTCTTACGAAGGCGAGACTATTCTCAAAGCCGCTAAACGCCACGGGATCGATATTCCGCATCTGTGTTTTAAAGATGGTTATCGTGCTGATGGTAATTGCCGTGCTTGCGTAGTAGAAATTAATGGCGAACGTACTTTGGCACCCAGTTGCTGTCGTAGCGCAACTCCAGGTATGGATGTCAAAGCGAATAGCGAACGTGCACTCAAGAGTCAAAAACTCGTCTTAGAAATGTTGTTATCCGACATGCCGGACGAAGGTTTTAAGTGGGTAGGTGACAGTAAGGAAGAAGAGCAAAAAAATCAACATGGCGAATTGAGTACCTGGGCTGAACGCTTAGATGTCACAGTACGTCCAGAGCTCAAGGCATTGCGCCGTGAAAAAGTGAGTCATGACGTATCTCACCCAGCCATGGCGGTGAACTTAGATGCCTGTATTCAATGCAATCGTTGCGTGCGCGCCTGTCGTGAAGAGCAGGTCAATGATGTGATTGGTTATGCAATGCGCGGTTCTCATAGCGAGATCGTGTTTGATCTGAATGACCCAATGGGCGATAGTACTTGCGTTGCTTGTGGTGAGTGTGTGCAGGCTTGCCCAACGGGTGCATTAATGCCCAAGGGATTAATTGGCTCGCAAATAGTTGATCGCAAGGTAGATTCAGTTTGTCCATTCTGCGGCGTAGGTTGTCAGATTACTTACAACGTGAAAGATGAAAAGATTGTTAGCGTAGAAGGTCGTGATGGCCCAGCTAATCACAACCGTCTTTGCGTTAAGGGTCGCTTTGGTATGGACTACATCCATAACCCACAGCGCCTAACAAAGCCGCTCATTCGTAAGGCCGGTGTTGCTAAAGATGAAGCTTTGCTAGAAGGTAAGCAAGATTGGTCCGACATTTTCCGTGAAGCTACTTGGGAAGAGGCTTTGGAAGTTGCTGGTGGCGGCCTGAAGAAACTCAAAGATCAATACGGCAATAAGGTGTTGGCTGGATTTGGTTCTGCAAAAGGCAGTAACGAAGAGGCTTACTTATTCCAAAAACTGGTACGTACTGGTTTTGGTAGCAATAACGTCGACCATTGCACTCGTCTTTGCCATGCATCATCAGTTGCTGCGCTTTTAGAAGGCGTCGGCTCAGGAGCGGTAAGTAATCAAGTGAACGATGTTGAGCACTCAAGCCTTATTTTTTTGATCGGCTCAAATCCAACCGCAAACCATCCCGTTGCCGCTACCTGGTTTAAGAATGCCGCTAAACGAGGCGCAAAAATTGTATTGTGTGATCCACGTGCGACCGATATTAGTAAACATGCCTGGCGCACCATGCAGTTCAAGCCCGATACTGACGTGGCGATGCTCAATGCCATGATCTTCACAGTCATTGAAGAAGGATTGGTCGATAAAGACTTTATCGAGAATCGCTCTAATAATTTTGAAGCTCTAAAAGAAAATATCAAGGGCTATAGCCCAGAAGCAATGGCACCAATCTGCGGTATTCCAGCAGAGACTTTGCGTGAAGTTGCCAGAGAATTTGCAACTACTAAGTCAGCCATGATTTTGTGGGGCATGGGTATCAGTCAGCACATTCACGGTACTGATAACGCCCGTTGTTTAATTGCTTTAGTGAGTATTACGGGTCAAATTGGTAAGCCTGGCTCTGGCTTGCATCCACTTCGCGGACAAAATAATGTACAGGGTGCAAGTGATGCGGGATTAATTCCGATGATGTTCCCGAACTACCAGCGCGTAGACAATCCAGAAGCGCATGCCTGGTTCGAGAAATTCTGGGATAGCCCGTTAGATAAGAAGCCCGGTTACACCGTGGTAGAGATCATGCATAAGATCACTGCGCCCGATAGTGATCCCGATAAGATTCGCGGCATGTATGTCGAGGGTGAGAACCCTGCGATGAGTGACCCTGATTTGAATCATGCTCGTCATGCTTTAGCTTCTTTGGATCTTTTGGTTGTCCAAGATATTTTTATGACTGAGACTGCGCTTCTAGCAGACGTGGTCTTGCCAGCAAGCGCATGGCCTGAGAAGGTTGGTACTGCAAGCAATACCGATCGTATGGTACAGATGGGTAAAAAAGCGATTAATCCCCCTGGAGACGCGAAGCCCGATTTGTGGATTATTCAGCAAATCGCTAGGCGCATGGGCCTGAACTGGAACTATCAAGGTGCTGACGACGGTGTTGCAGCGGTGTATGACGAGATGCGTCAAGCAATGCATGCAGCTATCAATGGTATTACTTGGGAGCGTTTAGAAAAAGAGTCTAGCGTGACTTACCCCTGTTTATCCGCTGAAGATCCAGGTCGACCAATTGTATTTGATGACAAGTTTGATACTAAAGATGGCAGAGTGAAGTTAGTGCCAGCCGATATCATTCCTGCGAATGAGCGCCCAGATGCGGAGTATCCATTTGTGCTGATTACAGGACGTCAGTTAGAGCATTGGCATACTGGCAGTATGACGCGCCGTGCAACCGTCTTGGATGCGATTGAGCCGATGGCTACTGTGTCGATGCATGGTGAAGATATGACCCAGTTAGGTGTATCTGCTGGCGATGTCATTACGGTTCAGTCACGTCGTGGCGAAGTAGCTATCCACGTTCGTCGAGATGATGGCACTCCGCGTGGTGTGATCTTTATTCCGTTTGCTTACTACGAAGCTGCAGCCAACTTAATTACCAACTCTGCCTTAGATCCATTTGGCAAGATCCCAGAATTTAAGTACTGCGCAGTCAAGCTTGCCAAAGGTGGTCATGCTGCTGCCGTAATGGGCTATGGAACTAATGATCCTAGTAGGCAAGAGCCTGAAGTCATCTCCTAAGCTGTTTTGCACAACCTAACAAAGCCCCCTTACCAGGGGCTTTGTTGCTTTAAATCTCTTAGAATATCTCTTTATCGATTGCCCTTTAGAATTAAACATGGCTAGTTCAAAACCCCAAACCCCACCCTTCGATACCAAAGCAGAATTACCCGTCCTAATTATTGGAGCAGGTTTAGCCGGCCTGACCGTAGCTCTTCATATGGCAGAGACGCAGCCGGTCATTGTGATGGCCAAGCGCGGTCTGGGTGAGGCTGCAACTGCCTGGGCTCAAGGTGGCATCGTTGGTGTGGTTGATAAAGTGCATGACAGCGTTGACTCTCATGTAGCCGATACCTTGGATGCTGGCGCTGGTCTTGTAGTGGAATCTACTGCCCGATATATTGCTGAAGAAAGTGCAGAAGCTATTCGTTGGCTAGTTGAGCAGGGAGTTCCGTTTACTGCTGATGAGACTGGCCCCATGGGCTTGCATCTCACGCGTGAAGGTGGCCATAGCCAACGTCGGATTGCGCACGTTGCGGATGCTACCGGTAAAGCTATTCATGAAGTATTGTTAGATAAAGCACGAGCCCATAAAAATATTCAACTGCTAGAGCACTGGATTGCTTTAGATCTGATTACCAATCGTCACTTAGATACCAAGACTCAACGCACTAAACCGAATCGTTGTTATGGCGTATATGCCCTCGATATTCAAAATAATCGTGTAGAAACAATTGAAGCCAAGTCAGTAGTGTTGGCTACCGGTGGTGTTGGCAAGGTATACAAATACACCAGCAACCCCGACACTGCTACAGGCGATGGTATCGCTATGGCTTGGCGTGCAGGTTGCCGTGTCGGTAATATGGAGTTTATTCAGTTTCATCCAACATGCTTGTATCACCCTAGTGATAGAACCTTTTTAATCACCGAGGCAATGCGTGGTGAGGGCGGTTTACTTAAACTCCCTAACGGTAATCGCTTTATGCCCGAGCATGATGAGCGCAACGAATTAGCGCCGCGTGATATTGTCGCTAGGGCAATCGACTTTGAGATGAAAAAGCATGGTCTCGATTATGTTCATCTTGATGCGACCCATTTAGGTGAATCGTTTATTCAAGAGCATTTCCCAATGATCTATGCGCGCTGTATGAGTTTGGGACTAGACATTACTAAAGAGCCTATTCCAGTAGTGCCGGCAGCGCATTACACCTGTGGTGGCGTAGTGACTGACCTCAAGGGCCGTACTGATTTGCCTGGTCTGTATGCAGTAGGCGAAGCTACTTATACCGGTTTACATGGCGCTAATCGCTTGGCTAGTAATTCATTATTGGAATGCATCGTCATTGGTAAGGCCACTGCTGCAGATATCTCTGCAATGAAAACAGCAGTAATGCCAAAACTACCATTGTGGGATGAGAGTCAGGTCGAGGATGCCGATGAGCAAGTGGTAATTGCTCATAACTGGGATGAGCTGCGTTCATTGATGTGGAATTACGTCGGAATTGTGAGAACCAATCGAAGGCTAGAGCGAGCATTGCACCGCATCAAACTCCTCAGATACGAAGTACAGGAGTATTACGCGAACTTTAAAGTAACACGTGACTTAATTGAGCTTCGCAACCTGTTGGAATGTGCTGAACTGATCGTGAGATCAGCTTTAATGCGTAGAGAGAGTAGAGGGCTGCATTACAGCCGTGATTACCCAGGTACTTGGGCAGTTTCTTATCCAACTATTTTGACTCCACAGGCAGAAGGTACTTCAGAAAATCCTGAGACCTAATCTCATTGAAGATCGCCTTTTAAAACAGCTTCTTTAATGTAATTATTTAGTCGGGTTTGCCAGCCTTTACCACTCGCCCGTAGTTTTTCCAGTACATCAAAGTCCATTCTGAGACTCAGCATCTCTTTAGTGTTTTTAATGGGTGGTCTACCAACACCTCTTTTGATAAGAGTATCGCCAACATAGACGTGGGCATCCTTAAACCATTGCTCATCTAACTCTGGCGCGTCATCTGGATCAACCCATTCTTCCTGCATATTTTTTAATTTCACGTTCATTTGCTCTCCTCAGGCTGATAATTCTTCTTTTGATACCTCTGTAGGTCCACACAACAACTACTGGAGTGTTATCTAGGTAGCCAAAACTGAATACTCGAACTTCACCATAATTCTTTCTGTAATCAATTTGATCCATATGTGAGGCTTCAAAGATCTCATTTGCTCTTGCCATATCTAGGCAACGTGTAAATAAGGTTATCTCTCGCTTTACATCGTCAAATTCAATCACTAAGTCACCCTGTTAATGTATATACAAAAATAATTAATGTCAATACATAAATTAAGCCCTTAAAGACTGAAAGCCCAATAGATGCGTAGGATTAGTCTAGAAAAGAAAAGCCCCGCCGAATATCGGAGGGGCTTTGTAATGGCGTCAGCATTAGGCTGACCTCGGTGGGCAGATTACCTACAAAATTCTCATCGAGAAATCCACCGCCTTAATATCTTTGGTCAGTATTCCGAGAGAGATCCGATCAACGCCCGTAGCGGCAATAGCACGTATCTGATCTAGGTCGATACCACCAGATGCTTCCAATAATGCGCGTCCATTGGTAAAGGCAACAGCTTCCTTCATTTGATCGGTAGTAAAGTTATCAATCAAGATATTTTTTGCCCCAGCACCCAAAGCCTCCTTCAATTCAGTAAAGTTTTCTACTTCAACCTGAATATCCACCCCAGAATTTAAAGCCTGTGCAGCTTTCACTGCAGCGGCAACACCTCCTGCGGCAGCAATATGATTCTCTTTAATTAAGATGCCATGCCAAAGTGCAAGACGTTGGTTTTGACCGCCACCGACACGAACTGCATACTTTTGCGCTTGACGTAGGCCTGGAATCGTTTTTCGGGTATCGAGTACTGCACAACCATTGGGATTTGGGCTGACACCGGCAATCGCATCAACATACTGACGCGCACTACTGGCAGTCCAAGATAGTGTTTGTAAGAAATTAATACAGGGACGCTCAGCAGAGAGCAGGGCGCGAGAGTTAGCCTCAATATCGCAGACCTTAGTATCGGGCTTCATCAAGTCGCCCTCCCGGTAGTACCAATTCACTTTCGCTATAGGGTCCAACTTCTTGAGGGTGCCTTCAAACCAATCTACTCCACATAAAACCGCTTCTTGACGAACGATCAGTTGTGCATGCACAGGTTTACTGGGAACTAATTGCGCAGTCCAATCACACTTGCCAATATCCTCCATCAGCGCATCAGCAATATTGCGTTGACGTGCCTGCTCTAAGGTTTCGTTGTAATCAAACATACGTATGCAGTTAAAAAGTTAAATTAGGCGGCGCCAATATTCTTCACAAAGCCATGCTGGGCTTTTGCAAGCAGGTCGGGATGATTCTGGGTGAAGTCGAGCATGCGCTCGATACAATCAAGCGCTTTAACTCGAATACCTTCCTCAATGAAGATTTCGCCAGAGGCGTTTTCAAGGCAATCCAAGATTCCTTGCAAGCCATTCATGGCCATCCAAGGGCAATGAGCGCAACTTTTACAGGTAGCACTATCGCCAGCAGTCGGGGCTTCAATTAATATTTTATTGGGTGCTAATTGGCGCATGCGGTGTAAGATGCCATTATCGGTAGCAACAATGTATTTAGTGGCAGAGCCTTCAACCACTGCTTTGATCATGGCAGAGGTGGAGCCCACCACATCTGCTAAATCTACAACTGCTTGTGGAGATTCGGGGTGAACTAACACCATGGCATTGGGATGAGCGGCGATCAATATTTCTAGTTCTACCGCCTTGAACTCATCATGAACAATACAGGCACCATTCCATAGCAACATATCAGCGCCAGTCTGCTCTTGAATATAGCGACCCAAGTGCCGATCGGGTGCCCATAGAATTTTTTTGCCCTCAACTTTGAGTTGATGGACGATCGCTAAGGCGCAAGAGCTTGTCACCATCCAATCGGCTTGTGCCTTAACAGCAGCACTCGTATTGGCATAGACAACCACAGTACGATCCGGATGCAATGCTCTGAAGGCGGCAAAGTCAGTAGCATCGCAACCCAGGTCCAAAGAGCAGGTCGCTTCTAGGTCTGGCATGAAGACGCGCTTTTCAGGGCTCAGAATCTTGGCAGACTCTCCCATGAAGCGCACACCAGCCACAATCAAGTTCTTGGCAGAGTGATTTTTGCCAAAGCGTGCCATTTCTAATGAGTCAGCAACAAAGCCACCAGTTTCTATTGCAAGGTCTTGAATATCTCCATCAACGTAGTAATGTGCAACTAAAGCAGCATCTTTCTCGATCAGCAATTGCTTAATACGGGTAATGACAGCAGCTTTCTCGCTGCCATGCAGTTGTGGGGGTGTTTTTGCCCAAGCCTGGGCGGTGCAGGTGGTTCCGGCAGCATTTTGCTGGGGGTAATCGAAGGCTATAGGATTGCTAATAGTGGAAGTCATGAGTAATTTTATCTCTATTACATTAGCTGGCGACAGCCGACCTTAATTACTTAAAACGGCAGCTTTGCTTCCGGCTTTGCAGCTAACAAGACCGCCTTAAACTCAGACTGTATACGCTGAATAGCCTCTTTGCTATCAGCCTCAAAGCGCATCACCACAACTGGTGTTGTATTGGAAGGTCTGGCAAGACCAAAGCCATCCGCGTATTCCACTCGCACACCATCAATCGTATTGATTGACTCTGATGTCGGGAATGTCGCATTGGCTTTGATTTTTTCTAGCAGGGCAAAAGGTTCACCTTCGGCGCAAGCGAGTTGCAATTCTGGGGTGCAAATTGCATTTGGCAAGTCGTTGAGAGTATCGCTTGGATCTTTTTCTTTACTCAGAATCTCTAGTAAGCGAGCACCCGTGTAGAGACCATCATCAAATCCAAACCATCGATCCTTGAAGAAGATATGACCGCTCATCTCACCAGCAAGTGGAGCACCAGTCTCTTTGAGTTTGGCTTTTACTAAAGAATGTCCTGTTTTCCACATAATGGGTTCGCCACCATGCTCTTTTACGTAGGTCGCTAGATTACGAGTGCATTTCACATCGTAAATAATTTGACCGCCAGGATTGCGAGAGAGAACATCTTTTGCAAATAACATCATTTGACGGTCCGGAAAAATCACCTGACCATCTTTAGTGACCACACCTAAGCGATCGGCATCCCCATCAAAGGCAAGACCCAATTCGTTATCGGTAGTCTGGAGGTTCTTAATAAGGTCTTGCAAGTTCTCAATATGGGCTGGATCCGGATGGTGATTGGGGAAATGCCCATCAACTTCACAGAACAATTCTTGAACTTCGCAACCTAAAGCTCTGAAAAGCTTGCCAGCAAAAGCGCCACCAACACCATTGCCACAATCCACTGCAATCTTCATGGGGCGAGCCAGCCTCACATCGCCGACGATATAGTTGAGATACATCGGAAAAATATCAAAGGCACTTCGATTTCCTTGGCCAATAGTAAATTTCTGAGCTTCTATACGTTTGCGCAAATCCTGAATCTTGTCACCGTAAATGGCTGCTGTACCCAATACCATTTTGAAGCCGTTGTAATTTGGGGGATTGTGGCTGCCAGTAATCATGATGCCGGACTTGGGAGTCTTGCCATTGATGGTGTGATTGGCAGCGAAGTAGACCATCGGTGTAGCAACCATGCCTAGATCAATCACATGAATGCCAGTAGAGAGCAGACCTTCTGTTAATGCCTCAATCAAGCTAGGGCCAGATAGACGACCATCGCGGCCAATAACAATATCAGTCTCACCAAGCTCACGCATTTCAGTACCAAACGCCTGACCAATCAGTTTGGCGATCGAGGGATCTAAGGTCTCATCAATAATGCCGCGTATGTCATAAGCTTTAAAAATAGATGGAGACAATTGCATTGCAGATCTTTCAGTAAAAACACCCGAGTATTGCTAGAGTGATAACTAGTTATTTGAATTTAATAGATTTATACGGGCAGCAGTAACAGCATCAATATCTGCACTAGCAGCAATATCGTTCTGATGACTTGCTAGTGCTTTCTCAATCGGCTTAGCTAGTACTTTGCCGTATTCCACGCCAGGTTGATCAAAGCTGTTGATGTTCCACAAGGCACCTAAAGTCGCAGTGCGATTTTCATACAAAGCAAGTAAGGCGCCAAGATAAAACGCATTAAGTTTGGGGAGCAACAGGAGGTTGCTTGGACGCTTACCTGGGTAAATATCATTTGGATTTACAGCAGTCTTGCCATTGGCTAGCGCTTGCGATTGCGCCAAACAATTAGACAGCAGAATGCGGTGATGCGCTACAGCTTCAGGTCGATCACTCATCGGTTCACGCACGGCAATGAAATCAATCGGAATGATTTCGGTACCCTGGTGAAAGAGTTGAAAGTAAGAATGCTGTGCATTACTGCCTGCACTACCAAACACTACCGGTGAAGAATGCTTCACTGGCTTGCCATCACGATCCACACTCTTGCCATTACTCTCCATATCGAGCTGTTGCAACCACTTCGGAAACCAATCTAAAGCATCAGCATATGGAATAGCTGAATAGGCTTTGATATTGTGTTTCTCTTGCTGGTGGAGCAAAGAGAGCGCCATGATGACAGGGAGATTTTCTTCGAGGAGTGCATTTTTAAAATGCAAATCCATCGCTTCGGCGCCAGCTAAAAACTGTTTGAATGTCTCAAAGCCATATTGCAAAGCAATTGGTAGACCTACTGCCGACCATACAGAGTAGCGTCCACCGACCCAATCCCAAAAAGGAAAGATATTACCTTGGCTTACGCCAAAGTCCTTAGCGGCAGGGATGTTGGCAGTGACTGCATATAAGGAGTGAGCAATTTGGCTGGTTGTGCAGCCGCTGTCTTTAAGCCAGGCAACAACCGCCTTGGCATTCATAGAAGTCTCAAGTGTCGTGAATGACTTTGAGACCACAATCACGCGAGTACTATGAGGCTGAGCACGTGCCAAGATACGTGCTAACTCAGCAGTATCAATATTTGCCAAAAAATGCATGCGCATGCCGCGACTTTCAATACCGGGAACATGGGCAAGTGCTTCAATCGCTAAGCGAGGACCAAAGTCTGATCCACCTATGCCGATATGAATGACATCGGTTACGCCAACCCATGTACTACACAGTACATCAATGCGATGCCAAACTTCAGAAACCGCGGGCATGACATCTTTGCCATCGATCAGGACTGGTGTTTTACTTAAATTGCGCAGCGCAGAATGAAGGGCGGGCCGATCCTCACTATTATTAATGTGTTTACCAGCGAACATATCTGCAATAAATTGCCCTAGATGTCTTTGGCGAGCGGAAGCAAAGAGCGTTTTCCAGCTAGCTGTATCAATTCCTTGATAGGCGGTATCGAGCACCACATCAAGGGCAGAGTGAATACTTTGGTTGGCTAATTGGGCTTGCGCAGACATAGCTAGATTTTATCAATAAGGACATCAAAATCCCCTTAAAACGCTGAAAATGTTACGATTTCATCAATAACAAGGCTTTATCTTAGGCAAAAGTCATTACGAAATTGAGACATATCTGAAATCAAGTCAGGAATAGCGGATGGAGCAGGTTGATTGCGTTGTAGTAGGCGCTGGAGTAGTTGGTTTAGCAGTTGCTCGCGAGATGGCATTGCAGGGTCGAGAAACGATTTTGCTCGAGCGTGAAGATTCTTTTGGAACCATCAGTAGTGCGCGCAATAGTGAAGTGATTCACGCGGGGATTTATTACCCTAAGGATTCTCTAAAGGCTAAGCTCTGCGTAGAAGGTAATCGCCTCTTATATGAATACTGCCGTAGTCATCAAGTGAGCACGCAAGCCTATGGTAAGTTAATCGTTGCAGCAGACGCTAGTCAGCTAGATGATCTACAAGCCATTTTGTACAAAGCCCAAAACAATCAAGTCCCCGACATCAAGATGATTTCAGGTGCGCAGGCGAAAGCGCTTGAGCCACAGTTGCAATGTGAGGCGGCAGTGCTCTCGAGTTCAACGGGTGTAGTAGATAGTCACGGATTAATGCTGTCATTGCTAGGTGGGTTTGAGGATGCGGGCGGCATGGTCGCCTATCAATCTCCCTTACTTAGCGCTAAGCCGATCGGCAATGATGCCCAAGGTGGCTTTGAGCTCACGATTGGCGGAGCAGATGGCATGACCATTCAGACTAAATTATTGATTAATTGTGCGGGGCTCAGTGCCCCAGCACTAGCTCAAAAAATTGAAGGCCTCTCGAAAGACCGAATACCCAAAGCCTACTTCGCAAAAGGTAATTACTTCTCTTTATCCGGTAAATCTCCGTTCAGTCATTTGATATATCCAATACCTGAGCCTGGCGGCTTAGGCGTTCATCTCACTCTCGATATGGGTGGTCAGGCGAAGTTTGGTCCAGACGTAGAATGGCTTGATATCGATGAAGAAAGCCAGATTAACTACACAGTGGATCAAGGACGGGGAGATAGCTTTTATGCAGCCGTCAGAAAATATTGGCCCGACCTTAAAGATGGCTCTTTACAAGCAGATTACTCGGGCGTCAGAGCCAAAATCGTCCCGCCAAACGCCTCGGCAGGAGACTTTTACTTTGAAGGCCCCCAGCAGCATCAACTAAACGGATTATTCAATCTGTATGGCTTTGAGTCCCCGGGCCTTACCTCTTGTTTAGCAATTGCCCAGCATTTGGAGGCGCAAATCAAAAGTTCTCTATAATCCAAGCTCAATTCCCATAGGAAGAGTGGCAGAGCGGTTGAATGCACCAGTCTTGAAAACTGGCGAGGATGAAAGTCCTCCGTGAGTTCGAATCTCACCTCTTCCGCCATGTACAACATCAGAGCCCCTAACTAAGAGACTCTTTGTTATTTTGATCCCCTTAGTTTGACTGCTCAACCTGCTGATACTCGATCAGAGTCCCATAGCAGGTTTATGTTGAATATTTCCGTTGAAAAATTTCCCGATCAGGAAATTATGTTGAAAAAGCAGGCAAATTACAGTAAAATTTCCCGATCAGGAAATATTTATGAGCACACAAATTCAAAACTCTCTAGATCTGGGTCGTTTGGTGCGTGAGACACGCAGGCGCCTGAAACTAACTCAACCCCAACTGGCACTGGCTGCCAATGTGGGCGTGAGGTTCGTTGTTGAGCTAGAGGCTGGCAAATCCACTCTCAGATTGGAAAATATTCTCAGAGTACTTCAGGCCTTGGGTGGCGTATTGAGTGTGGAGGGTATGGACTCATTCATTGACAATAAACAAGAATGAGTGCTCTGATGGTTCGAGAGCTAAACTTTTGGTTTTTTGGCGAGTGCGCGGGAGTTCTAGCTCAGAAAGTGAGCGCTGGGCGCTGATTCACTATGCATTTGGGTATACCGCATGCCTGCTAGTGCTCATCCGATTGGTATGGGGCTTAATTGGCACTCGTTACGCCAGATTTAGTCAATTTCTCAAAAGTCCTCGGGAAGTCATTGGGCACTTTATGGCCATGTTACGTGACCATCCTCATCATGATGTTGGTCACAATCCAGCGGGTGGTTTAGTCATGTTCGCGCTGATGTTACTCATGCTGTTGATTGGCTTCACTGGCTATCTATCGGTTAAAGAGTTTTTGGGTAACTTCGTATCTGAGGCTCATGAAGTGCTTGCCAGCTTGGCTCTTAGCTTAGTCATTGTCCATATTATTGCTGCCATTGGCATGAGCTTGATCGAGAAACAGAATCTCGTCAGATCCATGGTGAGTGGCAAAAAACAGGGCATGCGAGAGCAGGGAATAATCTATCCACAGTATTTAATTGGCGCCTTGATCTTTTTGGGTGCACTTTACTTTTTCTACCTGATCTTGAGCGGTAGATTGCCTAGTCTCACTCAGTAGGTTTGTTTACTTGGCTGTCTGGCCTGATCCTCTTTCGGTGGCAGGTATTAGCCCTATAGCTAATTGCCTACGGCTATAGCAATCTTTACATTCGTGAGATATCTTTTTTACTAATACTTGTATTACTTCAAGGCTTTCATGAAAACCAAACTCTCCCTAATTGTCCTCTCCATTACTCTCATTTCTGGTCATCCCGCTATTGCCGCAGGCGGTGGCGGTGTAGTTGCTGACCCAGGCGCAATGCAGGGCAAGCACTTTGACTCCAAGGGTAAGGTGCCGTCCACATTTACGGTTGATCTACAAAATGGCTTGCGTAAAACTCTGCCATTTGAAGATAAACGCGACTTTGAAGAGTCCAAGAGGGGTTTCATTGCAGCCCCTACTTATAAAACCATCATGGCGGATGCCGGAAACGTTGCCTGGGATATGGGTAGTTACGACTTCCTCTTGCAAGGTAAAGACTTTGATAGCGTTCACCCATCATTGCAGCGCCAAGCGATTCTTAATATGGGCTACGGCCTCTATGAAGTCGTGCCAGGAAAGATTTATCAAGTGCGCGGCTTCGATCTTTCCAACATTAGCTTTGTCAAAACAAATACGGGTTGGATTATCTTTGACCCATTGACCTCAAAAGAAACTGCTAGAGCAGCTTTGGAATTGGTTAATGAGAAGTTAGGTATGCGCCCAGTAGTGGCGGTGGTCTATTCCCATTCGCATGCTGACCACTTTGGTGGTGTGCGTGGCGTAGTGGATGAAGCAGATGTGAAGAGTGGTAAGGTAAAGATTATTGCCCCAGCTGGTTTCATGGACCATGCCGTAGCAGAGAACGTCTATGCGGGTAATGCCATGACGCGCCGTTTGTATTTCCAATATGGTGTTTTATTACCACGCAGCCCATTTGGTCACGTTGACCAATCGATTGGTAAAAATACTGCGGCCGGTAACCTGGGCCTAATTGAGCCAACCATTCTCATCAATGAGCCATTTGAAAAAATGACGGTAGATGGTGTGGAGATGGAGTTTCAGAACACACCAGGCACAGAAGCGCCGGCGGAGATGAATACCTACTTCCCGCAGATGAAAGCATTCTGGGCTGCTGAAAATATTACGGGAACTATTCATAACATCTACACTTTACGCGGCGCATTAGTGCGTGATGCCTTGGCATGGTCTAAGAACATCAACAACGCCTTATATCGTTATGGCACTGAGGCGCAAGTGATGTTTGCCTCACACTCCTGGCCGCGTTGGGGCAATGATCGCGTGCAAGAAGTGATGCGCACACAGCGTGATAGCTATGCACACCTGAACAATGAGGTCCTGCATTTGGCGAACAATGGTGTGACGATTAATGAAGTTCATAACGTCTACAAACAACCTGATAGCCTGAAGTCTCAATGGGCTGCTCACAGCTACCACGGCTCAGAGGAGCACAACAGTCGCGCTGTTATTAATCGTTACCTAGGTTACTGGGATGCCAATCCTGCCACCTTGATTCCTTTATCACCAAAAGATTCTGCGCCACTCTACGTAGAGATGATGGGCGGTTCGGGCAAGATCATGGCAAAGGGCAAGCAGCTCTATAAGCAGGGTAAATACCGTGAAGCAATGGAAATTGTGAACAAGTTAGTTTATGCCGAGCCAAACAACACAGCCGCAAAAGATTTGCTAGCAGATATTTTTGAACAAATTGGTTATCAAAAAGAAAGCCCAAGTGTGCGTAATAGTTTCTTGGGCGCCGCTTATGAATTACGTCATGGCATGCCTTCTGGGGCATCACCAAAGACCAATGGTCCTGACATGATCAAAGCGATGACTACAGAACTTTGGTTGAATGCCTTGGCCATCAGCATGGATAGTAAAAAAGCTGCCGGTATGAGATTTACTATCAACTTGAGTACACCAGACAATGGCGAAAAGTTTGTTGTGGAGATGAGTAACTCTGCGCTAAGTAACATCAAGGGTTACCAAGATAAAAAACCAAACCTGACTATTACCGTCAATCGCAGCGACTTAGAAAAAGTCATGGGCGGACAAACCACCTTTGAAAAACTTCAAGCAGAAGGCAAGGCCAAGTTTGAGGGCGATCGCAAAGCATTTGAGCAATTACGCAGCACCATGACTACCTTCACTCCAGATTTTGAGTTGATGCCTGGCACGAAAGCTAAAAAAGTGCCTCCAGCTAAACCAAGCAAGGATCCGTTTGAGGCTCCTCCAATTGCAAATTCAGATGGTGCTTAAGGAAGGCAAAATAGCAGACAGGCATTAGAAAAATGGGCCCCTAGGAGCCCATTTCTTTTTTAATAAGCAGTCAATGATTCATGCTGCGAAAGCGCCACCATCTTCCAGCGCTTTGAGCTCTTGCCCTGTAATACCCAATTCCTTGAGCACTTCATCGGTGTGCTCACCGAGTAGAGGAGGATGACGAGTCACTTGTTGCGGAGTACCCATCATCTTGACTGCAAAGCCAATATTGGAAATCTTACCTTCAATTGGGTGATCAATCTCCATACGCATCTGGCGATGCTGCCCATGCTCACTATCAAATGCTTGTGGGTAGGTATTGATCGGTCCAGCCGGAATGCCTGCCGCTAGTAAGAGATCCACCCATTCTTCACTAGTTTTATTAATAAAGGTTTTTTCTAGCTCAGCAGCGAGTATCAAACGATTGGCTAGACGCAGTGGATTGGTTCTAAAAAGTGGGTCTTCAAATAATTCTGGGCGATCAATCTTGTCGCAGAGGAGTTTCCAGAGTTTTTGATTGGTGGCTCCCATCACAAAATAACCATCAGCGGCTTTCATAGCCTGATAAGGCGCGCTCATGTGATTAGCTGTGCCTAATTTGTAAGGCTCAACACCGGTGCCCCAGTATTGCGCTGTATCCCAGATGGAAAATGCCAAAGCAGAATCAAATAGGGAAGCATCAATAAATTGACCTTCACCCGACTTAGTCTTACCAATATAGGCTGACAAAATTCCATAGACTGCAAAAAGGGCGCAACCAATATCCGCTACTGGAACGCCAGCCTTTACAGGAGGGCCATCTGGATAACCTGTCACGCTCATCACGCCAGACATGGCTTGTGCCATCAGGTCGAAGCCGGGACGATCCGCCCATGGCCCGCTTTGCCCGAATCCAGAGATGCTGGCATAAACTAATCCTGGATTGAGATCTTTCAGAGAGGGGTAATCGATACCCAGTTTTTTCATCACGCCGGGACGATAGTTCTCAACCAAAATATCGGCAGTCTTTACGAGCTCAAAAAATACTTTTTTCCCGGCTTCTGTTTTGAGATTGAGCGTTACGCTACGCTTGTTACGATTCATATTCAGAAAGCCCATACTATCTGAGCCTTTCATCTTGAATCCCATTGCTCCCCGAGTTTGATCTCCGGTACCAGGCGGCTCAATTTTGATGACATCGGCACCCAAGTCAGCAAGCAACATGCAGCAGTAGGGGCCGGCCATAACTTGACTTACGTCAAGAACTCGAACTCCAACTAGGGGCAAAAGCTTGCTGGTAGGTGTTTTCATCATTGTCTCAATAGTTTTTATATGTTTATATTGCAAAGTTCATTTACAGCACTGAATATAAAACAAAAAATGGAGACCATATGATCAATCAATCCCCGAAACGACTTTTGCGCAGATTCGCTTTCTTGGCGCTAACTATCTGCAGTACTTTGCCATTGATTGCTAATGCTCAACAGGCTTTTCCAACAAAACCCATTCGCCTCATTGTAGGCTTCGCTCCTGGTGGCGGCACGGATATTGTGGCTCGTGCCATTGCTCCCAAGATGGGCGAGATCTTAGGCCAAAGCGTCATTATTGAAAATAAATCGGGTGCGGCCGGAACGATTGGTGCAGATCTCGTTGCTAAATCGAATCCAGATGGGTATACCTTACTCATGGGCCACTCGAACTCCAATGCGATTTCTCCATTTGTGCTCAAGAACGTGCCATACAACCCGGCGACTGACTTCACGCCAATTAATTATTTAGGTTACGTACCAAACGTGTTGGTAGTGAAGTCTTCTCTGCCAGTAAACTCGGTGGCGCAATTAATTTCCTTGGCGAAGCAAAATCCAGGTCAGATGACTTATGGCTCCTCTGGTATCGGTAGCACCCAGCATTTAGCAGGTGCCCTGTTCTCAAAGATTGCTGGTGTAGAAATGAATCACGTACCTTACAAAGGCAGCGGTCAAGCGATTGTGGATTTATTGGGTGGTCAAATCACAATGAACTTTGACACCTTGCCACCAAACTTGCAGCAGATTCGTCAAGGCAATTTAAAAGCTTTAGCAATCTCTACGCCCAAGCGCTTGGCATTATTGCCTAACGTTCCTACATTTAATGAAGTGGGTATTGTTGGGTTTGATGTGACCAATTGGTATTCCGTAATGGGGCCAAAAGGCATGGATCCTGCAGTCGTGAACAAAATTGATCAGGCTGTAAAAGTAGCTACCAATGATCCAGAGATTAAGAAAACATTGGATGCTCAAGGCTTACAAGCAGAGGGCCCAGCAACACCAGCAGCCTTTAATTTGTTCCTGGCAGGTGAGTTGGCGAAGTATCAGCGCTTGGTGAAGAGCTTGAATATCAAGGCTGAATAATTCAACCAAGTTATCTAATTGGGCTATAGTATTCATTAATCCTCTCTCTTATATGAGGGAGGGTTTTTCATTTCATGACAACAGCCATAGACTCCACCCCAGATCGTATTGCCGAAGTTCGCTTAGAGCTACGCAATAAGATTGCCTATATTACTTTTGACCATGTTGCTGCTCGTAATGCAATGACAGTGGGAATGTATCAAAGCCTGAAATCGATTTGCGAGGATTTATCTAAGAGTTCTTCGGCTAGGGTTGCTATTCTTCGAGGCGCTGGCGGTAAATCCTTTGTCTCTGGTAGTGATATCGCCCAGTTCTCGGGATTTAGTTCTGGTGAAGATGGTATTCGATACGAGGAGGGTATTGATGCCTACCTTGCACCTTTAGCAATGTTACCTATTCCATCGATTGCTGTCATTGATGGTATGGCGGTTGGCGGAGGTCTTGCAATTGCTAGTTGTTGCGATTTCAGAATCTCTACCCCTGATGCGCGCTTCGGAGTACCGATTGCCAAAACACTGGGTAATTGTTTATCTGCTGGCAACGTCGCTTGGCTTGTTGCACACTTGGGTGTCAATGTCGTTAAGCGTATGTTGTTACTGGCGGAGTTGGTGACTGCACCTGAGCTACTTGAACAGGGCTACCTCTTGGGCACTTATCCAGCTGAAGCGCTCGAGTATGAAGCAAATCATCTGGCTGAACGCTTAATGAGTTTGGCGCCCATCACTCAAAAATCTAGTAAACAAACCCTTGCAAGAATCATCAAAAATAATTTACCCGATTGCCATGATTTAATTCGAGAGTGCTATGGCAGCGATGACTTTAGGAATGGCGTTGCTTCATTTCTGGATGGCAAGCCACCAAGCTGGTCTGGAAAATAAGTCCAGATCTTATGCTTACTAGAGATTTACAAGAATATTTCTTGTAAGTTATTCAGATAGCGCAATCCTTGTTCCGTTGCTTTGAGCTTGTTAGGGTTTGAATCTAACAAACCTTTTTTAGTCGCCTCATCCAATCCTTTTGACACTACATTGAGTGGCAAGCCAGTGCGCTCGCTAAAGGTGACGGTATCCACACCATTAGTCAACCGCAAGGTATTGAGCATGAATTCAAATGGGAGATCTTTCGCCGGAATTTCTTTCGCCTCGATCAAGGCATTGCCTTTAGTCTCCATCGCCTGCATATAGGTTTCTGGATGACGTTCTCGTACCTGTCGCGTAATTTTGTCAGGGAAGGAAATCTTTCCATGTGCGCCTGCACCTATTCCGATGTAATCACCAAAGCGCCAGTAATTGAGATTGTGTTTGCACTCCTGATCTTTTTTGGCGTACGCAGATACCTCGTAACGTCGATAGCCTGCTATCTCAAGCAGGTTTAGGTTCTGCTCAAAGATTGCATCAATCTCTTCTTCACTGGGAAGCTTTGGGGGAAAGCTCGCAAAGTAGGTATTAGGTTCTAGAGTGAGGTTGTAGAAAGACAGGTGTGGAGTCTGAAATGAGAGAGCAGTTTCAATATCCGATCTTGCGGCTTCTAAAGTTTGAGTGGGTAAGCCAAACATGAGATCGAGATTGACTGATTTGAAGTGTTGCAGAGCAATTGTAATTGCTCGCTTGGCTTCTTCACTATTATGAATGCGTCCCAAAGCTTTGAGATGTGCATCCTGAAAACTCTGAATACCTAAAGAGACGCGATTGATTCCTGCCTTAGCAAAGCCGGCAAACTTCTCAGTCTCAACGGATCCGGGATTGGCTTCCATAGTGATCTCACAGTCGGGCTCTAAGTTCACCCGTGCCCGAACGGCTGAAAGGAGTTCATTCATGCCATTGGCAGATAACAAGCTGGGAGTACCGCCACCAATAAAGATGCTGTGTACTTGACGCCCCCATACGCGAGGTAACTCTGTCTCTAGATCGGCAATGAGTGCCTTGATATAACGCGCTTCATCAAAACCTTGCTTGCCATCCTTAATTTGATGCGAGTTGAAATCGCAGTAAGGACATTTCTTTTCACACCACGGAAAGTGAATATACAAAGACAGCGGAGGCAGGGCAATGAGTTTTGGCTGCGTAGCCGAAACAGAATTAAGCGTATTGAGCACGAATTTGGAGTTGAGTAATGAGTTCACGCAAGGCTTGGCCACGATGACTGATCTGGTTTTTCTCAGAGGGCTCTAATTGGGCGACGGTCTTGCCCAGCTCTGGTATAAAAAAGTAGGGGTCATAACCAAAACCATGATCACCCTGAGCATCATCAATGATTTGCCCATACCAGCGGGCTTGCACAATCAGTGGTTCTGGATCATTAGCGCTATTGACCATCACTAGGGCGCAAACATAGTGCGCTCCACGATCAGCTTTGTTCTGCAATGCTGCAATCAGCTTTTGATTGTTGGCAATATTGTCGCTATCAAGGCCTGCGTAACGCGCTGAGTACACTCCAGGCGCTCCATCCAATGCATGGGCACAAATGCCGGAGTCATCGGCAAGTGCAGGTAAGCTGCTCACAGCGCTGGCATGACGCGCCTTAGCAAGGGCATTCTCAATAAACGTATGGTGTGGCTCTTCTGCTGACGGAATGCCCAACTCACCCTGAGGGATGACCTGAAAGTGAAACGGCGCCAAGAGCTCCTGAAATTCACGAACCTTGTCGGTATTGTTAGAGGCGAGAACGAGCTTTTGCACCATCTACCTTTGATCTTTTATTTGAAGGCTTCTTTTTGTAACTGAGTTAAATCACGGATACCTTCTTCGGCCAGATCTAACAAAGCATTTAATTCAGTGCGGGAGAAGGCGGGACCTTCAGCAGTGCCTTGCACTTCAATCATGCCGCCTTTACCGGTCATAACGACATTCATATCGGTGTCACAAGAAGAGTCTTCTGGGTAATCTAAATCGAGTACGGGTACGCCTTGGTAGATGCCTACAGAAATCGCTGCAACGCTGTCGATGATCGGGTCTGCTTTAAGGGCGCCACTTTCCAGAAGGGTGTTGATCGCATCACGTGCTGCAACATAAGCACCGGTAATCGATGCAGTTCGTGTTCCACCGTCTGCTTGTAAGACATCGCAATCTAAATGGATTGTTCGCTCGCCCAATACTTTTAGATCAAAGACGCTACGCATCGCACGGCCGATCAAACGCTGAATCTCTTGTGTACGACCAGACTGTTTGCCGCGAGCTGCTTCACGGTCACTACGGGCATGAGTAGAGCGCGGGAGCATGCCGTATTCAGCGGTAACCCAACCTTCTCCAGAACCTTTTTTATGGGGAGGCACCTTTTCTAGTACGCTGGCCGTACAGAGTACCTTTGTATCGCCAAACGCAATCAGAACAGAGCCTTCAGCATGCTTGGTAAAGGCACGGCTGATGGTCACAGGGCGCAATTGCGTAGGGGTGCGGCCACTAGGACGGGTGATGTTGTGCTGAGTCATGGTGCGTGTTCCTAAAGATCTACAATGTCCCTATGATATCGAGCATGACTGGTTATGGCAGCGCTTCTCGCCAAGTCTCCCTAGGAGCTGGCGTAGTTGCTGATCTGCAAGTGGAATGTCGGGCTGTCAACAGCCGCTTTCTGGATTTGGGCTTTCGTCTTCCGGACGAGTGTCGCGGGGCTGAGCCTGCCTTACGAGAATTGGCTACACAATGCCTTTCTCGGGGCAAGGTCGAGTTTCGGGCAGCATGGCGGGTTAATTCGGGTGCTGCTGGAGCGGTCAAAGCCAATCCCCATGCTTTGGGCGCCTTAAATAAGGATCGCCTAGACGCTCTCTATACCCTTCAGGAGCATGCTCAAGTTGCTTTTCCGAATGCAGAAACCTTGCGTATCGCCGATATTTTGCGCTGGCCCGGAATTGTTTCTGAGCCGAGAGGTGAAGAAGAGGGTTGGATTGCCGCTACTGTGGAAGCCGGCCGCGCTGCCTTAGCTGCTCTAATGGATAGTCGCCATGCCGAAGGCAAAGCCTTGGTAACGGTCCTAACTACTATCACCAGCAAGATGCGTGAGATTGTTAAAGCGATCGAACCAAAGGTTCCAGTCTATGTCACCCAGTATCAAGAGAAGCTTACCGAGCGCTTGGCAGAAGCATTAGCTGCTCAAGAGCAAGGCAAAATTAGTGGGTCTGGCACCGAGTTGATGGAGCGTATCCGTCAAGAGGTTGTACTGTATGCCGTGCGTATCGATGTGGCAGAAGAGTTTGCGCGCTTAAAGACCCATCTTCAAGTAGTCGATTCCGCCCTAGCAGGCAAGGGCCCGGTAGGTAAGCGTTTAGATTTCCTCATGCAGGAACTCAATCGTGAAGCCAATACCCTGAGCTCCAAATCGGTTTCAGAAGAATGTACGCAAGCCGCTTTAGAGCTCAAGCTTTTGATTGAGCAAATGCGTGAACAAGTGCAAAATTTAGAGTAAGCATTATTTCTACAAATTATTATGGCAAGCCCTAAACCTAAAGCAAATTTAACTCCTGCCTACCAAGGCAGCATGCTGATGATCGTCGCTCCATCAGGAGCCGGCAAATCTTCTTTAGTGAATGCCTTGTTACAAGAGGATGCAGCCCTTAAGTTGTCACTCTCAACAACAACGCGCGCGCCAAGACCGGGTGAGATAGATGGCAAGGACTATCGCTTTATTAAGAGAGATGCATTTATCGCCGAGCGTGACCAAGGCAATTTTTTGGAGCATGCTGAGGTACACGGCAATTTTTACGGTACATCCAAAGCCTGGATTGAGGCGCAGATGAAAACCGGGCGCGATGTCATGTTAGAAATCGATTGGCAGGGCGCGCAGCAGATTCGTCAAATTATTCCTGAAGTGCAGTGGATCTTTATCTTCCCACCTTCATTTGAAGCCCTAGAAGAGCGCTTGCGCAAACGGGGTCAGGATGATGAAGCCACTATTCAGAAGAGATTGGCTGCTGCGCATTTAGAGCTCCAGCATGCTCACGAAGCCGATTTCATTGTGATCAACGATGATTTTGAGCGGGCATTGATTGATTTACGACAGGTGGTCGCAGCCAGCCGATTGCGCTCAGGGCCGATTATGGCTCGTAACCCTGCGCTTTTAAAGCGCCTCGGTGTCTAATCAGTTATCCTATGGGTATCAAAGCTAAATTTAAGTGAGTCCAGCATGGCCCGTATTACCGTAGAAGATTGTCTAAAAACTATCCCTAATCGTTTTGAGCTGGTATTGGCCGCGACTTATCGCGCACGTCAATTAGTTCAAGGTCACTCCCCACGTGTTGAGTCCAGAGATAAAGCAACTGTAGTTGCATTACGTGAAGTTGCTGCTGGTGTAACCGACCGTGACATGTTGACCAAAGTACCTTTGTAATTTAGGGGTTCCGTTGTGGAGCTCCCCTTAGGCGACCCAAACACATCGGAACTCAAAGGTCAGATCTCGCCTAAAGAGATCGCTAGTGGTGATAAGTCTTCCATCATCGCAACTTTGTTGGCTCAATCGAGTCGACATCTATTTGGCCCAACCTCTGCGCCTGCATTACCGCTAAAGCACCAAGTTGTTTCGATTGATGGGCTGATTTCTAAATTGGGCTATCTCAAGCCTGATGAAGTTGCTCTCATTAAACAAGCCTTTCATTTTGCTGATGCGGCTCACCTAGGTCAGTATCGCCATAGCGGTGAACCTTACATTACTCATCCGGTAGCAGTTGCTGAGCTGTGCGCTACCTGGCGCTTAGACGCGTCATCCATCATGGCAGCTTTAATGCATGATGTGATTGAGGATACGGGTTGTACTCAAGCAGACCTAGTGGGTAAGTTTGGCAGCAAGGTGGCAGAGCTCGTAGAGGGCTTGACTAAGCTCGATAAGTTGGAGTTCCAAAGTCATGCAGAGGCGCAAGCCGAAAGCTTCCGTAAGATGTTTATGGCTATGGCGCGCGATGTCCGGGTGATTTTGGTCAAGCTCGCCGATCGTACGCACAATATGCGTACGCTCGATGCTGTCCCAATGGAGAAGCGTCGCCGGGTAGCAGCTGAAACAATTGAGATCTACGCTCCGATTGCCCACCGCCTAGGGCTGAACGTTATTTACCGCGACTTACAGGACTTGAGTTTCCGCTACTCCATGCCCATGCGCTTCAGGGTAATTGAAGATGCAGTGAAGCGGGCGCGTGGTAACCGTAAAGAGATGGTAGAAAAGATTTTGCAGAATGCTCGGACGGCCTTTGCAAAAGTCAATCTCGAGGTTGATTTACAAGGTCGAGAAAAAACGCTTTTTAGTATTTACCACAAAATGCGCAGTAAGCATTTGAGCTTTTCTCAGGTGCTTGATGTTTATGCATTTAGAGTGACGGTCCATTCAATTGATGAGTGCTATCGTGCGCTCGGCATTTTGCACGCACTGTACAAACCCATGCCTGGAAAGTTTAAGGATTACATTGCTATTCCTAAGCTCAATGGTTATCAGTCTTTACATACGACGCTACTGGGACCATCAGGGGTGCCGGTAGAGTTTCAGATACGTACTGGCGATATGCATGCAGTTGCTGAAGCAGGCGTTGCTGCGCACTGGGCATACAAAGATGGCGGTCCGGACATGAGTGAGGTGCAAAACCGTGCACACCAATGGCTGCAATCCTTAATTGATATTCAGGATAGCAGCGGGGATTCTCAAGAATTCTTAGAGCACGTCAAAATCGATTTGTTTCCAGATGCGGTTTACGTCTTTACGCCGAAAGGACAGATTAGGGCTTTACCACGTGGCGCTACCGCTCTTGATTTTGCTTACTCCATCCATAGCGATGTAGGCAATACTTGCGTAGCAGTTAAGATTAACGGCATGCAGTTACCTCTGCGTAGCGAGCTAAAGAACAGCGATATTGTCGAGGTAGTGACATCTGCAAACTCTCAACCCAATCCAGGTTGGTTAGCATTTGTGAGGACAGGTAAAGCCCGTGCCTCGATTCGCCATTCACTGAAGACCAAGCACTATGCTGAGTCTTTACAGTTAGGTGAACGTCTTTTGGCTGGCGCATTACGTCAACAGGGAGTTGATGCTGGACTGCTATCACCAGAGCTCTGGGAAAAGTTATTGCATTGGACTGGCGATAAAACACGTGAAGAAGCTTGTGTCAATATTGCCCTTGGCCGCAGATCTTCTCAAGAGCTGGCAATTCGCTTAAATATTTTGATTGATGATGAGGGTGGCTCTGACCAAATGCGCTTGGGCGCGGCAGACTGGGTCTCTCCCCAACAAGAAATTGCCTCACACCATCATCAGCGGCAAGCCATCTTGGTTGATGGTCGCGAAGGAAACTCGATTCATTTTCAAACTTGTTGTCACCCAATTCCTGGAGACAACATTATTGGCTATCTTGGCAAAGGCGAGGGTTTGCAGGTGCATACTAATGACTGCCAAGTAGCCCTCAGAATGCTCTCTAAAGATAGTGATAAGTGGGTAGAGGTCGAGTGGGGTAAAGAGGTCAATCGGGAGTTTGAGGTTGACCTAGCGATTGATACCTGCCAAGGCAAAGGCGTATTAGCTAGAGTGGCAAGTAGTGTGACTGCTGCAGATTCCAACATCATGAATGTATCGATGGATGATCGCTATAAAGAAGACGCTGTCACCATTCGTTTCACCATTCAGGTATCAGACCGCTTACATCTCGCTAAGGTCATGCGTAGTTTGCGTGCAAACCATGATGTGATGCGCGTGACTCGCGTTCGGGTTAGCTAAACCCCTATAGATCCCAATTACTGGTATTGAACATCTAGGATTTCAATCTCAGTTGGGCCGGTTGGCGTCTGAATTTTGACGCAATCACCCAGGCGCGACTTGATTAAGGCTTTGGCTATAGGTGATACCCAGCTGACGTGACCCAGATCTAAATCAACCTCATCGACGCCCACAATCGTGATGCTCGTCTTTTTGCCAGCATCGACGCCTTCTAAGTTCTCATAAGTCACGGTAGCCCCAAAAAAGATCTGCTCGGCATCGGCTTCACCCGATTTTCTGGCCTGGTTATCGACCACGACAGCAAATTCAAGGCGCTGATTCAGGAAGCGAATCCGGCGATCTATCTCCCGAAGTCGCTTTTTTCCATAAATATAGTCACCATTCTCGGAGCGGTCACCGTTGGAGGCGGCCCAGTGAACAACCTTGACAACCTCTGGTCGATCGAAGTTTAAGAGCTGTAAAAGCTCTCTTTTGATGCGCTCGTGACCAGCGGGTGTGATGTAGTTCTTCTCTTCCATGGCATAATTATGGCTGTTGCGGCTGTAGCTCAGCTGGATAGAGTACTTGGCTACGAACCAAGGGGTCGTGGGTTCAATTCCTGCCAGCCGCACCAACCCTTACAGGGCCTAGTTGAAAAACTGGGCCCTTTTTCTTTTTTGGGCATTTCATAGTGGTCTCATATAGATCCCTTATAGTTTGCCTATGAGCATTTCGGACCCCAATTCTTCAAATTTAATCTCTCCAGTGGCGGTTTGGTCGCAAGTCGATGCAAGCCACGCTCAAGTTAGCTTGAGTGGTGCAGTCAATGTCTATTCCTTGGCTGGAGTGTGGAGTGATGTTCGGAAACAGCAAAATAATAGCTTCTTTCCGTACTACATCTTGCAGATATCCATAGAAGAGTTCTATGGTGATTATCGGGTTCGTCCCGAGGCTATTGTAACGATTGAATTTTTCCTTACTGCAACTGATCCCCAAAAGCGCAATCCAGTGATTGGTAAAAACCGCTATTCCAAGAGAGTTGCACTTAAAGACAGCTCTCCTCAGGCATTGGTGCAGGGCCAGCAGGAAGCCTTGGCACAAATTTTGAAAGAGTATGAGGTGGTACTTTATAAGTACGCTGGCAATCTGCCTCCACCTCTTGGGCAGTAGGCATTCTAGAATGACAGTACATATAACAATATTGGAGAAGACATGGATTTAGGACTCAAAGGTAAGGTTGCACTAGTTTTGGCATCTAGCCGAGGTTTAGGACAGGCGATGGCCGTTTCCTTGGCGCGTGAAGGCGTCAAAGTGGCGGTGACTGGCCGCAATCCCGAGGGATTAAAAAAATCAGTTGAATTGATTGAAGCTGCCGGTGGAACAGCTTTAGCTCTGAGCTGGGATCTGTCTGATGCATCTTTGATTGACAACTTGGTGAGTAAGGTAGAAAAGGAATTAGGTCCGATTGATATCCTGGTAAACAATACCGGCGGACCTCCTCCAACATTAGCGGCAGGACAAGATCCCGCTTTGTGGCAAAAGAGTTTTAACGACATGGTGCTATCACTCATCAGTATCACTGACCGAGTTCTACCAGGAATGCGTCAACGTAAATGGGGTCGCATTATTACGAGTACCACTTCAGGTGCCATTGCCCCGATTAAAAATCTTGCGATCTCCAACACCTTGCGTGCTGCATTGCTGGCCTGGTCTAAAACCTTAGCGGCAGAAGTGGCAGCCGATGGTATTACTGTGAATGTGATCATGCCAGGCCGTGTGGCAACCGATCGCTTGCGTCAATTAGATGAAGCACGTGCTCAACGTGAAAATGTGAGCTACGACTCCGTTGTTCAAGCTAGCTTGAGACAAATTCCGATGGGGCGTTATGGTGATCCACAAGAGTATGGAGATGCTGCGGCGTTTCTGGCCAGTAAAAATGCCTCCTACATTACTGGGTCAGTGATTCGTGTGGATGGCGGTCAGATTCAGGCGATTTAAAGCAATGTTAAGCAGCTTTCTAAGGGCTATTCAGCGAGACCTGCGATCTAGTGAGTTATTGGCACTATTGGTCGCGCTGACGCTCTCGGTAGCTGCCTTATCGAGCGTCAGCTTCTTAGCCGACCGAATGCAGCGGGCCTTTCAGTACGATGCGCGCCAGCTGCTTGCTGCGGATCTATTACTCGTTTCTGATCAGCCGCTGCCCGAGCGCTTTATTCAGGAAGCCAAGGTGCGGCAACTGAGCTTTGCTCAAACGATTGTCTTTCCGAGTATGGCTACGGTTGGGTCACAAAGTAAGCTGGCTTCCCTTAAATCTGTAAGTTCTGCCTACCCCTTGCGCGGTAGCTTGCAGGTATCCCCTTCATCAGTCAGCGCGACTCCACCAGCAGGTTCAGTCTGGGTGGATCCGGCAATGCTTAGTGTACTCAAGGCAAAAGTCGGTGATCCGATGCTTTTGGGTGATAAGACATTTCTCATTAGCGGTATTTTAGAGCGTGAGCTAGATCGGGGTGCTGGCTTTATGAACTTCGCGCCACGCGTCATGATGTCGCTGGACGATTTACAAGCTACCGGCCTGATTGGTCTGGGCAGTCGCGTGACCTATCGACTACTTTTAGCCGGGAATGATTCTGCGATCTCTGACTATGAGCAATGGGCTACGCAATCGATTAAATCCGACGGGCTCAGGGGATTGCGGATTGAGACTTTGGAGAATGCTCAGCCTGTCATGCGTAAAACTCTCGAGCGGGCAGAGCGCTTCTTATCTCTGGTTGCCTTACTCACAGCCATGGTGGCTGCGGTAGCGATTGCCTTATCAGCACGCCGTTATGTTTTAAAGCAGGCTGATGTTTGCGCTGTTATGAAATGCCTGGGCGCAAGCCAAAAGACCATCCTAGTAAACCAAGTCAAGATATTAGGCGCTCTGTGTATATCTGCCGCTGTGATGGGCGCCACAATCGCTTATGGCGTTCAAGAGGTATTGATTGGGATTTTGGGTAATTTGCTAGTTGCCAATCTACCCGCGCTCTCACTCTGGCCTTTAGTCTGGAGTATTTTATTTTCCTCTTGCCTGCTAATCGGTTTTGCTGGTCCGCCCTTATTTAGTTTAGTCATGATTTCACCAGTGCGACTGATTCGTAAAGAGTTGGGATCGGTAAACATTAAGGTGTTGTGGGTCGCACTCTTTGGATTGACTACTTGCCTTGTCTTAATTGCGCTTGCAGCTCAAGATTGGAAGCTGGCCTCTTGGGTTGCCGCAAGCTTTGGCTCAGCTATTGTGGTCTTTGCCTTAGTTTCTTGGTCGTGCCTAAGCTTGCTTAACATCGTATTTACAAAGTGGAGTAGTCAAAGCTTTGCCTTACGCTTTGCGCTTACAGTACAAGCGCGTCGCTCTGGGTTTGCAGTCATGCAAATTACGGCGCTAGGTATTGCCTTGATGGCCTTATTACTCATCCTCTTGCTCCGACAAGATCTATTGGCTACTTGGCAGGGCAATATCCCAGTCGATGCACCTAATCGCTTCATGATTAATGTGCAGGAAGATCAAAAGCCTAGCATTACTCGCTCACTACTGGATGCGGGAGTAGCAAAGCCGAGCTTTAGCCCCATGGTTCGCGCACGCTTAGTTGAAGTGAATGGAAAGTCGATTGGACCCAACGATTACATGGATGAAAATGCACGCCGCTTGGTTGATCGAGAATTTAATCTTTCATACACAGAGCGGCTACCTGAGGGTAATCGGATTACTTCCGGAAAATGGCTTGAAGGGAGTACGCCACAAGTTTCCTTAGAGGTAGGAATAGCGAAGACTTTGAAGTTGAAGCTAGGTGATCAAATAACCTTTGAGCTTGCCGGTGAAAAAGTGACTGCGCCCATTACCTCTTTGCGTAAGTTGGACTGGAGCTCGATGAAAGTGAATTTCTTTGTCATCATGCCGCCTGCAATGCTCGCAGAGATGCCCCAGTCTTGGATTACCTCGTATTACCAAGGCACCGCAATTGAAGGTCTGGATTATCAACTTGCACAGACCTACCCCAATCTTACTATCGTGGATGTGGGGACATCACTAAAGCAAATACAAGATGTACTAGATCGACTGTCTTCTGTATTAGGGCTCTTGTTCGCCTTCACGATTGCGGCGGCAATTCTAGTTTTAGTGGCTGCGATAGCGGCAACACAAGATGAGCGCTTCAGGAGCGCGGCCTTGTTAAAAGCCGTAGGTGCATCGCGCTATCTACTAGGAAAGATTGCATCAGCTGAGCTGCTGATTATTGGAGTGCTAGCAGGAACTTTGGCTGGACTCGCTGCCGGAATTGCAGCATGGGCGCTTGGCCGTTTTGTATTGGAGATTGAGTTCAATGCATTTGCACAGTCTTTGGCGATGGGAATCGGCTTCGGGATAACTGCTTGCCTGCTAGCGGGTTATCGCTTTCAGAGAAGAATTCAAACTGCTACTGCAATGGAATGTTTGCGTGAGACTTAATTTAGCGTAACTAAGTTCTTAGGCAACTCTACTAAACGCGTTCCGCTAAAGCGGTCTGGCAGACTTTGACGTAGCAAAGGTTTAACGCGATCCAAGTAAATACTTAGTGGCCATAAAAATAGTGCCACCGCAAATAGCATTTCAATAATTTGCCATCTTTGCAGATCGAACAGCCACTGCAAAATCACGCAAGGCACGAGCCACAAAGATCCAAAAAAATAACGCCAAATCGCTTGCTTACGCGTCAGGTTGTAGCCGTCTGGACCAATCATGCGCACTCGCCATGTTTGCATTGCTAGTGTCTGCCCCGACTTAGTCCAATACCAAATAAAGTAAATACCTAGAACGGCATAGAGATAAAGAAAGGTAAGCCAGCTTGGCAGAGATACGCCAAACAGAATACCTAATCCCAAATTAGGAAGCAGGAAGGTGAGAGCGATGACACCCAATAAAACCAATTGCTCATACAGAATGCAAGAGACCCGTCGCCAAAACTGGGGAGAGGGGAGTAGGTTTAATTCAGCGGGACTTATCACAGACTAGGGATTGTTTGAGCCGCTATCGGGGCTACTGTTCGATGCAGGAGATTCTGAAGCAGGAGCGCTACTGACTATTGGAGACGGAGCTAAGATCGATTGTTGTTTAATCGGATGCTGTTGTAATGTAGGCGCATTTAAAGCCGTTGGCTTTTTCTTATTGACCTCTGCTTGGGCTAACTTCTTCTTTTGCTCATCACTTAGTTTTTGATAAGCACTCCAAGCTTCAGCTTTTTTCTCAGCGGGAAACTTGAGGCTACTTAAATAATTTTCGCGTGCAATGCGGCGATCTTTTTGAGATAGCTTAGACCACCCCATCATGCGGGACTGCAGTCGCTGTTGATCAGCCTCACTCATCTTGGGATACAGATTGGCAACTTGTATCCATTTTTTACGACTGTCTGGGAGCATGTAGTCCCAATCGTCTTCCAATGGAGCGAGGATTTTTTGTTGCCCTGGTTTAAGACTCTCCCAAGTACCATCTGGTTTTTTCTCTGGGATACCAGTAGTTTTTCCATGGCCCGCTGCCGATGTTTGAGAAAATACGTCTGAACTTACTGCCGATCCTAGGACGCCAATTGCCAGCATCATGCTGATGCTCAGTGAGGCGCTCAAAGACCGTAGATTTTTTAGCATGCGCTAACTGTAGCTCGCTATGACAGTTAGGACGGAGTCTTAGCTGAGTTGAGGCTATCTTGATCTGATTCCGTTAAAGGACCGTTTTTGAGGAAACCCAAAAAGCCGCTATCAGCATAAGCATCAGGTGGGACATCGTCAGTTAAGAGGGCGACATCGAGCTCAGCAATATCGTTGATGCGGGAATCTTGCTGCCATTGAGCGATGCCGATGAGACCAAATATCAAAACGGCCAAGGGGGCAACCCAACCCACGTTATCCCAGAATGAGCGTGAGCCGGAAGACCAGTTTCCGCTAGAACTCGCTAAAACATGCTGCACAATACGCACTTTTTCTGGTTTTTTCACAGAAAGGGCTTTGAGGCGTGCTGCATAGAGGCGATCTTTGATCCCGGCTGGCAGGGATTGGGATCCTTGGCGGAGCAGGGCGGCAGCATTCAGACCAAATTGATCTGATTCTGTTGTGCTGAGGATGTCTTCGTTGCGGTTCACAGGGTAATTCCTTTTAATTTCAATGCTTTAGCTAGAGCCTGAGTGGCTCTTGAGCAGTGGGTTTTGACGCTTCCCTCGCTACATCTCATCGCAAGGGCAGTTTCAGTAATACTCAGCTCATCCCAATAACGCATCAGGAAGGCTTCTCGTTGACGGGCAGGCAATTTTGATATTTCTGACTCTAGGGCCTGTAAAAGCTGACTACGTTCAAGCTTAAATGCACCATCTTGGTGAATTTCACTATCATCTGGGGCTGAAAGTGACTCCAGGGGGTCAAAATCATCACTTTCATCAGATTTCTTACCCATATTCGAGAACAGGGTGACCCAAGTATTACGAACTTTTTGACGTCTAAACCAGTCGTGAATACGGTTTTGCAGAATTCTGGTGAAAACTAGAGGTAATTCTGCTGCAGGCCGATCACCATACTTTTCAGCCAGCTTGATCATGGCATCTTGAATAATATCTAAGGCTGCATCGTCATCTCGCACAGCATAGACCGCTTGCTTGAAAGCGCGCTGCTCAACACTGCTCAGAAAGTCAGAAAGTTCTTGGGGTGAAGCCATTCAGTAGATTAGACCTGAATCAGATGGAATTCTTCCATTTTAGGGGATTGCTATAGAATATAGGGCTTACTACCTAGAATCTCATTCAAGAAGTGGTTTTTCCGGTAGCAGCGCCGTTCGAACTCAGGCCACAAGCAAGAGACAGAACAGACCAATCAATTTTTTGCCGAAAATTGCAAAGGACGAAAGAAAATGAATACAAGCAGCGCAGAATTTTTAGCTTCTAAAGCTAACCAAGATACAAATACAAATCCCGCAGCAACTCCACCAGAAATGATTGGTGCTGAGATGCTGGTGAAGGCTTTGCACATAGAGGGTGTTGAATACGTTTGGGGTTACCCAGGTGGTTCCGTTCTCTTTATTTACGATGAAATTTTTAAGCAGGACAAGTTTGAGCATATTCTTGTTCGCCATGAGCAAGCAGCAGTTCATGCGGCCGATGGCTATGCACGCGCAACCGGTAAGGTTGGTGTTGTTTTAGTGACCTCAGGTCCTGGAGTAACCAATGCGGTTACCGGAATTGCGACTGCTTACACTGATTCAATCCCGATGGTGGTCATCAGCGGTAACGTACCTACGTACGCGATTGGTGAAGATGCCTTCCAAGAGGCGGACACCGTGGGTATTACTCGCCCAGTGGTCAAGCACAACTTCTTGGTAAAAGATGTGAAAGACCTCCCTTTGGTAATTAAGAAGGCTTTCCATATTGCGCAGACAGGTCGTCCAGGTCCAGTATTGATTGATATTCCTAAGGATGTATCTGCAGCTAAAGGACCATTCGTCTATCCAGAAACCTTGGAGATGCGTTCATACAACCCAGTAGTCAAGGGTCATAGTGG
Source organism: Polynucleobacter bastaniensis (assembly GCF_018882205.1). Taxonomy (GTDB): domain Bacteria; phylum Pseudomonadota; class Gammaproteobacteria; order Burkholderiales; family Burkholderiaceae; genus Polynucleobacter; species Polynucleobacter bastaniensis. The sequence continues at coordinate 98,065 of NZ_JACVOU010000005.1, read as the reverse complement.
ACAAATTCGTAAAGCGGTTTCTTTATTGCAAGAAGCTGAGCGCCCATTCATCTATACCGGTGGTGGCGTGATCTTGGCTGATGCCGCTCCAGAATTAAAAGAGTTTGCTGATTTATTGGGTTATCCCGTTACCAATACCTTGATGGGTCTTGGCGGTTTCCCAGGTACTAGTCCTCAATTTGTGGGCATGCTGGGAATGCACGGTACTTATGAGGCCAATATGGCGATGCAACACAGTGATGTGTTGATTGCAGTTGGAGCGCGTTTTGATGACCGTGTGATTGGTAATACTACGCACTTTGCAAGTCATCCACGTAAGATCATTCATATTGACATCGACCCGTCTGTGATTTCAAAGCGGGTGAAAGTGGACGTTCCTATCGTTGGTAATCTCAAGGAAGTATTGCAAGAGATGACCACTCAACTCAAAGCTGCTGGCCCACGCAAGAATGACGCTAAGTTAGCGGCATGGTGGGCGCAGATTAACGAGTGGCGTAAAAAAGATTGCTTAAAGTACGACGAAGCTTCGCAAATTGTCAAACCGCAATATGTAGTTCAAAAGTTGTGGGAACTGACTGGTGGTGATGCATTCATTACTTCTGACGTTGGCCAGCATCAAATGTGGGCTGCACAGTTCTACAAGTTCGATAAGCCGCGTCGTTGGATTAACTCCGGCGGTCTAGGCACCATGGGTGTTGGCTTGCCATATGCCATGGGTATCAAGAAAGCATTCCCAGATAACGATGTATTCGCTATCACTGGTGAAGGCTCCATTCAGATGTGCATTCAAGAGTTGTCCACTTGCAAGCAATACAACACGCCCGTGAAGATCGTCTCTTTGAATAATCGTTACCTAGGTATGGTTCGTCAATGGCAGGAGCTGACTTATAACAAGCGCTATTCCAGTTCATATATGGATTCATTACCGGACTTTGTAAAGTTGGCAGAGGCCTTTGGACATGTGGGTATGCGTATTGAGAAGAAGTCTGATGTTGAAGGCGCTCTCAAAGAAGCTATTCGTTTAAAAGATCGTACCGTGTTTATGGATTTCCAGACAGACCCAGAAGAAAACGTTTGGCCGATGGTTCAAGCGGGCAGGGGTATTACTGAAATGCTTTTGGGCAGCGAGGATCTCTAATGCGACACATTATTTCTGTATTGATAGAGAACGAGCCAGGGGCACTATCTCGCGTGGTTGGTTTATTTTCTGCTCGTGGTTATAACATTGAAGCCTTGAGCGTTGCACCAACCGAAGATCCATCCTTGTCGCGTATGACTATTGTTACTCTTGGCTCTGAGGATGTGATTGAGCAAATCACTAAACACTTAAATCGCTTAGTTGAGGTGGTGAAGGTGTTTGATTTGACTGAAGGTCCTCATATCGAGCGTGAGCTCATGATGATCAAAGTGCGCGCAGTAGGTAAAGAGCGTGAAGAATTGAAACGTACAACGGATATCTTCCGTGGTCGCATCATCGATGTGACTGATAAGAGTTACACCATTGAATTAACTGGTGATGGCGCCAAATTGGATGCCTTCATTGATTCGATTGATCGTGCATCGATTCTGGAAACTGTCCGTTCGGGTGGGTCTGGTATTGGGCGCGGTGAACGCATTCTGAAGGTTTAATTTTTCAACTAATTACCGCATTAACTACATTTTCAAAACAAGGAAAGAGCATGAAAGTTTTTTACGATAAAGACGCCGATTTGTCCCTCATTAAAGGTAAAAAAGTAACCATTATTGGTTACGGTTCACAGGGCCACGCACACGCATTGAATCTGAAAGATTCAGGCTGTAACGTGACTGTTGGTTTGCGTAAAGATGGCGCTTCTTGGAGCAAAGCTGCAAATGCTGGCTTGACAGTAAAAGAAGTTGGCGCAGCCGTGAAAGACGCTGATGTAGTGATGATGCTCTTGCCGGATGAGCAAATCGCTGATGTATACAGCAAAGAAGTTCATGGCAATATCAAGCAGGGCGCTGCATTGGCATTCGCTCACGGCTTTAATGTTCACTATGGTCAAGTCCAGCCACGCGCTGACTTAGACGTGATCATGATTGCTCCTAAAGCACCAGGCCACACTGTACGTGGTACTTATGCTCAAGGCGGCGGTGTTCCCCATTTGATCGCTGTGTACCAAGATAAATCTGGTTCAGCTCGTGATGTTGCTTTGTCATACGCAACAGCCAACGGTGGTGGTCGTGCCGGTATCATTGAAACCAACTTCCGCGAAGAGACTGAAACTGACTTGTTCGGTGAGCAGGCTGTTCTTTGTGGTGGCGCAGTAGAGTTGATCAAAGCTGGTTTTGAAACTTTGGTTGAAGCAGGTTACGCTCCCGAGATGGCTTACTTCGAGTGCTTGCATGAACTCAAGCTGATTGTTGACTTGATCTACGAAGGTGGTATCGCCAATATGAACTACTCTATCTCTAACAACGCTGAGTACGGTGAATATGTTACTGGCCCACGTATTGTGACTGAAGATACTAAGAACGCAATGCGCCAGTGCTTGAAAGATATTCAGACTGGTGAGTACGCTAAGAGCTTTATCTTGGAAAACAAAGCAGGTGCACCTACTTTGATTTCACGTCGTCGCTTGAATGCTGAGCATGACATCGAGGTGGTTGGTGCTAAGTTACGTGCCATGATGCCTTGGATTGCAAAGAACAAATTAGTTGATCAAACAAAGAACTAAGTTAAGAACTAAGTAAATAGCAGCTAGAAACTAATAGTAGTAACTAAAAAGGCTCAGAACAAAGATGATGTATCCGCACCCCATTATTGCGAAAGAAGGTTGGCCGTATTTGGCATTAGTGGGGGCTGTTACTTTTCTGCTCCACTATCTTGGTGGCATTGCATGGTCATGGCCTTTGTGGATCATCTTTATCTTTGTTCTGCAGTTCTTCCGAGATCCGCAGCGTATTGCTGCCATAGGGCGTGATCTGGTTTTATCTCCTGCCGATGGTCGTATTGTCGTAGTGGAAAAAACTAATGATCCTTATGCAGGTCGTGAAGCTTTGAAGATTAGTGTTTTTATGAACGTATTTAACGTTCACTCCAACCGTAGTGCAGTCAACGGTACAGTAAAAGAGATTCAGTATTTTCCTGGCAAGTTTGTCAATGCCGATTTAGATAAAGCCTCTACTGAGAATGAGCGTAATGCTGTTGTGATTGATGCCAATGGCCAAACCGTGACTCTGGTTCAGGTTGCAGGCCTGATTGCTCGCCGCATTCTTTGTTATATCCACGTTGGCGATAGACTAAAAGCGGGTGAGCGTTATGGCTTTATTCGTTTTGGCTCCCGTGTCGATGTATATTTACCTTTAACAGCTGAGCCTTTAGTCAGCGTTGGTGATAAAGTTTTTGCTACAAACACTGCATTAGCTCGCGTACCCGGCTTAGATTAATTAAGCCGTTTTAACTAGGAATATTCTTTGCCTACATTTCGCCGTCGTGGCCGTATTGATCGCAGTCGCTTACCGAACTCCCGTACTGATCGCACTCAGGGTGAGTGGGTAGAGGGCTTGGGCGATGGAATAGATTTTGAAGTGGAAGAGTTGCACGTAGACAAGCCACGTAAACGTAGCAAAGGCATTTACTTACTTCCCAATGCATTTACTACCGCAGCCTTATTCTGCGGTTTCTTTGCCATCGTCAATGCAATGAACCACCAGTTTGAGATGGCTGCTATTGCCATCTTTGCATCTTTAGTTTTGGATGGCATGGATGGTCGTGTTGCTCGAATGACCAATACCCAAAGTGCTTTCGGTGAACAGTACGACTCTTTGGCCGATATGGTGTCTTTTGGTGTGGCGCCAGCCTTGGTTGCTTACGAATGGGCCTTAAAAGACTTAGGTAAGTGGGGTTGGTTGGCTGCCTTTACTTACTGTGCAGGAGCAGCCTTGCGTCTAGCCCGCTTCAACGTCAATACTGGTGTGGTAGATAAGAAGTTTTTCCAGGGCTTACCTAGTCCAGCAGCTGGATCTTTAATGGCAGGCTTTATTTGGCTGGCTGATGACAACAAGATCCCAGTGCGTGATAGTGCTATCCCTTGGATCACTTTCTTTTTAGCTGTATATGCTGGCTTGACCATGGTATCTAATGCCCGCTTTTACAGTGGCAAGGCTTTAGATGTTCGCTACAGAGTGCCTTTTGGAGTCATGGTTCTGATGATTCTGACCTTTGTGCTGATTTCTTCTAATCCGCCTTTGACCCTGTTCGGCCTCTTTGTGGTGTATTCCATCTCGGGATATGTCATTTGGGCTTGGGAGCATCTGAGTGGCCGTCGTTTTAGCTAATTTGGAATATTTAGGTTATATTTAAACCATGTTGATGAATTTCCCCCTCTCTAAATTGCTTCTACTCGCACTAAGCCTACAGCTTGGGGCAGGTAAGGCCTGAGTTAATGAGATTAAAGTAATTCATTAACCACGACATACCAGCCCCAGCAAATTGCTGGGGTTTTTGTTTTTAGGCTTAGTAATCAATAATTAGTCACCATGAATCAGCAGTAAGCATAATTAAGCAATATTGAACTGGAGAGTAGTGATGAGCGACAAAGTAATCATTTTTGATACCACCTTACGTGATGGTGAACAATCACCTGGCGCTTCTATGACCAAGGACGAGAAGGTTCGTATTGCACGCCAATTAGAGCGTCTCAAGGTTGATGTGATCGAAGCTGGATTTGCGGCGAGCTCCGAAGGTGACTTCCAGGCAATCTCTGCAGTAGCAGCAGCTGTAAAAGATTCTATTGTCTGCTCACTTGCACGCGCTAACGATAAAGATATTACTCGAGCTGCTGATGCGTTGAAGGCCGCTAATGCAAAACGGATTCATGCATTTTTGGCAACTAGTCCATTACATATGGCCGTGAAATTGCGCATGTCTCCAGAAGAGGTGTTGGAGCAAGCAAAACGCTCCATTCGTTTTGCAAGAAACTTGGCTGAGGATGTGGAGTTCTCAGCAGAAGATGGCTATCGCTCAGAAATGGATTTTCTGTGCAGAGTAGTTGAAGGAGTTATCAATGAGGGTGCTACCACCATCAACATTCCCGACACCGTAGGCTACGCTACTCCTGAGTTATATGGTGAGTTCATCAAGACCTTGCGTACCCGAGTTCCTAACTCTGATAAAGCTGTGTGGTCTGTGCATTGCCATAATGACTTGGGTATGGCTGTCGCCAACTCTTTAGCTGGTGTCAAAATTGGTGGTGCGCGTCAAATTGAGTGCACTGTTAACGGCTTGGGTGAACGTGCTGGTAATACAGCATTAGAAGAAATTGTCATGGCCTTGCGCACGCGCAAAGATTATTTTGATATGGTGTGCGGTATTGATGCGACTCAAATTGTTCCTGCATCAAAGTTGGTCTCGCAAATTACTGGTTTCGTTGTTCAGCCTAACAAGGCAGTTGTAGGCGCCAACGCGTTTGCGCACACTTCAGGAATTCATCAAGACGGCATCTTAAAGAATCGAGATACCTACGAGATCATGCGCGCGGAAGATGTGGGCTGGTCTGCCAATAAGATTGTGCTCGGCAAGTTATCTGGTCGCAATGCTTTCAAACAGCGCTTACAAGAGTTAGGCATTGCGATTGAAGCTGAAGCGGATTTGAATGAAGCTTTTGTCCGCTTCAAGACGCTAGCTGATCAAAAATCAGAAATCTTTGATGAAGATATTATTGCCATCATGTCGGATTCTGCTGCAGCTGAAGAAGGTGAATTTTATAAATTCATTTCTATAAGTCAGCATTCTGAAACGGGTGAGCGTCCGAAGTCTAAAGTGACTTTTCGGGTTGGCGACAAAGAAGCGAGCTCTGAGGCTGAAGGTAATGGACCAGTGGACGCGAGCTTGAACGCTATAGAGCAGATCGTAAAGAGCGGGGTAGAGCAATTACTCTACTCTGTAAATGCAATCACCTCAGGTACGCAATCTCAGGGTGAGGTTACTGTCAGACTTGCAAAGGGTGGGCGCATTGTAAATGGAGTCGGCACTGATCCAGACATCATTGCAGCTTCAGCGAAAGCCTATTTGTCAGCCTTAAATAAATTGCATGATCCTAGCCAAGCTAAGCTCAATGCGCAGATGACGCCTTAAAAGTTTTCGGTGTCATCTATAGACCCTATCCTGATGACCTACTTATTTAGATCTGTGTTTTTGTAATATTTGGTGCCCTTGCCAGTGATTTCTGCGGCAAGGCCCGAGTCTGTCAGTTGATACATTAATACGCCGGGTGCTACAGTAGTGGCATCTTGGTATGCGCTACCATTAGCCTCATACTTAGCGGCAGCAGTAACTTGGCCGCCAAATGTCCAACCGGAATTAACGAAGTCATTCATAGCGGCTTGGGTTTGAAATGCGAAAATATTTTGGAAGGATTTAATTCCAATACCAAGTCCAGCTTGTACTTCAGCCATGTTCATGTAAACAGGTTTAGCGCCATCCTTTGGAATGACAACGCCGCTACCAGTTCCGCCGCCAGCAATCAGAATCTTCATGCCAAAGTTGCTAAAGGTGGCGTAACCGACAGATTTCTCAATCACCTCTTTTGCTTTGGGTTGAGCTTGGTAGAGTGCTTTCAGAGTATCTTCGCTCTTTTTGAGAATGTCCTGGCGTTGCTGGGCAATTGTTTTCTCGGCGGCAAATGGATTTGAAAATTGCGCAAAACTGAGTGCAGGGGATAAGGCTAATAGACTATAGGCTAATGCTTGGATGAATTTAGTTCGCATTGATTTTTTCCTCTGCTGTATTTCCGCAATTGATGAATTCCATCTTTATACTCCAACAAGCCCTCTTGTCCAATAACAAACCAATATGACTCTCTTAACTCGCTGCATCTTTACTCTCTTCATACTGTCATTAATAGGCTGCAGCAGCTTGCAGCGCAAGGCGGCAGTGCCCTCGCAGCAGATGGGCCAAGCACAAATTGCGGGCCTGACTGGTGTACGTTATATGGTCGCCAGTCAATCTAGCGTGGATCAGATGGCGGTGGATATTCAGGCGGGATTTAAGCTTAGGGATGAAAAAACCTTAAGCGTACCTGCGAATTATTTATCCCTCTCTGGTGGCGGTGATGATGGTGCATATGGTGCTGGATTATTAATAGGGTGGGCTGAGCGCGGCGATCGCCCGCAATTTAACTTAGTCACTGGTATCAGTACCGGCGCATTAATTGCTCCCTTTGCCTATATGGGAAAAGAATATGATCCCGTTTTACGTGATGTTTATACAAAGTATGGCCCCCAAGATATCTTCATTGAGCGTGGATTGATTTCTGGCATTTTGAGTGATGGCCTATCAGATACGACGCCCTTGTTTCAATTAATTTCAAAATACATTGATCAGGATTTTCTGAAGAAGGTGGCAAATGAGTACACCACCAAAAACCGCTGGCTTTTGATTGGGACAACCAATTTGGATGCAGGCGTGCCTGTAGTCTGGAACATGGGCAAGATTGCCAGTATCGGCACTCCAGAAGCCCTAGAGCTTTTTAGGAAAGTCATGCTGGCATCCGCATCGATACCGGGTGCATTTTCACCAGTCATGTTCGATTTTGAGGTTTCTGGCCAAAGTTTTCAGGAGATGCATGTCGACGGCGGTGCTATTACTCAAGTATTCCTCTATCCAAGCGCCTTATCTCAGCGCGCTCAAGATTTGAAACTCAAGCTACAGAAACAGCGTAACGCCTACATTATTCGCAATGCCCGCTTGGATCCTGAGTGGCGCGAGACAGAGCGGGGCACCCTCAGCATCATTCAGAGAGCAATTTCTAGCATGATTCAGACTCAAGGCATTGGGGATCTGTACCGCATTTATCACACTACTCAGCTTGATGGAGTCAGTTTCAACTTGGCCTTTATCGGGCCGGACTTCAAGTTCCCTCATAAGACTGAGTTTGACACTGCCTATATGCAAGCCCTGTTTGATTATGGCTACAAGCAGGGGCTGGGCGGCAAGGAGTGGCAAAAGTACCCGCCAGGCTATAAGCGGGGGTTTGATGGAGAGTTGCCTAAAAAATAGGCATTTTAAGGTGTTTCTAACATCATTCCCATATAAATCAAGGGCTTGCCAAAATATTCACCGCTTAACCCTGAATTGAGTGCCTGGCCTTAGAGCCAGGAATTTAAGGTGGATCTGCTACAATTCGAGGGCTTTGATTTTAAAGCTTTTTTTTGTTTTATTTGATTAATAAATGCACGACACAAGTTGGGTGAAAGCTCAAGTGTTCGCAAGTAAGGAGTATGAAAATGGCAGTTGCTGATATTAAAACGGCGGAAATCGTCAAAGATAACGCGCGCAGCGCAAACGATACGGGTAGCCCTGAAGTTCAAGTTTCATTGCTAACAGCCCGCATCAATGAATTAACCCCCCATTTCAAAGCCAACGCTAAAGATCATCACAGCCGTCGTGGTTTGTTGAAGATGGTTTCACGCCGTCGCCGCCTTTTGGATTATCTCAAAGGCAAGGATTTGGGTCGTTATCGCGCGTTGATCGAGAAATTAGGTCTCCGTAAGTAATTCTTATCGGTATTGCAATGCCATCTATCTTAGGGTTGTTTCGTCACAGAATCAGTCTTAAGCAGATGGCATGTTTTTTGGGCGCTTCAAGATTATTTGTGTAGGGGATCGTGTCATTCCAATGAGTTTCTGGGTTGTGAAATCCAGTGTCTCCCTGGAATGGCATCCCTTGTGATCTTCAAACGCTCCAGTGTTGTCGCGACACTGCTTTATCCCGCGACAAGCGTGAAATCCATGTGGCTTTTACGTGAACAATTTGGAGAAGATCAGAATGACGATGTTTAAAAAAGCAGTAAAGACGTTTCAATGGGGCAATCATCAGGTAATCATGGAAACAGGCGAGATTGCTCGTCAATCTGGTGGTGCTGTCATAGTTAATGTGGATGACACAGTAGTAATGGGCACAGTAGTTGCCTCTAAATCCGCTAAGCCAGGCCAATCATTTTTCCCATTGACTGTTGATTACTTAGAGAAAACTTACGCCGCAGGAAAAATTCCTGGTGGCTTCTTCCGTCGTGAAGGCCGTCCATCCGAAGGTGAGACATTGATCTCCCGTTTGATCGATCGTCCATTGCGTCCATTGTTTCCAGAAGGCTTCTTGAATGAAGTTCAGGTTGTGGTGCATGTCTTGTCTATCAACCCAGACGTTCCTGCTGATATTCCTGCATTGATCGCTGCATCTGCAGCCTTAGCTGTTTCAGGTATTCCATTTGCCGGTCCAGTTGGCGCTGCTCGTGTTGGTTACGCTAATGGCCAATACCTCTTGAACCCAACTCGTTCAGAGCAAGCTACTAGCGAAATGGATTTAATTGTTGCTGGTACACAAGCTGCCGTGTTGATGGTTGAGTCTGAAGCTAATCAGCTGTCCGAAGAAATCATGTTGGGTGCGGTTGTATATGGCCATGACCAAATGCAAACTGCGATCAACGCAATTAATGATCTAGTGCGCGAAGCTGGCAAGCCAGAGTGGGATTGGTCTGCTGCCCCTAAAGACGAGCCATTCATTGCTAAGGTGACTGCATTGGCTGAAGCGCCATTGCGTGAGGCCTATCAGATTCGTCAAAAAGGCGCTCGTTCAGACAAGCTCAAAGAAATCTCCAAAACAGTTCTAGCTAAGCTAGCTGAAGATGGTGATGTTGATGCGGTTGCTGTTAGCGACATCATGTTTGAAATCGAAGCGAAGATTGTTCGTAGCCAGATTTTGAATGGTGAGCCACGTATTGATGGTCGTGACACACGTACCGTTCGTCCAATCGAAATTCGTAATGGTGTATTGCCACGCACGCACGGCTCAGCATTGTTTACCCGTGGTGAGACGCAGGCTCTTGTAGTGGCTACTTTAGGTACTGCACGTGATGAGCAGATCATTGATGCGCTCGAAGGTGAGTACCGTGATCGCTTCATGTTCCACTACAACATGCCTCCGTTCGCTACTGGCGAAACAGGTCGTGTAGGTAGCCCTAAGCGTCGTGAAATTGGTCACGGTCGTTTAGCTAAACGTGCATTGATTCCAGTGTTGCCAAGTGCAGAAGATTTTGCATACAGCATTCGTGTGGTTTCAGAAATCACTGAGTCCAATGGCTCCTCATCCATGGCTTCCGTTTGCGGTGGTTGTTTGGCAATGATGGACGCTGGTGTTCCAGTTAAAGCGCACGTTGCTGGTGTTGCAATGGGCTTGATTTTGGATGGCAACCGTTTTGCCGTGTTGACAGACATCTTGGGTGATGAAGATCACTTGGGCGATATGGACTTTAAAGTTGCAGGTACTGCTAACGGCATTACTGCTTTGCAAATGGACATTAAAGTTCAAGGCATCACAAAAGAAATCATGCAAGTTGCATTAGCTCAAGCTAAAGAAGGTCGTTTGCATATTTTGAGCAAGATGCAAGAAGCAATGGGTTCAGTTCGTACTGAATTGTCTGCACATGCTCCGCGTATGGTTTCTTTCAAGATTCATCCAGACAAGATTCGTGAAGTAATCGGCAAGGGCGGCGCAACTATTCAAGCTTTGACTAAAGAAACTGGTTGCAGCATCGACATTAAAGACGATGGCACTGTAACGATTGCCTCTACCTCTGCTGAAGGCATGGCCGAAGCAAAAGCACGCATCGAAGGCATTACTGCTGAAGCTGAAGTAGGCAAGATCTACGAAGGTCCAGTAGTGAAGTTACTTGAGTTCGGCGCTTTGGTAAATATTCTTCCAGGTAAAGACGGTCTTTTGCACATCTCAGAAATTTCTAATGAGCGTGTAAAAGAAGTGAAAGACTATTTAGCAGAAGGCCAAGTGGTTCGTGTGAAGTTGTTGGCTGCTGATGAGCGTGGTCGTTTACGTTTATCTCTCAAGGCTGCGATGGCTGACGAGGGTGGCACGATTGCTCCTTTGGCAGGTGCTGAAGCTACTGCTGAAGCTGCTCCCGCATCTGACGAAAACGCTTAACTAGTTTATTTAGCAAGCGGAATTCATATGCGCGTAATAGAAATCAAAGAATTTGGCGCACCAGAAATGCTGGTGTCTGCCACTCGTCCTGATCCAGTTCTTCCTAGTGCTGGATCAGGCGAGATTTTGATTCGTGTTTTGGCTGCTGGAATTAATCGTCCAGACGTTTTGCAACGTAAAGGCCATTACCCGGTTCCAGCGGGCGCATCTGATATTCCTGGCCTCGAAGTGGCTGGCGAAATTGTTGGCGGTGACTTAGCTCACGCCGACAATCTGTTTGGACTAAAGCTTGGCGATAAGGTATGCGCGCTAGTGCAGGGTGGTGGTTATGCAGATTTGTGCATTGCTCCCATAGCGCAATGCTTGCCTTATCCAAAAGGATTTACCGATCAAGAGGCTGCCGCATTGCCAGAAACGTTTTACACCGTGTGGAGCAATGTCTTCATGCGTGGCCAACTATCTGAAGGCGAAACTTTATTAGTTCAAGGTGGCTCGAGCGGTATCGGTGTTACCGCGATTTTGATTGCGAAAGCCTTAGGTCATAAAGTATTTGTGACAGCCGGTACTGATGAAAAGTGCGCTGCTTGTGTAGCTTTAGGTGCTGACTTGGCGATCAACTACAAGACTCAAGACTTTGTTGAGGAAGTAAAGAAGGCAACTGACGGCAAGGGTGTCAATGTCATCTTGGATATGGTTACTGGCGCTTACGTACAAAAAGAAATCGATTGCCTAGCTGATGATGGTCGTATTGTGATCATTGCAATTCAGGGTGGATCAAAAGCTGAAGTGAGTACGAATCAAATTTTGCGTCGTCGCTTGACCATTACTGGTTCCACATTACGTCCACGTCCAGTGTCATTTAAGAAGCAGATTACCCAGCAGTTGCATGCCCATATCTGGCCTTTGCTAGATGCGGGTAAGTTAAAGCCAGTGATTTATAAAACATTTACCTTGGACCAAGCAGCTGATGCCCATCGTTTGATGGAGTCTTCTGAGCACGTTGGCAAGATTGTGTTGACCGTTTAAGTGTTGAGCTAGATTTATGCGTCCCATCACTGTTATCGGCAACTGGAAAATGAATGGCAGTTTTGCAAGTAATGCAGACTGGATCAAGACCGTTTGCCGTGGGATGGAGCAGGGGATGCCTGCGGGTCGTAAGTATGTGGTGTGCGCCCCAGCGCCTTATTTGTCACAGTGTGGTGATTTAATTCGTGATTGCTCTTTAGCTTTTTTAAGCTTAGGTGCTCAAGATGCCTCAGCTTATTCGGCGGGAGCTTATACCGGTGATGTTGCAGCCGCTATGCTCAAGGAATTAAATTGTGCCTACGTCATCGTGGGGCATTCGGAGCGCCGCCAGCATCATCAGGAGGCTGATGAGCAGGTAGCGGAAAAAGCGTTGCAGGTATTAGATAACGGCATGATTCCCGTAATCTGTGTTGGTGAGTCTGCGGATGAGCGCAACTCTGGACGTGAAGTTGAGGTTGTAAGGGGTCAAATTTCAAAGCAAGTTGCGATTTTGCAAGACCGTTTGGCGGATTGTCTGATTGCCTATGAGCCTGTTTGGGCTATTGGTACAGGTAAAGTAGCCAGCGCTCAAATTGCCCAGGATATGCACAGGGCGATTCGATTGCAGTTGGCAGAGTTTGATGAGGATGTAGCTTCCCATGTGGGAATTTTGTATGGCGGCAGTGTCAAGCCTGATAATGCCGTTGAACTATTTGCAATGCCGGATATTGATGGTGGTTTGATTGGGGGTGCTTCATTGAACCCTCAGGAATTCTTAGCCATCTGTCAGGCCTAGATTTTTTATTTGGAGATAAGCCATGGAATGGTTTAAGACTTTATTGATCGTTTTACAGGTTATTTCAGCTTTGGCTGTAATCTTGCTCGTATTGCTTCAGCAGGGCAAAGGCGCCGACATGGGAGCTGCTTTTGGTTCTGGATCCTCAGGCAGTCTTTTTGGCGCCAGTGGCTCAGCCAACTTCCTTTCCCACACAACTGCTATCTTTGCGGCAATCTTTTTTGTTTGCACTTTAGGCATTACTTGGATCGGAAATAAAAAGGAAGTCAGCCCTGGAATTTTGTCTGGCACCGTGGCTCCAGTTGCAGTCCCTGCTGCCGCACCTGTAGCTCCAGTTCAAGACCCGACCAAGCCAGCAGTTCCAAAGTAAAAAATAGGGTTTTAAGCAGTTTTTAACGCTATTTTTGAGGCAAATAAGTGGTGCAATGCAGTAGAATTGACAAGTTTTACAAGATGCCGACGTGGTGAAATTGGTAGACACGCTATCTTGAGGGGGTAGTGGCTTAGGCTGTGCGAGTTCGAGTCTCGCCGTCGGCACCAAATTTGTAAAAAATTGTAGGGGGCTTGTGCCCTAAATCAAGGTTTTTTGTAGTGGAGTAATTGATAATTTGTAGCTTCTTAGGATTTACCGGACGAACGACTCAGGGCCATTTTGAATCTCGCTAATTACTTTCCCGTTCTGCTTTTTATCCTTGTAGGTATTGGGGTTGGTTTAGTCCCCATGTTCCTCGGAAAAATTTTGGCTCCTTCGAAGCCAGATGCCGAAAAACTGTCTCCTTATGAGTGCGGTTTTGAGGCATTCGAAGATGCTCGTATGAAGTTCGACGTACGCTACTACCTCATCGCAATCCTATTTATCTTATTTGACTTAGAAACAGCATTCCTGTTTCCTTGGGGTGTGGCTCTGCGTGATATTGGTTGGTTTGGTTATGCCTCTATGGTGATTTTCCTATTGGAATTTATCGTGGGCTTTGTATATATCTGGAAAAAGGGCGCTCTCGACTGGGAGTGATCGATATGGCATTAGAAGGCGTTCTCAAAGAAGGATTTGTTACCACTACTGCGGACCAGTTAATTAATTGGACTCGTAATGGTTCTTTATGGCCAATGACATTCGGTCTGGCCTGCTGCGCTGTGGAAATGATGCACGCAGGCGCTTCCCGTTACGACTTGGATCGCTTTGGTGTGGTGTTTCGCCCATCGCCTCGTCAATCCGATTTAATGATTGTGGCCGGTACTTTATGTAACAAGATGGCTCCGGCCCTTCGCAAGGTCTACGATCAAATGCCTGAGCCACGCTGGGTGATCTCCATGGGCTCTTGTGCCAATGGTGGTGGTTATTACCATAACTCGTATTCAGTTGTGCGCGGCTGTGACCGCATCGTGCCAGTCGATATTTATGTTCCTGGTTGCCCTCCAACTGCAGAGGCTTTGATCTACGGAATTATTCAGTTGCAATCCAAGATCGCTCGCACCAGCACGATTGCGCGGAAGGCTTAAATCATGTCAGACCGTTTAATTCAGCTCGTTGCTAATTTAGAAAAAGTTTTAGGTAAGCGTGCTCAATCTATTGAAGTTACCTTAGGTGAAGTGACTGTTGTTGTTCATGCAGATACTTATTTTGAATCCGCCATGCTCTTGCGTAATGAGCCTTCATTGGCTTTTGAACAGTTAATAGATTCATGCGGAGTAGATTACCAGGACTACCGAGACGGGCAGTGGGGTGGTCAGCGTTTTGGTGTAGTGACCCATCTTTTATCCATAGCTCATAACTGGCGTCTGCGTGTACGTGTATTCGCTCCAGAAGATGCCTACCCAGTAGTTGCATCGCTAACACCAGTATGGGCATCGGCTAATTGGTTTGAGCGTGAAGCATTTGACCTTTACGGTATTTTGTTTGATGGTCATGAAGACCTACGTCGTATCTTGACTGACTATGGTTTTATTGGTCATCCATTCAGAAAAGATTTCCCAATCTCTGGCAACGTAGAAATGCGTTATGACCCAGAGTTAAAGCGGGTGGTGTATCAGCCTGTCACGATCGAAGCGCGTGAAATCACGCCACGTATCGTGCGCGAAGAGCAGTACGGAGGCCCGGTTTAATTCATGGCGCAAATTAAGAACTACACCCTCAACTTTGGTCCTCAGCATCCTGCAGCACACGGCGTACTTCGCCTGGTGTTGGAGCTCGATGGAGAGGTGATCCAGCGTGCTGATCCGCATATTGGTTTATTGCATCGCGCCACAGAAAAATTAGCAGAGACACGAACTTGGATTCAAAACGTTCCTTACATGGATCGTTTGGACTATGTATCCATGATGGCAAACGAGCATGCTTACGTGATGGCGATTGAGAAGTTGCTTCAAGTAGATGTACCTTTGCGTGCACAGTACATCCGAGTGATGTATGACGAGTTAACCCGTTTGCTAAATCACCTTTTGTGGATTGGTTGCCATGGCTTGGACGTTGGCGCTATGGCCGTGTTCTTGTATGCCTTCCGCGATCGTGAAGATATTTTCGACATGTACGAGGCTGTATCCGGCGCGCGTATGCATGCTGCCTACTACCGTCCGGGTGGCGTTTATCGCGACCTACCAACACAGATGGCGCAGTTCTCAAAGTCTAAGATTCGTAGCGCCTCCGCCATTAAGCGTTTGAATGAGAATCGTAGCGGTACATTGCTTGATTTCATTGAGCAGTTCTCCAATGGTTTTGATGCCAACGTCGATGAGTATTGCAATCTCTTAACGGATAACCGTATTTGGAAACAACGCTTGGTTGGTATTGGTGTTGTGACTCCTGAGCGCGCTTTGCAACTTGGCTTTACTGGCCCAATGCTCCGTGGTTCCGGGATTGAGTGGGACTTGCGTAAAAAGCAGCCTTATGAAACTTACGACAAACTGGACTTTGATATTCCTGTTGGCGTGAATGGCGACTCTTATGATCGTTATTTAGTTCGCATGGAAGAGATGCGTCAATCCAATCGCATCATTAAACAGTGCGTTGCTTGGCTCAAGGTAAACGATGGTCCTGTTATGAGTGATAACCATAAGGTATCTCCGCCAAAGCGTGTGGATATGAAAACCAATATGGAAGAGTTGATTCATCATTTCAAACTCTTTACTGAAGGTATGCACGTTCCTGATGGCGAGGCTTACTCTGCTGTTGAGCATCCCAAAGGTGAGTTTGGAATTTACTTAATTTCTGATGGCGCTAACAAGCCGTACCGCATGAAGATTCGTGCACCAGGCTTTGTACATCTTTCTGCAATGGATGAGATGTCCCGTGGTCACATGTTGGCTGATGCTGTCACTATTATTGGAACCCAAGATATCGTGTTCGGGGAGATTGACCGCTAATACAGCGCGCCAAGGATGAATTTATGACAACAACCCTTCAACTATCTGACAAAACGCTCGCAGACATTGCGCGCAATGTTGCGAAATACCCTCCAGAGCAAAAACAATCTGCTGTTATGGCCGCTTTGATTGCCGCCCAAACTGAATTGGGTTGGGTTTCTCCTGAGGTGATTGAAACTGTTGCCCAAATTTTAGAAATGCCAACCATTGCAGTAGATGAGGTGGCTACTTTTTACAATATGTATGACACCAAGAAAATTGGTAAGTACAAGTTGGTGATCTGTACAAATTTACCTTGCCAGCTAATGCATGGTGAGACTGCAGCAAGCCATTTAAAAGAAACGCTCGGTATTGGCTACAACGAGACAACGTCTTGCGGCACATTCACCTTAAAAGAGGGTGAGTGCATGGGCGCTTGCGGTGATTCTCCAGTTCTGTTGGTGAATAACAAACGCATGTGTAGCCACATGAGTAATGAAAAGATTGATGCCTTATTAAGTGAACTCCGTGCAGAAGGAAAAGCAGCATGACCAGCTTGCACGATAGACACATTAAGCCTTTGATCCTGGCGGGATTGAATGGTGAAAACTGGCGTTTAAAAGATTATGAGAGCCGGGGTGGTTATCAACAGCTGCGTCGCATCATCAATGACAAGCTTGCACCAGATGCCATCATTGCTGAATTAAAAGCATCATCATTACGTGGTCGTGGAGGCGCAGGTTTCCCTACTGGATTGAAGTGGAGCTTTATGCCCCGCCAGTTCCCTGGTCAAAAATATTTAGTTTGTAATAGCGATGAAGGTGAGCCGGGTACATTTAAAGACCGCGACATCATGCGCTACAACCCACATGCCTTAATTGAGGGCATGATTATTGGTGCCTACACTATGGGCATCTCTGTGGGCTACAACTATATCCACGGTGAAATTTGGGAAGTCTATTCTCGCTTTGAAGAGGCACTTGAAGAAGCTCGTGCTGCCGGATACCTTGGTGACAAAATCATGGGAAGTGATTTCAACTTCCAGTTGCATGCTTCTCCGGGTTGGGGTGCCTATATCTGCGGTGAAGAAACTGCACTCTTAGAGTCACTTGAGGGTAAGAAGGGTCAACCACGCTTTAAGCCACCATTCCCTGCCAGCTTTGGTTTGTATGGTAAGCCTACTACGATCAATAATACTGAAACATTTGCTGCTGTGCCATTCATTATGGCAATTGGTGGTCCAGCGTATTTAGAGTTGGGCAAGCCAAATAACGGCGGTACAAAGATTTTCTCCATATCTGGCGATGTCACCTATCCAGGTAACTATGAGATTCCGTTGGGTACCCCATTTGCTGAATTACTCAAGCTTGCTGGGGGCATGCGTGATGGCATTCCTTTGAAGGCTGTCATTCCCGGTGGTTCATCGGCCCCAGTCATTCCGGGCGCAGAGATGATGACGCTCACCATGGATTACGACAGCATTGCAAAAGCAGGTTCCATGTTGGGATCTGGTGCAGTGATCGTGATGAATGAAACACGCTGCATGGTTCGCGCCTTAGAGCGCCTGTCTTATTTCTATCATGAAGAATCCTGTGGTCAGTGCACCCCATGTCGTGAAGGTACTGGTTGGTTATGGCGGATTGTTCACCGTATTGAACACGGTGAAGGTCGCCCAGAAGATTTAGATTTATTAAATGATGTAGCAGCTAATATTCAAGGTCGTACGATTTGTGCCTTGGGTGATGCAGCTGCCATGCCGGTTCGCGGTATGTTGAAGCATTACATGGATGAATTTGTGTATCACGTAGAACATAAGCGCTGCTTAGATTCTGTTAAACCTTTATAAGACATTGAGCACGGGGCATCTTAAAGTGAGCATGGTTGAAATCGAATTAGATGGTAAGTTGGTAGAGGTTCCGCAAGGTTCGATGGTGATGCACGCCGCGAATAAGCTTGATACATATATTCCGCACTTCTGTTATCACAAGAAACTATCTATTGCTGCTAACTGCCGTATGTGCCTGGTAGAAGTAGAGAAAGCACCGAAACCTTTACCAGCTTGCGCAACACCAGTGACACAAGGCATGAAGGTATTTACGCATTCCGCAAAGGCAGTTGAAGCGCAGCGCTCAGTGATGGAATTCTTGCTGATCAACCATCCTTTGGATTGCCCAATTTGCGATCAAGGTGGTGAGTGTCAGTTACAAGATTTGGCGGTTGGTTACGGTAAATCAAATTCCCGCTACGAAGAAGAGAAGCGTGTTGTATTTCATAAGAATGTAGGGCCACTTATCTCTATGCAGGAGATGACCCGCTGTATTCACTGTACCCGCTGCGTACGCTTTGGCCAAGAAGTGGCTGGCGTCATGGAATTAGGCATGGTCAATCGTGGTGAGCATTCTGAAATCACTACTTTTGCCGGTCAAACTATTGATTCAGAGTTATCTGGAAATATGATTGATATTTGCCCAGTTGGTGCTTTAACAAGCAAGCCATTCCGCTATGCAGCGCGCACTTGGGAATTAGGCCGTAAGCGTTCAGTAAGTCCGCATGATAGTTTGGGTGCGAACACTACCATTCAAACAAAATCTAACAAAGTCATGCGTATCGTTGCTTTAGAAAATGATGCAATTAACGAATGCTGGATTAGCGATCGTGATCGCTTTGCTTACGAAGGCTTGAACAGCGCAGATCGTATAACAACACCGATGGTGAAGCAGGGCGGTCAGTGGCTTGAGACTGATTGGCAATCCGCAATGGATTACGTAGCTCACTCACTCAAAACCATTTCTGCTGAGAGTGGCCCTGAAGCAGTTGCTGCTTTAGCGCATCCAATCTCTAGTACTGAAGAGTTGTATCTTCTCCAGAAGATGATTCGTGGCTTAGGTTCTAATCAGGTCGAGACTCGCTTACGTCAAACTGATGTCAAGGGTGCCGCTTCTGCCCCATGGCTGGGTATGCCGATTAGCAAATTAAGTGAGTTAGACCGTGTTTTAGTGATTGGTAGCTTCTTGCGTAAGGAGCTGCCATTAATTGCTGCACGTTTACGCACAGCAGCCAAACGTGGCTTGCAAGTGTCACGCATTGATGCGGGTGGCGATGATTGGTTAATTCCTAATACCGGTATTGTTGCAACTCCAAGTGCATGGATTAATGTATTAAGTGAAGTTGCATTGGCAGTAGCCAAGGCTAAATCTGTTTCTACTCCAGCAGGCACGCCCAATTTAACAGTGTCTGCTACTGCGCAAAAGATTGTAGATAGCTTGTTGTCTGGCGCATCTACATCAGTATTACTAGGCTCTGCCGCAATCGCACATCCAAATGCAACGGATTTACATGTGCTCGCGCAATTTATAGCTGAGCAAACTGGCGCAACTTTAGGTTTCTTGCCAGTTGGCGGTAACGCTGTTGGTGCTAGCTTGGTTAACGCCAACGGCGCTGGCGTTGAATCTATCCTCTCCGGTGATCGCCGCGCTGTGATTTTGATGAATGTTGAGCCAGATGCTGACTTACCAAATCCTGCGCAAGCACGTGCTGCACTAGCTAAGGCCAATACGGTGATTGCTCTCAGTGCTTATAAGAGTGCTGATCTTTTAGAGGTTGCTGATGTCATTCTGCCGATCTCTACATTCACAGAAACAGTGTCTACTTTTGTTAATGCAGAGGCTCGCACGCAAACTATTCAGCCCGCTGTAAAACCTTTGGGCGACTCTCGCCCAGCATGGAAGGTTCTGCGTGTTCTTGGTAGCTTATTGAATTTAGATGGCTTCCTCTACAACATGCCTGAAGAAGTATTGGGTGAAGCACTGGGTGACAATTACTGCACCAAGCTTGGCAATCAATCTACGGCTACTGGTTTAAGCAATAGCAATACAGGTTCATCAACAGGTTTAGAGCGTTTATCTGATGTGGGAATTTATGCCGGCGATCAAATCGTACGTCGTGCACCTGCATTGCAGTTAACTCGCGATGCAAAGCGTAGTAATCAGGTTGGTTTGGGTCAAGGCCTCTTTAGCGACTTAGGCTTGAAAGAGGGCGATGCTGTCCGAGTGACTCAAGGTGCCCAATCTGTAGATCTACCAGTGACATTGGAAGCAAACTTAGCCCAGGGCGCCGTCAGAATCTCCGCAGGTACTATGGCTAGCGCTCAATTGGGATCAATGTTTGGTCCTGTAACTGTTTGTAAGGCATAAGGGACGAGATGGATAATTTCTTGAACCTCGTTACCACCCAAGGCGAGGCTATCTTTGGTTCACTATGGCCGCTAGTGTGGGCATTAGTGCGCATCGTCATCATCGTATTGCCGATGTTTGCTGCAGTTGCTTATATGACTCTGTGGGAGCGTAAGCTGATTGGTTGGATGCATATCCGTCTTGGACCAAACCGTGTTGGTCCCTTGGGATTATTGCAACCGATTGCCGATGCCTTGAAACTCTTGATGAAGGAGATCATTTCTCCTACGCAAGCAAGTAAGGTTCTGTATTTCATTGCCCCAGTGATGGTGATCATGCCGGCGTTTGCCGCCTGGGCTGTAATTCCCTTCCAAGCCAAAATGGTCTTGGCTGATGTCAATGCTGGATTGCTGTACGTAATGGCAATCTCATCCATTGGTGTTTATGGCGTCATCTTGGCGGGTTGGTCATCTAACTCTAAGTATCCATTCCTTGGCGCCATGCGCGCTTCAGCTCAAATGATTTCTTATGAAATCGCTATGGGTTTTGCATTGGTTACGGTATTGCTAACTTCAGGCTCTTTGAATCTGAGTGCGATTGTTGCTTCACAAGAGCAGGGCTACTTCGCCAACATGGGCTTAAACTTCCTTTCTTGGAACTGGTTGCCATTACTTCCCATGTTCGTGATTTATTTCATCTCTGGCGTTGCTGAAACTAATCGTCATCCATTTGACGTGGTTGAGGGTGAGTCTGAGATTGTTGCGGGTCACATGGTTGAGTACTCCGGTATGGCATTTGCGATGTTCTTTTTGGCTGAATACGCCAATATGATTTTGATCGCCGCTCTAGCATCCACTTTATTCTTGGGTGGCTGGTTGCCGATTGTAGATTTGCCAATCTTGCGTGATATCCCTGGTTTCTTCTGGCTGTTTGCAAAAACCTTCTTCCTCTTATCTTGCGTAATCTGGTTACGCGCTACATTGCCGCGCTATCGCTACGACCAAATTATGCGTTTGGGTTGGAAGATATTTATTCCCATCTCCGTATTCTGGGTCGTTGTCGTTGGCGCATGGGTTGTATCTCCATTGAACATTTGGAAATAAGTTGATCAATCATGTTTAAGAAAATTTCCCAATTTCTCGATAGCTTAATGTTGAAAGATATTTTGGTCGGTATGTCGATTACCGGGCGCTATCTTTTCAAACAAAAGATTACGATTCAATACCCCGAAGAGAAGACGCCTCAGTCTGTTCGTTTCCGCGGTTTACACGCTTTGCGCCGTTATGAGAATGGTGAAGAGCGTTGTATTGGTTGCAAACTATGTGAAGCAGTCTGTCCAGCTTACGCAATCACGATCGAAACTGCTGAGCGCGATGATGGTACGCGTCGTACCAGCCGTTACGACATCGATTTGACCAAGTGTATTTTCTGCGGTTTTTGTGAAGAGGCCTGTCCAGTTGACGCTATTGTTGAAACGAATATCTTTGAGTATTTCGGCGAGAAACGTGGTGACTTGTATTTCACCAAAGACATGCTCTTGGCAGTAGGTGATAAGTACGAAAAAGATATTGCCGCTAACCGCGCAGCTGATGCGCCTTATCGTTAATCGAATCAAGCACAAGAACATATGACATTCGATACTTCTACATTATTTGCAGCATTCTTTTATGCTTTCGCTGGTCTTTTAGTGCTCTCAGCATTGCGCGTGATTACTGCGCGTAATCCAGTGCATGCCGCACTCTTTTTGGTGCTTGCCTTTTTCTGTGCTTCTGGCCTGTGGATGCTTCTAAAAGCAGAGTTCCTCAGCTTAGCCCTAATTCTGGTTTATGTTGGCGCTGTGATGGTGCTCTTCCTGTTCGTAGTCATGATGCTGGACTTAGATATTGAGCATTTGCGTCGTGATTTCAAGAAATTCCTTCCCGTAGCTTTTTTGATGGGTGCGGTCATCGTATTGGAGTTGTCTATCGTCTTAATTCGTAGTTTTATTGGTACTAGTAGTCCAGTACAGCCCATGCTTGAAGAAATGGCTACCAGCAATACACAAGCTTTAGGTATGTTGATCTTCGTTGACTATGTTTATGCCTTCGAGGTTGCTGGCGTCATCCTGTTAGTGGCCATTATTGCCGCTGTGGCATTGACCTTGCGTAATCGCAAGGATTCGAAGGCCCAAAATATTCATGAGCAAGTGAATGTGAACTCTGCTGATCGCATGCGTATCGTCAAGATGGATTCTGATATGGCTGCAAAGCAAGATTCCCGCGGGGAGAAGAAATGACTATTACCCTGGCTCACTATTTGGTGCTCGGCGCAATCTTGTTTGCGACTAGTGTGATTGGTATTTTCTTAAACCGCAAGAACATCATTGTGCTTTTAATGGCAATTGAATTGATGCTCCTCTCGGTGAACATGAACTTCATAGCCTTCTCTCATTATTTGGGTGATATGGCTGGTCAAGTATTCGTATTCTTTATTTTGACTGTGGCTGCTGCTGAGGCGGCAATCGGTTTGGCAATTTTGGTTGTTCTCTTCCGTAAGGTGGACACCATCAATGCTGAAGACCTTGACCACCTAAAAGGCTAGTCATGCAATTGACCTTAACTCTTCCTGTTCTCTGCGCAATTCCGCTGGCGCCATTATTTGGCTCAGTTATTGCCGGGTTTTTTGGTACTAAATTAGGCGGTAACCGTATCGGTAATGGTGCTTGCCAGTTCGTAACCATCTTAGGTGTGATGATTGCTTTCGTTCTGTCTTGCTTTGTACTTGTACAAGTCATGGATGGCTTCTATTTCAATGGCACTGTGTATCGCTGGATGCAATTGGGTGAGCTCAATTTGGATATTGGCTTCTTGATTGATCCCCTGACAGCCACCATGATGTGTGTAGTGACCTTTATTTCCTTGATGGTTCACATCTACACCATTGGTTATATGAAAGGTGAGGAGGGTTATAACCGCTTCTTCTCTTACATCTCACTCTTTACCTTTGCCATGTTGATGCTGGTAATGAGTAATAACCTCTTGCAACTCTTTTTCGGTTGGGAAGCGGTGGGCGTGGTTTCTTATTTACTGATTGGCTTTTACTATGAGCGTCAATCGGCTGTATTTGCCAATATGAAGGCCTTCTTGGTCAACCGTGTTGGTGACTTTGGTTTCATTCTCGGTATTGGCTTACTACTAGCCAGCACTGGTTCCATGAACTACGATGTGATCTTTGCCCAGAACACGGCTTTGGCTGCACAAACATTGCCAGGAACTAGCTGGAATTTAGTCACCGTAGCTTGCATCTGCCTCTTCATTGGCGCGATGGGTAAATCAGCTCAATTCCCATTGCATGTTTGGTTGCCAGATTCCATGGAAGGCCCAACCCCAATTTCTGCATTGATTCACGCTGCAACCATGGTGACTGCCGGCATCTTCATGGTGTCACGCATGTCACCTCTATTTGAGTTATCTGATGCAGCCTTGAGCTTTATCTTGGTGATTGGTTCGATTACTGCACTTTTTATGGGATTCTTGGGTATCGTCCAAACCGACATTAAGCGGGTAGTAGCTTATTCCACTCTCTCTCAGTTGGGTTATATGACTGTCGCTTTGGGTGTTTCTGCTTATCCAATCGCCATCTTCCATCTGATGACGCATGCATTCTTCAAGGCGCTTCTGTTCCTTGCTGCGGGTAGCGTAATACTAGGCATGCATCATGAGCAAGATATGCGCAAGATGGGTGGTCTCTGGAAATACATGCCAATCACTTGCCTGATGATGTTACTAGGTAACTTGGCATTGGTTGGCACGCCATTCTTCTCGGGCTTCTATTCAAAAGACTCCATTATTGAGGCAGTAGCAGCTAGCCATTTACCGGGATCTGGATTTGCTTACTTTGCAGTCATGGCCAGCGTCTTTGTTACCGCGCTATATTCATTCCGTCTGTACTTCTATGTATTCCATGGCAAAGCCCGTTGGGGTCATGAAGACGCTCATGCCCACGATCACCATCATGATCACGCAGAGCAGGGCGATGATCATGCGCACCATGGTTTAGCTCCCGGTCAAAAACCACATGAGTCACCCTTTGTTGTGACCTTACCTTTGATCTTGTTGGCAATTCCCTCAGTCATCATCGGTTTCTACACAATTACACCTTTGTTATTTGGTACCTATTTCGGCGATTCTATTTTTATTGATCTAGCTCACCATCCAGTCATGAAGGAGTTAGAGGATGAATTCCACGGCCCAATCGCCATGGCAATACATTCATTCACTTCACCAGTATTGCTACTAGTTGTTCTGGGTGTATTGACTGCAGCGATTGGCTACCTCTGGGCTCCAAAGTTGCCTGGTGTAGTTGCTCAAGCTTTTGCCCCCATCAAGAAGTTGATGGATAACAAATACTATCTCGACGATCTAAACCAAGCGGTATTCGCCAAAGGTTTGTTATGGATCGGTGGCATCTTGTGGCATCGCGGTGATCAACAGGCTATTGACGGCTTCTTGGTTAACGGTAGTGCGCATGCGGTGGGGCGCTTTTCCACAGTTATTCGCCATTTGCAATCCGGCTATCTCTATCACTATGCCTTCGCAATGATTGCGGGCTTAGCGGTATTGTTGGCTTGGGTTTTATACGCTTACCTGCCTTTTGTTCGCTAGGCCTTTGTTACTTAAGTAGCCATCATGATTCTTTCTTACGCCATCTGGATCCCGATTTTCTTCGGCATCATTATTTTGTTCTACGGTTCAGAGAGGCCTACAGCCGGTGTTCGCTGGTTAGCCCTTTTTGGCTCTGTATTAGGTTTCATTGCAACGCTGCCTTTAATTATTAATTTCGATCTCGCCAACCCGGGCATGCAATTTGTCGAGAAGATGACTTGGATTCCGCGTTACGACATTAACTACCACCTGGGTATCGATGGCATATCGGTCTGGTTTATTGTTTTGACGGCATTCATCAACATTTTTGTGGTGATTGCTGCATGGGAAGTGATTGATAAGAAGGTTTCGCAATACATGGCTTCTTTCTTAATCCTTTCTGGATTAATGATTGGTGTATTTGCTGCTTTGGATGCTTTGTTGTTCTATGTATTCTTTGAAGCAACTCTAATTCCGATGTACATCATCATCGGTGTGTGGGGCGGTCATAACCGGATCTATGCGGCATTTAAGTTTTTCTTGTATACCTTGCTTGGCTCATTATTGACTTTGATTGCCATGCTGTACTTGTATAACGCAACCAATACTTTTGATATCTTGGCTTGGCATAACGCACGCCTAGACATTGTTGAGCAAATCCTCCTGTTTTTTGCCTTCTTTATGGCATTCGCTGTGAAGGTGCCGATGTGGCCTTTGCATACTTGGTTGCCAGACGTTCACGTTGAAGCGCCTACTGGCGGATCTGTCGTGTTGGCTGCGATCATGTTGAAGCTCGGTGCTTATGGCTTCTTGCGTTTCTCATTACCAATCGCTCCCGACGCAAGTCAGTATCTTGGCCCATTCATCATCTTCCTATCCTTAGTAGCTGTGATCTACGTAGGTGCAGTAGCGCTGGTTCAGAAAGATATGAAAAAGCTAGTGGCTTATTCATCGGTAGCGCATATGGGATTTGTGACTCTTGGCTTCTTCCTCTTCAGTCCCCTGGGTATTGAGGGCGGTATTGTGCAGATGATTTCTCATGGCTTTGTTGCTGGTGCTATGTTCCTTTCGATTGGCGTGTTGTATGACCGCATGCACACTCGTCAAATTGCAGATTACGGCGGCGTTGTACACCGCATGCCTGCCTTTACAGCGTTTGTGGTCTTAATGGCAATGGCCAACTGCGGTTTACCTGCTACCTCTGGATTCGTGGGTGAGTTCATGGTGATTCTGGCTGCTGTGGATTATGACTTCGTGATTGGTATCTTGGCAGCAACCGCTTTGATTCTGAGCGCTGCTTATTCCTTGTGGATGGTCAAGCGTGTGTTCTTCGGTGCGATTACCAATGCGCATGTTGAAGAATTAAAAGATCTCAATGCGCGTGAGTATTTCATGATGGCAGTGTTGTCCATCTGCGTGATTGGTATGGGCGTTTATCCGAAACCGTTTACCGACGTTATTCATCCAGCCGTGATTAATCTGCTACAGCATGTCGCTGTCAGCAAACTCTGAGTAAAAGCTAATGCAAGCATTCGACCTATACGCCGTCCTGCCGGAACTCGTTTTACTGGTAGTCACCTGCTTTTTGCTGGTGGCGAGTGTTTATGTGCCTGAGCGTCAGCCAGCCACTCCGGGTGTAGAGCAAGACATATTCCACACACCACGTGGCGTTGGTTTTGTTTACTTTTTCACCATCATCTTGTTGGTCTATTTGATCTTTGCATTTGTAGGTCGGATGAGTGATGTATCCATCGTGGCCATGAATGGCTTGTTTCAGTCAGACCCCATCTCAAACCTATTAAAAGCTTGTTCATGCGGCGCTGTATTAGTGAGCTTGGTGTATTCAAAGCAATATCTGACTGATCGTGCATTGTTTCGTCCTGACTTCATCGTCTTGGCTTTGCTAGCCCTGTTAGGTCAGTGCGTATTAATCTCGGGTGCAAACCTGCTCACGCTCTATTTAGGTTTGGAGCTGATGGCTTTGCCAACCTATGCTTTGGTTGCGATGCGTCACAGCAGTGAGAAGAGTGTTGAGGCAGGTATCAAGTACTTCATCCTTGGAGCTCTGGCATCTGGTTTCTTGCTCTACGGTATGTCTATGTTGTACGGCGTAACCGGATCACTAGATTTGATTGAGATCCTCAGAACGGTAGCTGACCCTCGTGTGAATCATTTGGTGATGGCCTTCGGCTTAGTATTCATTGTTTCTGGCTTAGCCTTTAAGTTAGGGGTTGTGCCTTTTCATATGTGGGTGCCTGATGTATACCAAGGCGCTCCAACAGCAGTGACTTTAATGATTGCAGCTGCACCTAAGTTAGCTGCTTTTGCCCTGCTATTTAGACTCTTAGTAAACACACTGTTGCCGCTGATGGGTGATTGGCAGCCAATGCTGGTGATCCTTGCTGTTTTATCCTTAGTAGTAGGAAACGTCACCGCTATTGCGCAAACCAATATTAAGCGGATGCTGGCTTACTCTGCGATTGCGCAAATGGGCTTCGTATTGCTGGGCATGTTATCCGTGTTTGATGATCATGCATTTAGTGCATCGATGTTCTATGCAATTACCTATGTATTAACTACGCTAGGCAGCTTCGGCCTACTGATGATCTTGTCGCGCAAGGGTCATGATTGCGAAACTATTGATGACCTCAAAGGTTTAAATAAGCGCCACCCCTGGTTTGCATTCATTGGTCTAATAATGATGTTCTCCTTGGCTGGTATTCCGCCAACAGTGGGCTTTGCTGCCAAACTTGGCGTACTTGAAGCTCTGGTTGACGGTGAGCACACCTTCTTAGCAATTATTGCAGTAATGGCTTCTTTGATCGGCGCCTTCTACTACCTGCGAGTGGTTAAGGTAATGTACTTTGATGAGTCAAAGGAAGCGCATGCTGCTGAGATTTCTGGATCAGGCTTTGCTCGTGGGCTGCTGAGTCTAAATGCGATCTTTGTTTTGGCTTTAGGAATCCTCCCTGCCGGGCTGATGGCGATTTGCTTGGATGCAATGCGCCGCACCCTATTGGGCTCATAGACGAAATCACCATTTGGCTAGTGATATAGGCTCCTGATAGGAGCCTTTTTTTGATGTCACCTGGATTTTGTATGATGGATGTTCAAATAATGAAAGACTCACCATGACTGAAAAATCATTTAAAGACCTACCAATCGGTGATGCCCATTTGAGGGAAGAGCGCTTATCTGGTGAGGATATTTATGGCGGTATTTTTTTGAACATGAAGCGCGATCAAGTCAGTCTGCCAGATGGCAATCAGGCTGTACGTGAATATCTGACGCACCCTGGCGCAGTCGCTATTCTGGCGATCTTAGATGATGGCAGGGTATTGTTGGAGCGCCAATATCGCTACCCCATTGCCAAGGCCTGTATTGAGATTCCTGCGGGTAAGCTGGAAATTGGTGAAGATCGATTGCTTTGTGCGCAACGAGAGCTTGAGGAAGAGACTGGCTACTCTGCAAGTAAATGGAGTTTTATACGCCGCATTCATCCAGTGATTTCGTATTCGACGGAATTTATTGATATCTATCTCGCCGAAGGTTTGGTGTCCGGCAAAAGTCACTTAGATGATGAAGAATTTTTAGATGTCTTTGCGGCCCCTCTTGAGCAATTATTGGAGTGGGTAGAGCAGGGTGAAATTACCGACGTGAAAACCACTATTGCGACTTATTGGCTGGATCGCTATCGTCGTGGTTTGGTAAGTCCTGAGACTATCTCGGGGTAATTCAATAATCCTTTAAAATAGGGTTATTGAATTTGGTATTTTTGCCCCTATATAGATCTTATGAAAGTTTATAACCTCGCTTGTCCTCTGTCTCATCGCTTTGAGGGATGGTTTGCCTCTGAAGATGATTGCCTTGCTCAGCAAAACAAGGGAATGCTGGCGTGCCCTATTTGCGATAGTACTGAGATTACTCGTATGCCATCGGCGCCCCATATTGCTAAGTCGGGCTCTAGTAAAGATATCCCGACTTCAACTGAGCTGACTGTCGCTAGTTCAGCCGCAACTGATCATGCTGGTGTCAGTGGCACATTAAGTGGCGATGTCCTTGCTTTGACTGCCGGCGACCATTCTCAGTTAGAGGCACAGGTTCAGGCAGCTTTTTTAAAAGGTATGCGTGATTTAATGGGTAAATCCGAAGATGTAGGCGGCTCTTTTGCAGAAGAGGCTAGAAAGATTCATTACAAAGAGTCACCCGAGCGCAGTATCCGCGGTCAAACCACACTAGATGAAGCTGAGGCTTTGCTCGACGAGGGGATTGAGATAATGGCAATGCCCATGATGCCTGCCTTCAAAAACACCTTGCAGTAGCCAGCACCCTCCCAATTCCCCTATACTTAATGCGTACTCAGGCTCTGGATATCACCATTGATTAGGATTGGAGAACTACCCATGAAACGCTTTTTTCTAGCATTGTTTGCAACTGTTTTAGCGCTCACCATTGTGGCTTGCTCCAAGTCCTCTGATACCAAAGAAATTAAGGTTGCTGTTTCTCCTGCATCTCCCCCGATGTTATTTGATGACAAAGGGCAGATCGTTGGTGCTGATATGGATATTTTTCAGGGCTTCTGTCAGTCGCGTGGCTGTACTTTAAAAGTCACCCCATATGATTGGGCTGGAATGTTGGGCGCTGTCTCTAGCGGTCAAGCCGATGTAGCTTTCTCAGGAATTTCTATTACCGACAAGCGCAAAGAGGTAATGGATTTTTCTCAGCCTTACTATGACAATGCCTGGCATCTTGTGAGCATGAAGAATAAAAATATTCAGATCACCGACTTAAATCAGCTCAAGAAATATTCCATTGGCTACCCACGTGGCATGGCTTACGATGATCTGATTAAGAATGAGCTAGAGCCCAAAGGCTACTATTCATTAAGCAAGGTTAAGCTCTATCCCTCTTATGCAGAAGTGATTACCGATTTGCAGAACGGTAATTTGGATCTCGCCTTTATTGAGGAGCCGGTATTCCTCAATTATGAGAACAAATTGCAGTTACCAATTCAGAGTAGCTATGTATTCAAAGGGTTTGATAAGCTAGGCTTTGCTTTTGCTAAAGGCTCTAAGCTGCGCGATGACTTTGATAAATACCTCAATGAACTGGGCCCAGAAAAAATCAAAGCCATTCTGGATAAGTGGATGAAATAAACCCCATTTATTGATACCTCCATCAGTAGCCAAAAGTCTGCCCTGTGACCTTTCTGGATATTCTTGCCCAGTTAGCCCAGGGCATTTCCTATACAGTTTTGGTCACTGTCGTTTGCTCACTCACGGGCTTAGTAGTCGGCTTATTTTTAGCAAGCCTACGCCGCCTCGATATTTCCTGGCTAAGCCAGCTGATTGACTGCTATACCTATGTCTTTAGGGGCGTGCCAGTTTTGGTTTTACTGTTTATGGTGTACTTTGGCTTACCAGGTATTGGCTTTAAGGTTCCGCCTTTGATGGCGATGGCGCTGAGTTTGGGCCTTGTAGCATCTGCTTATTTGGCTGAGGTATTTCGGGGGGCATTTAACTCGGTAGATCCTACTGAAGTAATTGCTGCCCAGGCCATGGGCATGACTCGTATACAGGTTCTCCGGTTTATCGAGTTGCCCCAGATGCTGCGATTTTCAGTGCCGGGCATGGTCAATGAGTTCACCTCAGTACTGAAATATTCTCCATTTGCCTATACGGTAGGGATCCCGGAGATTACCAAGCAAGCCATGACACTCACCTCAACCACTCTCCGTGGCATAGAGGTCTATCTAGCTGTAGGCATTTTATATTTCGTGATTTACCGAATTTGCTTGGTCGGCGTTCAACTTCTGAGCAAGCGTTTCCAAATTCCAGGGATGGCTTCAGCATGAGCACCAGCATGAGAACTAGCACCACATTATTTAAAGAGGTAATCCTGTGGCATTAATTCAAGTGAGGGATTTGGTAAAAGAGTTTGATGGGCAAACTGTCTTATCTAACATTAACCTGGAATTAAAAGAGGGCGATGTTCGGGTCTTGATGGGCTCCTCTGGCTCTGGTAAATCCACTTTATTGCGCTGCCTGAATCGCTTGGTTGAGCCTACCTCGGGATCGATTCTTTTTAGAGGCAAGGAAGTGCTGCATCCTGATGTGGATGTGCGGGAGTTGCGTAAGCAAATTGGTTTTGTATTTCAGCAATTCGCCCTTTATAGTCATTTGACCGTGTTAGATAACGTTTCATTGGGGCTGCGTAAGCTTCACAAGATGGATAAGGCCGAGGCTAAAGAAAAAGCTTTATTCGAGTTATCCCATTTTGAAATGATATCCCATCAAGATAAATATCCCTCACAGCTTTCTGGTGGACAGAAACAGCGTGTGGCTATTGCCCGCGCACTCGCCATGGATCCAGCAGTCTTAGTGCTCGATGAGCCCACTTCAGCATTGGACCCTGTGATGTCTAGAGATGTGGCAGACCTCATCAACCGTTTGCATAGTGAGGGGATCACGATGATCTGCGTGACCCATGACCTGAACTTGGCGCGTAATATTGCAGATACCGTAATGTTTTTAGATCGCGGTGTCATTCGGGCTGATGATCGAATCGATGTATTGAGCAGGCATTCTGATCCAGATATCAAAGCCTTCTTTGGTGCCGAGGAGAAGCGTTAATGGGAGGGTGGCCATCTTTCGTTCGTGATCTCACTGAGCAGATGCCCTTGATTTTGACGGGGCTTGTGAAGACCTTGCAATTGGCGGGTTTGATTAGTGTCTCAGGATTATTTTTGGGCATCGTCGTGTTTTATCTGACACTGAGTAAAAATCAATATGTGCGTAGTGCCATCAACTCCTATATCTCCTTTTTTATCGGCATGCCTTTAATTGTTTTATTGTTCTTGATGTATTACGGCTTGCCACAGTGGGGTGTGCGACTTTCTCCATTCACAGTCGCCTTTATTGGCTTTACATTCAACGTGGCAGCTTACAACGCAGCATACCTAAAGACTGCCTTCAATGGTTTGGATAAAAGTCAGTTGGAAGCGGCTAGTGCACAGGGCTTCAGTCCTTTGCAGATATTTCGCTTGATTACTTTGCCGCAGGTGATTCGACTATCTATTCCAGCGCTCACCAATCAAGTGATTGCCAATCTCAAAGATAGTTCTGTTGCCTTCTTGATTCAGTACACCGAATTCTTTGCTCGGGTACAAGAGTTGGCTGCGACCAATTTCCAATTCTTTAAAGCCTATTTTTTGGCTGCTTTAGTTTATCTAGCCCTGGTATCGGTGATTGTATTGTTCGCTCGGGCTATTGAGAGGCGTTATCTTATTCCCGCCTAGTATTCTGAATCGAAAATACACGTTAAAAAAATAGCGACCCGAGGGTCGCTATTGTTATCTGCAGATGCTTGTTACATTACTGCTGCATCTAATTACTTCGAAGTCGGCATCACAAACTCTGCGCCCTTAGCAATACTCTCAGGCCAGCGCTGCATCACGCTCTTTTGTTTGGTATAGAAACGAACACCTTCTTTGCCGTAGGCATGCATATCGCCAAAGAGGGATTTCTTCCAACCACCAAAACCATGCCAAGCCATTGGAACTGGAATAGGTACGTTAATACCCACCATACCCACTTGTACGCGGCGAGCAAATTCACGGGCAATATTACCGTCGCTCGTAAAGCAGGCTACGCCGTTACCAAACTCACAGGAGTTCACTAAATTGAGTGCTTCGGTGAAGTTCGCTACACGCATGCAAGAGAGTACTGGCCCGAAAATTTCTTCTAAATAGATCTTCATCTCAGAGGTTACGTTATCAAACAGTGTGCCACCGATAAAGAAGCCATTCTCATGTCCCGGTACCGTTAAACCACGACCGTCCACTAATAACTTCGCACCGGAAGTAACACCGCTATCAATATAGCCAGTGATGCGCTCTAAGGCGGCTTTAGTAACGATAGGACCCATTTCAGCATCAAGCTCCATACCGTTCTTCACCTTCAGGGTCTTAGTGCGCTCGATCAGTTTTGGCATGATTTTCTCGGCAACATCGCCTACCAAAACCGCTACTGAAATTGCCATGCAACGCTCACCAGCAGAGCCATAGGCTGCACCAATCAAAGCATCAATCGTCTTGTCGATATCAGCATCTGGCATCACTACCATGTGATTCTTAGCGCCACCTAGGGCCTGTGAGCGCTTACCGAAGTGTGCGCAACGCTCATAGATGTAGTTAGCGATAGGAGTAGAGCCTACAAAGCTCACTGCCTTGACATCCGGATTCTCAATCAAGGCATCAACCGCTTCTTTATCGCCTTGCACCACGTTAAATACGCCATCAGGCAAGCCAGCTTGGGTCAGCAACTTCGCCATAAATAATGAAGCAGATGGATCAGTTGGGCTAGGCTTCAGAATGAAGGTGTTGCCACAGGCAATCGCCACTGGGAACATCCACATGGGCACCATGACAGGGAAGTTAAATGGCGTCACGCCAGCAACCACACCTAAAGGCTGGCGCATCACCCAGTTATCAATATCAGTTGAGACTTGCTCGGTGTAATCACCCTTGAGTAGCTCCGGAATACCGGTAGCAAATTCAACAATCTCGATACCGCGAGTCACTTCACCTTGCGCATCAGTAAATACTTTACCGTGTTCAGCAGTAATGATGGCAGCCAATTCATCACGGTTGGCGTTGAGTAGCTCAAGGTACTTAAACATAATGCGCGCACGGCGCAATGGGGAGGTCTGGCTCCAAGTCTTGAATGTTGCCTGCGAGTTTGCTACAACCTCATCAACTTCTTTGCGGCTAGCTAGGGCTACGCGTCTAGCAACAGCGCCTGTGGAGGGATTAAATACATCGGCGAAACGACCATCTTTTGGGGTGATGACTTTGCCGCCAACAAAATGGCCAATATCTTCTTTTGATGTAAAAGCTTGGGGTGCACTCATAGTGATTTACTTAATATTCTGTTGTCTGGTTTTGGGTTCAATAAAGGTGCTTGGGAAGGATTCCGCACAACTTTGTGGTCTCGTTTATTCTACTGAATCTATTTTATCGCTTTAGCTAGTTTTCCGCTTTTTCAGTTCTAAAGGTAAGCAAATGAGTCTTCTCTTCTCCAGTTATGTTCTAAGCTCCCCTAAGGGGCCTCTAACCCTATCAAACCGGGTGGTTGTGGCTCCAATGTGCCAATACTCCGCAGTCAATGGAGAGGCTCAGGATTGGCATCTCATGCACTGGGGTAATCTCCTCAATAGCGGGGCGGGACTTTTCATCATCGAAGCCACCGGTGTGACCCCTGAGGGACGGATTACCCCTGTATGCCTGGGTCTGTGGGATGACCGCACAGAAGCGGCCCTGAAAGACAAGCTCACGAGAGCCCGGAGTTTGGCTCCAGCCACTCCCGTGTTTATTCAGTTGGCGCATGCTGGCCGTAAAGCTTCCAGTGCAAGCCCTTGGGCTGGCGGTCAATTACTCTCCAAGGAGCAGGGCGGCTGGGACATGGTTGCTCCTTCGGCTATCCCACAGCTCAAGGATGAACGTTTGCCACACGAGCTCTCTAAAACAGAGTTAGCTGGGCTCATTACTGCATTTGTTATTGCAGCGCAGCGCTCTGAGCGGATTGGGATCGATGGTGTTGAGTTGCATGGTGCCCATGGCTATCTCTTGCATCAGTTTTTGTCGCCCATTGCCAATCAACGTACAGATGAATATGGCGGCTCTTATGAGAACCGCATTCGCTTTCCATTGGAATTATTTGCGGCAGTACGAAAAGCCTATCAAGGTGTTTTAGGCATTCGTATATCTGCAAGTGATTGGATTGAGGGTGGTTGGACGCCCGAAGAAACAGCTGATTTTGCTGCTCGACTAAAGCCCTTGGGATGTGATTTTGTGCATATTTCATCAGGGGGGATTTCTCCATTACAAAAGATTGCGATTGGACCAAATTACCAAGTGCCATTTGCCAAAATTGTGAAAGACAAGTCTGGTATTCCGACAATGACAGTGGGTTTGATTACTGACCCTAAGCAAGCTGAAGATATTTTGCAAAAAGGCGATGCGGATTTAATCGCTCTGGCACGTGCATTTTTGTACAAGCCCCGTTGGGCTTGGGAGGCTGCTGCAGCCTTAGGTGGCATCGTGCCTTCAAATGAGCGTTACTGGCGCTGCTTACCGCGTGAAGCTCAGGCCATTTTTGGTGATGTCAAAGTAGGGCAGCGATAATTAGTAATACTCGACAAATGAAACCCAGTTTTTGGAGATCAATATGAAATCAATCAAACTCATTTACCGTTCTTTAGCCATTATCAGTATTGCATTAGGCTCTAACCTGGCTCATGCTCAGCCATTTCCAGATCGACCTATTACCTTGGTTGTGCCGAACCCGCCTGGAGGCTTAGTAGATACCTCGGCGCGTTTATTGAGTGAGCCCTTAACTCGGGTGATTGGTCAGCCAGTGATTGTGGATAACAAGCCAGGTGCCAGTGGAAATACGGCTTATCAATATGTGGCTAAGGCTAAGCCCGATGGATACACCTTGTTGATTTCTTATTCTGGATACCACGTTGGCAATCCTTCCTTGATGGATAAATTACCGTGGGACCCAGTTAAAGATTTTTCTCCAGTTGGACTCCTGACAGTTTCTACGAATGTGATTGCAGTACATCCTTCAGTACCTGTAAATAATTTAAAAGAATTGATTGCTTACGCTAAAGCCAATCCCGGAAAGCTCAATTACGCCTCGCAGGGTAATGGCTCTGTATCTCATATTGGCACAGAAATCTTTAAGCAAAATACAGGTGTGGATATCGTTCATGTACCGTACAAAGGTTCTGGCCCTGCAATACAGGATGTTTTGGCAGGTCAGGTGCAAGTATTTATCACGACGCCACCTTCAGTAATGCAGCACGTACAAAGTGGCAAGCTGAAAGGCTTGGCTGTTACAGGCAAAAGCCGTCACCCAGGAATGCCCAACGTGCCAACTACTGCTGAAGCAGGCTTACCCACTTTCCAATTGGAATCTTGGGTAGCTTTATATGCGCCAGCTGGCACGCCAGCTTCAGTCATTGCTAAGTTGACTGAGTCTGTTAAGAAAAGTCTCGCTCTGCCTGAGGTCAGAGAGCGCTCTGATGCGGCTGGTGTTGAGTTGCGTTATCTCACGCCCCCACAGATGGATGCCTTACTGAAAAAAGAATTGCCTTATTGGGATAAAGCAATCAAATCCGCCAATATCAAGCTTGATTAAGCGATCGACAAATGAAGCACCACTCCGTAAGAGAATCTTGGTTGCAAGATGCCGTAAGACATCTAGAGCCGGTATTTTCAAAGGCGGGATATGCTATACCGCCAGTAAGAGTGTCTTGTGGCTTTCCAGCCTCTAGCAGCCCCAGAACAACCTTGGGACAATGTTGGCCACGCGAGTGCTCTGGTGGTGGAGTGAACGAGATCTTCATTTCACCTAAGTTGGATGATCCCGTTCAGCTCTTGGACACTTTGGTACATGAGTTATGCCATGCCGTAGATGATTGCTTTAGCGGTCATGGCGAGGACTTCAAGGGTATTGCTCAGACTGTTGGTTTAGAGGGTCCTGCCAGAATGGCTCATGCGACCGAAGAGTTGATGGTGCGCCTCATGATGATTAGTCAAGAGCTTGGGCCATATCCACATCAAGCAATTGTTTTTCCGCCCCCAAGACCGAGCAATGCAAGTCGCAATAAAGCCAAATGTAGCCAGTGCGGATACGAGGTAACGCTATTAAAAAAGTGGGCTACTTATGGCGCACCCATTTGCCCTAAAGATAATATTCGAATGCAAGAAGCACTTATTGAGACGATCGAGAATACGACCGAGCACGATACAGAATCGGTTACAGGATCTAAACCTAAGAAGGATGAAATCCGTCGCGCTATCAGTTAATCGAATATTGATTAACTAGCGACAGCAGAAGGGCTCCAAACGGAATCCTTCTTGCTTGCCTTGGCAATTTCAGCCAAGATCTTTTCATGTAACTGGCAATCTTCTTCACTCGCTGTCACGATCTTAAGCTTAGTTGGCAAGGCTTTGGCTTGTCCTGAGGCATCAGTGCCAACGGTGTAATCAATCAGATCAATGGATAAGTCTTCTTGCCCACGCGTCATCGCTACGTAGACTTCAGCCAATAACTGAGCATCCAATAAGGCGCCGTGCAAGGTTCTATGTTGATTGCTAATTGCAAAGCGCTCACAGAGGGCGTCAAGCGAATTACGCTTGCCTGGAAACATCTGACGGGCATCAAGTAGGGTGTCGGTAATTTTGGAGGCAAGACCTCTAAAAGCTGGGCGCTTGAGCAGTGCAAATTCATTATCAAGAAAGCCTAAGTCAAACGCTGCGTTATGAATAACTACTTCAGCGCCATCAACAAACTCAATCAACTCTTCCACAATATGTGAGAACACGGGTTTGTCTGATAGGAACTCACGAGAGAGTCCATGAACTGCAAAAGCGCCGGCATCGATATCACGCTCAGGATTAATGTAGTAATGAAAGGTGCGATCGGTTAAGCGACGGCCCACCATTTCAACGCAAGCAATTTCAACAATGCGATCACCTGTAGCAGGATTCAGGCCAGTTGTTTCGGTATCGAGAATCACTTGACGCATTAGGTGCCTTCTAAGACGGATGGGGGGATTTCAAGGGGGCCGTTACCCGCATACTTATCTAGATACAGATAAATCACCGGGGTAATGATGAGCGTAACAAACTGCGAGAAGATTAATCCGCCTGCTACGCTGATTCCTAAGGGCTGACGCAGCTCTGCGCCAGCACCAATTCCAAGGGCAATGGGGAGAACGCCCATCAAGGCGGCAAAAGTAGTCATCATGATTGGGCGGAAGCGCAAAATACAGGCCTCCCGAATTGCTTTCTCAGGGGACATGCCTTGATTACGTTGTGCATCCAAAGCAAAGTCAATCATTAAGATCGCATTCTTCTTCACGATACCAATCAGTAGTAAGATACCAATCGAGGCGATGATAGTGAGCTCAAATCCAAAAATACGCAGTGCCAAGATCGCGCCAATCGCTGCTGAGGGCAGACCCGCCAAGATCGTTAGCGGATGAATATAACTCTCGTACAGCACTCCCAAGAGAATATAAATTACACCTAAGGCTGCAAAAATTAAGATTAATTGTCCCGACTGATTACTCTTGAATACAGCAGCGTCACCACCGTAACTGGTAATGATTGATGTCGGTAATTTAATTTCACTGGTGTAGGCTTCAATCTTTTTAGTAGCATCACCCAAGAACACATCTGGCGCTAGATTGAACGATAAAGTGACGGCAGGGATTTGCCCTTGGTGGTTGACAGCGGTAGGACCAATACTTCTGGTAAAGCTGGCTACGCTTGAGAGTGGTATAAGCTTATCAGTTGCACGGCCACGAACAAAAACTTTATTGAGATCGGTCTCATACTGACGATCCTCTTCTGCAGTTTCCAGAATGACGTAATAAGTATTTACGGGGGTATAAATTGTGGAGACTTGTTTTTGGCCAAAGGAGTTATACAAAGCGGCACGGATATCGGTGATTGAGACGCCAGCGCTGGCTGCTTTCTCACGATCAATATCAATTTTGACATTAAGACCTTTGAGCTGTGAGTCGCTGGTGACGTCGCGGAAGATGGGGTCAGCACGCATTTTTTGCATCAACTTATCTGCCCACTCATTTACACCTTCAAAGCCTACGCTTTGCAATGTAAATTGATAGCGACTTTTACTGCCTCGGCCACCGAGTTGTAAATTTTGTACCGGGCGCATGAACACCTGTAGCCCAGGAATTTCCCTGAACTTGGTTCTAAGTTCTTCCATTACTTTGGCCATCTTGGGTCGATCACCCTTAGGCTTTAAAACGACAAAGATACGTCCAGTATTACTGCCTGAGCTATTGCCTCCACCGACTATCGAAATAGAGCTCTCTACATTGGGATCATTACTGACTATGGCTGCTGCTCGATCTTGCAGGATGAGCATCGCCTTGAAGGAGATGTCCTCGGATGCCTCAGTAGTGACCGAAATTTGGCCAATATCTTCCTCTGGGAAAAATCCTGTGGGGCTAGTCATAAACAAAACAATCGTAATTACAAAAGTAGAAAGGGCGCCCCACAATACTTTTTTTCGATGTAGTAATGCTAGGTCTAAATAATGAACATAGGTCTTGAGCATCCAATCGAAAAAGCGATCAAACTTTTTATTGATGGCATATTCTTTAGCGTGCTGCCCTGGTTTTGGCAAAAAGCGACTGCACAGCATGGGGACTATCGTGAGTGATACCACTGCGGATACCAGAATCGAGAGCGATACCACCACCGCGAACTCTCTAAACAAGAGGCCAATAGGACCAGACAAAAAGAAGAGCGGGATAAATACGGCCACTAAAGAAAGTGAGATGGAAAAAATCGTAAATCCAACTTCTTTACTTCCTTTGAGAGAGGCTTTGAGTGGATCCATGCCTTCCTCAATGTGGCGCATGATATTTTCTATAACGACAATTGCGTCATCGACGACTAAGCCCACTGCCAAGGTAATGCCGAGTAGAGAAATATTGTCTAGGCTGTAGCCTAAAAAATATAATAGGGAGAAAGCACCAATTAGCGAAATAGGTAGGCTGATCGAGGGAATGATGGTGGCAGAAAGATGTTTTAAGAATAAGAACATCACAAGCACCACTAAAAGCACCGTCAGTGCTAAGGTAATATTGACATCATGTATTGCTTCAATAATAGAAAGCGAGCGATCATTCGCGAGCTGCAACTGAACCGAGTCTGGCATTTGCTTTTGAAGTTTCGGCAGCAATTCTTTGACTGACTTAACCACTTCAACCGTATTGGCGTTCGGCTGACGCAACACAGCAATTGCAATTGATCTTTCACCGTTCACACTGGCTAAGGTTTTCACATCCTCATAGCTTTCAATTACTTCAGCTACGTCTTTGAGGTAGATTGGCAAGCCATTCTTCTGGCTAATAATGAGGTTGCCGAATTCTTCCGGCCTAACCAATTGCGGGTTGGCATAAATCGTGATGGATTGGCGGGGACCATCTAAAACACCTAAAGGACTATTTGCATTGGCTTTGTTGATCGCAACCGAGACATCTTCCATTGTGAGATTGCGATTGCCTAGGGCATCTGGGTTAACACGCACGCGGATGGCATAACGCTTTGCTCCGTAGACGATGACTTGTGCGACACCGCCGATAGTTGACAGGTTCGGTGAGAGAAGATTTTCTGCGTAGTCATTTAAATCTGAGAGACTCACTGAAGGGGATTGCATTCTCACTACCAAAATTGGGGTATCGGCAGGATTCACTTTACGGTAAGAGGGCGGTACCGTCATTTCGATCGGCAGGCGTTTTTGAGCGCGCAGCAGTGCGGCCTGAACATCGACTGCGGCCTTATCGATATCACGATCGGTATTGAACTCGAGGGTAACACTAGTACTACCAAGAGAGTTGGTAGAGCTGATGACCTTAACGCCATCAATGGTAGAGAACTCTTTTTCTAATGGTAGCGCTACAGCCGAGGCCATATTTTCTGGTGAAGCTCCTGGTAAAGATGCGCTCACAGAAATAACCGGTGTGTTAAAGCTAGGCAATGCCGCGACTGGAATGCTGAGATAAGCGATTACCCCAGCAATTACTGTTGACACCGAAAGCAGTACCGTCATTACCGGACGGCGAATACATAACTCAGATAGGGTCATTTCTTATCTGCTGCAGAAGGGGTGGCTGGAGCTTTAGTCTCTGAAGCCTTTGAGGGATCAGGGGGAGGGGTTGCCGCCGCTGAGTTCGCACCTTTCGCTTCCTTAGCCTCCTTGGTTTTACCGCCAGGT
This sequence comes from Polynucleobacter bastaniensis, assembly GCF_018882205.1. Classification (GTDB taxonomy): domain Bacteria; phylum Pseudomonadota; class Gammaproteobacteria; order Burkholderiales; family Burkholderiaceae; genus Polynucleobacter; species Polynucleobacter bastaniensis. Next base: position 57,353 of record NZ_JACVOU010000005.1, on the reverse strand, counting down.
CTTAAGTTTTGCTTGCCCTCTACTACCACTCGATCGCCCGACTCAATACCGGTAACAACGGAATTACCTTGGTATTCATAAACGACTTTAACTGGCTTGGATACTGCTTTGCCATCTTTATCTACTGTGTAGACCAACCTGCCACGGGGATTAATCACAATAGCTTGTGAGGGAACTACAAGCGCATCTTTTAAATCGCTAGCCACTAGAGAAACGCGTGCAAATTGTCCAGGCAGCAAAGTCATAGCGTCGTTCGGGATTTGCGCCTTGACTCGAACTGCTGCAATAGAGGGATCTACTTGGTTATCAATCACCAAGACTTTGCCTTGATAGGTTCTTTTGCCAGAATCGCCCACGGTGACTTTCACGGCGAGTGGCTCACCATCAAGTTGATTCTCCAGCAAAAGGGGGATATCTTTTTCTGGGATCACAAATTGGACGTTAATCGGATTAAGTTGGGTAATGGTGACCATAGAGCCAACGCTAGTGGTTGCGGTTGAGCTCGTTGCAGTACTGACGACGTTACTTGCTTGCACCAGAGACCCTGGGAAGACATTCACAATGCCTGCGCGACCAGTAATTGGAGAGCGGATGGAATCAAAAGAGAGCTGAACCTCTGCAGAACGAGCTGCAGCTTGAGCAGCCTTCGCATTCGCGAGAGAGGTTTCTAAGCCTGCCTTAGAGATAAAGTTTTTAGCAACTAATTCTTTGGCGCGCAAGTATTGGTTCTGCGCGTCATCAGCTAAGGCTTTTAATCTTTCGTAATTTGCTTTGTCATTACGGTTGTCTAAAGTAAACAGGAGTTGCCCCTCTTTAACTTCTTCTCCATCCTTAATATGAATCTTGGCAACGGTGTTGGTTACCATTGGGCGGATATCTACAATGCTATTGCTCACGATTGTGCCAGTGGCTTCAATAATGAGCGGAACCACTTTTTTATCGACTACAACTGAAGTGATGGTAACGACCCCACCTTTTTTCTCGGGGGCGGGAAAGAAATAGTCATAGGTTTTAGATCCAGCGTACAACACGACAAGTACAAGCAAAATACGCCATTTGTATTTCAGGGTAAATGCTTTAACGGTAGTGAAGTCTAATTTTTTGAGCTTATCAAGGCGTAGGTATGGGGAAGTTTTTTTCCACAGTGCACACAGGCGGCCCATCACCCAGTTTTTGAGCTTTGGCAGTGAAGCGACTGCTTTATCAAGGGCTAATTCAATTTTTGACACAGTCTAGGTATTTTTTCTTAGTTTTATATCGGTTTAGTAGGGAGTCATCTTTGTCGCCCTTGAACGAGATTATTCTCTCACAAGGCTCATCAACATGGGGCGGCAGCACCTCGATCCCAATTAGGGCAGAAATTCTTCTACACCTTTGTTTGCCAATAGGTCTGCCAGCTCATTCCCAGGGTGGCCATTGTGTCCACGAACCCAATGCCAGGAGATCTGATGGTCGGGAATAAGGGCATCTAATTCTTGCCATAAATCAGCGTTTTTGACGGGATCTTTACTAGCGGTCTTCCAGCCTCTCTTTTTCCACCCCTCCAACCACTCAGTCACGCCCTTTTGTACATATTGAGAGTCGGTCCATAGCTCTACCGAGCTAGTCTGCTTCAGGGCTCGCAGCGCATGAATGACGGCGCTTATTTCCATCCGATTGTTGGTGGTGTGTTCGGCACCACCGTGAAGGTGCTTTTCATGGCCGCCTGAGCGAAGAACGGCACCCCAGCCGCCAGGACCCGGATTGCCTTTACAGGCGCCATCGGTGTAAATAACAATATGAGGGAGTGGTTTGGCGTGGGACATGGCGTTAATTTACTCGGTCTTGCTGGTTTGCCAACTGCTGGCGACTTTCAGCTACAGGGTTCAATTGAGTAATCGCTGGGATGCGCAGACCTTGGACTTGTCCGATCAGGCGGATGCCTTGCTGGCGCTTAATAGCCGAAACTAAGAAGACTGCCCCAAAAATAGGCCACCAGCGGTCGCCAGCTGGCTCCATAAAGTCCATTCTGGCCATGCCTGACTCACCACTCAAGGGGAGTTTATAGCAACCGAAATGGCCTCTATCCAGCGAGAAGTTCAGGAGCTGCAACCAGTCCTTAATTCTGAGAAGGCCAATAAATTGACCATCCCTTGGTAAATAGGGGGTGCCGATTAATCTGCTGAGATATTGGCGCATACCCCACAGACTAGCTGGATTAAATCCGGAAATAATCAAGCGGCCCTCAGGGCGAAGGACGCGCTCAGCCTCTCGCAGAATTTGATGAGGATCAGCGGCAAATTCCAAGACATGTGGCATCACCAACAAATCAATGGATTCAGAAGCAAAGGGCAACTCATTGGCATTGCCCTCAATCTGATGCCAATTAAACTGCCCAGCCTGTTTTTGGCGATCATGAGCGTTAATCAGTAGCGCGTGCAATGGCATCCGGTTTTCTGCCAAGGTGTTGATTTGCGGCAAACCAATTTGTACGGCATAAAAACCAAAGACGTCGGCTACGATTTGATTAAAGCATTTTTGTTCCCAGGCGAGTACATAGCGCCCTGGAGGTGACTGAAGCCACTTTTCCCACGAACTCCATGGTGGTGCGGGCATCTGAGAGGGGGTGGGTGGGCTTGGTATCATGGACTATGGTGAAGAATACTTTATTGCAAGTTTGGCCGATACCGGCTTTTGATGACAATTACCTCTGGTGTATCCATGATGGCGAGTCTGCCTTGATCGTCGATCCTGGTGATGCTGCCCCCGTACTGCAATATCTTGATCAAAATAAACTGACCCTGACTGGTATTTTAATTACCCATCACCATGCAGACCATACCGGTGGCATTGTTACTTTACTCAATACCCTTGGTTCGACTATCCCAGTTTATGGCCCAGCTGCGATCGATATTCCGGGTCGTACACATGCCCTGATGGAAGGCGACAAAGTTGAAATCGCTGCCCCACGTATGAGCCTGGAGGTTTACGAAGTGCCTGGCCACACTTTGAGTCACATTGCTTACTTTGCGAACATGCAGGCCAATGTAGTTGAGCCTATGCTGTTCTGTGGTGATACCTTATTTGCGTCTGGCTGTGGTCGATTGTTTGAGGGCACCCCAACGCAGATGAGCCAGTCTCTCGCGAAGTTCATTGCCTTACCCAAAAACACTCTGGTGTATTGCACCCATGAATACACCTTATCCAATATTCGCTTTGCGCTGGCGGTTGAGCCCAATAATGCCAATCTGATTACTTGGGCTCAAACTGCTAAGGCTCTGCGCGATCAGCACCTTCCAACATTACCAACGACCATCGGACAAGAATTGCAAGTCAATCCATTCATGCGATGTGATCAAAAGGCTGTGATTGATGCCGCTCTTGAGGTCTCCGGCGAAAAATCTCTGCCTACGCCTGCCCATGTATTGGCGGTAATTCGGGCGTGGAAGGATCGGTTCTGATGTTGTGGCGCTATGCGGTGATATTGCTGATTACATTGTTAACGGGCTGTGCTAGCACTGGAGATTGGTCCTCCGATGTGCCGACGCGTCAGGATCCGCGGGCCTCTAACGCGCAGCGGGTAAACCTCAAAAATCAATCTGTCAGCGATCTGTATGCGCCATCGAGCAACCTCTGGATTCGGATTCGGGATGGTTTTGAGATGGAGCCCATGAATACGCCGCTGGAGATCGAACAAGTGCGTTGGCTCAGTGCGCGCCCAGACTATGTTCATCGCTCAATGGCTCGCTCATCACGCTATCTGTTTTATATCGTACAAGAGGTGAATGCACGCAAGATGCCAACCGAGATCGCTTTGCTTCCGTTTGTCGAGAGTGCATTTGTGACACATGCCAAATCTAGTGCAAAGGCGATGGGCTTGTGGCAATTTATGCCTGCAACTGGTAAAGATTTTCGCTTAACGCAAAACGTCTTTAGAGATGAGCGCAGGGATGTCTTGCAATCAACTGATGCGGCATTAGATTATCTGCAGCGTCTACACAAACAATTTGGCAGCTGGGATCTTGCTCTAGCGGCCTATAACTGGGGTGCAGGCAATGTCTCAAAAGCGCAAAAACGTAATCTTGCTGCTGGACTCCCCACGGATTACCTGAGTCTCAAGATGCCTAATGAGACCCGCAACTATGTGCCAAAGCTCATGGCCTACCGGCAGATTGTTTTAGATCCCAAAGCCTATGGCATTGTTCTTCCGGATCTAGAAAATCATCCCTACTTTGTTGCCGTAGATGTGGGGTCAGATATCGACGTGGCCTTAGTAATTAAGCTGAGTGAAATTCCGGAGGACGAGTTTCATAGTCTGAACCCCTCATTTAATAAGCCGGTCATCTTGAGTAACGCTAATCAGCAAATTTTATTGCCGTTTGGCCATGCCGAGGTCTTCCAGGAAAACCTCAAAAAATACACTAAGCCACTATCTTCTTGGTCGGCAGTACAAGTGACGAGAACTGAATCAGTCGACCAAGCCGCAAAAACGCTTGGTGTTGATGTAGACACTTTAAGAACAGTTAATGGCATCCCCAAAGGTATGAGAATTCGGGCGGGTTCAACAGTTTTAGTGCCTAAAACTCACCAGCGTCCTGGCGATATCTCAGTGGCTTTAGCTGAAAACGGCAGTCTCAATTTGGATAAGTCAGCGCCTAAAAATTGTGCAAAAGGGACTAAGTGCGCAGCGGCAAAGACTGGAAAAGGTGCCACTAAGGGTAATTCTTCTGCAAATAATGCTGCAACTCAGCATAAATCCGCATCGACAGGACTTGCAAAATCTGCGAAAAATGGATCTTCGAATACAACTAGCTCGACTCCCAAAACTTCCACTAGCAAGGGAACTAGCAAGATTCAGTAAGTCCAGACACTTTAATTTACTCATTTAGGTTGACCATGTCCTACAAGTCGGAACACGAACGCTCCATTAAAGACCCAGATGGATTCTGGGGAGAGCAGGCAAAACTCATTCATTGGGAAAAACCATTTAATAAAGTTCTGGATTACGCAAACCCTCCATTTGCTAAATGGTTTGAGGGTGGACTGACTAACCTCTGCTACAACGCAGTTGACCGTCATCTTAAAGATCGCGCCGACCAAATCGCGCTAGTCGCTGTTTCAACAGAAACTAATCTAGAAAAAGCATATACATTTAAAGAGCTATACGAAGAAGTTAATCGTATTGCTGCCATCTACAAAGCGAACGGCGTGCAAAAGGGCGATCGCGTGTTGATTTACATGCCGATGATTGCTGAGGCCTGTTTCGCAATGCTCGCTTGTGCACGTATTGGTGCAATTCACTCAGTGGTGTTTGGTGGCTTTGCATCGCATAGTTTGGCATCACGCATTGACGATGCTAAACCGAAAATGATTGTCACTGCGGAAGCGGGCGCGCGTGGTGGTAAGGCAGTCCCATATAAGCCTTTGCTCGATGAGGCCATCAAGCTCGCAAGCTACAAGCCTGAAAAAGTTCTGATCGTCAATCGTGGCCTGACTGAGTTTACCGCAGTGGCTGGTCGCGATTTGAATTACACAACTGAGCGCCAGAAACACCTCAATGATTTAGTCCCGATTGAGTGGGTAGATGCAACCCACACCTCCTATATTTTGTATACCTCTGGCACTACCGGTAAGCCTAAGGGTGTGCAACGCGACACCGGTGGTTACGCAGTGGCTTTGGCCTCCACCATGAAACACATCTTCTGCGGTAATCCTGGTGAGACCATGTTCTGTACCTCAGATATTGGTTGGGTGGTAGGTCATAGCTACATCATTTACGCACCATTGATTAATGGCATGGCCACCATTCTTTACGAAGGCACACCCTTACGTCCTGATGCAGGGATTTGGTGGAAACTGGTTGAGAAGTACAAAGTCTCAGTCATGTTCTCTGCACCAACTGCAGTTCGTGTTCTCAAGAAACAAGATCCTGCCTTCTTAACTAAATACGATCTCTCGAGCTTGCGTGCTTTATTTTTAGCAGGCGAGCCTTTGGATGAGCCAACGGCAACCTGGATACATGATGCGATCAAGAAGCCGATCGTAGATAACTACTGGCAGACAGAAACAGGTTGGCCGATGTTGGCAATTCAGCGTGGCGTAGAAGTGATGCCACATAAGTTTGGCTCACCTGGTGTCCCATCATTCGGTTACAACATGAAGCTATTGGATGATGCTACTTCGGAAGAGTTGGGTCCAGATCGGAAGGGCGTGATTGCGATTGAAGGTCCTTTACCTCCAGGCTGCATGCAAACAGTCTGGGGTGACGATAAGCGTTTTGTGAGTACTTATTGGGAAACTATCCCTGGCAAGATGATTTACTCTACGTTTGACTGGGGTATCAAGGATGCGGATGGCTACTTCTTTATCTTAGGTCGAACCGATGATGTGATTAACGTTGCTGGTCATCGCTTGGGCACCCGTGAGATCGAAGAAAGTATTTCTGGTCATCCGAATATCTCTGAAGTGGCAGTGGTGGGTATTGAGGACAAGCTTAAGGGACAAGCTGCAATCGCCTTTGTAATTCCAAGGGACTCCTCGAACATTGCCACCTTAGAGGCAGAGTGCATGAAAACCGTAGACACTACTTTAGGTGCGATTGCTCGCCCAGGTCGAGTTTATGTAGTTACAGCTTTGCCTAAGACCCGCTCGGGCAAAATCGTTCGCCGTGCTCTCCAGGCCATAGCTGAAGGGCGCGATCCTGGTGATATCAGCACGATGGAAGATCAAACCGTTTTAGCTCAAATTAAGACCATCATCGAGCAAAGCGCAAAGCCTTAAACCTAGCCTGGTGCATCAAAAATAAGCCCCTTGGTCGTGTGACTCAGGGGCTGATTACCTTGCAAGCCCAATTGCCTGGGAATCCAAGGGTTTATAGGCAAAACTGGTATGATTCAGAGGTTCAAAACTTAATAAATTACCCTAGCGCTTAAAGACACTCACCTCCCGCACAAACAGTCCTGGGTTGGTCTTTTTGGGGTGTTGAGCGTCGGATGGAGCAGGGACTGGAGATGGTTTGTCACCCTTGCTTCCTTCTTTTCCTCCCGCCGTGTTGGCTTTAGCTGACGGCACTATATTTTCAGGTCTTAGTATTGGCGCCCCTGGCGAAACTACCGGCGAAGTTGTTTTCAATACCGCACTTACTGGCTATCAAGAGATCATCACTGATCCAAGCTACTCACGCCAAATTGTTACCTTAACTTATCCACATATCGGCAACGTTGGGGTAAATAGTCAAGACGCTGAGTCCGATCAGATTCATGCGGCTGGCTTGGTTGTGAAAGATCTTTCTAAGCGTGTCTCGAATTTCCGCTCTGAAGAAACTCTGGATAGCTACCTCACAAAAGCAGGGGTAGTAGGCATCTCTGGTATCGATACCCGCAAGCTCACTCGTATCCTGCGCGATAAGGGCGCTCAGTCTGGCGCGATTGTGGCTGGCAAGCTGGGTGATAACGTAGAGACCCTAGGCAAGAAGGCCTTAGAGTTGGCCAAAGCCTTCCCGGGTATGGCTGGTTTAGATCTGGCTAAAGTGGTAACAACAAAAACCCCACACCAATGGCGTGAAGCTGAATGGGACCTGCATGGCCCTGATGACAAACCTGCCTATCGCTCTTTAGATGTCAGTAAGCCAATCAAAAAAGTCCTTGCCTATGACTTTGGTGTGAAGCGCAATATCTTGCGCATGCTTACTGAGCGTGGTTGTGAGTTAACCATTGTTCCTGCGCAAACTACCGCCGCCGAAGTGTTAGCAATGAATCCAGATGGTGTGTTCTTCTCAAATGGCCCTGGAGATCCCGGTCCTTGTGATTACGCGATTGCTGCTGCTAAAGAAATTATCGAAAAGGGCATTCCGACTTTTGGCATTTGCTTGGGTCACCAAATTATGGGCTTAGCTGCTGGTGCTAAAACCTTGAAGATGAAGTTTGGTCACCATGGCGCAAACCACCCAGTAAAAGATTTGGATACGGGACGCGTAGCAATTACTTCTCAGAATCATGGTTTTGCTGTTGATGCCAATACTTTGCCTGACAACATTCGTGTCACGCATGTTTCTTTATTTGATGGATCACTACAAGGTTTGGCTTGGAAAGATAAGCCCGCTTTATGTTTCCAGGGGCATCCTGAGGCCTCACCAGGCCCTCACGATATTGCCTATTTATTTGATCGTTTTGTGGAGCTCATGAATGTTGCCGCTGTTGGTAATAAGGGAGGCAAATAATGCCTAAGCGTAGCGACATTAAGAGCATCCTGATTATTGGCGCTGGTCCAATTGTGATTGGACAAGCCTGTGAGTTTGATTATTCTGGTGCGCAAGCTTGTAAAGCGTTGCGTGACGAAGGTTACAAAGTGATTTTGGTGAACAGCAACCCTGCCACCATCATGACTGATCCTGAGATGGCAGATGTGACATACATCGAGCCAATTACTTGGGAAGTAGTGGAGCGCATTATTGCCACTGAAAAACCCGATGCCATTTTGCCAACGATGGGCGGTCAAACTGCTTTGAACTGCGCACTCGATTTACATCGCCATGGTGTTCTCGAGAAATACGGTTGCGAACTGATTGGCGCCTCGCCAGAGGCGATTGATAAAGCGGAAGACCGTCAGAAGTTTAAAGATGCGATGACCAAGATTGGTCTGGGTTCTGCGAAGTCTGGGATTGCGCACTCCATGGATGAGGCGCATGAAGTACAGCAACGCATTCAGAAGGAGACAGACAGTTTAGGTTTCCCAGTAGTCATTCGGCCTTCATTCACGATGGGTGGATCAGGCGGTGGTATCGCGTACAACCGTGAAGAATTTGAAGAGATTTGTAAACGCGGTTTAGATTTATCGCCAACCCGTGAGCTCTTGATTGAAGAGTCTCTCCTAGGTTGGAAAGAGTTCGAGATGGAAGTGGTGCGTGACCGTGCTGATAACTGCATCATTGTGTGCTCAATCGAAAACTTAGACCCGATGGGTGTGCATACCGGTGATTCGATCACGGTTGCTCCTGCACAAACCTTGACGGATAAAGAGTATCAAATTTTGCGCAACGCCTCGATTGCCGTCTTGCGTGAGATTGGTGTGGATACTGGTGGTTCAAACGTGCAGTTCTCAATTAACCCTGTTGATGGCCGCATGATCGTCATTGAGATGAACCCCCGTGTTTCTCGATCATCTGCCTTGGCTTCAAAAGCAACTGGTTTTCCAATCGCCAAGATTGCTGCGAAGTTAGCGGTAGGCTACACCTTAGATGAGCTGAAGAACGACATCACCGGTGGCGCTACTCCAGCATCCTTTGAGCCATCAATCGATTACGTGGTCACGAAGATCCCTCGCTTTGCCTTTGAGAAATTCCCGCAAGCAGATTCTCGTTTAACTACACAGATGAAGTCTGTAGGCGAGGTGATGGCCATTGGTCGCACCTTCCAAGAGTCTTTCCAAAAAGCGCTACGCGGTTTAGAGGTTGGTGTTGATGGTCTTGATGAAGTTTCTACAGACTTAGACGACATCATTCAAGAAATTGGTGAGCCAGGCCCAGACCGCATTTGGTATTTAGCAGACGCTTTCCGTATGGGCATGGGCTTGGATGAGGTTTACAACGAGACTAAGGTTGACCCTTGGTTCTTAGAGCAAATCGAAGAACTCATCACCATGGAGACTGAGCTCAAGCAGCGCAAGCTCGATAGCTTGTCAGCGCCTGAGTTGCGCTTCATTAAGCAAAAAGGTTTCTCAGATCGTCGCTTAGCGAAATTATTGGGCGTAGATGCTTCTTCCGTTCGCGCAGCACGTCACCGCCTTAAAGTAGTGCCAGTCTACAAGCGGGTAGATACCTGTGCTGCTGAGTTCTCTACGAACACGGCGTATCTGTATTCAACCTACGAAGCAGAGCATGGCGAGTGTGAATCTCAGCCAAGTACTAAAGACAAAATTATGGTTTTGGGCGGCGGTCCTAACCGTATCGGTCAAGGTATTGAGTTTGACTACTGCTGCGTACACGCAGCCTTAGCAATGCGTGAAGATGGTTATGAAACCATTATGGTGAACTGCAATCCAGAAACAGTTTCTACTGACTACGATACATCTGACCGTCTATATTTTGAGCCATTGACACTAGAAGATGTTTTAGAGATCGTCGCCATTGAAAAGCCAAAAGGCGTCATCGTTCAGTATGGCGGTCAGACTCCCTTGAAATTGGCTTTGGATCTTGAGGCCAATGGCGTACCAATCATCGGTACATCACCAGACATGATTGATGCAGCAGAAGACCGCGAGCGTTTCCAGAAGCTATTACATGAGTTGAATTTGCGTCAGCCGCCGAATCGCACCGCCCGTGCAGAAGATGAGGCTCTGAAGCTTGCTGAAGAAATTGGTTACCCATTGGTAGTACGTCCTTCCTACGTATTGGGTGGCCGCGCGATGGAAATCGTTCATGATGGCCGTGATCTTGAGCGCTATATGCGTGAAGCGGTCAAGGTTTCTCACGACTCACCAGTCTTGCTAGATCGTTTCTTGAATGACGCGATTGAGTGTGATGTAGATTGCATTAGTGATGGTCAGCAGGTATTTATCGGCGGTGTGATGGAGCACATTGAGCAAGCCGGTGTTCACTCAGGCGACTCTGCTTGTTCATTGCCGCCATACTCCTTATCGGATGAGACGATTGCAGAAATCAAACGTCAAACTGCGGCGATGGCTAAAGGTCTGAACGTGGTGGGTTTGATGAACGTGCAGTTTGCGATTCAGCACGTCGATGGTAAAGACGTCATTTATGTGCTCGAGGTAAACCCGCGCGCTTCTCGTACCGTGCCATTCGTATCAAAAGCAACGGGATTGCAGTTAGCCAAGATTGCAGCTCGCTGCATGGTGGGTCAAACTCTGGAGCAGCAGGGCATTCTGAATGAAGTAAAGCCAGCTTATTACTCAGTAAAAGAAGCTGTATTCCCGTTTAACAAGTTCCCAGGTATTGATCCGATCTTAGGACCAGAGATGCGCTCAACTGGTGAGGTCATGGGTGTTGGTAAGACTTTCGGTGAAGCGCTCTTCAAATCCCAATTAGGTGCCGGAATTAAATTGCCTAAGAGTGGCACTGTATTGTTAACTGTGAAAGATAGCGATAAACCTAAAGCAGTTGAAGTGGCTATGCTTTTGCATCAACTGGGATTCCCTATGGTTGCTACTAAAGGTACTGCTGCAGCGATTGAGGCGGCTGGCTTACCAGTGCGCGTAGTTAACAAGGTCAAGGATGGTCGTCCACACATTGTTGATTTGATAAAGAATGGTGAGATCTCCCTGGTATTTACCACTGTTGATGAGACGCGAACCGCAATTGCAGATTCACGCTCCATTCGTACTAGCGCTCAAGCTAATAATGTGACTTACTACACCACAATTAGTGCGGCACGTGCGGTGATGGACGGTTTATTGGCTTCGCAAAATGGCAACAAAGAGTCGCTTGAGGTGTATTCATTGCAAAATCTACACAAGACTCTCAATTAAATTACATGAGGTAAGAAGCATGAACACAATCCCTATTACTAAACGTGGCGCAGAGCTCCTCAAAGAAGAGTTACATCGCCTAAAGCATGTAGAGCGCCCATCTGTGATCAATGCCATATCTGAGGCGCGTGCTCAAGGTGACCTTTCTGAGAATGCGGAGTACGATGCTGCCAAAGAGAAGCAGGGCTTTATTGAAGGTCGGATTCAGGAGCTTGAGGGTAAGTTATCCGCAGCGCAAATCATTGATCCAGCAACTTTAGATGTGAATGGTCGTATCGTATTCGGTGCAACCGTTGATCTTGAAGACCTAGAAGATGGCACGAAGCTGACTTATCAAATTGTCGGTGATGATGAGGCCGATATTGCGGTAAATAAAATCTCGATTAGCTCACCTATTGCTCGCGCCTTAATTAGCAAAGAAGAGGGCGATGTGGTTGCAGTGCAGGCTCCTGGCGGTAATCGCGAAGTAGAGATTCTCGCGGTTCGTTACATCTAATATAAAGCAGGGCTGATATGCAGACTTTAGAGACCCCAAAGCACCTAGTGGCTCAAAGACTCTTTATTGTGATTGCTGGTTTATGGGTAGGTAGTCTCCTCACTGTGGGCTACTTAGTCGCCCCAGCTATCTTCAGCACAATGACTGATCGTCAAGCTGCCGGAATGGTTGCTGGCAGCATCTTTAAATTAGAGGCTTATCTTAGTTTGATTGTGTGTATTGGTCTGATGGTTCTAGCCAATCTCCTCGTGAATCGCGGTCTCAATCAATTCAAGATCATTCGCTGGATCTTGTTGGCAATGTTGCTGTGTGCAATCTCAGCTAGCTTTATCTTGATTCCCTGGATGAATACCTTGCGAGATGATGCCCTCCTTCAAGGCATACCAGTCATGCTCTCCCCCTCAGCCACCTTGTTCGGAAGGCTGCATGGCGTCTCCAGCATTCTGTTTATGCTGCAAAGTCTTTTGGGAATCTTCTTAGCTTGGCGACTGACTAAGAGATAGATCAAAGAGATAGATCAAAGAGTAAGTCAAAAGTAAGTTAAAAAGTAAGCAATAAAAAACGCCGACTAGCGACGTTTTTAACTACAGCACTTTTAATCCTCTGAAGATCAAGAGCCCAATGATTTCTTCTTGGTGCTGCTCATGCGTACTTTGCGTTTCTTGATGGGAGCGGGTGCTGCAACTGCCTTGCGGTAACCCGGAGATGACCAACCAATTTTTGATTCAGCAGCATCAGCACGTAGAACCCGTTTCTTGGGGGCAGCGTTTTTGACTGCGGCTACTCTTTCAAAAGGGGATTTACTTGCTGCTGAGCGTCGATCTGATCTCTCGGAAGTGCTAGTGCGAACACCAGCTTTCGCTACCACGCGATTTGGTTGGCGCTTAGTGCGCGGCGCTTGTAATGTTTTCTTGGTTTGCTTGCTAGATCGGCTCAAATTGACGAGTGCTGCATCGACAATATCAATCGGCTTCCAGAGCACCAGTAATTTTCCAATGTGCTGAACGGGTGCAGCACCCAGTTTGTCGCAGAGCTCTTCATAGATAGCAATACGCGCTTCACGATCATCGTCAAAAACACGAACTTTAATCAAGCCGTGATGAGAGATGGCTGATTTAGCCTCTTTAATCACCGCAGGGCTCAAGCCATCGCCACCAACCATGACGACTGGGCTGAGCCCATGAGCGTCAGCTTTAAGGGATTTGCGTTGTCCGGGAGTAATAGTAAGTGCTGTCATGGGCATGATGATAGAGCATTAGGGCATGTAAAACAGGGCTTTCGGCCTTGTATGAGTCAATATCAAGATGTTTCCAGTCGATTCTTTTTGCCTTGTACAGCATAAACAAGGAAAATAGACGACGAAAGTGGGTAAGTTGTGGCAAAGAATAAATTTAATAAAAGTTGGTTGCAGGATCACCTCAATGATCCGTATGTGAAGATGGCCCAAAAAGAAGGTTATCGCGCACGAGCAGTCTATAAGTTGAGCGAAATAGATGAGCAGGACCGACTCATCAAGGCGGGTATGACCATTGTGGATCTCGGGAGCGCTCCCGGGAGCTGGTCTCAGTACGCTCGTAATCGCTTGACTGAACTTGGTAAAAATAACCCCAATATTGAATCTGGCAAGCCGGACGGAATCATTATTGCGATCGATATTCTGCCGATGGAGGATATTGCGGACGTTTCCTTTATTCAGGGAGATTTTCGTGAGGATGAGGGTTTAAAGGCGCTAGAGGCGCTTTTACCCGCGAATGCAGATGGAAAAGTCGACTTTGTGATGTCCGATATGGCCCCTAATTTATCCGGAGTAGGGGTTGCAGATGCTGCCCGAATGGCCTTTTTGGCCGAAATTGCCTTGGATTTTTCGGTTCAGCACCTCAAGTCTGATGGGGCTCTATTGATTAAGTGCTTTAACGGCAGCGGCTATAGTCAGATCGTCGAATCCTTTAAAAAGGTCTTTAAAACAGTAGCTTCCAGAAAGCCAAAAGCCTCTAGAGCCAAGTCTTCAGAAATCTTTTTGCTCGGCCGAGACCTTAAATCACTCAAATAACCCCCCAAAAGAAGGGGTTTATAAAATAAATTAGCTCTTCGCTATTGAAAAAGCCTAGTAGTAGAATCAAATACTTAGGTATAGCAATCCGCTTTAACTCCCGGATTAATCCGGCAAAGGTCTCCTTTTGAATAGCAATATGTTGCAAAAAATCGGCGTGTGGCTCATTGTGGGTTTAGTCTTGTTTACTGTTTTTAAACAGTTCGACAAGCCAAAGGACCAGAATCAAGTCACGTATTCTCAATTCATGGACGATGCCAAGGCAGGCAAAGTCAAGCGAGTGGACGTGCAAGGTCGCACATTGCAAGTGACTCCAAACGACGGCAACAAATATTCAATCATTTCCCCAGGGGATATTTGGATGGTTGGCGACTTGATGAAGTTTGGTGTTCAGGTGACTGGTAAAGCAGATGACGAACCGAATATGTTGGTTTCTGCTTTGTATTACCTCGGACCTACTTTATTGATTATTGGTTTCTGGTTCTTCATGATGCGTCAGATGCAAGGTGGCGGTAAGGGTGGTGCATTCTCCTTCGGCAAATCCAAAGCACGCTTGATTGATGAGAATAGCAATACGGTTACTTTTGCTGATGTCGCTGGTTGCGATGAAGCAAAAGAAGAAGTGTTCGAGATCGTCGACTTCCTTAAAGATCCGCAAAAGTTTCAAAAGCTTGGTGGTCGCATTCCGCATGGCGTATTACTTGTTGGCCCTCCGGGTACTGGTAAGACCTTGTTGGCGCGTGCGATTGCAGGTGAAGCAAAAGTGCCGTTCTTCTCCATCTCTGGTTCAGACTTTGTAGAAATGTTTGTTGGTGTTGGCGCCTCACGCGTGCGTGACATGTTTGAGAACGCCAAGAAAAATTCTCCTTGCATCATCTTCATTGATGAGATCGATGCGGTTGGTCGTCATCGTGGTGCCGGTATGGGCGGCGGCAATGATGAGCGTGAACAAACTCTCAACCAAATGTTAGTTGAGATGGATGGTTTTGAAAGCAATAGCGGCGTCATCGTGGTTGCAGCTACTAACCGTTCCGATGTATTGGATAAGGCCTTGTTGCGTCCAGGACGTTTTGATCGTCAGGTACACGTTGGTTTGCCAGATATTCGTGGTCGTGAGCAAATCTTGCAAGTGCATATGCGCAAAGTTCCCATTGATCCCGATGTGGATGCAGCGGTATTGGCACGCGGCACCCCTGGTTTCTCGGGCGCAGATTTAGCTAACTTGGTTAATGAGTCTGCATTATTTGCAGCACGTCGCAATAAGCGTGCCGTTGATATGAAAGACTTTGAAGATGCAAAAGACAAGATTTATATGGGTCCTGAGCGCAAGTCTGCAGTGATGCGTGAAGAAGAGCGTCGCAACACGGCGTATCACGAGTCTGGACATGCGGTAGTTGCCAAGGTCTTGCCTAAGGCAGATCCGGTCCATAAGGTCACCATCATGCCGCGCGGCATGGCTTTAGGTGTGACATGGCAGTTGCCTGAGTTTGATCGTGTGAACCTATACAAAGATCGCATGTTGGAAGAGTTAGCTATTTTGTTTGGTGGCCGTGCTGCTGAAGAAGTGTTCTTGCATTCAATGAGCACTGGCGCCTCAAATGACTTTGAGCGTGCTACCAAAATGGCACGTGATATGGTCACCCGTTATGGCATGAGTGATAGCCTGGGTACGATGGTCTATGTCGATACCGAGTCTGAAAGTATTTTTGGGCGCAATAGCTCGAAGACAGTTTCAGAGTTGACTCAGCAAAAGGTGGATGCAGAGATTCGTGCCTTGGTGGATAGCCAGTACGCATTGGCAAGATCAATCCTCGAGCAAAACCGTGACAAGGTTGAAGCGATGGTTGCTGCTTTGCTTGAATGGGAAACCATTGATGCTGAGCAGATTACCGACATCATGGAAGGTCGCCCACCACGCGCTCCGAAGCCACCACCAGCAACTCAGTTTGGTAACTCTGCTGGTACGCCGGGTCCTGCTGCCGGGGCTGCCCCAGCAACTGCTTAGCAAGGTGAGTAAGCAAACTCTGCCCGCAACATGGTGTTGCGGGCGTTTTCTTTTTGACTTTAGCAAACGTCAGCGCCCGTTAGTGATGGGCATTCTGAATGCCACGCCAGATTCCTTTTCGGATGGCGGCAAGTTTAGAACCCCAAGTGATGCTATTGCTCGAGCAGAGCGCATGATCGCCGATGGTGCAGACCTCATTGATATCGGTGGTGAGTCGACTCGCCCTGGTGCTGAACCCGTCTCCCTTCAAGAAGAATTAGATCGCGTCTTACCAGTCATAGAAGCTTTAAAAGATTGTGGTGTCGCATTATCAATTGATACCTATAAAGCCGAGACCATGCGCCAAGCTCTTAGTATTGGAGTCGATTGCGTCAATGACATCTGGGCATTGCGACAAGAGGGTGCGGTAGAGGTCATCATCGAGAGTGATCAGCTCAATCCAAATAAGCAGTGCGGTCTTATCCTCATGCATATGCAGCGCGATCCACAAACTATGCAATTTGATCCTGATTATCAAGACGTCATCGAAGAAGTAAAACAGTTTTTGCAAGAGCGCTCACAATTACTACAAGAGAAGGGCGTCGCTCAAAACCGAATCGCCATTGACCCTGGTTTTGGCTTTGGTAAAAGCCTAGAGCACAACCTTAAGATGTTGGCCCATTTTGATCAATTCTCACAGTTAGGTTATGCGGTGCTGGCAGGGATGTCACGTAAATCGATGCTGGGTAAATTAACCGGTCGCGACACTAATGACCGCGTAGCGCCTAGTGTGGCAGCCGCCATTCTGGCTGCCGATCGAGCGGCTCGTATCATTCGCGTCCATGACGTTCAGGAGACTGTCGACTCCTTGAAGCTCTGGGAAGCTATTCAAGGCTAGCTACTTGATAAACCTTGCCAGATAAAAGGTCACAAGTTTTATAATTAAGCCCATGAAAAAACAATACTTTGGCACTGACGGCATTCGCGGTGAAGTAGGGCAATTTCCGATTGTTCCGGAGTTCATTACTCGCCTTGGCTATGCTGCAGGCATAGTGCTGAGTAGCCAGGCAAAGCCTGGAGAGCGTTGCAAGATTCTGATTGGTAAAGATACCCGTGTATCAGGTTACTTATTAGAGGCGGCTTTAGAAGCGGGTTTTGCTGCTGCTGGTGTTGATGTCATGCTATGTGGCCCAATGCCAACCCCTGGGGTTGCTTACCTTACTAAAGCATTGCGTTTATCTGCAGGTGTAGTCATTTCTGCTTCACACAATCCTTATCAAGATAACGGTATCAAATTCTTCTCTGCAGAAGGTGGCAAGTTAAGTGATGAGTTTGAATTGGCTATTGAAGCTGAGCTTACTAAACCGATGGGCTGTGTCAGCTCAAAAGAATTAGGTAAAGCATTTCGTATTGATGATGCTACCGGTCGTTATATTGAGTTCTGTAAATCGACTTTTCCTGGAGAGCTCAATCTTAAGGGAATGAAGTTGGTTGTAGATTGTGCACATGGTGCTGCGTACCATATCGCCCCTCATGTCTTTCATGAGTTAGGTGCAGAAGTCATTTCGATTGGAGTAAATCCGGATGGTCGCAACATTAATGATGGCTTTGGCGCAACAGCCCCAGCCGCATTAATTGCGAAGGTAAAAGAAACTAACGCAGATCTCGGTATTGCATTAGATGGTGATGCCGATCGCTTGCAAATGGTCGATGCCTCTGGCCGATTATTTAATGGCGATGAACTTTTATACGTTCTGGCAAAAGACCGGATTGATCGCGGCCAAGACATTGGTGGAGTAGTTGGCACCTTGATGACGAACTTAGCAGTAGAGAATGCCATTAAAGGTTTAGGAATTGGTTTTGAGCGCGCTAATGTTGGTGATCGTTATGTCTTGGAGTTACTCAAACAACAAGGTTGGATTATTGGTGGTGAAGGTTCAGGTCATCTGCTTTGCTTAGATCAACACTCAACCGGTGATGGCATTATTGCCGCATTGCAGGTGCTGGCAGCGATGAGTCAGGCTAAAAAAGGCTTGGTCCAGTTCTTAGACTCTGTAAAACTCTTCCCTCAAGTACTCCTCAATATCAAATTCAAGTCCGGATATGACTGGAAGTCCGATACCGCCCTCAAATCCCAGATAAGCCAAGTCGAAAGCGATCTCCAAGGTACGGGTAGGGTGCTTATCCGCGCTTCCGGCACAGAACCGGTCCTGCGGGTCATGGTTGAAGCTCAGGACAATAATGTGGCCACGAGCGCGGCTAAAAGTATTGCCGATCTAGTACCAAAATCATAAGTTATTGATTTTATTGTATTAATATCGATTTAGATACTTGTCATAAAAGAGTCATACATACATCGTATCGTCCTCATACCGCAATGTTGCGTAATTTATCTGAGGAACGATTCACATGAACTCATTTTTGAAAAAAGCGTTGCTTATTAGCGCGATTTCATTTGCCCCGGCTGCATTCGCAGCCGACATGACTGGTGCTGGCGCAACATTTCCATACCCAATTTACGCTAAATGGGCTGAAGCCTATAAAGCAAAAACCGGTTCTAACCTGAACTACCAATCTATCGGTTCTTCCGGTGGTATCAAGCAGATCAAAGCAAAGACCGTTGATTTCGGTGCAACTGATAATCCAGTTAAATTTGATGAATTAGAAAAAGATGGCATGGTTCAGTTTCCAGCCATCATCGGCGGTGTAGTGCCAGTGATGAACGTGGATGGTGTAAAGCCTGGAGAGATGAAGTTGGATGGTCCAACCTTGGCTGATATTTTCCAAGGTGTTATTTCTGATTGGGGTGATAAGCGTATTGCTTTGATGAACCCTGGTGTAAAAATCCCTTCTGGCCCAATCACCGTTGTTCACCGTGCTGACGGTTCTGGTACAACAGCGATTTTTACTGACTACTTAGCTAAAACTAGCACCCTCTGGAAAGATGCTGTTGGTGCAGGCGCTTCCGTTAAATGGCCAGCCGCTTCATCTGTTGGTGGTAAAGGCAATGAGGGTGTAGCAGCTAACGTTTCTCGCGTGAAGAACTCAGTTGGTTACGTTGAGTATGCCTATGCCAAGAAAAACAAAATGACTCACATCGCTTTGAAGAACAAAGATGGTAATTATGTTCAGCCTGATGATGTAACTTTTGCAGCTGCTGCTGCTGGTACAGATTGGGCAAAGATTCCAGGCATGGGTACATTTATTACCAATGCTTCTGGTGCTAAGTCATGGCCAATCACTGGTGCATCCTTCATTCTCTTGTACAAGAACCCAGACAACAAGGCGAATGCTGCCGAAGTAATGAAGTTCTTTGACTTTGGATTTAAAGAAGGTAAGAACATGGCCTTAGAGTTGGATTACGTTCCAATGCCTGACGTAACAACTGATTTCATTCGTAAGAACGTATTTTCTAAGGTTGTTACTAAGTAAGGTTGGATGATTAAGATTTCTTAATCATTACTAAATAACAGCCCCATCTAAAGTGGGGCTGTTTCAATATTTAAATAAGCATAATCATGATTGAATCGACCCAGTCTCACTCAGCTCCGACGCCACAGGCGCTTAGCATTGCTAAGGTACAGCGTATTCAGGATTTCCTTTTTCATGGAATTACTCAATTCTTTGCTTTGACTGTCTTAATCACCTTGCTCGGTATTATTATTTCGCTAATCACTAACGCTTGGCCCGCTTTGAGTACCTTCGGCATCGGTTTTTTCTTTAGCGAAGAATGGGATGTCGTCCAGGGTAAGTTTGGCGGTCTAATTGCGATCTATGGCACCTTAGCCACGTCTATCATTGCTTTATTGATTGCCGTTCCTCTGAGCTTTGGTATTGCGGTTTTCCTAACCGAATTATGTCCAAGCTCTCTCCGTCGACCCTTAGGAACTGCGGTGGAGTTGCTGGCAGCTGTACCTTCCATTATTTACGGTATGTTTGGGTTGTTTATTTTTGCACCCTTATTCGCTGAATATGTCCAGCCAGCCTTGGGCGGAACCTTGGGTCAGATTCCTGGTTTGGGTATTCTATTTTCAGGTGCATTTAATGGCATTGGCATTCTGAGTGCCGGCTTAATTTTAGCAATGATGATTTTGCCGTTTATTGCTTCTGTCATGCGCGATGTATTTGAAATTGTTCCGCCAGTATTAAAAGAGTCTGCCTATGGAATTGGTTGTACTACTTGGGAGGTGGTCAAGAATGTCGTGCTGCCTTATACCAAAGCGGGTGTGATCGGTGGAGTGATGTTGGGTCTAGGTAGGGCGCTTGGTGAAACCATGGCTGTAACCTTTGTGATCGGTAATGCACACCGTTTATCGCCATCCTTATTTTCGCCAGGTACTTCCATTGCCTCCACACTTGCTAATGAGTTTGGCGAGGCTGAAGCGGGCAATCATTTATCTTCCTTATTCGCCTTAGGTTTGGCGCTTTTCATCATCACCTTTATTGTGTTGGCATTGGCTAAGTGGATGCTCAACAGTATGGAGAAGAAGCAGGGTTTAAAAACATGAGTAATTTTTCCAATATTGATCTCTCCCTTTTTGCGAAACGCAAACGTGCGAATAAGATCGGGCTAACCCTTTCTATGGGTGCCATGACTATTGGCATGATCTTTTTATTCTGGATTTTGGGTGTGCTGCTGTTCAAAGGTTTTGCTGCCCTCGATATTTCTCTGTTTACGCAAAGCACGCCAGCGCCGGGTTCTGAAGGTGGCGGTTTGGCCAATGCGATTCTCGGAAGTCTCATGATTGTTGCCAGTTGCACATTTATCAGTACGCCAATAGGTGTGCTGGCTGGTTTATATCTTTCTGAATATGGGGATAGAAGTAAGGTGGCCGGGATAACCCGTTTTGTTACTGACATTATGTTATCTGCCCCATCTATTGTGATCGGCTTATTTGTGTATGCGCTCGTAGTTGCCCAAGTGCGTCACTTCTCAGGTTGGGCTGGTACGCTTGCTTTGACTTTAATTGCGGTTCCAGTTGTTGTTCGCACTACGGAGAATATGTTGCGCCTAGTTCCAGGCAGCTTGCGTGAAGCTGCTTATGCTCTGGGTACACCGAAATGGAAAGTGGCTTTTAAAATTTCTTTAAGAGCGGCGCAAAGCGGTGTGATGACTGGTATTTTATTGGCCTTAGCACGGGTGAGTGGTGAAACAGCACCTTTATTGTTTACTGCGCTGAATAATCAGTTCTTCTCGACCAATATGAATGCACCAATGGCGAATTTGCCGGTAGTGATCTTCCAGTTTGCAATGAGTCCCTACGATAATTGGGTAGAGCTTGCATGGGGTGGTGCACTACTAATTACGTTTGCTGTACTGGGCTTTAATATCCTAGCTCGAGTGCTATTTCGCGAGAAGGTCCAGGGATAATGAGTGATATGAAAACAATGTTTGACTTAAACAAGATCGATGGTCAAGGAGCAGTAATGAACGAAACGACAAGCCAAAACGCACCAGCTGCGGTTAAGAATGCAATCGAAGTGCGTAACCTAAACTTTTTCTACGGATCCTTTCAGGGTTTGCAAAATATTAACTTGGACATTGAAGAGGGTAAAGTTACCGCCTTTATTGGTCCTTCCGGTTGCGGCAAATCTACTTTGCTCAGAACCTTGAATCGTATGTATAGCCTTTATCCAGGCCAACGTGCCGAGGGTGAGATTAACTTCTATGGCCAGAATATCTTGACTCCTGATCAAGATGTGAATCTACTGCGCTCAAGAATCGGTATGGTTTTTCAAAAGCCAACGCCATTCCCAATGTCTATTTATGAAAACATTGCTTTCGGTGTACGTCTTTATGAAAAACTTTCCCGCTCCGAAATGGATGAGCGTGTAGAGTGGGCCTTAAATAAAGCTGCTTTGTGGAATGAAGCAAAAGACAAGTTAAACCAAAGCGGTTTATCACTTTCCGGTGGTCAACAGCAGCGTTTGTGTATTGCCCGTGGTGTGGCTGTTAAGCCTTCGGTTATGTTGCTTGATGAGCCAACCTCTGCCTTGGATCCAATCTCTACCGGTAAGATTGAAGAGCTGATTAATGAGCTCAAGCATGAATACACCATTGCGATTGTTACTCATAATATGCAACAAGCCGCTCGCGTATCAGATTACACTGCATATATGTATCTTGGCAGTTTGATTGAGTACGGTAAGACTGATGAAATCTTCATCAAGCCTAAGCGTAAAGAAACAGAAGATTACATTACTGGCCGTTTCGGTTAATTGGAGATGCACATGCCTGATAAACACCTTTCGTCACAGTTTGACGCAGATTTAAATTCACTTTCTAGCCGTTTATTAGAAATGGGTGGACTCGTTGAGTCTCAGATTTCAACGGCAATGCGCGCTTTCACGCAAATGGATATTGATACCTGTGACGTGGTTATCCAGAACGAAAAGCTCGTGAATGATCTCGAGATTCAGATTGACTTAGCTTGCACTGAACTTATTGCTCGTCGTCAGCCTACTGCGCGAGATCTTCGTCTCGTCATGGCTGTATCGAAAGCAATCACCAATTTAGAACGTGCTGGCGATGAAGCTGAGCGCGTTGCTAAAAGAACCAAGCGCTTAATTGAGTCGGGAGCTATTCACAACATTAACGTTGCTGAAATTCGTTTATCTGGACAAATGGCAATCTCTCTCTTGCGCCGTAGTTTGGATGCTTTTGCAAGGTTAGATACCGTTGCTGCTGCAGAAGTGGTGGAGGAAGATCGCCAAATTGATGAAGAGTTCAGGGGCTTTGTTCGCAAGCTGATTTCCTACATGATGGAAGATCCACATACGATTTCAACAGGTTTGGATATGTTGACTATTGCTAAGGCAATTGAGCGTATTGGTGACCATTCAAAAAACATTGCTGAATTCGTTATTTACATTGCCAAAGGCTCTGATGTTCGCCATATCCCTCACGAGGATTTAGTCCGCGAGGCAAATAAACCGTAACTCATCTAAGCGGAACCCCAGATGACTCACCGAATATTAGTTGTTGAGGATGAGCCTTCGATTGCTGAACTCATTGCAATCAACCTGACTCATGCTGGCTATGAAGTGGAGAGGGCTCTTCAGACTGATCTCGCTATGAATATGATGCGAGATCAGCTGCCCTCTCTTTTGATCTTAGACTGGATGCTCCCTGGTAAATCAGGTGTTCAATTTGCTAAAGAGCTAAGATCAAATGAGCGTACTCGCTCTTTACCTATCTTGATGTTGACAGCCAAGAGCGATGAGTCCGATAAGGTCCTCGGCTTAGACTCTGGTGCCGATGATTACGTTACTAAGCCTTTTTCGCCTAAAGAGTTGGTCGCACGCGTAAAGGCACTTTTACGTCGCCAAACCCCATTAGAAGATGCTGGACCCTTAGCTGTGGGCCCATTGAGAATGGATCCCCTATCTCATCGTGTGACGGCTGTTTGGCCCAATATGGAGCCTCAATCTATTCCCTTGGGTCCCACCGAATATCGATTATTACAGTTTTTGATGAGTAATCCTGAAAGGGTTCACTCTCGGGCAAATTTGCTCGATAAGGTTTGGGGGAATGAGGTCTATATCGAGGAGCGGACGGTCGATGTTCATATCAAGAGGTTAAGGGCAGCTCTATCTCCTTCGGACTCTGATCGCTTCATAGAGACGGTTCGTGGAAGCGGTTATCGAATTACCAAGATGCCGACCCAGACCTAATTAGAATCATGCCCTAACTGGGTTTTTGGATCCAATAGAGCGGATGCTCTAAGATTGTCGAATGTTATCCGTTATTTCTCGCTTTATTGTGCTGATTTGCCTGGCTTTTCTTATGGCGTACATAGCTTCCTCAAATTTAGGCCCCTTTTCGGGGATTGCAGCTGCTATATCTGTGCTCGCAGTGCCCTTGATTTATTCCTACATTAACTTAGCGCGTTTAAGAAAATTTACCTTATCCGACTCAGTCGAATCCATGCCTTTGCCAAGTGGGTATTGGGAAGAGATCTTTTTTCGCCTTCAGCGCTTAGTCCGCAATCTCAAACAGCAAATATTATCTATTGAGCAGCAGCACAATCGTTTCATTGAGGCTTTTCAGGCTTCTCCTAATGGCATTGTGATGCTGGATAGTGAAGATCATATTGAGTGGTGCAATGCCATTGCTGAGCGTTTCTTTGGCTTGAGTTTCAAGCGTGATGCGCTTCAAAAGATTAATTTTTTGATTCGACGCCCAGAATTTATTCAGTATTTATACAAGAGGGCCTTTGAGGATCCATTGTTGATGGAGAGAATGGGGTCAAACTCTAATCTGAGTTTGATGTTACAAATTTTCCCATTCGGTGATCAACGACATCTCTTGCTTGTGCAGGACGTAACTGATCTTCAGAAGGCTGATGCAATGCGACGTGATTTCGTAGCAAACGTTTCGCATGAAATGAGAACGCCAATTACTGTTTTGATGGGTTTTTTAGAGACCATGCAGTCGCTCGACTTGGATAGATCCCAGCAAAGTCAATATTTTGAAATGATGATGTCTCAGGCTCAGCGAATGAAGAGTTTGGTGGAAGACTTATTGACTTTGGCTAATCTAGAGGCAAACACCTTGCCTGCCCCAACACAAGAAATCAGTATCACTACTCTGATGGCACTGTTAAAGAATGATGCAGAGGCACTTTCTCAAGGCCATCATATCCTGAGCTTTGAGATCTCGAATCCAAATAACTTGATGGGAGAGGAGCGGGAGATTCTTTCTGCCTTTGGCAATCTAGTCTCCAATGCTATTCGTTACACACCAGATACCGCCTCGATTAAGGTGCAATGGAGTGTAAATGAACGTGGTGAAGGCGAGTTTTCAGTCGTTGACACGGGGCCGGGTATTGCATCAGAGCATCTATCTAGATTGACTGAGCGCTTCTATCGCGTGGATAGAAGTCGATCTAGGGATACTGGAGGCACTGGTTTGGGCTTGGCAATTGTGAAGCATATTGCAAACCGCCATCAAGCCCAACTCATCATTACTAGTATGCCCGGACAGGGCAGCACTTTTACTCTTCGATTTTCTAAGGAGCGTATTTCAGCTTAAGGGCACTAATATTGCTTAGTCCTTTTTATCTTTCTTGTCCTTCTTATCTTTCTTTTCTTTTTTCTTCTTAGATTCTTTCGGCAATTTATCTAACTTACCGTTGGCATACAGGCACCACACCTTTATTTCCTCAAGTAGCTCAGTTAAGTCTTCATAAGTCAGATTTTTAAAGTCTTGTAGGCCAATCGCGCCAGACTCTTGTAGCTGTTTTACAGCATCTTCATATTTATATTGGCTCATGGATATCCGGGTAAAAGTAATAAGAACGGACAAATGCTAGCAAAGTAATATGACAAAACTGCTTTTTTCGCATCCGGAAGGGCATTTAATCTGGATCGGAGGCAATTTTGCTTGGTAATTCCCGTCCCCACTGGGTTGCTAGCTCCCAAAGCTAGCTTTTTAAGTAATCTAGCGCTTCAGCATTAAATGATTTTTCTGATTTTAAGGGCGATATATACAGCAGCCCCAGCGCTAGCCATCAATGCCATCACGATATAAAAGGATTCTTTGAGGCCTGGGAGATCCTCCATATTCATGCCCATAATGCCGGTTAAGAGCGTCATAGGTAAGAAAATGACGGTCATCACAGACAAGACTTGCAGGTTTCTTGCATTGAATTCGGCAACGTGAGCAGCTTGTTCATCCTGCAATACTTTGGCGCGATCATATAGATTGGAAATTTCCTGCACCAGGAAGGAGAGCAATTCTAAGTCCTCATTGAGGCGGAACTTATCGTCCTCAGAGAACCAGTAAGGAAGGCGTTTTTGTAGGCGATGTAAGGCAATGAGTTCCGGTGAGAATTGACGTCTCAGACGGCTACATTGAATTCGAATCCTGCCCAAAAATTCATGCTCAGGCAGCTCTTTACCTTTTAGGAGTAGCTCCTCTAAGTCATCCATGGTTTCGGATAGATTAATGAGGAGGCTACGCAAATACTCTGCACGTAAATCAATCAGCTCATGGAAGAGTTCAATTGCAGAGTGGGGGTTGAGTAATCCGGAGCGTAAATCAGATCGCAAACGATCAGTTGTTCTTAGTGGGATATTTCGTAAGGAGATCATGAGCCGTGGGGTAAGAATGGCCCAAAGGGTGCCTAAGTCACCGTTACTAAGGTCATCCCCAAACTCTTGTTCAAAATCATTCATCACCATCAATAGGCAATCATCTAGCTTTTCAATTCTCTCTAAGCGACTACGCGTTACGCCCTCATCGATCATCTCCACAACCCGATCTGGGATAAGGGGAGTATTTTTAAGCCAGCGCTGTACTTGAGAGTTGGATAGATTGAGATGCAACCAAACTGATAAATCTGAATTATTTAATGCATCTGCAATATCAAATAATGGGATTTCATAATTCTTTCCATCAGTTGTCATTGCCCAAGCAAAAACAACGCCATTAATAGGGAAGGGAAGTGTGGGAATTAAAGTCAAAATAAATTACCTAAAGTAGCTAAAAATATATTTGTTCATTGTAAGTATTTGACATCAAGCTGCAATACTCAAGCGATAGGATAAGAAAAGTATGCTAATCAATTCTATGGAGGTTTATATGAAACGATTTTTTATTAAAGCATTGATTATTTGGCACGACATCAGAGTGGCTTATCGCAACCGGAATATGCAACACCGTTTGGGTAGTTAAAAGCGCCAAGTAAATCCGATCTCTGAGCGTGAGGCATTGATGCCTGAGTTGTTCAGAATGATCCCCATGTTGGCAGCACTTTTCATGTAAGAGATGCCAATATCAACGCTATCACTTGCAGAGATGATGGCTGCAATTAAGGCGTAGTTTCTGAGATATTGTTCTGTGCTCGGTGGATTGGTTGTTAGGCCCAAGTCCAGTGCCAGTCTAACTGTATTTGTTACCTTCCAAACAGGCGCCATAGAGAAGAACCAGATATTGGTTCTATTTTCTACCGTACCAGCACCTAGCTTGTAATTAGTGTTGTAGAGAGATTTGCTATACATTCCATTGAAGTGCATTTCCACCACATCCCAATATCGCGAAGCAATCAGATTTACACCATAATTTGGTAACGCGAGACCTAATCCAGCAAGTTGCTGCTGTGGGGATCCAGGCAGCGTGATACTCGGTTTAACTGCTAAACCCCACTGATCATCCTCGGCAAAGCGCCATTTCATGGCGATTACCTTGTTAGATAGGGGCGAAAAGCTGCCCCTTGGGGATGCAAAGTAGGTAGTGCCAAAAGATATTTCGACATCATCTGTAACGCCACGGGTGTATGTAAAAGGGAAGGCCTTAGCACCTTGGCCACCGAAATATTCTTCACCGGGAGTAATCACATCTGCAGGATTAACTGATCCGCCGCCATGTGAGGCAGTTGTAAAAAAATACTGCTCTATTTGATTTAAACCCTTAACCACTGTACCAGCATCGTCCGTATTCAGTGGTTCAAATGCTTTGCATGCCAGCGGGATCAGCATTAGGAGGAGGGCAATCGATCGCATTTAAGCTAAATGCCTAAAGCTATTACTTTAATTGCAGAATATTACAAATCAATGTCAAAAGAAGCTCTGATTTTTTGGGAAATGAATTCTGAAATTGCAATGAATCTGAAATATTTTCTTCTTAATATCAACAACTATTGCTTAAGAGGGAATATTATGAACACAAATAGCGATCTCAATCTATCAACTCTATTTCGGCCCAATTTACGGGTGCATACGGAAGATGTTAGCAATATTAAGCAGGAATTTTTGAGTAATAAATATGAAAAGAGTGAACACCATGCCAGTGTATTTCTCCTTGATCAAAAGTACACTTTAAATCTCGACGAACTTGTTTAGCCATTGAGCCATGGATAATCATTACAACATCCTCTTTCTTTGCAATGAAAACTCTGCGCGGTCAATTATTGCGGAGGCGCTGACCACGACATTGAGTCATGGTCGCTTTACTGGATATTCTGCTGGCGCGAAGCCAAGTGGTTTGGTTCACGAGATTGCCTTAGAGATGGCTAAATCCATGGGATACCCCATTCAGCTTCTGAGAAGTAAGAGTTGGGATGAGTTTAGTCGCGAGGGCGCTCCCAAAATGGATTTCATTATTACCTTGTGTGACACAGCTTTAGCTGAGGAGTGCCCGATTTGGCCGGGACATCCCTCAACAGCCCACTGGGGATTTCCCAATCCAGCCGATTCTAAAATTGGCGATGATGAAAAAATATCCCAGGTATTTAAGCAGGTTGAGATGGGTTTGCGTAACCGAATTGAGTTGCTGATTGACTTGCCGTTTGAAACCCTCAATAAGCTACAAATTCAAGATAAACTTCATAGCATTCATTACAGTAGCTAGCTCAAGCCACTCTCCGCATGGTCTGCATTACAAGTATTCGAATGACCGATAATCCCATGATGTCATGAAAATGACATCAAAAGTGGCGATCATAATTCAACAACTCTCACTATAAGAATTTACCTATTCCTATGAGCAAAATTGCCTATCCAATTTTATTTATTTCCCTTCTTCTCCAGGCAGTTTGGGTTGAGGCAGCAGCTATTTACCCCATCAACAAGGCTTCGATTCTTGTTGGCTCGTCATTTGATATCAAAGTTGAATTTGATCAAGAGTACAAATTAGAGGATTTGGATATTCAACTCAATAATGCGCCTATCAAGGCGCAGATCAAGTCACAGCCAATCTATATCGCAAATGAATCAGGTAAAGGAAGTTCCCTGATTTATCGAGACGTTCAGCTAGCAAAGCCTGGTCAGTATTCTTTGATTGCTAAGGGGGGTCAGGAAAGTATCCAAGTCACTTGGGACATCTATGCCAGCGGCCCTCGAAAAGTAAAAAATATCATTCTTTTTGTGGGTGATGGTATGACTATCGCCAACAGAACATCTGCACGTGTTTTATCTAAGGGGATAACCGAAGGTAAATACCAGGGTAAGTTGTCATTTGATGACATGCCTAATATGGCGCTAATCGGCACATCAGGCTCTGACTCACTCATTACCGATTCTGCAAACTCAATGAACGCTTATACAACAGGTCATAAGACTGCAGTGAACGCTATGGGGGTTTATGTTTCAAGGGCGGCAGACAACCTATCCCACCCGAAAGTGGAAACTATTTCTGAATTAATTAAGCGCAAAACTAAAATGTCCGTTGGCATTGTCTCGGATGCCGAGCTACAGGATGCAACTCCTGGTGCTATGGTGGCTCACACCAGAAGACGCGCTGATAAACCGTACATTGCCGATCAACTATTTGCTAGTGGGGCGGAGGTCATTTTAGGTGGAGGCTCCGCTTACTTTTACCCGCAGTCTACTAAAGGGTCAAAGCGTAAGGATGATAAAAATCTGGTATCCCAATTTAACTCTTCGGGGTATTCAATCGCCTTAAATAAACAAGAGTTATTGGCAGCAGGTAATGCTAAAGAAACTAGAAAGCTATTTGGAGTATTTCATCCAGATAATATGGATGGTTCATTAGACCGGCTTTTCTTAAAGAAAAATACAGTGGCGCAATATCCTGATCAGCCTGATTTAACGGAGATGACGCAAGCAGCGATCAATGTCTTATCCAAAAACCCTAATGGTTTTTTCTTGATGGTTGAAGCTGCCTTAATTGATAAGTTTAATCATCCGCTGGATTGGGAGCGAGCTGCTTTTGACACCATCATGCTGAGTAATGCCGTACAAATTGCAAAAGATTTTGCGAAGAAAAATCCAGACACTCTCATTATTGTTACCCCTGACCATACCCATAGTGGCTCAATCAGTGGTGTTGTGAATGATGCTAAACCAGGACCCCTAAGGGAAAAGGTTGGGGTATATGCAGATGCTGGCTACCCGAACTATCCTAAAGCGGATGTGGCAGGTTATCCAAATCAGATTGATGTGAGCAAACGTTTGGCCTTCTTTTATGGGAACTATCCCGATCACTATGAAACGCTTCATCCAAAACTAGACGGCACATTTAAGCCAGCAGTGAAAGATGAGTCTGGCAAGTATGTTGCTAACCCTAAATATATTCAGCTACAAGAAGATGCTATTCACATGACTGGTAACTTGCCTTCGCATCAAGAGATGGGTGTTCACACAGCTGATGATGCAGTGCTCAATGCTATGGGGCCCGGATCAGAAAAGTTCCGTGGATTTATGGATAACACAGAGGTATTCAAGGTAATGGTTGAAACTCTTGGGCTAGGTTATACCAAGCGTTAGTAAGTCAAATGAACGATATCTAAGATTAGTTACTTTTAATGGAACTCAGAACTCAGTCTACCTACTTTTGCACTTTATTGATTCATTACTATTGTTCGATGCCTTTATAGTTCACAATGAATGCTGACAAGTAATCTCTTGTTATGAATGGACTTGGCCTGAATGAAAAGAAAGTTATACGATTCGCTGGTAGATTTAAGGCTTACAGTTTCTAAGGTCCTTGGGTTCACTCAAGAGATAAAACACATCACCCCAGTCACCACAGCAGAGAAGTTTGGGTTTGTACCTGATCTTTTCCATGCACCCTCAGAAGTACTTGAGTTAGATACTGAAGAAGAGCTCACTCGGCCTGAGGTGCTTACAAAGCCAAAGATAGACCTTACTCTGCCAGAAACTCGGTATTTTGATGTCGCAGATGAAGGAGGTAACAGAAAGCTTGCCTATAGCATCTCCGGGAATATCGATGCAGAAAAAGTATTACTTTGTTTGCCTGGCCTCTTGGAGACCAAAGATTCCTTTAGTGCATTGCATACCCATTTTTTAAGATTTGAAGATTGCAAAGTAGTTAGCGTTGATTTTCCTGGGAGAGGGGATTCTGAGTCCATTGCTTTGTTTCAAAACTACACTATGTCTCTTTACTTATCAGACATTCAAAGCCTAATAAAGATGCTTTTGAGTAACCATTCATCGAGCACTCAATTCACCATCTTGGGCACCAGCATGGGTGGTGTGCTAGCTATGTACTTAACGAAAGCACTGGGAAAAAGAATATCCGAAATCATTTTGAATGATATTGCCTTAACTGTGAATTGGACCGCACTCTATTCTTTATATAAATCAATGAAAAATGAAGTAGGTTTTAAGGAAGTCAAACAATTGGCAAAAGATCTGAGGGTGGATGAGAGGGCATTTACAG
The DNA here is from genome assembly GCF_018882205.1 of Polynucleobacter bastaniensis. Taxonomy (GTDB): domain Bacteria; phylum Pseudomonadota; class Gammaproteobacteria; order Burkholderiales; family Burkholderiaceae; genus Polynucleobacter; species Polynucleobacter bastaniensis. The sequence continues at coordinate 26,218 of NZ_JACVOU010000005.1, read as the reverse complement.
ATGTTCAGTTACCAGGCCACTTCGATTTAAGTTACAAAGCCGATGTATGGGGAATGAACTTTCATGAGGCAATGGAGGGCTACAAAGGAAAAGTGGCGCTTATTTATGGAGCCGACTCAAAGATATGTACGCGCCAGAGAGTAATCTCTGCAAAGGCTGCAATACCCGGATTAATCACATTCGTGGTCGAGAATGCAGGGCACCCAGTTCCATTTACGCCTCAAGTTTGTGAGTTTATCCAATTACAGATGAAACTGAAATAAGATTTTGCTAGTTATTTTTTTTGAGAATAATTGGTTTGAAGCTAAAGGGCTGTTCTTGCGCAGGATTAACCTGAACTTCAACGGCTTGAACTTGTTCAGCTCCCATCACCTGAAGTCGTAATACATTTTCTAGTACTCTTTTTTGATTCTTACGATAGAGGGGCTGGTCAATGATGAGTCGATGACTATCACCATGAATCAATAACACTGGTTTATTAAAAATCTCCGATCTAGATATGAGGCTTTCTAATGTATCGCGATAGCCACTATCGGTGCTTGTCAGTTGGCTAGGCTGGTAAAACATATCAGCTTGATAGGCAAATATGATACCGCTCAAATTTCTTTGGGTAGCCAAATTAAATGCCCGATCAATCCATGCCAGATTAGCTTGATTTCTACCTTGATATTCTTTGATTGCTGACTCTGTACCCTCGTTATTGTTATTGGAACCGGGTATATGAATGCTGACAAACAAAAAATTATTTTTAACCCAGTAAGCGTTTTCCACATACTTGGAATACTTAGGGTCTAGATCAGATTGCCTTTGAAGACGTAGGGTATTTTTACCTAGGCTTTGATTAGTGCTAAAAAATACCGACCTAAGAGCTTCTAGTCTTTCCAATGGATCGTACGCACCAGCTAAAGGTCGGTGGCAGTCAGTCCATTCGTTATCTCCTGGGCTGTAGACCAAGGGTGCATTAAAGCTTGAAAAATAGGATTTGATAATTTGGTTATGCTCATCACTACAGAGTGATGAGCCAGATTTTGTATCCCCAATAAATATACTGAAACTGGGTTTTAGTCCGTTTATTTCTGTAATTAAGGTTTCAAAGCGTTGAAAATCTTTGGGTGGTGAGTAGGGCATATCACCCAGAGCTATGAACTTAAATGTCTGGCCGATGGCAACCGTTGAAAAGCTTGCTATGGTGATAGTGAGAAAAAATACGCTTAAGCGTATTGTTTTGAAAGATTTCATTTGTTTAGAAATTATCCGCTTGCTTGTTTATTTATATTGCTGAGGTTCATCGCTGATCTCTTTAATTTCTAGCTCACCGAAGATATAGGTATTCTCTCCTAATTCTTTCCACCCCAGATCTTGAAAGACATGTGCGTATTCCCCGGAAAACTTTTTTGATTTTCCATAGAAAATATCCGTAAGCTCATCTTGCTCATCTTCATCAATGGTCTCAGAAAAGTAGATTACCTTCTCCCCATCATAAGTCTTGCTGATTTCTGCCCCAGGAATGTCGGCAATACAAATTCCTACTTGAGCTTGATAGTGACTGATGAACTTTGGCTTGGTAGGGGTGGTGATGGAGCCAAGCTTCCAAACCGTTCCACATTTAATTTCTTTATTCTGTTTTTGAAAGATATATCTTTGGACTAGAGAGCCCATTTCAAGAGGGATAATTTGATACAGCATCTCATATCTCCTGTAGTGAATCTAAACCCTAATCATGCTCCTTAAGTGTGACGGTTCGGTGAAGATTGGTCGATCCGAATAAATGTCTTCATTCTGTAATAGTTCCAGTTCATGATCGTCACTGTGAATTCAGTACACACAACTATTACTTGCCCCAACTGCCGTGCACAAGAAACCCTAGAGATCTCGCAAGGCTATTCTCAGCATTTATATCGCTGCCCTAGCTGCAGCACCATTTTGAAGCCTAGATCAGGAGACTGCTGTATTTTCTGCAGTTTTGGAAGTCAGGATTGCTTTAGCCCAGAGCAAAATTTAGCTACTTAAGCTACTTCCCAGTAGACTAGGGTCTTGTTTCACGAATGTGTCATTAGAGTTTCATAAGATAGACACATTCAAGAAAACCTGCTTCTATTGGAAATGTTGTGGCCTTACATCAAAATAAATCTGTAATGAATGCAACTGAGCTAGTCGCTGCAGTTGACCTTGGCTCTAATAGCTTTCGTATGCTGGTAGCCCAAGTTGTCAAGACGCCTTCAGGTACACAGCTGCGTCCGATTGATACGCTGCGTGAGTCTGTCCGCCTGGCTGCTGGCTTAACTGACAATAAATTATTGGGCAATGACGCTTATCAGCGAGGAATTGCGGCAATTCGGCGTTTTGGTGAGCGTATTCGGGGCTTTGATCCTGCCAATGTGCGTGCTGTTGCCACCAACACCTTACGAGTGGCCAAGAATGCACCTCACTTTATCCAAGAAGCCGAGGGAGCCTTAGGTTTCCCCATTGAAGTGATCGCAGGCGTAGAAGAGGCGCGCCTAATCTATATCGGTGCTGCGCATGAAGTGCCCGCAGTGCAGGGTAATCGCTTGGTGGTAGATATTGGTGGAGGCTCTACTGAGTTGATCATTGGCAAAGGTTACGAGCCCAAGTTGATGGAAAGCCTCTATATCGGATGTGTTTCTCATAGCCTCAGATTTTTTCCAAAGGGCAATGTCGATTCTCATGCCTTCAAAGAGGCAGAGCTGGCGGCTAGAAGAGAAATTCAGGTCATTTCTGGGGCGTATCTGAATGCCGGCTGGAAACAAGTGATCGGCTCTTCAGGAACCGCACGCGCCTTAGCAGAACTCATTGCGGAGAATAACTTCAATGGCCAGAAAGATGGTACCGATGGGTTGATTACTCGCGATGGCTTAAGAGCCATGAAAAAGCACCTGCTTAAATATGAGCATATCAACCAGGTCGAGTTACCAGGCCTCAAGGACGACAGGCGCTCAGTTTGGCCCGGTGGCCTTGCCATCATGATTGCTGTATTTGATGAGCTTGGTATTGAGTCTATGGAGGTCACTGATGCCGCTTTGAGAATCGGTGTCCTTTATGACCTATTGGGCCGCTCTCAGCATGAGGATATGCGCTTTGTAACAGTTGAGCAATTTATGCAGCGTTACGCTGTAGATCGAGAACAAGCTAAGCGTGTTGGCAATCTAGCTGCTGAGTTTTTAGCGCAGTTACCTAGACCTGAGGAAGAGAGTAGGGCGGATAACATCGCTTTATTGCAATGGGCCGCTAATCTTCATGAAATCGGCTTATCAATTTCACATAACGGATATCATAAACATTCTGCATACATTGCTGGTAATGCTGATATGCCGGGTTTCTCAAAGAACGATCAAGCTAGACTAGCCGCCTTATTGATTGGCCACACCGGTAAGTTAGGGAAGTTAGCCAACAATGTCTCTTTCTCTGATTGGCGTATGTTATTTTGCATGCGGCTTGCGCAAGTACTTTGCCGTGGGCGCAGTGATGTCAACTTACCCAAAGTAAAGGTCTCTGAGCACAATGGGGACTATTTGGTTAGTCTCTCCAAAGACTGGGCTAGAGAACATCCCTTAACGGAATTTAGCCTTCAAAAAGAAGCGGCCGAATGGGAACGCATCGGCCGACCTTACAGCATTAGCTTAAAGTAATTCTTACTGCCCGAAGAAGTGTTTAGCGTAGCGAGGATTGATTTCCGATAGGCGCAACATAGTCAATACATCAGCTGTGTTGAAATCTGGATCCCAGGCTGGTGCGCTACAAATCTTAGCGCCCAACTTCAAATAACCTTTGATCAAGGGTGGGGGCTCTACATCTAAGCCGCCATTAAGTCGCTCCAGTGGCAAGGGTAAGCGAGGAAAAGCATGATTCTCAACTGGCGCCATCTGATCATTGCTTAACGAGTTGTACAGGCTGGCTGCAAAATGACCGCCATCAGCCATAGGTATGCTGGCACAACCAAGCATGATTTCATAATCGTGTTTTAGCATGTATTGCGCTAAGCCGCTCCACAAAGCCATGATGACTGCGCCAGAACGAAAGTCTTCGTGTACGCAAGATCTACCGAGCTCAACTAGTTTAGGGCGCAAGTGATCCAAGCGGCTTAAATCAAACTCAGAATCTGAGTAGAGGCGTCCTATTTCTAAAGCTTTGTGCGGAGGGAGAACGCGATAGGTGCCAACAACTCTTAATGATTCCTGATCACGTATCAGTAAATGGTCGCAGTAGGCATCGAATTCATCAATATCGAGGTTCTCTGGATTGCTTGGAAGATTAGCCCCCATTTCTTCTGCAAACACCTTGTAGCGTAGGCGCTGAGCCTCTTTAATCTCACTCGTATTACTAGCCCAAGTAATTTGAAATGCAGGGCGCTTTGGCTTGGTTAATGTCTTCTCAGCTACAGGCTCTATAGAACTCAGCTCAGCTCTAGCTTTAGTAGCAAATTTCTTACCAAATAATTTCTTCGTAATTTTTTTAGAAAAGAGTTTTTTAAATGCCTCAGTTTTACTCTTTTTAGTCTTTTTTGGCTTTACTTCAAAGCGAGAATTAAAAAGATCAAATGCAGCAAGGGGATTTGGAATATCAGACATAGTGTTCCTTAAGTATTAAACTAATTGATGACCAGAGGTATGCAAATCGTTACCCACAATAGAACGGAAATCAGTAAGGCGAGCATGACTGCAGCTGAGCCAAAATCTTTTGCTCTTTTCGATAGATCATGATGATCAAATGAAATACGATCGATAGCCGCCTCGACACTGGAATTGAGTAGCTCGACCACTAAAACCATGATGAGCGATGCAATCAGGGCACATTTCTCAAGAGGATTAACTGGTAAGAAAAGGGCAATTGGGCTCAGCACTATCAGCAGGAACAGTTCTTGTCTAAAAGCACTTTCCTCTTGAAATGCATAGACTATGCCGCACCAAGAATTCTTAGCTGCATGCCACGCGCGCGTGAGCCCCCGATTGCCTTTATGGGGGTTTTGCTTAATGTTATAGGGCGCTGTCAAAATAAATTCTTAAGCGAGGGCAGTGGTATGAACTGCTGTGGAGGGTACGGGCTTTAGATGGTTGGCAAACTGCTCCGAAGCTGCTCTCCAAGAAAACTTCTCAGCATGAGAGCGAGCTAATTCACGAGGAATCTTCAAAGCTTGCATACAAGCTATTTGAAGATCTTCGTGCATTGCGCCAGCAGCAGAGTTACCTAAAACATCAATTGGACCTGTCACTGGATAGGCTGCAACTGGAGTGCCACAAGCCATAGCCTCTAGTATGACTAGCCCAAAAGTATCGGTTTTGCTTGGGAAGACAAAAACATCGGCGGCAGCGTATACCTTGGCCAACTCTTCTTGTTGTAATACGCCTAGGTAATTGATGTTGGGGTATTTTTCTTTAATGCTGGCCATTGCAGGACCATCACCAACAACCCATTTGGAGCCTGGTAGATCTATTTCTAGGAAGGCATTGATATTTTTCTCTACTGCAACGCGACCAACATATAAAAAGATCGGGTGAGCGCTATTGAGAGATTTAGATTCTTGCATTTTGAAGATGTCTAAATCCACACCCCGTGACCACAATACGACATTTTTAAGTCCAAACTTCTCAAGATCATCTTTAACAACAATGGTTGGCGCCATTACTGCCATCGAAGGGCCATGAAACCAACGAATAAAAGCATAAGTAATGCTCAGGGGAATTCCGGTACGGGCTTTGACATATTCAGGAAAGCGGGTGTGATAGGCCGTAGAGAATGGCAAATTATTCTTTACGGCATAAGAGCGAGCTGATAAGCCTAAAGGACCCTCAGTAGCAATATGCATTGCATCTGGTGCAAATTCTTTAATGCGGCGAGCCACTTCCTTGCCGGGAAATAAGGACAGGGCAATATCTGGGTAGGTGGGGCAGGGGATGGACTTAAAGCCAGTCGGGGTAATCATCTCAACTTCATGACCCATGCCAATAAGTTCAGCTCTAGTTTGTTTGAGTGTTCTCACAACACCATTAACTTGTGGATCCCATGCATCAGTAATGATCATAATTTTCATACGGTAACCTCTTTAATCAGTGTTGATAGCTCGGGTTGGTGAGTAATTTCAGGTGCCTCTACTAGATCACCGTGTATATGTGTCCAGTAGATAATTTTGAGTTCACCAGTTGTGGTTTCTACAAGGGCTGATAAGCTTTCGACCCAGTCACCATCGTTGCAATACAGCAGACCATCGATTTCACGAATTTCTGCTTTATGGATATGGCCGCAGACGACGCCATCACAATTTCTTAGACGGGCTTCTCTGGCCATGATGTGCTCAAAGTCTGCGATATAGCTGACAGCATTTTTTACTTGATGCTTGAGATATTGGGAGAGAGACCAGTACTGCAGTCCCATCCTGACACGCAACATATTAAAATAGCGATTGATGTACAAAATAAAGGTATACAGAGAGTCGCCGACATAGGCGAGCCATTTGGCGTATTGCATGACACCATCAAATAAATCGCCATGGGTTACCCACAGCTTACGTCCATCTAAGGTTGTATGTATGACCTCTTCTTGAACCTTGATATCACCAAAGGACATGCCAAAGTATTGTCGAGCCGCTTCGTCATGGTTGCCAGGAATGTAAATGACTTCAGAACCCTTACGGGCTTTGCGTAGTAGTTTTTGAACGACATCATTGTGGGTCTGTGGCCAGTAAAACGACTGTTTTAAGCGCCAGCCATCGATAATATCGCCTACTAGGTAAATCTGATCGGCTTCATTGTGCTTTAAGAAATCGAGGAGGTAATTTACCTGACACCCTGATGTTCCGAGGTGTATATCTGAAATCCAAATCGCTCTGTAATGCGTCATGAGTACGTATTAAGCCGATTCATTATGAAGGCATCATGACACTTTTGCGACAGTTTGATGACTTGATTTATATTACGGTTAAACATGAAGTATTTCCAATCAAGCCCCGCACCAAAACCCACCTCAACCCCGAGTATTTGGCTTCGCTATTGGATTTGGATGCAAATCCTGTTGCATGTCAATTGCGGAGTATGCACGCTATCTTTCCTTTTCCCCTTCCTCAATCGAGATCAGAAGGACCGCCACATACAACAATGGTCTAAGAGATTATTAAAAATCTTTCATATCCAGTTACGAGTGATAGGTGCCGAGAAATTGCACTCTAGCCCCCATTTGCTGGCATCAAATCACATCTCATGGTTGGATATTCATGTGATTAATGCATTTAGACCGGTCCGTTTTGTTGCTAAATCGGAGGTGCGAGGATGGCCTGTATTTGGATGGATGGCACAGCAGCTGGGCACCGTCTTTATTCGTAGAGATAGTGCGCGCCATGCGAGGCAGGTAGTAGACCAGATGGCCCAAGCCCTCAAAGTAGAGTCGGTCTGTATCTTTCCTGAGGGTACATCTACCTCTGGGGAATCAGTATTGCCGTTTAAGCCCAATTTATTTGAATCCGCCATCTTGGCTCATGCACCAGTCTTGCCGATAGCTATTACTTACCGGTCGAGATCAACGGGTCTGAGGAGCGATGCCGCTGCCTTTATTGGCGATATGGGTCTGCTGGAATCGATGTCTAATGTCATTTCTAGCCGCCAGGATATAGAGGTGCATTTAAACCTAATAGAGCCGTATTTAACGAGTAATTCAAGTAATCCGGATCGCAAGGAACTTGCTCTCTATTGCCAGGAAGCAATTACTAAAACCTTATAAACAGCATATGTAATAAAAGTGTCATATCCTAGGGGTACAACGACTTATCAGTATCGGAAAGAGTTATGACATCAAAGCATAAAGAAATAGATGATTGGTACAAGAGTGCTCGAGAAGACATTCTTGATAGCATGGATGAAGAGCTCGAAATGGAGCTCGATGATGATCGCTTATCACCTGATAGCGGAAGCGCCTCTGTCATACCTCGAAATGTCTACTTTAAGGAATTGTTTCGCCTGCAGGGTGAGTTGGTCAAACTCCAAGATTGGGTAGTAGAAAACAAACTCAAGGTCGCTGTTTTATTTGAAGGTCGTGATTCTGCAGGTAAGGGTGGCGCGATCAAACGAATTACGCAACGTCTTAACCCCCGCGTTTGCAAAGTCGTCGCATTGACTGCACCTAGCGAGCGTGAAAAAACCCAATGGTACTTTCAGCGCTACGTATCAAACTTGCCTGCTGGTGGTGAGATCGTCTTGTTTGATCGAAGCTGGTACAACCGTGCTGGTGTTGAAAAAGTTATGGGATTTTGTACTGATGTCGAGTACGAGGAGTTCTTACGTACAGTCCCTGAGTTTGAGCGCATGATTATCCGTTCTGGAATCATTTTGATTAAATACTGGTTCTCTATCTCAGACGATGAACAATATAGCCGTTTCATGGTACGGATTCATGATCCATTAAAGCAATGGAAACTGAGTCCAATGGACTTAGATGCTCGCCGTCGTTGGGAGGACTATACCAAGGCAAAAGAGACCATGCTAGAGCGCACGAATATTCCTGAGGCGCCTTGGTGGGTTGTGGCTGCAAACGACAAGAAAAAAGCCCGTCTTAATTGTATTTCGCATCTGCTGACTCAAATTCCCTACAAGGAAATTGAGCATCCTGAGATTACTCTGCCAGAACGGGTTCACAACCCTGACTATCTCCGTGGACCGGTGCCAAAAGATATGTACGTTCCCGAGATCTATTGACTTTCTAATATAGACCTCGAAGTGTTAATCTCTCAGTATTTATTAAGGGGAGTAGCACTTGAAACCAAAGCAAGGCATTACCAATAGAGAATTCAAGCTTCTGATTAAGCCTCAGGGCTTGGATAGGCGCAGCCGCATTACTACTTTGAGCGATCAAATCCTTCAGTTTTGCAAAAAAAGCAAGGTGGAATTTTTTCACTTAGATAACGCTACAACTGGTTTACGTAATATTTACTTTTACGATACCCCAGGTGAGGATTTCAGACGAAACAATATTATTTTGCGTGTCCGTGAGTCTCGTCAAAATATTTGGGTAGATGATTGGTGTGAGGTAACTTTAAAGTGCCGTACGGGTGATTTACAGAAGTCCCATGAATTTGATCCATCACCTAAGAAAACAATCAAATCACGTTTACGCCTAAAGGAAGAGATTCTACGAGGCGATACGATCGGTACAAGCAGAGCGATTTACTCCAACAACGCAATTTTGGATGCAGTGCCTATTGACAGTCTGTTTGAAAAATCCTTAGCTAGTGTTGCTAAGTATTTTCCCGGTTTGACGGCCTTACCGATCGATAAAAAATCACCCATTCGAATTGTGGGTGGTCGTACCAATAAGATTCTTGAGGCCTGTTTACCAATAGGCAACTTAGTATTTGGTGATGGCGTACAAGCACATTGTGAGATTGCGATTTGGATGAAGAGTGTGGGAGATCCGATTGTTGGAGAGTTGGCTTTTTCTTATCGAGTCAACGATGCAAACCGAGGCCAAGAAAAGGCTCATCGACGTGCCGATAAATTTTTTAAGAAACTACAAATTGAGCTCGCTAGCTGGTTGGAAATTGGTAGTACTAAAACAGCTTTGGTATACGGAAAACCTGAGTGAGCTCTCAGATTCAAGATGATGTGCAGCTTGCGAAGTCTCCAAGCTTAGGCGATCTATTTATTCAGTTTTTGATTATTGGCGCTGTCAGCTTTGGCGGGGGCATCATCGCCTACGAACGTATTCTCTTGGTTGAAAAGCGCAAGTGGCTCAGTGAGGATGAGTTCATGGCTTATCTAGCTATTAGTCAGACAATGCCGGGCTTAAATTCCGTGAACTTAGCAGTGCTCGCTGGAGATCACCTGCGCGGGGCTCTAGGTGCCATCATCGCTACCTTAGGCTTAATATTTCCGGGCGCATTGCTCGTGCTTGGGTTTGGCATGATTTACGCTAGTGCCGCAGACCATCCTTCAATCAATTTCATCTTAGCTGGGATTGCAGCAGCTGCCACTGGCTTACTAGCTGCAATTACCTACAAAATCGGTGATGCTCACTGGCGTCATGTGAAGTCATTGGCCATTATTGTTGTCACATTTATATTGATGAGTATCTTTAAGCTTTCATTGCCATATGTGATCCTCATCATGGCACCGATATCACTCTATCTGTATCGACCAGGTCAAACTCAATGAGCCTATTGATTCACTTAGCTTGGACCTTTGCTTTGCTTTCCATTCTTGCGGTTGGTGGCGGTACTGCCGTGTTACCGGAGATGCAAACCATACTCGCACATCAGTTTGGTATCGACCACACCCAATTTGTTCATATTTATAGTATTGGCCAGTTAGCGCCTGGCCCTAATATGTTGATGGTTCTAGTCATTGGCTATCAAATTGCTGGACTCATCGGTGCGGGGGTAGTCTTGCTATCCTTCTTTTTGCCTTCAAGCGTTCTTTGTTTTTATGTCGGGCGCTTATGGAATCGTTTTGGAGAAAGTCCTTGGCGTCGATCTATTCAAAATGCGCTTGAGCCCATTTCTATTGGGCTAATGTCTTCTGGTGTTTACGCGGTTGCCAAAGCATCTGTAGTGAGCAGTATTACCTTGGCTCTTGCCCTAGTCACTCTGTATCTCATTCTCAGAACCAAGATTAATCCAGTATTAGTGATTCTTGGCTCAGGAGGATTTGGAGCTTTACTAATGGCCTATCTAAAATAGGCGAAAACTTAGAAGGTTCCTCGCAAGCCAATCATGAGACTCCTACCGGGTTGAGGTGCATATAACCTGACAGCCATTGGCGTCGTAGCATACCGAACTTGCTCATTGAGCAAGTTCTTCAGATTCATATACACAGTCCAATTTACATCTCTTACTTTTTCTGTATAAGAGATGCCAGCATTTAATAAGTTATAGCTTGGAGCAGGGCCTTGCTCCCAGCTTGCCAAGCGATTCTGTTGATAGCTGTAGATGTAAGTCGTACTCGTAAGCCAGCCATTTTTTTGGTGTGCTAACTCTGCGCCTAAGCGTGGTGCAGGCTGTAGGGGTAGATTACCTCCCGCATCAAAAGTCCCTTGTGAAGCATCGCCGAATACGCGACTGCCTAAGCCAGTCTGATTCCAGTTGTAGGTAAGTTCACCTTCAATACCTTTAATGGTCGCTGCAGCTTGCTGCGCAGTCACTACGTTAAAGCCATCACCTTGCCCACCATTATTAATAGTGCTACCAGTGTAATAACCATAAATATAGTTATTAAAACGGTTGGCATAGACACTTGCCTTGCTCCTCAATAATCCACTAGTCTTCTGAATATTGAACTCTAAGTTATGTGAGGTCTCCTTACCCAAATTGGGATTACCAATATCAAAGGTGGCAGTGGATTCATGTGCGCCATAAGAATAGAGTTCTTGAGCACTCGGTGCTCTTTGTGACACGGTATAAGCTACCCCAGTTCCATACCCTTGCATGAAATTCCATAAGCTACCGGCAGAATAGGACATGAGATTAAATTTGCGATTCTGCAGAGTAATACTAGGAGTAGTTCCGGCAGGGGCGACTGTAGGCTGAGTCTCTAAGGCTGTACCCAAATTCGGATTCTGGGCAACATTGTTATAGCGTAGCCCCAGGCTGCCTTGTAAAGAATTCCACTTGCCTTCCTCGATCCAAAATAAGGCATTAGAATTGGTTTTGGTTGGAGGAACAATGGCATAACTACCTGTACCCACTTCGGTAGCATTGAGAGAGGCAGCAGAGACTTGAGCTCCAAAAGTACCTTTCCATCCAGCTATCGGATTGTGAGCCAATTCTAGGCGAGCCTCATTGGCAATGTTCTTCCAAACTGCAGCAGCGCTACCCACGTTATTAAATTCAGTATGGTTGTAATTCGAATTGGCTGCACTCAATTTCAAAGATGAAAATCCCGCAAATGGATCTCGAGTTTGATGCTGAACGTCATATCGATTTTGCGATTGGTTAATCGATCCTCCTTCAGGCGTCGGAATGCCGTAGTTATTATTTAAGCGCTCTACAGAAACTCCGGTGTAGCCAGATTCACCTATATAAGAAACGCCAACACCTAAATTATTCTGCTTACTGAAGCTATTGGGTAAGTTACCAGAATAGTTATTGCCGCCGTTTCCATCCGGTGGAACAGTCCACCCTCCAGTAGGCTCACCCTGCGATTGTGTTGAGTTGCCTGGTATGCGGTAATTATTGGCATTATTCATTGCGGTATCTACGTGTACTGCTATTGAGCCAAAAGCACCATCTACCTCTAATGCTCCAGATCTGCCATTATTTACAGTCTCATAGCTGGTATTGACAGCGCCAGTTGGTCTATCAGGCAAATTGGTGAGGATGCGATCGTTGATCACATTAACTAGTCCACCGCTTGATCCTGAGCCATAGAGTAGGGCAGCTGCACCACGAAGAATCTCAACTTGGTGCGCATTTTGCATATTGTTTCCCACGGCATGATCTTGTGAGATGTTAGATACATCGCCAACGGAGAGACCATTTTGCAAAATTTGTACACGTGCACCTTCAAGACCTCGAATGACTGGTCGAGATGAGCCTGCGCCATATCCTGTAGCAGAGACACCAAGCTCATTGGCTAGTGTGGCGCCTAGAGTTGCACCTAATTTATTGAGAAGCTCATCGCCTTGCAAAACCTTGGTTGGCGTCAGAATGCTTTGAGTAGCCTCTTGTGATCCTGTGGCAGTGATTTCCAAGCTTGGGGCAGCTGATTGAGCGAGAGTGACTGAGCTCAATAAGCTAGAGATAAGAATAAAAATGAGTTTTTGCTTGCCTAAACAATGATGGGGGTGCCACATAGTAAAGCCTTCATTCTGAAAAATGCACCTAGTAAGGTGGATGCATTGAATAAATCGGTAGGCCAAGCATTAGCCTGGCGTGATGATGAATTACAGAATGAAGCTAGGTGGAGCTCTAGATTGATAAAGCCCAATTTGAGTTTGAGCTAGTGAAGAATCATTGGATACCAATTGCATCTCATGAAAGAGGTTGGTGCCAAGGAATAAGTTTGGAGTTGAGGCAACAAAGCCAGCAAGTGTGAGTGCATCAAGCAAATGACAACTAGAAAAACTATGGCCAAGGGCTGGCGCTTGGTCTGTGCAACTTAATTCAATATTTTGGTGATGGATTCCGGAGTGAGCAATGCCGTGAGCAAAGCCAATCCAGTGGGTGCCCAGTAAGCTGGCAAGCAGAAAACTGAGGGCAAGGAAGCCCCTGAGTTGCTTTCTGAATTTGCTTAAAAATAAGGCTTCCATGCCCCGAATCTTACAGTATTTGCCCCTGTAGGTCATCTCAGTGTAGAATATTGATTCCGTCGGAGTGTAGCGCAGCCTGGTAGCGCACCTGCTTTGGGAGCAGGGGGTCCAAGGTTCGAATCCTTGTACTCCGACCACTTTCCCTTATTGTTCTAGTTACACCCAGCATATAACTGCCCATAGCTCAGCTGGATAGAGCAACGCCCTTCTAAGGCTATCAGGACTGTTCGGCTTCGCCTTGAACCATCAAAATCAATAGGTTGCCCGCTCTAAAATTACAGAATCTCGGTACCAAACCTGTTTATACAATAATTTTTTAAAACTAGGGGACCAAACGGGGACCAAATTATTAATAAGTTCGTTCTCTGGTCAGGGGCGAATCATTTGCTTGTCCATATTCACAGGTAGTTTTTTCGGATACCCCATTTAAATGCTAGTTGCTCTAGGCAATCACGGAAGTAGAATCCTCGCCCAGTCATTTCTGAGACTATTTCATCCCTATAACCATGGTCATCTATAGCAGCTTGTAGGATGTGGGAAGGGTAGATTCCCGGCTTTCCAAATTCAGGATCAATTTCTTTTACTCTTATAGAGCCTATGAGTAGTTCATTATCAATTTCATTAATTTTTACTGGCACACCACAGCCAATAAGTTTGTCCTTAACGTAAGCGACTGGATAGACAGAATGGCTGCCTAAGCTATTCAATAACTCTAGCAGTTGATCTTTCTGCTTGTTTGTAAGATTCCAGTCCATAGTCCATTTCCATTAAGTAATCCTCAGATTAGCATTAAGGGGTACCCCTTGCTGATTTCCTAGAACCCAGACCCCACCGTACCCGTACCCCTAAATTAAGCTTAGGAGTCCCATATTTGTCTTGCACAGTATTTTGGACATTTGGAAGGCAAAAAATGGTATCGTTTAAAAAAAGGTAATACTAAAAAATGAAAAGACTTGCTTCCTTTGCCTCAATTCTTTTGATTCAAATACCCTTGCTTGGCTGTGCTGGGTATATTTCGGGAATCCAAGACCATAATACGTTTGGAGCGATATGGAAGGGACCCTCTTCTAGCAATGGTTATGTTGGTGAGTTAGCTGCTTTTTCTGGTACTGGCTATCCTCAGGTTGAGCAGAGAGCTTCGCAAAATTGCTCCTCCTATGGTGGATTAAAAGGACAACCCACAAAATCAAGGCCCGATAATCCGCTTGCAGGCACTACTTATTGGAAATATCAATGTAACGGTATGCAAAGTTATTCAGCACCCCCTGCAAGCCCCGTACAAAAACCTCCCGTAACAACATTATTATCTATTGAACAAGCTAAATCAAAATGCGTTGATTTAGGATTCAAGCAAGGTACTGAGCAATTTGGTAATTGCGTACTAAAATTTACTAAGTAACAAGATGGCTATCCTGTGATTATTAATAGAAGATTTTTTACGATTTATTCAATTTCTCTGCTTGGAACTTGCCTAAGTAAAAATGTCAATTCTCAAGTAATGCTCTCTGAGTCTGATATAAATGCAAACGCTTTGGGCTACAAAGAAAATGCGATGAATGTTGATAGGGCAAAATATGCTAAGTTTTCAACAGATCAAGGATGTTATAACTGTGCCTTATATCAAGGCTCCATAGGATCCTCATATGGTGGTTGCCCGCTATTCGCAGGTAAAAATGTAAGTGCTAGTGGGTGGTGTTCTGCATACGCTAGAAAGGCAGGGTATTCAGGTTCCGCACCACCACAAAATTACTCTGCTCCTGCACCGCAGACAGCCAATCCCGCTCCGCAAAATATGCGTAATACAAGTATGAGTATTGATGCTGCTAAAGCACAATGTGCAGATTTGGGATTTAAATCTGGAACTGAGGGTTATGCAAAATGCGTACTTCAACTTTCAAAATAGTATTTTTGGTTAACATCTGTTTTCTGGCTTTCGTAGAGTTTTCTTACGCTGGCCCTTCTCGTTTTGAATGTCTTGAAAAGCTAGGTAACTCAGCAACTAAAGACCAGCTTGATGCTTGTGTAAATGGAAGCTCTGGACCTAATTCAAAGAAAATACAGGAATCTAATAGCATTACGTCATCCGAAGAAGCTTCATGCTCTGATATGGGATTTAAGAGAAAAACTGAATCTTTTGGTAATTGTGTTTTGGAGTTGATGGAGAGAAAAGATACAGCTGTCGCAGGTGCAGATCCAGACGGGGCAACTTGTATTAAGTATGGTTTTAAGCCTAAATCCCCTGAGTATGCTTCTTGTAGATTGCAAATTGATCAGGCCCGTCAGCAAGCACAACAAAACCAAGCGCAGTTTCTTGAGCAAAAACAAGCATATGATAAAGCTGATAAGCAAAGAAGAATTGATGCATCTATGAAGTTAATGGATATGGGTCAAAGGATGACAAGTGGTCAGAGTCCCGCAGATGCCTATAGACAGGCAAATGGACTTGCCCCTTTGCAACCTCCAGTTGCTCCTATGCAAACTCGGACCTATATGCTTCCAAATAACAAAATGATGACATGCACAACTGCGGGTTCGGTGACGAATTGTTTTTAGGGCAAGACCCCTCCAATTAAGTAGATGGCAACATTTAATGAATTTCTCCTAAGCCTTGATCCTGATTATGGTAAGCGTGGAAAGCAGTTTGAGCATTTTGTTAAATGGTTTCTCAAGAATGATCCTGAATGGTCTACCCAAGTGGATCAGGTTTGGCTTTGGGATGAATATCCAGATAGCTGGGGTCGTGACTGCGGTATTGATCTAGTCTTTAAACATAAAAATGGTGAGAACTGGGCTGTTCAGGCTAAGTGTTATGCAGCCACTACCTCAATCACTAAAGCCGATGTTGATTCCTTCATTAGTGAGTCTAATAGAGATGGAATTGATAAAAGGCTGCTAATTGCCACTACAGACTTAATTGGACCTAATGCCAAACAAGTCTGTGATGCTCAAGATAAGCCTGTCACTCGCTTCCTGCTATCCCATTTTGAAGATGCGGACATTGAATACCCAGCCAATCTAGATGATCTGCCAAAGGCAAAGCGAAAAGAGAAGCCTAAGCCAAGGGAACACCAAATTGAAGCTATAGATGCGGTAGCTTTAAACTTTAAGGATGTAGATCGTGGTCAGCTGATCATGGCCTGTGGTACTGGGAAGACGTTTACAACCCTGTGGATTAAAGAAAAGCTCGGTGTTGATTCAACGCTTGTTCTCCTGCCTTCGCTTGGTTTGCTTTCCCAGACCCTACATGAATGGACATTGGCTGCCAATGAAGAGTTTCAGGTTCTTTGCGTATGTTCTGATGAATCCGTAGGTAGGAGAGGTTCAGATGAAGCGGTTCATTCCATTGCCGATCTTGCATTCCCAGTTACCTCTAATGCTGGCGAGATCACAGCGTTCCTTAATGGGTCTGGCAAGAAGGTGATCCTCTCAACATACCAATCGTCACCACTCATTGCTGAAGCGCAATCAGACAAAGCCGTTCCTGCATTTGATTTAGCTATTGCTGATGAAGCTCACCGTTGTGCTGGCAAGGTATCAGGTGACTTCTCAACCATCTTGGATGAAGAAAAGATTAGGGCTAAGAAGAGGCTATTCACTACCGCCACTCCCAGAACCTACTCCTCCAGCGTTAAGAAGGCTGCTGAGGATCGTGGTGTTGAAGTTGTTGGAATGGATGATGAGGCAATCTTTGGAAAGCAGTTATTTGCTCTGAGCTTTGGTGAGGCGATCAAACGAGGTCTATTAACTGACTATCGGGTAGTCATTATTGGGGTTGATGATCCAACTATTTCAGCGTGGATTGAGAACAAGGAGCTACTAAAGGCAGACTGTGACATTGAAATGGATGCTGAGTCTCTGGCTGCTCAGGTCGGGCTTTTAAAGGCGATTAAAGACTATGACCTCCATAGGTTAATTAGCTTTCATAGCAGGGTTAGCCGTGCTGAAGATTTCTCACAGAATATTCATAAGGTTCTTGGCTGGATTGATGAAAAGCATAAGCCAAGTGGTGAGTTGAAATCTGACTTTGTCTCTGGCGAGATGCCTACAGATAAAAGAAGGCGAAAGCTATCTCAATTAAAGAGCCTCAAGGACGACCAAAGGGGTCTGCTAACTAATGCAAGATGCTTATCAGAAGGTGTCGATGTGCCATCTTTGGATGGTGTGGCATTCATAGATCCAAGAAGCAGTCAGATTGACATCATTCAAGCCGTTGGGAGGGCGATTCGTTTAAGTGAGAACAAGAAGGCTGGAACTATTATCCTTCCAGTCTTTATAGCCAATAGTGACGATCCAGAACAAGCCCTAGAGGAGGGTAACTTTAAGCCTATTTGGGATGTGTTGAATGCCCTAAAGTCACATGATGATGTATTGGCAGATGAGCTAAATGAAATCAGAACAGAGTTGGGACGCAAAGGCGGAGGCAAGATCTCACCGAATGTTTTTTCAAAAATTACTATTGACTTGCCAGTAGATATTGATAAAAAATTTGGCGAAGAAATTAGTACATATTTAGTAGAGCAGGTTACTGCCTCATGGGAATTTTGGTATGGGCTACTTGAAAAATATATTGAGGAGAAGGGTCAGTTAACATTCTATGAACGAGAGTTCAATACTTTTAACCTTAGAGACTGGGTGATTAGTCAAAGGAGATTATATAGCTCTGGTAAATTGAATGCTGAGAAGATAGCAAGACTTGAGCTTATTAAAGCTTGGTCATGGGATCCAAAGGATGAACTTTGGGAAGCAAAGTTTAAAATTCTTGAAGAATACGTAAAACTTAAGGGTACTGCCCGTAATCCTAGTAAATACGAATCTGATTTTGAGAAAAAAGTCATGGACTGGGTTAGCGGTCAAAGGGTAAGAAAACTTGAGCTTAGCGAAGAGCGAATTAGAAGATTAGAATCTTTGAACGGCTGGTCTTGGGACTTTATAAATGATAGCTGGGAGGATAATTTTTTAAGCTTGAGAGAGTTATCGGAAAAACAAAATCAAGAAATATTGCAAATACCTCAAGACTTAATGCTTTTAAATGGTACAAACCTTTTTATGTGGGCTGGAACTCAAAGGGCTAGATATAAACAAGGCAAATTAAGCATAGATAGAATTTCTAAGTTACAACTTGTAAAAGGTTGGTCATGGAATGCGAAAAGCGATAAATGGGAGATTGGCTTTTCCGAGTTAGAAAAATATGTCAAAATAAATGGAACATCTTTGGTTCCAAAATCTTATGATTTAACTAGCAATTATCCTTTAGGGAAATGGGTAATTACACAAAGAAACTGGAAGGATAAACTTCCTGTGGATAGAGTAAAAAAATTGGAGTCTCTTCCAGAATGGTCGTGGGATGTCAAAAATGATATATGGGAAAAGGGTTTTAATGAGCTTTTGAAATATGTTCAAAAAATGAATAGCTCGGACGTTCCAAATAGATATAAAACTGATGATGGCTACCCTTTGGGAGGCTGGTGTAGCAAAGTACGGTCTACCAAATCTCAAAATAAGCTTTCTGTAGAGCGGATTAAAAGACTTGAAGCAATTCATGATTGGAAGTGGGTGAGAAAGTAGATAAAATATTAGCTGTAACAACCTTCGGAAGCTAGTCATGAAAACATATCTCACCAGAGAGCAAATCCAAGAGCGGATTAAAGCTCTACCCAGAAATCCTAAAATCCTCACTAGAGGGCAGATTAGACAGCGTATCCAAGAGCTGGCTATAACTAATCCACCCAAGAGACCTAAGAATGTTGTGTGGAGCTAAGCTCAGGGGTAAGGATGCCCATTGCCAAAAGCATGGGATGTTCAATGGACGATGCAGACTACATGGGGGTCTATCACCAAAAGGATCTGACCATTGGAACTTCCAAGGTAAAGGCTGCACCAAAGAAGAACGTCAACGATCTGTGGACACTAATGCCTATATTAAGTTCCTAGAGCAACTAGCAATTAGTCTTGGAATGATTGAAACCAAGAGGTAGTCGTTATTACGATGTTTAGCTATTTTTGGATATATCTTTGCCGCTTAAAACGCTACCCTATGGATGTTGAAAAATAGCCCCATACATATCGCCCTAGTTGTATTCCCATTTTGTACCCGTTCTATTCCCATTGATCTCATGAGGTAGTTATGTCTTAATTCAACTCATGACTAATACAGCTTGGAAAAATAAAACGTATAACTTGCATTTGAAGCATATTCATATGCCAGAAGATAGTTTTTTTGATGACAAGATATCCATGGTTATTGAGAGGTTGCAGAGTAGATTAGTAATTCAGAATAAGCCCCAATTAAAAATGCAGATTGCACATGAATTTGCTGCACGCTCAATCATTGAGGGTCTTTATCAGGTATTCGGAAGTAGACACCAGCAATGCAGACTTTCTGTCCCAACAAGCGATGGTGCATATGGGAGTAAGCCTCACCAATTGAATGAATTTAGTCATACAGCTGTTTTAAGGATATTGGATGCCCTAGAATCTTTGGGATGGATTGAGCGTAAAAGAGGCTTCAAAAATAGGAATGGGGAGAATATTCCAACGACTATTAAGGCTGTAGGTGGACTCCTTGAGGAATTTGAACGGATCAAATATGTATGGAGAAAGATTACCCCTAAAAATCAAGATGTAATCGTCCTCAAGAATTTTGATCCTAAAACCAAATCAAAAACTCAATGCATCTTTAAAGACAATAACGATATTCGTAGGTGGCGCAAGAATCTTGAGTTTTATAACAGATTCATTGTTCAACATGCGCTTTGCTTATCCATTGATAGGCATCATCTTGATGAAGGTTTAATAAAGAGGATGACAAATAATAAATATCAACTTGACTGGGCTTTTGGGGACAACAAAAAGAAGCCACGGATATTTAACTATCTCCATGTTCAATTAAGACGAATCTTTTCCAGAGGAAGCTTTCAAAAAGGGGGTCGCTTTTACGGTGGCTGGTGGCAATTTATCCCTAGTGAATACCGAAGATATATCACAATCAATGGCTTGCCCACCGTGGAGGTGGATTATTCAGAGTTGCACCCCAGAATGATGTATCGGGATGCTAATTTGCCATTGCCAGAGGGTGACTTATATGACTTAGGACTTCGTTATGAGGGGAGGGAATATAACAAGAACATTGAGCCATATAAATCTAAAAGAAAAGTCATTAAAACCTATATCAATGCCATGATTAACGATGATAGGGGCAACTTTAAGCTCAATAGTCGGCAAATTAAAATTATGGAAATGAATACTGCCCAGCTAGAGGCAAGTGTGATTAAAAAGCATCCGATTATTAAGGAAATTAAGGGTAAAGGGTTTGGCCTGCGATATCAGTTTGTTGATTCCCAAATTGCAGAAATGGTGATGATGAGATTGTTAGGCCAAGAGATTCTTTGTTTACCTGTCCATGACTCATTCATATGCCAAGAACATCACCTACCTGTATTAGAACTTGCCATGCATGAAGCCTATGAGGCGGTATTAGGTTCAATTCCACAGCTTAAAGATCCCGAGCAATTTAAAACTGACTTTGAGCCAGTCTACTACCCGAGTGGTCAGCTTGATCTCACCTATATGAAGAATCAGTCCCAAGATTCCCAGCATGATGAGTTCTTGAGTACCTTCTGGAGATTTCAGCAAAAGAACTGAGAAGCCAAAAACACCATATATCGGCATCCCAGCTTCCCTCCATTATGTGAAGAAAACTCCAATAAATTTCAGTAAATATCAATAAATTCAATGAGTTACAGGAATAATGTTAAATTTGGCGAATCCTTCATTGATAACAGATGGTCTATGGTGGGAAGAACTATAGCAAGGTCAATCATGTTTTCACGGATATTTTTTCAGCAGCATCCAGTCTTTTGAGGATGGCTTCATGCGATGGATGGGTATAGCGATTGAGCATTGCTACGGTTTTATGCCCGCTAATATGGGATAACTCAATAACGTTAAGACCTAAATCAGATAAGCGGCTCAATGCCTCATGCCGTAAGTCATGGAAACGTAGACCATCAAATGGATTGTTTCCCACCTCTGACCAAGCCTCTTGTGCCTTGACCCTCACTTTTTCAAATTGATTACGAAGCACACTCATACTCATCGGAAATACCTCTTTTGTACCCATTGCCATTAACGACTCCAAGATAGCTATTGCATCCAAGGTCAGAGGAACTTTGCGTGGCTCCCCATTCTTAGTGGTATGCAAATAAGCTCTTCGGTTAGGAATATCAATGTCGGTCCAATGTAAGCCCATCAATTCTCCACGTCTCATACCTGTGGCAATAGCAAATTCAATGATGGAACGCAAAAGACTGTATCCCAATTCATTACAGGTTGAGATCAGTATTTTTTCAACTTGCCCATAAACTCTTTTAGTTCTGCCTTGTGGAGCTGGCATTCTCTTAATCCCTTTGGTGGGATTTGGTATGGGTAAGTCCCAGTCACCCTCTAGCATTTGGAAGAGCTTTGAGATGGTATTGAAGTAGTGGTTGATAGTCTCCCCAGAGCGGCCTAGTTTGAGTAGGTCATCTCTCAAGGCAAGAACCGCCAATTTATTTACTTGCTCAACTGGTAAATGTCCCCAGCGTTTAATGAGAATGCGTAGGCGGGATGTTTCACAACGGACTATTTTCTTGTGAATAGAGTGGGTCTTCATATAGTGTATGGCTGCCCGCTCAAATAGCACCTCAGAGCTAGGCTTTGCGGGTCCATCTGGTTCCACATACAGCCCCAACCTCAGCTCAGCCTCTGTTTGCTTAGCCCATTGCACCGCCTCTAAACGGTTGTAAAATGTCTTGGAAAGGGTGTTTTGACCGACTCGCTTAATGCGGACTCGGTAAGAGCCATTTCGCTTTTGAAGTGACGCCATTGTTTACCTCGGGGACCAAAAAGGGACCAATCCGAGACTCTTGCGTTCATAGTTGCTTGCAACTTATTGATTTATATATTCTGCCCATAGCTCAGCTGGATAGAGCAACGCCCTTCTAAGGCGTAGGTCGCACGTTCGAATCGTGCTGGGCAGGCCAAAAATTCATATAAACTAATGCTTTTAACAGCGCTCTAATACTCGGTACTCGTACCTAGGAGTATTTATACCCTACTTGGGGGACCATCAGGGGACCAAAATTAGTTTGGGAAATGTATAGATTTCGAAAGTTTATTAACTTGATAGATATTGATTCTTTATCAAAGGGCTTAATTACCTCTTTTTCTATTTGTTTCCACAATTGGTCTCACAAGGCTTACATTGAGTAAATCTTTAAGTGGGTGCTGAAGGGGTTGATATGAAATATCGAGGAGGTGCTATCACCTTGGGAGGCTGGCGAAATCGCATTTTTAGTTAGAATTTAGATAAGAAGTCTGCTTATCACTTATTGCCTGTTTTAATTTGGCTGGAATCTTTTGAATAATTCTACTTACGCTATTACACCTAGCCTCAGCAATTCAATAGATGTCATGCGTGGCATTGCTTGTTTGGGTGTTATTTGGGGGCATTCAATATCTGAAAATACAGTTTTGAGGATAGGTGGCTTACCAATCTACATAAATGGTGCTTTTTGGGTATGGATTTTCTTTTCTATCAGCGGCTATTTAATAGCCAAAAGCTTTCTACAGCAACACTATTCTCCTAGTTATAAAGGGTACGTAAAATTTTTACTTAATAGAGCACTTAGGATTTTGCCATTAGCTTATTTAGCCCTCATTATTGGCTTAATTGCATCTTTTATTGCTGAAGATGTTCCAACCTCTGTTATTAAGCAGTTTTTATTTATTTCTCACTTCAATGACATGTCTCTATCTGGACCGTTGTGGTCAGTAGCTACAGAACTCCATTTTTATTTATTTGCAATTTTTTTAATGCCGATAATTTTCTTTAAAGCAAGATTTCTACTATTGCCATTGTTCATATTTGCTTTTTTATTTAGTGGCTGGTGGGCCATGAAATCAGGAGATATGGCCATACAGCCAAGGACACTATTTAGCAATATTGGACTTTTTATTTTTGGTTTTTCTGTGGCCTTTATTAAGCCTTTAAAGTTTCGTTATGCATCAATTGTTAAAGTAGCCCTTATTTTTTCTTTCATATTCATTGTCTGGGAAATGCAAAACCTAGGCTTTGGCGGCGTATTAAGAAAAATACTAGATACCCATGGTATTACTGGAGGATTTTTCTGGGACTGGGGTTTTATCTCTAAAATTGCATCTTCGTTTGGCATCGTACTTCCTATGGGTATTGGTTCTGTAGTGGCAATGCTAATTGTTTTGACTTTACTGGGCCTTGATGAAAAAGGGGGGTCCAGTAATTTAGCTAGATGTTTTTCATTCTTTAGTTGGTCCGGATTTTATTGTTATGGAATTTATGTTTGGCATTCAATACTAGCTAAATTGAATAGCATATTTTTTAAAATTTCGGATGAGATTACCTTGCTGGCATATCTTTCAATTTCATTGGCAATCGCCCCAATAAGCTTCAAAATCTTTGAAAGATATTTTCTGAAATTTAAATTTTAGAACGAAATGCTAAGAAAACTATGTGGTAGTTTTATATCAATTAATTTTTTTTGCAAGAGACGCTCTTAATTTTTTATTGAAGCAAAAATTTGTAGATTATCTTATTGGACTGAACAGAATAAGATGATTACATCCGGATGAATGCTGCGATGATATTTCTTTGGGCCTAATCAAACCAAAGGTACTGTTTCTTAGTAGTTTGGTAGACCCTGTTGCAGAAGTCTTCTTTAGATTCGTTAGCCTGCCTAACAAGGCCTTCAGATTGAGTCCATGTGCAGTCTGCCCAACCCATATAGAAGATTTTGGTTGTTACAGGCTTTAGCTTATCGGACAGCTTTTGTAGTCGACTTTTAAGGGTCATCTATTTACCTCCAGATGGGCTAATTCGAGGGCTAGGAGCTTCTGCTCTAAAACATATACCTCATGGGCTTTAAGTATCTGTGTGAGCATATAAACTAATCGAGTCGCTTCTGAAGTGGCTATTTTTCCAACCCTAGACTCCCTATAGACTTTTGCCATTTCACGCCTGACATCATCGCTAGTTGCAAGATTAATACGAGGGGTAGCATCCTCAACTATCGTTATGGGTGCTTGTTGTATAGGGGATTCTTTTGTGCGAGTCATGCTGAATGCTCCCCAAATGTTAGTTCTGGATTACTAGTGCAAACTGGATTATTGGGTTTCAATCCACTTCCATGACAGAAAGAAGGAAGAAAGTATTCTTTCTGGATTACTAGAATTTTCTCTAAGAGAATCCAGTAAGTTGACTCAATATTCTCAATCATTGGAAGCTCCCATATCATCCGATTTAATTGCTATATAAGTTTTTCTACCTTTCCTTTTTTCTGTTGGCGGAAGATGGGCTTCTTCTAAATCACCTCTTGTAATCAACGAATCTATAACCGTTTTAAGTTTGGTGGATTTACCACCCATCTCATTTTGTATCTCATTTTTTGACGGCCATTCCAGCTTATTTATAGCCTTCATGACCTCCGCCTCAAGAGGTTTCATTTTTTGGGCAATTCTTGTTCCGTAGTCTGAACGCATAGGGGTCACATATCTGTAATCAAGAGAAACCTCGTCTCCAAACTCATCAATTGCCAACTTGCTATGAGTAACACTTTGGAAGTAGATTTCATTGAAGGTTAGCTCAACCCTTCGTTTATTCATTTTAAGAATTCGCTTTCCATCATCATCAGCGTGAACTGCTGTCAATTTAGGTCCAATACCAAAGAGAGTTTTTCTATAGTAAATCATTGCAGCAACATGGGTTGATTCTGGATTATTTTGGGCACTTGGGTTTGAGGTGCTGGTGGTCTGTAACCTAAAGCGCTATGAGGCCTGACTTGGTTATAGTGCTTGACCCACTCCCCCACGATGATCTGGGCTTCTTTTAGGCTATAGAAGATTTCTCCATCTAATAAATTGTCTCTGAAGGTGCCATTAAAGCTTTCACAAAAGCCATTCTCCCAAGGACTACCCGGTTCAATGTAAGCGGTTTTCACTCCAACCCCAGATAACCAACTACGTAGCTCTTTAGCAATAAATTCTGGGCCATTGTCCGATCGAATATATTGCGGGATACCGTTGTCAATCATGGCGTTGGCCAGTTGTTCAATCACCTGGATCGATCCAATTCTTCTAGCGCAGTGGATCGTTAAACACTTTCTAGTGAACTCATCAATCAGGGTGAGCATCCGGATCTTGCCACCATACGCATCTCTAATGAACACAAAGTCATAACTCCAAACATGATTGGGATAGTTGGCTCGAAGCCGCATACAACTGCCATCGTTAAACCAGAGCCTACCTCTAGGAGGTTGCTTTTGTGGGATCTTCAGACCCTCTTGCCGCCAGATACGAGCTACCTTGCTTGTCGTAGCTTGTCCCCAGCCGGCATTACGCATCATCCCAGCAATAAATCGATAACCATATC
This sequence comes from Polynucleobacter bastaniensis, assembly GCF_018882205.1. Lineage (GTDB taxonomy): Bacteria > Pseudomonadota > Gammaproteobacteria > Burkholderiales > Burkholderiaceae > Polynucleobacter > Polynucleobacter bastaniensis. The sequence goes on along the minus strand of NZ_JACVOU010000005.1, from coordinate 534 downwards.
GGCCATAGGTGCTCGCCATACGGATGACTTCAGCCCGTAGGGGCTCTTCGTCATCTTTAGGCAGTGGCATATAACGATAAGCTGCTCTGGATAGCCCCACTAATTCACAAGCTAAGCGCTCTGATGTTGAGTATTTATTCATCAACACCTGAGCAGCTGTTTTGCGTTTAGCAGGGCTTAGAAGTTTCCCTTAATGACTTCCTTAAGCATGACCTCGCGCAAGGAGAGATCGGCAACAAGCTTCTTTAAGCGGGTATTTTCTAGCTCTAGATCTTTGTACTTACGAGCCTGATCGACTTTCATACCGCCGTAGATCTTGCGCCAACGGTAATAGCTTTGCTCAACCGTACCCACTTCTTTACAAGCCTGGGCTAGGGTTTTGCCATTGGTGGTTAAAACATCGATTTGACGCAATAAGGTGACGATTTGCTCGGGTTTAAGACGCTGACCTTTTGCCATATTTAGCACTCCTTTAAGGTGAAGATTATCAAAAATCCTCTCTTCTAGGGTGGTACTAAAAATCAGGTCAGTTCA
>NZ_JACVOU010000004.1 GCF_018882205.1 Polynucleobacter bastaniensis | reverse complement strand
TGAACTGACCCCCAAAAGTTGGACGTTATGTCCAACCAAGGGGGTTTTGTTTTATGAGCAAGTACAGCAAGCAGTTCAAGCTAAAGGTGGTTAAAGAGTTTTTAGAGTCAGGCGGTCTTAAGCGGGTAAGTCACCTATTTGAGATCAGTCACTCAGATGTCCGCAAATGGGCCTTAGCTTATCAAGCACATGGCCATAGCGGCCTCAATCCCAGATACCAACGCTATCCCCAGCAGTTCAAACTGCAGGTGCTCGAGTACATGGCTGTGCATCAGATATCAGCTAGGCCAGCTGCTGCCCACTTTGGGATTGGTAGTATGGGTTCGATTTTGCAATGGCAAAAACTCTACAATGAAGGCGGTATTACAGCCCTTGCCAATCGACAGAGAGGACAACCGCCTATGTCCCAATTTAATATCAAAGCATTACTCAAAAAGCCTATCTCAGAACTCACGCCGGCAGAGTTGCGACGACGTTTGGAGTATGCCGAAACGGAGGCTGCCTACTTAAAAAAGTTAGAAGCCTTAGCTCAGAGCAAAGCAGCAAAAGAGAGCAAGCCCAAGTAATTACTGAGCTAAGGCCGCATTACCGTTTACTAGATTTACTACTCATCGCCAAAATGGCTAAAAGCGTTTACTACTACTGGCTTAAAGCCAGTAGTAGTCATGAACCCGATCCTTATGAGTTGGCTAAAGATCGCATTACCCAGATCTTTAATGCCCACCAGGGGCGTTATGGCTATCGGCGGGTGCATTTAGAGCTGCGCAATCAACGGCAATATTTAAACCACAAGACAGTACAAAAGCTCATGACTCAGCTAGGACTTAAATCGACTGTGAGGCCTAAGCGATACCAGTCCTTTAAGGCGAATATTGGTAAAGCGGCTCCCAATTTATTAGAGCGTAACTTTGGAGCAAGCAAGCCTAATCAAAAGTGGGTGACCGATGTCACCGAGTTCAATATCAAGGGTGAGAAGGTGTATCTCTCACCGATCTTAGATTTATATAACCTAGAGATCGTCTCCTATGAGATTGCTGATCGGCCACAGATTAGCTCAGTGATGCAGATGCTCAAAAGCGCATTTAAACAACTGGGGCTAAAAGATAAACCCATGTTGCACTCAGATCAGGGCTGGCAATATCAGATGGGGCTTTATCAACAGGCATTAAAGAAACAAGGTATTACCCAAAGCATGTCTAGAAAAGGTAATTGCTTAGATAACGCGGTGATGGAAAACTGGTTTGGGATTATGAAGACCGAGTTCTTTTACCGAAAGAAGTTTGAAAGTGTTCAATCCTTTAAGGCGCAGCTAAAGGAATACATCCATTACTACAACCATGATCGGATCAAACAAAAACTAAAGGGATTGAGCCCGGTGCAATACCGAACTCAATCCCTCGTGCTAACCTAACTAAACTGTCCAACTTTATGGGGTCAGTTCAATGTGGTGGGTTTGTCGCTTTTGATTACCCCAAAGGGGTCTCATCTTTTTAGCACCTTACTAGCGTTAGCAGGTTGCTGTGGCGACAAAGCCATCTCTTGATGTAAAGTTGATTATGGTGACTTGCATTGTGTTTTGTCAATTAAAAAAATAAGCTCTACAGGCTAAATTGATGCCTAACCAAACCAATTCATAACTACCTCAGACAAACAAGAGAAATTTGAATGGAATATGCGTACAGCCTCCTTAACCGAAAAAATGTCTATGCGGATTCCGCTCAATATCGTCAAAATTTAGATGATCAACTAGTTTGCCCAGAATATTTTGAGCAGGTCTTTAAAAAAGAAATGTGGGTGCCATCTCAGCACTCTACAACACACTTCTTCTCCCACTGTGCTGGCAAATTTGACAGCTGCGACCTAAGAACCCCTAGCGAGAATAACGAAGCCGGCAAGGGAGATAGCTTGGCCAGGCTACAAAAAATGAGTGAATTTAACCAACACTTCAGAAATGAAATAACAAGGAGTTTTGAAAAAGTTTTAGGTAGGTCATTAGCAAATTCAATGTCGGATACACTTGAATTTGCCGCAAGAATATCTATTGAAAAATTAAAAATTGGGAATATCGATAAGCTTTCTGAAAAGCTTTTAGTAGCCCTTTCAGGCCCTATCAATCTATCGATAGATGAGTCATTGGAAGATCTTGAGGAGGCCATATGTCCAATATATGGTCACTTAAGTACCACTTATGGCGAAAATAATTTGTATTTTGTAACTGTGATGAGTCTATTGCTTTCATATCATCAAGAATCACAACACCTTGAGACTCTATTAGATAAAAAATTTCTGAAGCACGCAACGAATTCGAATGAGCTGATATTAGGCAATGCCGTCCTGTTATTAGCGCATTATTTAAGCTGGAACAAATCTCTAGGAAAAGTTCAGGACTTTATTAAGGAATTTAGTCTTCCAGTTAGGGTTGAACTCAAGAAAAAACAACGCAATACCTTAAATAGTATAAAAAATGAGGTCTCACAACCTTCACGAGATTACATCCAATACTGTAGTTTTTGCAAAAATCCATTCATCAACAACGGCACCAAAACCTGCTCAGGTTATTGCGCCTCTAAAGCATCCTCCAAGACCAATAAACCAGTATCTTCGCTATCAAAGAATAATCGCGAGTACGAGAGCTGGCTTTCATCACAACCTTGGGATGAAGATAATCTTCATATGCATAGGTATGGCGCACATAAGGCGGAGTCATTGCCAGCAGTAACGAATAGTCAAACTCATTTAACTACACCGGTATCTGAAATTTTGCCCGAAAAAATATTGTGGATTAAAACTGAGCGAGGTTTAATAAATAAAGAAACGGGAGCCGTTATATTGTTTGCTGACACTCTTCGAAGCGTCTTTCCAATACCGGGCTATAGCGTTAATGGCCATCCAGTTGGCTTCATTAAAGATTCTCAGATCGAAAAAAGTTAATTGCAATTTTCACTTTGTCTTCTCAAGGCCTACTCCAAGCCTTCACAATCTTAACCATCGCAATCGTATCCTGCTCGCAATACTTAAGCATGGCATTCCGAACCTCTTCTTTTCGCTCTGGAGTAGTTTGAGTATGAATCGCTTCTTTATACGCCTCTTGCGCCATAGCTCCATCACTCACCTCCAAGTTTGAATAATCCAATTCAGGCGCGATCGTAGGCAGAACCTCTTTGATTGACCAAGAGCCTTTCATGTCAGGATGGTAGTAATGATTACGTGCCAGTGGCAGCAAATCAAAGAATCGCTCAGGGATAGTCAATAACTCGGAAGAAAGATGTGGAAAGGCTACGGCCAACTCTTTAATACGCGCCCCTTCAAATCCTGCGTTGTAAACAATTACCGGCCCGTCCTTAGACACGGCCTCTATCAATGTTTTTGCAAACATCTCTCTAGGATCGCTTCCAGAAAGATCTAAAAACTCTTGATGTGTAATTGATCCATCCGATTGCTCAATATGACATGACCACTGAAACGGCAATTGCATATATGGGCGGGTACCAGCCCAGATGGGAACAGCAAAACCAATCGTCTCAAAATCGAGGTAATACCGGGGATATGGCAACGCTTGTATTTGATTAATAGCTTCTATCTCTAAGATAGCTTGACCACTAAGGGTGGCTGCATGGACTTTGAGGTGCTTGGGATTACTCAAGCGTTCGGCAGGCACATCACGTAAATCTTTATAGCCATCACCTCTTAATTCAGCGGCTATAGCTTTTCCATAAGGCAAGATCTCTACTGGGTACTCCACGCCTTCCTCTGGCGGGGAACAGTGGTTAATAAAGTCACAAGTAAATGGATTCGTACATTGTTCACCTGGTGCAATCGCAGGCTCTACCGGCGAAGATAAGGTCTTTTTAGCAGCATCAACCCAGGATTGCACTTGAGGCATATTGGGCTTTACCTGGTTTGATAAGTCAGCCTCAGCAAATAAGCCTTCGTAATTACCGTCGCCTTGATAGACAAACTGATTATTGATGTAAGCCAAGGCCATGCTCGTAGGCGTGCAACCTGCTTTCTCCATCACCCAACTTTGGACGGTGACATCATCAACATGATAGCTCTTCACACCAGTAGAAGATTTAACCTCCACCAAGCGATAGCTTTCTTTTTCTGGGAATAGTAAATCCGCACGAATCATGACATCTTCTTCAAAAAAGGCGCCCTCAAAGATAGTTTCGTGTTTCGCTATAGCCTCTTTAGTTAGGGCGATAGCCTCTATTCGGTTAAGCGTCTCTATAAATACGCCGCCTTGATGGTTTTGACGCGCGATGTCGCCGACTTTATTGCCCTCGTCAAATCTGACCTGGGTTGCTGCACTAATTTGGATGAGCTCAGGGCGATTAATTTGCAGCCATAGGCGCTTAGGGCACTGGCGGTGGGCAATGATCTTCGATTTGCTAAGACTTGCCATAAGCTTTTACGTACCCAACTCAGATTGATGCTGAGCCCTGCCTTTTTCTAGCAAAGCATCAAAAATCTTCTCTAGCTTGGAATTTGATCCTCTAATACCGGCAACCACTGCTGCTGCCCATTCGAAGTATTCCTGCTTTCTTTTGAGATCCCATCCCGCTGGAGGGGAAGCCAAGATATCTCGAAGGTTGCAGATCTTGTCAGCAAGCTTAACCAACTTAGCCTCATGGGAGGAATGAGGAGCATGCGCAATTTGTTGCAGCTTACGCTCTGCTTTAGGTAGCAACTTATCGTCAGTGACCTCCAAAACAATTGAGGCTACATTTTTTCCGAATTCTTTAGTTAATTCATCAACCGTAGTTTCGGTATCTTCAATCGTGTCGTGCAACAAGGCGGCACATAGAACATCCCAATTTAGAACACCGCCCTCGTTTACAAGAACATCGACCAGTGAAATTGGGTGATTGATGTAGGGAGACGCCTCTACGTCCTTGCGGCGCTGATCTCTGTGTTTAGCTGCTGAAAAGGCTAAAGCATGAACAAAATGATTAATCATGATGTCATCCATTATAGGGATGAACTAACTTACTCAATACTCACCTGCCCAATGACAGCGCCAGGTTTTTGCAATGCCTCTGCCCGACGCGCAAGGTACTCTGGATTTTTTGCTCCAATGAGACCTATTTGCTTGTCTGCACCATTGGCACCCTGTACTACAACAGCATCGTTTCCGACCGCTTTGACTGACTCAAGCACTGAGCCATCTAACTTTGTAGCAGGAGCAACAAAAGGTCGCGTCGAAGTTGGCGAAAGCGGTGCTGGGGTACGTTCAGCTTTTGATGGCTCATCAAGATTGCTTGGCGTATTGGGACTTGCTAATAAGGGCGGCGATGCCAATACTGGTGCTGGTGCTTTACTTAATTGATCCACCTTAGCTGGCGCTACCTGCTGTACTACTGGAGCTACAGGGGTAACTATTGCTGCTGGACTTGCCTGGTCTTTAGTAACGCTGTCTAATTCCTTAAAGGCCTCACCAGAGCGGTTCTGTATATCTTTAGCTGATTTAGCTACGTTTTTCGATCCCAGCGGTAAAGCTACTAAGACATAAGTGCGAATACGATTACCTTCAGCCACATGCTTCATCTCTACTGTCTCCACTCCAGAGATATCCACATCCGGACAAAGACTGCGTACCGTTAATTCTGACTGCTCTACAGAAGCTGCATCATTATCAGCTCGATACATCTTCATTTGGCTGCGCACTTTACCGCCAGCCCCTGTACAGATCTTCACATAGGCCATAGTTTTAGCTTTGAGGTCAGCCATTGAAAAGTCGCTACTAATCGCTGTGCCATTTTCATAGATGACACCAGACTCCTTGGGAAGCCTACTCATCCAGGCTGGAGCCTCACTTATCGCCTGCTTTGCAACGCGGGCTTGTTGACGATAGTCATCTTGTTGTTGATTTTGCGCTTGCTGCACAGGATTAGTTCCACATGCTGTTAGCAGCATACCTAACGCGCCACTTGCTGCAATTACTCGCAAGCTTATTTGCTTTTTCATGATGTTGATTCCTTTTTATTAAATTGATTCAAAATTTATCGACTACAGTCCATTGATTAACACCTGACCTCACGGTCACTAAGGTAAAACGTACTGCTTGGTTTAAATGCATCTCTGTTTTTGATACAAGTTGGTAAACATTGCCCCTCCATTTGCGTAATGCTGAATTGGAAACTCCGCTTACAAGTTGTCTTGGGCTCATACTCATTTGATCTCCTACGCGAATGAATGGCTTTTCATCTACATAAGGAAAGTTGGTGCAAATTTCTTTGCGGCTTGACCTGTGATCACTAGCTAAATAATTAGTCTGCTGAAATCCAGTCTTTGCTTCAGTCGTTTCCTCAAAATAACAACGTGGTATTGAGGTCGGTGGCAGATTGGGGCTCGCTTGAAGATCTGCCTTTATAAAGTCGCGACTAACTTCAGAACCTTGGCATGCAAATCGTAGAGACCAAATTCGATACTTGGCGAGTGAGTGATAGCTTTTACTGATTTTTCCTGGGTAGGTATTGCCTTCCACCCCATCGACTGTATAAAAGCGGCCGCGACGTAATTGCTCCTCCAATAAAGCAACTTGCTCGGTACCTTTTTCGCAGTCCGGCTCAAAGCGTACTAAATCTTCATAACTTAAACGCTCAAACATAGGTGCGGTGACAGGGGTCTGGGGTGCAGTTGATGTACCTACAGCCGCGGCCATTCTCTGTGTAGATTTTTGTTGGTTATATGTGTTCGCATTTGAATTGTTGCTGACATATGTATTCTTTACCGGCGCTTTATATGTTTGAGTTGTATACGTAGGTTTTGTTGGCGCAACATATGGACTGCTATAGCTGTAGCTGTTGTAGCGAGGCGTGTTTGAGCATCCTACAAGTAGCATTGCTAAGCATCCAGCTATCACCAGTTTCATGATGCCGCCTTTGCTCCTAAGCCATGGATACCGCCAAACTCAAATACTTTTGCGCTTTCATTTGTTGAGTGAACCTGCTCTAGAGCTTTGCTTTCATTCTCGGTTTTTACTGAGAATGGCTTACTTACAGACTCCATTGCCGGCGTTACTACACGGCTCATAAACTGGCCGCTAGCCTGTGCAAAAGTTTGTGTGAATTGGTGCTGAGCTCTCAGATATGAACTGCTCCGGCGCTTGAGCTCTTCTAACTCTTGCCTCAAATGCTCGTTCTCTAAGTCTTGGGTGAGTTTTTGCTTTACTACCAATGAGTCATACTCTTGCCGCTTAGCAAACTGCTCCTTGTCTACAAGAGCATGTTCGTGCTTTGCTAACGTAATTTGGGCTTCTGCATCTAGGCGCCTTGCAGTACTGAGATTAATTTGGCCTACGGCCCTGGTTTTATTCTCATAAGCAAAGAGTGCTATCCGATGACCCAGGGGTGACTGCCCTGCTTGCAGTTTGAGCAAAATTGGCATGAGCTCTAAACACAGCTGCAAGAGAGTAATAAGTGCGTATTTCATTAATGCGCCAGGATTGTTGCGCACCAGAGATGAAAGCACATCAGCTGAGGCAATGTTGATATAGGCCTCATTGACCTTTGTTGCCTTATCTAGATCTTGGGCAATATCTTTCTTTGCCGTATCTATATCACTTTGAGCCTGGGTAATCGCCGCCGCCATTTGCGCAAGCTCAGCCTCCTTAGGACCTACATAGTTGCGATAGTTCTCCCGATAAATGCCATCAATCCGCTCACATTCACGCTTATCCTTGGCGTATAGGCTAATAATTTCAGTCTCGTCTAAATCCGGTGCAAATGTGGTTTTAGTTTTCTTGCTGTAGTCAGCAAAACATTGCCCAACTTGGCCGCGTTGTCGAACCAACTCTGGCGTTAATGTGGAAATCTCTTTTCTGAGCTTAGTAGTCTTGCTCTCAAGATTGGTCAGCCCGGTAGTCTTATCTGCTAATTCGTACTTTTCTTGATAACGCTCTTTTGCCTCCGTAAAGCGTCCATCCTTCATATCCTGCGAATGGATTGCTAGTTCAGACTTTAAAAATAACGGCATCGTAAATTGACTGCTGAGTGAGCCAATTACTGTGATGAGAAAAATTCGAATTCCTAGGTATACGTATGTAAGCTTTTTATCTGCGTCGTACCTTGTATCAGCTAGGTAGATAAAGTTCCGGTCAAGCACCAAGACAATTGCAGCGCCAATGCCGGCGAAAATAAGCGCCATCAAGGCCTGCAAGGCAATATGTAGATCCATCGCCAAGAACCAGCCTGCAATACCAAACTGCAAAGCGGCCAAGAAGCTCGCAAAGGCAATGGCTACGCCAATCTTGCTTAAGCTACCGATCTCTTCAGCTGAGGTATTCGCACTGATGCGATGCCCGGTTAGAAATACTAGGTGCTGACGAATAGTTGACATACATTCATCCAATAGTTGTGAGGATGAATGCAGTATTGCGACCTAAAGGCTCATAGGATGAGCTTCATAAATTTACGGGAAACAATCGCCCAATAAACTTATTTATAGCTGTACAAATATACAGTACTAAATTTTAAATCGCAATCACTATTAATCAAATTACACAAAGTAAGATCTAGATAGTGACAATTCTTACAAGTAATTAGAAATAGAAATCAGTCAATCAAATCCAACCATAAGCTTCATCGCCAACTAAATGCCAAAACTTACAGCAATTGAATTAGAGAACTTTCAAACAGTATCGAAACATGCTGTTATTCCAATTAGAGATTTAACTCTGATGTTTGGCCCCAATGGTGCGGGTAAAAGTGCAATTTTTGATGCCCTAGATCTCATGAATTTGCTTTTTAGCAATGATTGGGGAAATGAAAATAAAAAAATTAATGAGTATCTTGATAGGTGGGCGAGGAGAGAAAGTGCCAGCAAGGGTAATGATCAGATTGCCTTTGGTTTGCAGTTCTTATTTGAGGATGGCTGGCGTCCCGATTTAACCGGCATGGAGCATGAGACATCGCTGAGACATATTGCAGTTGCCTCACTATGGATGGGGGACATGGCCGAAGATTTTGATGGTAAAAATTTCAGGTTTTTCATTGGATTTAAACGAAGTAATTTTTATGGTTGGTCAATTTCAGAGCTCACCATTGCTAATGATGAGAGGAAATTTCTTGAAATTGTTACAGAAGGTGAATCAGACCCAAGAATCAAGATCCATGATGCCGATTGGATTGACTTATATCCAACAAATATCCTCAAAGAAAAACTTAAAACAATTATTCATCAAGATAGTTGCTACTCCTACTATTTAGCACCCAGATTAGAGGGCATGAATCCCAATCAATGGTTTCCTCACGAAATATATTCCCTATCAACATTAGATGATATTGCTGCGTTAAATCAATTAGAGGCTGTGGCACAGCAAATTGTTGGGTTTTTTAAGCTAGCTTTTAACAAACATTTCTTCTCTATAGATCATAAGAGTCTTCCTCTTGTTAAAGCATCTCGGACTGTCCCATCAAGCGAAGAAGTAATTTCAATTATTTCAGGAGAGCCCCATAGAAAAATTGATGGGAAAATTGGTTATGTTCAAAATATTGGCTCCACTACTACCCGCCAAGTATTAGCTAAAACATTAAATAAACTTCAGCCACATTGGAGCTATCTATGCGCTTCAGTTGCGCATAATCAGACAATAGAAACTCCCGCTTCCATCAATACTACTTGGGGCGATCTAGACCCAATATCAAAAATTAATGAGATGCTTCGAGAGGATTTATTTGAAGACAATGGATACCAGCTAAATGGTGAAGTACTCTGCCTTACAGATCTACAGGAAATTATTGATAGCTGGGTAGAGGATCCAAGACACTATGCGAAGATAGTGAGGCTTTATTTAACAGATAATCACCAGAGAAATGTTGAGATTGAGGATGTGGGCAGCGGGATTGGCTACATCCTACCCGTTCTTGCGTCTCTTGCTCATGACGGAAGAGCGCTAATTCAGCAGCCAGAACTCCACCTTCACCCCGCTCTTCAAAGTGCTCTTGGTGAATCCATCATCAGGGCAGTTGAAAACTACAAATACCATGATCAATTTTGTTTAATAGAAACGCATTCAGAACATATTCTTTTAAGAATTCTCAAGCTTCTTAAAAATTCTAATAAAAGAGAGGATGAGGTCCTTTCGCCACTTACATTTGAAAAGGTTTCAATTCTGTACTTTGAGCCTATGCCGGACGGAAGCACCAAGATTCAACGACTCAGACTTACTCCAGATGGAAAATTGATTGATAGATGGCCAGGCGGATTCTTCAATGAGCGTTACAAGGATTTATTTGATGATGAATAAAATTCTCGCCCTATCTCCTTTGGCAATTCAAAAATATAAAGATTGGTTAAAAATTTTTACCAAACTAGGTCCATCACAAGGAATTTTTATTGCAGACTTCCCTAGAAAGAAATGGATTCATAAATTCAATTTAGAGCACTCAACCATCAATACTGATGACTGGGATGATTGGGATGAAAAGAAAATAAATGAATTTTTTGCGCACCTACAGTCTCAAAATGGTTTCATATCGCTAAATTCTCCATACAGAGATGATCTATCTTGGGAACCAAATTTTCTATCTTTACCAGAAGACAAAATACAAGATTGCGTAGCTATAGGCGCTAGAAAGAACCAGCATGGAGTGCAGGATTTTGACCAATTTGATATTAAACTACTAAATGTTAACGACACTGCAAACGTAAGGCTAACCCCCGAAAACTTAGTTTCACTTTTAAAAAACTATATTTTAAATACTGAAAAAGTAGCATTTGTTGATAGACATAACTACCTCCTAACCCCAAACGGGGAAATTTCTGAATTTACAAAAATTATTCAGAAAGTCCTTGAACTTACCAAAACTAAACCCTTGGGGGAGATTCTTATATATTCAATTCATAACACACGCGATCATCCCTATATGGATTCAACAGCAAAGCTTGCTGATACCCTCCAAAAATGCTTCGCAAGATATAAATCACCTTCTTGTGGAATCAAATATATGTGCTGTAGTGAGGCTGGCACGGGTGATGATCTGCATGCTAGGTATATTCTTACCAAAAGCACAGCTTTCCAGCTAACCGACTCTTTTCCTGGAACAAAAAATTCGCAAACGATCACTAGACTTCGCGACCCAGATGAAACCGAGAGATTGCTTAGTAAGTGGATTGATGAAAAACATAAGCTGACTATCAATATTGAATCAACTTACATTAATTTGATAAGCTAGAGTCCCATAAAAAATTATTCATCGAACCCATCATCTCTAATCGGCTCATTCTGTCCAGGCAAACTCATTCCGCTTGCCACCTTATAAATCGGATCCCTCGCGTTAATTTGCTCTTGCGCCCAACTTATCCAACCACCTAGCTCTTCTTTATTTTTACGCCTTACAACCCTGTTGCTCTTGATGGCCTTAACAAACTCTCTAAGCACGGCTAATTCGTTCCAGCGCTCCGCTGCATCCTTGAGCTGACCCCATTTCCAGGCATCTACCTCCCGAGCCCATTTAATGTCGGCTAGGCGCTTGCGCTCTGCCTGCTCCCTTGCCTCACTAGCCTCTCGCTCCACTCTCGCTATCTTGGCGTCAAATGAAAGTTCAGCAATGAGGTTTATCAATTTCCCAAGCTGCTCCTCAACGCTGGTCTTTTCAGAATCCTTAATAATCTTCCAGCCGTATATATCGTTATGGCGAATTCTTAGCTCTAGCCTTCCAGATGGAATGTAGTCAATATCCATCATGTATGAGTGAGTGTGTCCACCGCTAGTCCAACTGTTTTTTCTCTTCATGGGCTTGGGTGGTTTAGTGCTTACCTCATAGAACTCAATTGTCACTACATCATCATCTCTCATGAATGCGGTAACTTCTGGATTTGAATATTTACGATAGCCACCCAACCGATAACCGCGAGAGGTGAATTCGTTGATGAGGGTCTGAAGTATTCGCTTTACCCGTGGAACGCTATGTGGTCCAATCTGGACATCAAAGCCAGCCTTAGATTCTGATCTTCCAAATTTGGAATGGTTTTCCATCTGGAAGTCTTTGAAGGTCTTCTCGATCTCTTCATGGAATTTATTACCCTTGTAAATCTCTACAACTGGAATAGGCTCAGCAGGCTTATTTAGCCTAGCCTCCATGATTGCTTTATCCCGAGTGCGGACATGGATCAGGGGATCATGTTCGTTCCACCAAGGCTCTAATGGAGGCTTCTCTCCTGTTACCTTCCCATGCTCCAGCTTGGCCCAATAGCCCAATGGCGGCTTAGGTACACCGTACTGCTTGCACCACTTGCCAAGGGCCACATCGGAGAGTCCAATCCGCAACGCAACCTTGGTAGCCGGCTCAGTCCACAGAAGTTCATAGATTTCACTGCGTGTGTATGATTCTTTTTCCATCGCAACCCCTCCAGAATATGAAGACAATTTAATCAAATTGTACGAATGAAATCTGGGGGTATTTTTGGGGGTACTCTTTGAAATTCACACCTTATTGGTGGCACGTAACCATATGATTTTGGGCTACAACATGGCGTTTGGCTTGATCTACGCCTCGATTGTCCAAAGCAATGTTTTACTGGTGGGTAGGCTGGTGGGTAGAAGAGGCTCAAAAAGATAGAGCCATATATATAAAGCCTTCTAGGTCAATTCTGGCGGAGAGGGTGGGATTCGAACCCACGGTACCTTTGACAGTACGCTTGATTTCGAGTCAAGTACATTCGTCCACTCTGCCACCTCTCCGAACCAAGGGGTAATTATAGCTACGGATACATAAACCCCTGCGGCCAATGTTGCCTATGAAATTTAGTAGACATAGTTAACAAAGCACATTAATATAGATATACATAAATGTATATCTATATTAAGAGAGAGCCAAACCATGAACATCCAAATATCGAAATGGGGAAATAGCCTCGCCATGCGTATACCGGCAACCTTAATTAAGCAAATTCAACTCAAAGATGGGGACAAGGTTGAGGCAACTTTGTCAAAAGATGGCTCATTAATTATCAGGCCACAGAAATTGGATCGCAAAGCAATTGCAGCAGAACTAAAAGCATTCAGAGATACATTGAAGATGGGCAAATCGGTAATGGATCAACTCCGATCAGAGGCGCGCTATTAATGATTTATGTTGATACAAGCGTTTTTGTAGCCTTATGCATAAAAGAGCAAAAGAGTGATGATGTTGCTAAATGGTACACAAATAGCTCAGCAAAGATGATCTCCTCAACTTGGGCATTTACCGAATTCTCTAGCGCACTTAGTCTTAAAGTCAGAACTAGCCAAATAACTGTTAAGCAAAGTCGAGAGGCTTGGAAAAAGTTTGATGGCCTCTGTCAAAGCGATATCGAACTCTTGCCGATCGAAAACAAGGTTTATTATTCAGCTGGAATCTTAGTGGTTAATAGCAAATCAAATCTGAGGGCTGGAGATGCCCTTCACCTTGCCGTAGCAAAGCAGCTTAAATCTAAATCCTTAGCCACTCTAGATAAAGTTTTAGCCAAAAATGCGAGCAGTGTAAAAATTCAGGCTGTTTTAATTTAATCAGATTGGACTGAGAACTTCCAAACCACCCAAGTAAGGTCGCAAAGCTTTCGGTATCGCAATACTGCCATCAGCCTGCTGGCAGTTCTCCAGAAGAGCTACACCAGTTCTGCCAACCGCAAGCCCGGAACCATTTAAGGTGTGGACCAACTCTGGCTTTCCTTGTCCAGATTTGTATCTCGCCTGCATACGTCTAGCTTGGAAATCGCCCATATTCGAGCAAGAGCTAATCTCGCGATAAGCATTTTGCGATGGAATCCAGACTTCAAGATCATAGGTCTTTGTACTTCCAAAGCCCATATCACCGGTGCAGAGTAATACTTTTCGATAAGGCAGCTCTAGTAGCTCCAAAACTTTTTCTGCATGCGAAGTTAATTCTTCAAGCAACTGCATAGATTCTTCTGGCTTGGCAATTTGCACAAGCTCTACTTTTTCAAATTGGTGTTGACGAATCATGCCGCGTACATCACGGCCATAGCTTCCAGCCTCAGATCTAAAGCATGGGGTATGCGCAACAAACTTGAGTGGCAACTCTTCAGCTGCAGTAATGGTGTCACGCACTAAATTGGTAACGGGCACCTCTGCGGTAGGGATGAGGTAAAAGTTTTCAACTTTTGCTTCACCGGCTCCATCTTCACCGCCCATCTGGCGAGGAACCTTAAACAGATCTTCTTCAAACTTAGGCAGCTGACCAGTTCCGCGCATAGATGCAGCATTCACCATGAGAGGAACGTAGAGCTCTTCGTAACTATGTTGAGTTGTATGCAGGTCGATCATAAATTGCGCTAATGCACGATGTAATCTGGCGACAGGCCCCTTCAAAACAACAAAGCGTGAGCCACTAATTTTTGCAGCAGATTCAAAATCGAGACCTAATGGCGCGCCCAAGTCGACATGGTCCTTCACAGGAAATGAAAACTCGGGGATCGTACCCCAACGTTTTACTTCCTTATTTTCAGCTTCATCTTTACCGACTGGAACCGCCTCATCCGGCAAATTAGGAATATCCATCAAGAAATCAGCAATCTCTACCTGCAATATCGCCAAGCGTACTGCACCTGATTCCATATCGACGTTAATCTGCGTTGCTTCAGCCATCTCGGTAGCCGCATCTTCGCCTTTACCTTTTTTCATGCCAATCGCTTTAGCCAGCTGGTTACGCTTGGCCTGCAATTCTTCAGTGCGAGTTTGTAAGGATTTACGCTCGGACTCTAAGGTGTTGAACTTCTCAACATCAAGTTGAAATTTACGCGTAGCTAAACGGGCAGCAACAGCTGCGATATCTTTGCGGAGTAATTGCGGATCAATCATGTGATGCTCTATTGGTTAATGGGTATGAACACTAGTTTAAGCGTAAGACTTCTGCGCCAGCAGGTGGCGTAAAGGTAAAGCGATTAGCAGGCAGGCTCACGTTGAGCTGAATCTTATCTAAGGTGACCAGGACGACACTTCCCAGGCCATCAATGAGCTCTAGTGCTTTGGGTAAGCCATTAGCCATTCCGACTGAGATCTTGGTGTACGGCAAGTCATTGCCATTTTTTGTATTGGGGATTTTCTTGGGCACAAGAGCAACCCATTTCATACCCAGACGATCTTCGCCTTCAACTAAATCAAAGTGCTGATCTAAAGAAGTCTCCCCAAATAAGATTGCAGCAGGAGTAGTTGCTAAAGCCTGACCTGCAGGCCTAAAGGTGGCTTGATTTAAATCCTTATCCCACATGATAAGTTGCTTGCCATCGGCAATCAGTTTTTGCTCGTATGGTTTTTGGGTATCCCAAATAAATCGGCCTGGACGCTGAAACACAAAACGCCCTTGCGTTTGGCGAACCACCTTTAAACCCTTATCTTGCGGTTCATTTGCTTTGGGTACACGTAACTGCTGTTGCACAAACTCACCCTCCGCAGTTTTTGAGTTACGCACGAACTGACGCAACTGCTCGGCACCACTCTCAACTTCAGCAAGTACAGTGCTTGAAAGCGAAAAGCATGCAAAGCCAATAAAGATTGCTGTTGCTACTGAGAAAAATCTGCGCAAGGAAGTAGCCTTATTCAGAAGAACGATGGAGGATTTCACGATTACCGCCATTGCCCATCTTGGAAACTAAGCCGGCTTTTTCCATATCCTCGAGTAAGCGGGCTGCGCGGTTATAACCAATTCGCAAGTGGCGCTGCACTAAAGAGATCGATGGGCGCTTGTTTTCTAAAACAATAGCGACTGCTTGGTCATACAAAGGATCAGCCTCACCACCGCCTTCACCGGTCAGGGCATCGATAGTGGATTCGTCAGCGCCTTCCAGAACACCATCAATGTAGTTAGCCTCACTCTTCTCTTTGAGCCACTCGACCACACGATGAACCTCATCATCAGAAACAAAGGCACCATGGACGCGAACCGGTAAGCCGGTACCTGGCGCCATATAGAGCATGTCGCCCATACCCAGCAGGGCTTCAGCACCCTGTTGATCTAAAATCGTACGACTATCGATCTTGCTACTCACCTGGAAAGAAATGCGGGTCGGTACGTTAGCCTTAATCAGACCGGTAATCACATCTACACTAGGACGTTGCGTTGCCAAGACCAAATGAATACCTGCAGCACGTGCCTTTTGAGCAATACGGGCAATTAACTCTTCGATCTTCTTGCCGGAGACCATCATCAAGTCTGCCAACTCGTCAATCACGATGACTATCACCGGCGCTTTATAAATTGGCTCTGGATCATCAGGAGTCAAGCTAAATGGATTAGTAAGCTTCTCACCTTTTTCTTCAGCCTCTAAGATTTTTTTATTGAAGCCAGCAAGGTTACGTACACCAAACTTACTCATCAGTTTGTAGCGACGCTCCATCTCATTTACAGCCCAATTGAGAGCGTTATACGCTTGCTTCATGTCAGTCACTACTGGACATAAGAGATGGGGGATCTTGTCGTACATTGCCATCTCGAGCATCTTCGGATCAATCATGATTAGGCGCACTTCATCAGGCTTCGCCTTAAAGAGAATGGACAGAATCATCGCATTGATACCAACGGACTTACCTGCACCAGTAGTACCCGCAACTAAGCAATGCGGCATCTTCGCCAAGTCAGCAACGACCGGGCTACCTGAAATATCCTTGCCCAAAGCAAGGGTCAAGTTAGAGTGGCTATCGTTATAAACCTGTGAACTCAAAATCTCAGAGAGGTAAACCGATTGTCGCGTTGGATTTGGTAACTCCAAAGCCATGCAGGTTTTGCCTGGAATGGTTTCTACTACACGCATACTCACTACACCTAGCGAGCGCGCTAAGTCACGTGAGAGATTAACAATCTGACTACCCTTTACACCAACAGCAGGATCAATTTCATAACGGGTGACTACTGGACCTGGATAGGCTGCAATCACTTTCACTTCGACGTTGAACTCAGCCAACTTGCGCTCAATCAAGCGAGAAGTAAATTCCAATACATCTGCTGAAATGGTTTCTTTTACTTCTGGGACGGGATCCAATAAAGCCAAGGGAGGCAATTCGGAATCCGGAATATCCACAAACAGTGGCTGCTGTTTTTCACGTTCAACACGGGCGCTCTTCAGAATTTCTACCGGGGCACGAACAATCTGTACCGGCTTAGCAATTTCCACTCGCCCACGAAACTCTTCAACGAACTCTTCGCGCTCTTCAGCAGCTGCTTCACCTAACTTGCGATCTTCTTCGCTATCGCGACGCTCACGCAAACGGTTGTAAGCGAGCTCAAGGGTCCGACCTACTTTTTCAGCAATGTCTAACCAGGAAAAGTGAAGGAATAAAGACAGTCCGGCACACAAAGTGAATAACAACACCAGGGTAGAACCCGTAAAACCTAGCGTCATCTGTAAAGGATCGCCAATCAACTCGCCCAAAATACCGCCAGGGGGTCTAGGAAGCTCCCAGGTCAGCGAATGCATGCGAATGGACTCAAGACCCATGCTGCTTAATAAAGTCAGCCCAAAGCCTAACCAACGCACGACTAGGGAGTCTGGTTTAGCTTCTGGATCCAATGGAAGGGGAATGCTCCAAAGTTCACGCCAACCACTCAGAACTCGGCGGCCAAAGAGCATGACCCACCAAAATGCAGAAATACCAAAGATGTAGAGCAATAAATCAGCCAAATAGGCTCCAAAACGTCCGCCCAGGTTCCTGGGAGCCTCAAAGCTGGCATGCGACCAAGCTGGGTCTGCCTTGGAATAAGTCACCAAAATAGCCAATAAACCCAAACAAAGGCCAAGAGAGATAAACCAACGGGCTTCTAAAAGGAGGCGGGGCATCCTGCCCTGCCCTTGATTCTCAGGGGGCTGAAGGCCTAAAGGCGTTTTGGACTTCGGATATGCGGTTCTAGCCATGTTCTACTGATTGTAATCAAGCAATCCTATAATTTGAATATGACTACAGATACCCCAAAACATTCCAAAGTTCTCATCCTCGGTTCAGGCCCTGCTGGCTACACAGCTGCCGTCTATGCAGCTCGAGCCAATTTGAGCCCCACCCTCGTTACTGGCCTAGCACAGGGTGGTCAATTAATGACCACTACAGATGTAGAAAACTGGCCAGCTGACCCAGATGGCGTCCAAGGCCCAGAGCTCATGGATCGTTTTTTAAAGCATGCTGAACGCTTCAACACCAATATCATCTTTGATCATATTCACACTGCAGCTCTAACTGAAAAACCTATCCGTTTAGTTGGTGACTCGGGAACTTACACCTGCGATGCCTTAATTATTTCCACTGGCGCTTCTGCTCAATACATTGGCCTTCCAAGTGAGGAAGCATTTATGGGTCGCGGCGTTTCTGGATGCGCGACCTGTGATGGATTCTTTTATCGCAATCAAGATGTGTGCGTAGTTGGTGGCGGTAACACTGCTGTTGAAGAAGCGCTCTATCTGACTGGCATCGCCAAAAAGGTTACCGTGATTCATCGGCGCGATAAATTCCGTGCAGAGCCAATCCTCAATGACCGTCTCATGGCTAAAGTGGCTGAAGGCAAAGTCGAGCTCAAATTGAACTCCACGCTCGACGAAGTCTTGGGTGATGAAAAAGGTGTCACTGGCGTACGTATTAAGAAAGCGGATGGCAGTACAGAAGATATCGCTGTAACCGGCGCCTTTATCGCAATTGGACACAAACCGAATACCGAGCTATTTATTGGTCAGCTCGATATGAACAACGGCTACATCAAGACACTCTCAGGCTTGGAAGGTAATGCCACTGCTACCAACATCCCTGGCGTATTTGCAGCGGGCGACGTGCAGGACCACATCTATCGTCAAGCGATTACTAGTGCCGGTACTGGATGTATGGCTGCATTAGATGCGCAGCGTTACTTGGAGGCTTTAGATTAATACAGACTAAGCAAGGGGCCAAATAAAAATGCCTAGCAATGCTAGGCATTTTTTTCTTACATTTTATTCCTCTAAATTATTAGCGGCTCACCACTGGTAATAGCGGCACAATCAACAATGCCACGATATTAATAATCTTGATGAGTGGGTTTACTGCAGGACCAGCAGTGTCTTTGTAGGGGTCGCCGACAGTATCACCAGTGACCGCAGCCTTATGGGCCTCAGAACCTTTGCCGCCGAAATGGCCTTCTTCAATATATTTCTTGGCGTTATCCCAAGCGCCGCCACCGGTGCACATAGATATTGCGACAAACAAGCCCGTCACAATGGTGCCCATCAGCAAACCACCCAAAGCAGCGGGTCCCAGCAAGAGACCTACCGCGATAGGAGCCACCACCGGTAAAAGTGAAGGAACAATCATTTCCTTGATCGCGGCTGAGGTCAGCATATCTACTGCTTTGCCGTACTCGGGTTTTGCAGTGCCCTCCATAATTCCTGGGATCTCACGGAACTGTCGGCGGACCTCTTCAACCACAGCACCAGCACAACGTCCAACCGCTTCCATTGCCATCGCACCAAACAAATATGGAATCATGCCGCCAATAAAGAGGCCAATGATTACCATATGGTCCGAGAGATCAAATGATACTTGCTGACCAATAGCCTCCAACGCATGGGTGTAATCTGCAAAGAGAACTAGAGCAGCAAGGCCTGCTGAACCAATCGCATATCCCTTGGTTACGGCCTTAGTAGTATTGCCCACCGCATCCAATGGATCTGTAATGTCACGAACCGATTGCGGCATGCCAGCCATCTCTGCAATGCCACCAGCATTATCTGTAATCGGGCCATAGGCATCAAGAGCCACCACAATGCCAGCCATAGACAGCATCGCAGTCGCTGCAATCGCAATTCCATAAATACCTGCTAACCAGTAAGCTGCATAAATAGCGGCACAAACAAACAGCACTGGATAAGCAGTCGATTTCATCGAAATGCCTAAGCCTGCAATGATGTTAGTACCATGACCTTTGGTAGAAGCCTCAGCAATATGTTGTACTGGTTTAAATTGAGTACCCGTGTAGTACTCGGTAATCCAGACTAATCCGGCAGTTAGCAGTAAACCAACTACAGTGGAGCCAAACAAACGCCATTGGCTTCCTGGGATACCCAGGGCATCGTCAGGCATGATGAAATTGGTAACAAAATAGAATGCGACTAAAGAAATGCCCCCAGCTATGATTAAACCTTTATACAGCGCAGGCATGACATTTTTCATACCTGGCGTTGCTTTCACAAAAGAGCAGCCAATAATCGAGGCAATGATGGAAACTCCACCCAGTAAAAGCGGGTAGACCACCGCAGCCGCTGATGCACTAGAAACCATGAGAGCACCTAACACCATTGTTGCAATTAGTGTCACCGCGTAAGTTTCAAATAAGTCAGCCGCCATACCAGCACAGTCACCGACGTTATCTCCAACATTATCGGCAATCACAGCAGGATTCCGTGGGTCATCCTCCGGAATGCCTGCCTCCACTTTTCCAACTAAGTCCGCGCCTACGTCAGCACCTTTTGTAAAGATGCCGCCGCCCAATCGCGCGAAGATAGAAATCAAGGAAGAGCCGAATGCCAAACCGATTAAAGGGTGTAAAACCGATGATAGGTCTTTACCCGCTCCTAGTGATATCAGGAACATAAAGAAAAGGCCAACACCTAGTAAGCCAAGTCCTACCACCAACATACCGGTAATAGCGCCACCCTTAAATGCCACATTAAGAGCTTCATTCATCCCTTTGGTAGCCGCTTCCGCAGTTCGGACGTTAGCCCGCACCGAAATATTCATGCCAATAAAGCCGCAGGCACCCGAAAGCACCGCACCAATAACGAAGCCGATAGCCGTTGCAAAATCCAGAAACAGTGCTATCAAGATCGTGAGGACTACCCCAACGATGGAAATCGCCTTGTATTGGCGGGATAAATAAGCTGCAGCTCCCTGCTGGATCGCCTCAGCAATTTCTTGCATCTTTGCGTTACCAGCACTTTGCTTCAATATCCATCCGCGCATCACAAAGCCATAAATCACGGCTAGAACACCGCACGCCAAGGAAAAATACAAGCCTAATGTGACATTACCCATGCTTGAACCCCTTATAAATTAGATCTAAATTGTATTTATCTGCCAGCTATGTCAGACCAATTCTGAAAGCGATAAACTGGAGCCTATATGCTTTATTAGTATGTAGCAGAATTACTACCCTAGCGCTTTTGTAAAATCAGGGTATTTACTAATCACTATCCGGAGTATGAATGAGTCTCGACAACGTCAAACCAGGGGAAAAAATCCCTGAAAGCTTTAATGTCATCATCGAAATCCCAATGAATGCAGATCCAATCAAGTATGAAGTTGATAAAGAAAGTGGTGCTATTTTTGTTGATCGCTTTATGGGCACTGCAATGCATTACCCATGCAACTATGGATATATCAATAAAACTATTGCTGGTGATGGTGACCCTGTTGATGTGCTTGTTATCACTCCGTTCCCTTTGATTCCTGGTGTGGTTGTCAGTTGTCGCGCAATTGGGGTATTGATGATGGAAGATGAAGGCGGACAAGATGCCAAATTGTTAGCCGTTCCAGAAGATAAGATTTTGCCTATTTATACCCATTGGCAAAAACCAGAAGACATCAATCCATTACGTTTAAATCAAATCCAGCATTTTTTCGAACACTACAAAGATCTCGAGCCAGGTAAGTGGGTAAAAGTTAAAGGTTGGGGTGGTGTTGCTGATGCCCATAAAGAAATTCTTGAAGGTATTGAGGCGTATAACAAAGAGCATCAAAGCTAATTCATATTCAACTCGTTAACCGGAGTGAACTCACAAAAAATCGCCCTAGCGCAAATCAACCCTCTTTTGGGTGATTTGCCTGGCAATGCGCAGCTCATCTCCCAAGCTGCTGCAGATGCTTATGCACAAGGCGCCACAGTAGTTCTCACGCCCGAGCTCTCGCTCACCGGCTACCCTCCAGAAGATTTATTATTGCGCCCAGCCTTTATTGAGGCAGCAGATCGAGAGCTCAGTTGTTTAATACTGGAGCTCCAGAAATTTCCGGGGTTAACTGTCATCATTGGCCACCCTAAGAAAACTGCGACTGGTTTACAAAACTATGCCTCAGTCATTCGTGATGGCAAGATCATTGCTGGCTATGCCAAACAAGAACTACCCAATCATGAAGTGTTTGATGAGGTGCGTTATTTCACGCCGGGTCATGAAGCCTGCGTCTTTGAAAATGCCAGCATCAAATATGGACTCATTCTTTGCGAAGATGCATGGCATGCGGGTCCAGCAAAACAGGCTCATGCAGCTGGCGCCCAAGTGCTACTGGTTCTGAATGCCTCCCCTTATCACCTCCAAAAAGAAGCTTTACGTATTGAGGTGCTGCGCAATCAAATTGCTCTTAGCAAGATGCCATTGGTTTATGTAAATGCAGTTGGTGGCCAAGATGAACTGGTTTTTGATGGTGGCTCATTTGCTTTAAATAGCGCAGGCAAAGTAGTGATGACCATGCCGCAATTTGAGACTGCTCTTGGCTATGTAGATGTCAACGCCTCCGGCGATTTAGAACCAGGGGTAACGGTAATTCCATCTAGTGTTGAAGCCCAGGCCTACCAAGCACTTGTTCTAGGTGTGCGTGACTATGTTCAGAAGAATCGTTTCCCGGGAGTCATCATCGGCCTCTCAGGTGGAGTTGACTCTGCATTGGTACTAGCGATTGCAGTAGATGCATTGGGTGCAGACAAAGTTCGCGCCGTCATGATGGCCTCACGCTATACCGCGGACATCTCCTGGATTGATGCTAGAGAAATGGCTCAGAATCTGGGTGTTCAATATGATGAGATTCCGATTAGCGAACCCGTTGATGCTTTAGAGCATGCTTTAGCCGAGCAATTCAAAGGCCTAAAGCTCGATGCTACTGAAGAAAATATTCAGGCACGAGTACGCGGCACTCTCTTAATGGCGCTCTCCAATAAAACAGGTCGCTTAGTTTTAACAACAGGCAACAAGAGTGAAATGGCTGTGGGTTACTGCACTTTATACGGAGATATGGCTGGTGGCTTTGCGGTCATTAAAGATATTGCTAAAACTTTGGTCTACCGTTTGTGCGCTTATCGCAATAGTATTGCTCAGATCATTCCGGAGCGGATCTTGACTCGCGCCCCTTCCGCAGAATTACGCCCTGATCAGACCGATCAAGACAGCTTGCCATCATACGAAGTATTGGATGGCATCGTCGAGCGTTATATGGAGCAAAACCAATCTATTGCCCAAATGATTGCCGCCGGCTTTGATCCCGACAGCGTCGAAAAAGTCACCCGCCTCATTAAGCTCAATGAGTACAAACGTCGCCAAGCGCCTCCCGGTGTTCGAGTCACTACCCGGGCCTTTGGGCGTGACTGGCGCTACCCGATTACCTCCCAATTTAGGGCGTAACAGGGCATTGGTTTTCAGTTCTAGGTATGATTACCATATTAAGGGGAAATATATGAAGCTAATCACATCCGTTATTAAGCCGTTCAAACTTGACGAAGTTCGTGAAGCCTTAGCTGAAGTAGGCGTTACCGGGCTGACCGTTACCGAAGTGAAAGGCTTTGGTCGCCAAAAAGGGCACACCGAACTCTATCGCGGCGCAGAGTACGTAGTCGACTTTTTACCTAAGGTAAAAGTTGAAGTAGTCGTTGCTGATGAACGCGTGGATTCAGTAATCGAGGCAATTACTAAAGCTGCACGCACAGGCAAGATTGGTGATGGCAAGATTTTTGTTAGCCCAATTGAACAGGCTATTCGCATTCGCACTGGCGAAACCAACGATTCAGCAGTTTAAGCACTAGCATTCGATGCGCTAACTCACCAACTCTTCCGAGGGTTAGCGTAGCTGAGAATCTGTCCGGTCTGCGGATGGAGCCACTATTTCAGCGGCCTCTAATATTAAAGTTTTGAAATTGAGATTTGTCAGGCGCACTTTTGCGCCCTGAAAAAACACGTCAGCCTGAGCGAGACCGCTAGTGAAGACTTTGAATGGAGGTTTGCCATAAAAAGATGCTCCCCCGCCAGGCTCAATAAGCTTGTTTTGCATCTTCCCAGAAGCATCACTGACGCAAATAACTTGCTTTGATTTCACCTGCACATAAACCATATCTGCCGCCTTGCGCGGCGCATCTGTTTTATAGCTGATAATGCCCTCTTCAGCAGGGCATGCTCCCGTGGCTTCAGCACTGGCAGCGGGAGCTGGCGGTATCACTACTGCTGCTACGACAGGTGCTTGGGCTACTGGTGCCGGCTCCGCGGGCGTAGCTGCTGGCACAGGCTCTATGGTTTCTTCTTTTACAAGGACGATTTCTGCTGGTTTTTCTACGACAAATAAAGGCTTCAGATTAACCACTGCAAATGCCGCTGCTGCAGCCACGCTTAACCAAAGAAACAGATTCTTTTGTGAAGTCGATTTTGGATTTGAGATGTCTTGATTCAGGATGGCTTCTTTTTCCTGAACCTTTTTTTCTTCTACGGGCAACTGAATCTCTTGCACCTGCTCTTGAGTTTGGACGGCCTCTATTTTTGCTTCTGCCTTTTTGGAGGACTCTTTTTTGGCGCCTTTAATCTTTGGAGCATCCGTTAATTTCACTTCTGCAATTGGTAACTGCACTTCACTTGAGGTTTCAGGCGCAGTTGCACCGAAATCAAATGCCTCTTCGTCACTCAACTTGAGCAGCTTTGCTACTTTTTTGGCAGCAGTTGCTTTAATTTGAGCGCTATAGAAGGTGCTGGTTTCACCGCTTTCAATCTGCTCAATTTGGCGAGTAGACAGACATGCTATTCCACCAAGATCTTTGGTAGTTAGGCTCAGCTTCTCACGAGCCTTAGTAAAAGCCTCTTTGCGGATCTCAGGTAGTTTGGAATTGGTATTCACAAAAGTGATTTAAGTGCTTTATCTATCAAAATATTGCCCCATTTTAGTGCTAATTTAGCCAGAGGGAAATTAGCTCAAGAGCTAGCTATTCTGGAGGTTTTCTAAATCGGACTCAAGGTACTTTGCAACTAATAATTGCACTGAATCCACGCTCATCTTATCCATCACTCTAGCCTTGTGAACCTTGATTGTGGCATCAGTTGTGCCCAACTTGACAGCAATATCCTTGTTGAGCAATCCCTTCACCAGCCAAAAGCAGACTTCCTTCTCTCTAGGGGTGAGGGTCGCGTAGTCTTTCTTAGTTTCCACCTCCTTGGAAATCCGCTTGAGCTGACGTCTATCAAACTCAAGGGCATCTGCAACTGCCTTCAGTAAATCTTCTAAATTGAAGGGCTTAAAGAGAAAATCTACAGCGCCACGTTTGAGACTAGTAACAATTTGGTGGGGATGACTCTGGCCACTGACAAACACAATCGGGGTTTTACGGCCAAGTTGGACTAATCTTTCCTGTAAATCTAATCCGGTCACATCCGGCATTTGCATATCAAGCAAGATGACGGCCGGCGCTACTGGCATTGAATGCTCCAAAAATTCCACAGCAGAGGAGAAGTCTTCCACGATATAACCGACATCCTTGAGCATTCGGCTTAAGGAGGTACGCATCGACTCATCGTCATCAATTAGGTAGATGTGGCCAACTTTAGTCATTGAATTTAAAAGGAAAAGTAGTAGGTAAGGCAATGTACCGCAGCTTTTTTACCAAGGATATTAGCTCTATAGCTAATAATGAGGCCAAATCAACAAATACAATAGACATATATCTTCGTTGCAATGCAGGACAAGGGCATTGGAATGGAGCAGAAACCCCTGCATTCCGCCATATATCACGGCACAATAGAGCTTTTCGACAAATTCTTTTCTGGAGTCAATATCAGCATGAAACGCCTCAATGAACGCTCGCGCAATGTCACCGAAGGGGTTGCTCGCGCTCCCAATCGCTCAATGTATTACGCGATGGGCTATGAAGAGAAGGATTTTGTGAAGCCAATGGTTGGTGTTGCTAATGGCCATTCCACCATTACCCCTTGCAATAGCGGCCTTCAAAAACTCGCCGATGCAGCAGTAAGCGCTCTAGAGGAAGCTGGTGCAAAGGCGCAAATGTTTGGCACTCCCACCGTATCAGATGGTATCGGCATGGGTACCGAGGGCATGAAATATTCTCTCGTCTCGCGTGAAGTGATTGCCGATAGTATCGAAGTTTGTGTGAATGGTTTATGGCAGGATGGCGTTTTAGTTATTGGCGGCTGCGATAAAAACATGCCAGGCGGAATGATGGCGATTGCGCGTACCAACGTACCCGCAATTTATGTTTATGGCGGAACCATTAAACCCGGTCATTACAAAGGTAAAGAACTCAATATTGTTTCTGCATTTGAAGCTGTTGGTGAATTCACCTCAGGCCGTCTCAGCGAGGAAGATCTAAAGGGTGTTGAGCAAAATGCTTGTCCAGGTAGCGGCTCCTGCGGAGGTATGTATACCGCCAACACAATGAGCTCCTCATTCGAAGCCTTGGGTATGAGCCTACCTTACTCATCCACTATGTCTAACGTAGATACTGAAAAAGTCACTAGTGCCCATGATTCAGCAATTGTTTTAGTTGAGGCAATTAAAAATAATTTACGTCCACGCGACATCATTACTAAGAAATCGATTGAGAACGCAGTCAGCGTCATCATGGCAGTGGGTGGCTCTACCAATGCAGTTCTACATTTTCTGGCGATCACTAGCGCTGCTGAAATCGATTGGACAATTGATGACTTTGAGCGCATTCGTAAGCGCGTACCCGTCATCGTGGACATGAAACCATCCGGCCAGTATTTAGCAACCGACCTACATCAGGCTGGTGGTATTCCGCAAGTAATGAAGATCTTGTTAGACGGCGGACTTTTGCACGGTGACTGCATGACCATCACCGGTAAAACGATTGCAGAAACATTAAAAGATATTCCATCCGTGCCGCGTGCTGATCAAAAAGTGATTCGCACTCTAGACACCCCGCTATACAAACAAGGTCACTTAGCAATCCTCAAGGGCAATATCTCCCCTGAAGGTTGCGTTGCCAAAATTACCGGTCTCAAGAATCCATCCATCACTGGTCCAGCGCGTGTCTTTGATTCTGAAGATGACGCAATGGCCGCCATCATGGCGCAGAAAATTAAAGATGGTGACGTTGTGATCATTCGTTACGAAGGCCCTAAGGGCGGTCCTGGCATGCGCGAGATGCTTGCTCCTACCTCTGCCCTCGTTGGTCAAGGCCTAGGCGAGACGGTCGGCCTCATTACGGATGGACGCTTCTCTGGCGGTACTTGGGGCATGGTGGTGGGTCACGTTGCTCCTGAAGCCTATGTGGGCGGAACAATTGCTCTCATTAATGAAGGTGACTCAGTAACGATCGATGCTCACAAATTGCTTATTCAGTTAAACGTTGACGAAGCAGAAATTGCTAAGCGTCGTCATGCTTGGGTGCAACCTAAGCCACGCTATACCCGCGGCTTGCTGGCGAAATATGCTAGTCTGGCAAGTAGTGCTAGCAAAGGTGCAGTGACTGATTTGGATTTAAAGATCTAAGTTGACCCACCTAACTAAAAAAGCCCCTAAGTAAAACTAGGGGCTTTTTTATTATTTCAGCATTAATACTAAATCTTCAAATTAGTGCTTAGTCGCGCCTGAATTACCCATCGCATTTACCGGCATTTTTACCTCAACCTCGCCTGCTTTAGCAAACTTCAGCTTAACTGGGACAGTCTCACCAGCTGTCAATGGCGCTTTAATGTTCATGAACATTAAATGTAAACCGCCTGGCTTGAGCTCAACGGATCCACCTGCTGGCACTACTACCTCTTTAACTTGGCGCATTCTCATGACGTTACCTTCCATTGCCATTTCATGTAACTGCACTTCACCAGCTACTGGAGAGCTTGCAGAAATCAATTGATCTACAGACCCCTTGTTTTCGATTTTCATAAAGCCGCCTGCAGCCATTTGACCTGGAACAGTAGAGCGAGTGTAAGCATTTTCAATTTGCACGCTCCCCACCTTGGCATTTTGTGCATGAGTTAGGCCAACCACACCAAAACCTAATACAGCGACCGATAATGCATTTAATAATGTATTGCTTTTCATTGATACATCCTCCTAGTTAATTTTCAAATTCCGATCTATATCTCAGATTAATTTCATTAAATGTTCTTATTGAACCAGCTGCTTAACTGAGAAAAATCCATAGGCCCCGTTTTTCTATTGGCCTGACCTTTTCTATTCACTAAAATAGTAATGGGAGTTTCTCCGCGCCATTTGGGATCAATCTCATAACGTAAAAGCTCGTCAAATGGGCTGCTCACATAATAATTAGTAGCATCATCAAGCTTTGCTTTGGATAGCATCTTCTTGATCATATCTGGCGAAACATCATCAACCTGAATAAAAATAATCTTCAAGTTTTTATTCTTCTCTACAAACCTTCCCCACTGCGGCATTTCTTTTACACAGGCAGGACAAGTCACCCCCCAGAAGTGAATAGCTATTGGGTCATGATTCGCAGATTGGAGAATTGAGGACCACTCACCCTGTTGATATGGCTTCAAATTAATTGGATCAGCAAATGCCGCATGACAAATAGCCAGAAAAATGGAAACTGCTAGTACGATTCTCTTCATTATGGTGAGCTTATTTTGATGAATTGATAACCATCATCACGTGTTAACCAGGACAGATAAACAACATTACCCTGACTAATTAATAGAGGGTGATCAGAGTAGCCCGATGTTTCAAATACAGCCTGGGGTGGCAACCAAGTGCTGCCATCATCTGTGGATTTTTTTAAGTACACGGTGGAAGACTTGCCATTAAATTCTTTCCATACTAAATACACCGTATTCTCTAAAGCCAAAATATATGGTCTAGATATATTGGCACCATCAGCACCAATCCTAGCAGGCTTCCCATAACTGCGCCCCTGATTACTTGAGTTTGCATAAAAAACACCTGAACGAGTCTCACCCTGAGTAAACCAAGCAGCATGTATTTTTCCGGACTCAGAAACAGCAATTGTAGGGCCATGATGTGGGCATGCATCTGTCTTCCACTGATCATCTGAAACCCGCCTTATTGGTTCAGCGCCCCTAGAGCTAATAATCTGAGTTGCATGATCCCTGATGCCTCCGGGGAAGATTGCTCTATAAATCATGATGGGGTTAGAAGCTACGTCGAGGGCAGTCCCTATGCGACAGCACTCACAACTATTCTGATTGGCAATACGTTCAATCTGAAAAGTTCGACCATGATCGCCAGAAAAGGAATAGGCAATCGAAGCTCCTAATTTTTTTGCGCCACTCTGCTTAGCACTCGCAACTAAGCGTTTATCAATCCAGGCTGCAAAGATGGATCCATCTGGTCTAATTAATATAGAGGGAAAGCGCTGACTAGATCCATCCTCAATCAATGAGACTGGAGCAGAGAAGGTCTTGCCACCATCATTAGAACGTGAAGTATTAATCTGGGCATTCCAATTGGAATCTTTAAAAAAGGCGTAGGCCAAAAAAATATTTCCGCTTGAATCAGCGACTATCTGAGGTCGCGCATCACTTCCTGCATCTAAGGATTTACCATGTTCAGCAATTTTTACGGCTGCATTAAATGTTTTACCTAAATCATTGGATTGAGCAAATGACACTGCGCCACCCGCAGTCCAAGTTAGAAATAATTTTCCATCATTGCTTAAAAAAGGAGTGGCAGCATTTGCGCAATCTAAGCCGTTACCTATACATGAATTTTTAGGCTTTTTAGATACGCTCAGCCCTGAGTGGGATAGGTGATCCATTTGAGCCCATAAGTTACCAGCTGCCCCTATGTTCAATAGAGCAAACAGAAGTACCTTACATAGAAAATCACATTGAGATGGATTGCTAATTTTCATAATTTTAAAATGTGATGCGAGCCCCGATAGTACCCGTTTGTGGCTGTCCCCGGATAATTGGACCGCCTGTACCACCAAAAGTTACATAATTTCGATTGAGCAAGTTCACCGCACTAGCAAACATGGTCACATTAGGTGAGATTTCATAGTTAGCTCTCAAGCCTACGACAAAATACGTTGGGACCTCTACTGTATGCAGGGAATCCCACCATGAAGGGCCAATATAGCGGAGGGTAGTTGTTAGGCTTGACTTGACTGTTGGGTAGTAGGTCAAACCCAGATTACCCATTTTGCCTGGCGTACCAGGTAACTGAGAATTAATTGGCTCAGTACTCAAGTTTGCCGCTGCCTGGGATGTCAGAATTGACTGAGTTAAGGTATAGCCGGCTTCCGCTGACCATTGTCTATGAAAGTCATAGCGCCCCTGAACTTCCACACCTTGTGCATGAAGTGTTTGACTATTGGATTGTTGAGTCGCACTGGTACATCCAGAGTACCCGCTTGGGCAATCAACGGTTACAGGATTGATAGCGTTATAGACATTTGCTTTATAACCAGTAAGCTGAAAAATACCTTCATTCCAACGGTAATCAAACCCTGCCTCATAGCCCTTCATTGTTTCTGGCGAAAGATTGGGATTTGCCAATGTATACTTTGAAGTACCATAGCTTCGAATCATGTTATTTAGACCCGGCGCATGAAAACCTTGATACGCGGCAGATCTTAAATTAATATTTTTAGTCAATTCATATAGCAAACCTAAGTTGGGACTAAATTCGGTTTTGCTTTGATTTGGCGAATTGGTAGGCGTTTGTGCGCCAGTGGTGGACTGCACGTAATATGTTGGCACCCGGCTCATCCACTGATCAACACGCGCAGAAAGGGTCATTTGCAACGGAATAGACTGAAGTTTAGATTTGATTTGTCCAGAGGCGCCATAAAATTGCTGCTTACCCTGCGCATAAAACCCCGCCCCAGTTGCCACTCCACTAGAGTTAATAACTGCTCCATTATTAATCGCCTCAACAGTTCTAATATCTGCGCCCGCTGTAAATTGATCAATCATCTGATCTTTTAAATCTTGCACATATTGAATTGATCCACCAAGTGTGTTGTAAGGATTTTTATCAATGCGACTCACATAGGGATTGGCTGAAGTAGTTGCTGCAGTTATATTTTGCTGTATGAGGGTAGTATTTTCATAAAATAAATTAGTGGCTAATTTTTTACCGTCCCCAAACCGGGTATTCGTGCCACCTGAAAACGTTGACTCCTGAGTAGCTTTTACCCCCTGAACATAGCCTCCAGTTGGGAGGTTTTGCATTTCGTGATAACCCATTTTGAAGAAGCCATCTGTATCGGGACTGAATTTAAGGGATCCCTGTAGGCGATAGTTCGATCCATTGGCAAACTCCGGTCCCATTCCCTTAGCAACGCCAGTAGAGCCTGTCGATGTAGAGCTAACAGAAGATGATGCAATGCCACCAATATTTCTAGCTGGGTAAATCAAAGCTGCCTGCACATAGCCCGCAGTGTGAAAATAATCTGTAGAAACTCTAAGCTTCAAAACATCATTGATGGCAATATCTTTTGAGGCTGCCACATTTTGCGTGCCATAACTTCCATAGCTCGCTGATACTTCGTTGCCATTGTCCTTCATCGGCTTAGTTGTGATATTAATCACGCCACCCATTCCATAGTTTCCATATAAATTAGAAACACCGCCACGGATGAACTCCACATCTTGAATAGATGACATGGGTACTAAATTCCACTGCACAGTTCCGTACATCGCATCGTTAGCCGGCACGCCATCAATTAATACTAGGGTTCTCGCAGTTCCCAATCCGCGGACATTGATACCCTGTCCAGTAGGGTCCTTCTCATAATATGGCTGATCATTTAGAAAAACGCTGGGCGTATTTTTGAGTACTTGATCAATGGTTTGATCTGGTGATATCTCCAACTCTTCCTTCGTCAAAACCGTAGTGTTTTGAGTCATATTTTTTAGTTGCGTACCGGATATAGTTGCACTCACCACAACATCCCCTAACTTCTGATCATAATCAGGAGGTGGTGCAATTTGAGCCTTGGCACCCACAGACAATAGTATTGAACTAGATAGCATGCCAATACATGCACTAATTTTCTTTTGCTTGAACAACATCTACTTCTCCACACAATATTTATGCAACCTGCTTGAGGCTTGTTGCTAATTACATAGCTTTGCTATGACCTAAAAGATTTAGGCTTGTGTAGGGGGTGCAGCCGAGGGTGGAGTTACCCAAGTAGCGAGTGGCTTGGGTGATTGATAGAAAAGCTGCGGCAGCAAAGAAAATGTTTGTGGAGCCTGGAATGTTAGATTGGTATTCAAAACTGGGGTAATCACGCTTTGTGCCAAGCAATATGGGCAAGGCTGCTCACCCACCAGATCGACCCGATCATCAGTTTGCACTTGAATCTGCATCTTCATGCCGTCTGCAGAACAGATCTCCATTGCAAAACCTTGACCATGTTTTGCAAGCGATACCGCTTGGGAAACTGCTGGCGCAAGTGCACTCATTGCGATAGCTAGAGCAGCAATCCATTGCATGAGGCGGTTTTTGCGGAAATACATGATGGAATGATTTTATCGGATTTTTTGTAGGAATAGAAAAAGGGGGCTTGCGCCCCCTTCTCTGTGCTTGATAGGCTATTTAGCTTACGCTGCAGCTACCTTTTTCTTACCAATAAACTTACCAATCAATGGCCAGAATAGAAGCAATAGTGCGAGAGAAGTAATTGCACCTACCAAGTAGTTAGAGAAGAAAATATCTAAGCTTCCCTGTGAGAACAACATGGATTGGCGGAAGGAGTCTTCTGCACGGTCGCCCAACACCAAAGCCAAGACCATTGGTGCCATTGGGTAATCGAGTTTTTTGAATACATAGCCCACAACACCGAAGCCCATCATCAACCAGACATCAAACATGGCATTGTGAACGGTGTACGCACCCACAGCGCAAATCACAATAATGACTGGTGCAATGATTGAGAATGGAATTCTCAAGATTGAGGCAAATAGTGGTACGCAAGTTAATACGACAAACAAGCCCGCCAAGTTACCTAAATACATACTAGCAATCAAGCCCCAAACAAAGTCTGGCTTCTCAACGAAAAGTAATGGACCAGGTTGTAGACCCCAGATCAACAGACCACCTAGCAACACTGCTGCGGTTGGTGAGCCTGGAATACCCAATGACAACATTGGTAACAAGGCGGCTGTACCAGCAGCGTGAGCTGCTGTTTCTGGAGCAACAATACCTTCCATTTTTCCAGTACCAAACTTGTCACCTTCTTTGGATACGCGCTTTGCAACGCCGTAAGCCATGAAAGATGCAGGTGTAGCACCACCTGGAGTAATACCCATCCAGCAACCGATTAAACAGCTGCGTAATGAAGTAGCCCAGTATTTTGGCAACTGCTTCCAAGTTTCCCAAACAACCTTACCGCGAATCTTCGCTGCAGCACCTTGGAAAGCCAAGCCCTCTTCCATTGAAAGAAGAATCTCGCCGATACCAAACAAACCGATCACAGCAATCAAGAAGTCAAATCCACGCATCAACTCTGGGTTACCAAAAGTTAAGCGCAACTGACCTGTCACAGTATCCATACCAACAGTAGCCAAGGCAAAGCCCAACATCATTGCGGAGATTGTCTTGAATGGCGAACCTTTGTTCATACCCACAAAACTACAGAAGGTAAGGAGGTAAACCGAGAAAAACTCTGGTGGACCGAATTGGAGCGCAAACTTCGCCACCAATGGTGCCAAGAAAGTAATCATCACAATTGCGAAGAAAGCACCAACGAATGAAGATGTGAACGCTGCAGTTAATGCCTCGCCAGCTTTTCCATTACGTGCCATTGGATAACCATCAAAGGTTGTCGCAACAGACCAAGGCTCGCCCGGGATATTAAAGAGTACAGATGTAATTGCACCACCAAACAATGCACCCCAGTAGATACAGGACAGCATGATGATCGCGGAAGTTGGCGGCATTGTGAAAGTCAATGGCAACAGAATCGCAATTCCGTTGGCGCCACCTAGACCAGGCAATACGCCGATGATCACACCAAGCGTAACACCAACCAGCATCAACAATAGGTTAAAGGGTGTCATTGCAACGGCAAAGCCGTTGAATAGAGCGTTAATTTCTTCCAACTTGGACTCCTTCTTTTCTAATCTTTTTTAATAATTATTGTTTTTTTATTGCACGCCAATGAACTCAAGCGGATTGAACCATGAGCCATGTGGCAATGGAACTTGGAACCAGAATTCGAACATGAGGTAGAGGGCAGCGCTCACTCCAAGAGATACAACAATTGCCTTCCAGATTGGGTATTTTCCCAACCAAACCATGAATATCGCGATGTAGATGGCTGAAGCAACATAAATACCAATCAACTGCACACCCAGAACAAACACAATCGCTGGCAACAATACTGCCATCACCTGCCTAGAAGGCTCTCTGTCAACAAACGATTCTGTTTTCTTATTCTTGTTCACAACTGCAACTTGGTACAAAGTAACCGCGCTAGAGAGCATGATGATCAAGCTGATGTAGAAAGGAAAATAACCAGCCTCTGGGCCATCAACTCCCCAACTAGCACCCAACTTTAGACTACCGATCATTACCGTCAGGCCTAAAGCCAGGAATGCGATAGAGGTAACGATATCCATCATTCTCACGCTAATCAGTGAGTCTTGATTTGTATTATTTTTATGTTCAGACATTTTTATACTTTTTTAATAAATTTAATTAGCACAACTACTTAAAAAATAGGACCCCACTAATGAGGGGTCCTATTGAGTACCTAGAAAAATTACTTAGCCAAGAAACCAGCTTCAGTCATTAACTGCTTATGCAAAGCTTCATTTAATGTGAGCCAATTTCTAAACTCTTTACCAGTCATAAATGTCTGATTGAATGCGCCATCAGCCATAAACTTTTTCCATTCTGGTGTAGCGCGTACTTTCTTGAATAAATCGATATAAAAATCAACCTGTTCTTGAGTTACGCCTGGAGCCATGAAAATACCGCGCAGCATCACATAGTCAGTTTTTACACCTGCCTCGTTACAGGTAGGTACGTCGTACCATGACATAGTTTCGGTCACTTTTTCTTTGTATGGCATCCGTGTGTCATCGAATACGCAGAGAGCACGCAACTTATTAGCACGCCATTGCGCTACCGCTTCGATTGGGTTATTCACAGAAGAATCAATGTGATTACCTACGAGCTGAACAGCAACGTCGCCACCCCCTTTAAATGGGATGTAGGTGAACTTAGCGCCAGTCGCTTTTTCAAGGGCAACGGTAATGATTTGGTCTTCTTGCTTCGAGCCAGTACCACCCATCTTAAATTTACCTGGGCCAGCTGCCTTAGCGGCATCAATATATTCTTTGGCTGTTTTGTATGGCTTGTCAGCGTTATCCCACAAAACGAATTGGTCAAGAGCCAACATCGCTACAGGAGTAATGTCCTGCCAATTAAATGGAACACCAGTTGCTAATGGAGTTGTAAACAAGTTCGAGAGAGTAATCACGATCTTGTTTGGATCGCCTTTAGCCTCTTTCATTGCCAAGAAACCTTCAGCGCCTGCACCGGCACCCTTGTTCACAGGAATTACTGCCTGCTTCATCAGGTTATTTTTGGTAATGATGCCTTGGATCATGCGGGCCATTTGGTCAGCACCACCGCCAGGACCGGCAGGAATAATGAACTCAACTGGCTTCGTCGGCTCCCAAGCAGCGAACGCAGGTGAAGCACCTGTAACACCGAGGGCTAATGCGGTGGAAATCAATGCCTCTTTTAACTTCATCTTCATGAACGCTCCTCCAAAAAAAATTTGAATACCAATATTACTTTGGCTTTTATTTGTTATGTGAGGATTTTTACCTAATCTGAGGGGAGAGCACTTGACTCTTATCAACAATTATTGAATGGACAGTCAGGGATAACACTAATTACCTAGTGCTTACCCTAGTAAGAATTTTGCAGGGATTAACTCCTAGCGGAATCGATCCAAAAGCTTCTTACTGACTTTGTCTAGCTGAGTGGAATCTTTGATCAAAAATTGCAATCCATTGGAGTCGGCAATCAGGAGCGTATTACCAGCTATGCGGCGAATGTCTTCCTCGCCTTTGAGACGAATTCTGGTGGGGCCGCGATCGGTTTCGATATCCCAAATACTGGGGGTTGCAAAAGTCGATACCTTGGTGATTTTTTCAATTACAGGCATGAACTCGCGAGTAGCCAGCTCTTCTTCAATCAGGGCTAACTCGCCTTCAGGAATCGCGGTGATGCCGTCAAACCAGCACAACTCTTTGCCCGACTGATCCATGATGGAAATTCCGGCGCCTGGTGCGGTAATCGGATATGCCCTTATCGGATAAACGCCAACATGGTAAGTTCCAACTGCATCGATGAATACCAATTGACCGAGCGCATCGCGTTCTAATGTGTGCGACTGTTGATGCTGACTCATACCCCGCCCCCAGTTGCTTTAGCAATGACTTGCAGGCTTTCTTCTTTGCGCTCATTCTCATCGATGCTTTCACCAATAGCGCCACCTTCAACTAGCTCTGCAGCGTGGCGTAATTGAGCTTGATAGAGAGCATAGTACGCGCCCTGCGCATCCATCAACTGATCATGCGAGCCAATCTCCACGATCTCGCCTTTATCAAGCACGACCAAGCGGTCTGCTTTTCTTAAAGTAGAGAGGCGATGGGCAATCGCAATCGTAGTGCGGCCCTTGACCAAATTATCTAAAGCACGCTGAATCTCTTTTTCAGTGGTGGTGTCTACTGATGATGTGGCTTCATCCAAAATCAGAATACTTGGGTTAATCAACAACGCACGCGCAATAGAAATACGTTGACGCTCTCCACCTGAGAGGGATTGACCGCGCTCACCTACTAATGAGTCATAAGCAAGTGGTAAGCGAAGAATAAATTCATGGGCATGTGCAGCGCGCGCCGCTTCAATAATTTCTTCGCGAGTAGCCTCTGGCTTTCCGTAAGCAATATTCTCTGCAATCGTGCCAAAGAATAAAAATGGCTCTTGCAAAACCAAACCAATACGCTTGCGATAGTCAGCAATTCTGATACTACGAATATCACGTCCATCTAAGGTAATCGAACCAGCACTCACGTCATAGAAGCGGCAAATCAAGTTCACCAAAGTGCTCTTACCCGAGCCGCTATGACCTACTAAACCAATCATTTCTCCAGGGGCAATATCTAAATCGATTCCTTTAGTAACCGCACGGTTGCCATAGCGGAAACCCACACCCCGCAGGGAGATACGGCCTTTCACTGCACCCAAGGGTGCTGGATTGATTGGCTCAGGAACACTCGATACGTGATCCAAAATATCAAAAATACGCTTTGCCCCAGCTGCTGCTTTTTGCGTATGCGAAACGATGCGACTCATTGAATCGAGTCGAATGTAGAAGCGTCCAATGTAAGCAAGAAATGCAATTAACACACCAACTGTGACCTTTTGATGTGCAACCTGCCAAATACCGAAACCCCACACTACCAAGAGGCCGGTTTCTGTTAGCAGCGTGACTGTTGGGGAGAACAATCCCCATACGCGATTGACGCGATCATTAATTTGTAAATTGTGTTTATTGGAATCAACAAAGCGCTTGAGCTCACGATCTTCTTGAGCAAAGGCTTTGACTACCCGAATCCCTGGAATCGTATCAGTCAAGATATTGGTGACTTCAGACCAAACGCGATCAATCTTTTCAAAACCAAAGCGCAACTTATCGCGCACTACATGAATCATCCATACAATAAATGGCAGTGGTGCCAAAGTGACTAATGCAAGTAAGGGATCGATCGACACCAAAATTGCTGCCGTCATCGTAATCATGATGACATCAGTTATGAAATCCAAAGCGTATAAAGATAGGAATACGCAGATGCGATCTGTCTCAGCGCCAATACGCGCAATCAAGTCGCCAGTTCTTTTGCCACCGAAATACTCTAAGGATAGTTTGAGTAAATGCTCAAAAGTCGTATTACGCAGATCTGCGCCGATGCGCTCACTCACTAATGCGAGTAAGTAGGTTTTCCACCAACCAAGGCCCCAAGCAACAATTGCTGCGGCAAATAAAGCGAAGAGATATTTGCTAGCAAAATCAAAATCAATCGGATTACCTTTTTCGTATGGAATCAACACATGATCCATCAAGGGCATCGTCAAATAAGGTGGAATTAATGTGGCACCAGTTGACAGCAAGGTCAGGACAAAACCCAACAAAAGCTCTTTTTTATATGGGCGTGCAAAGCGCCACAACTTAAATAAAGTCCAAGTCGATGGAGGGGCATCCTCCTCTGGATCGCAAGTTGGACAAGCGTCTGAGTTAGCAGGCTTGGGGCTTAAACACACCGAACAAACTTGTTTGTCGTATTCAGAAGCCTCGTGCTCGTTACTAAGCTGATCACCCCTGATCAACTGCTTAAAACTACTCTGTAGGCGCAGTACTTGAGGATTGACAGCCAGAGTGAAGTACCAGAGTCGTAGAAGACTAGTCTCAGACTCTAGCTTGAGATGCCCCACTCCAGAGTGATCACCATGCAAAAGATGAGCTCCAGAGCTAGCAGGCCAAAATTCTGAGTGAGCACCGTCACTCCAAAATAGGCCCGCAGGGATCAAACAAAGTAGGCTTTTCTCAAAGCGCATTTCACCATCGAGATCAAGCTCAACCCATGCCAGTATGGAGTTGGGGTCTTTTACTGGGGCTTGGGGAGCTGCTAAAACACTGGCCCAATGACCTGGCAACGGGGGAGCGGATGGGGAAATGTCTGGCTTCATTAGTCTTAAAAGTATAGTGGAGCTAGATTTTTTAGATTTAGTAAGACTGTCAACTTTAGTTGGTGGAAAGCCGTTAAATTGGCGAGTCAGGCTTTTTTATGCATTTTTGCTAATTTTGTGGATTTTGAATAATTACTAGAACCAGAGAGACAGTCTGAGACATCTCCGCCAACATTTTCTATGTTGGCGCTGAAATCCCCCACTCCACATATGCCCCAATTACTAGATAAAACCATTGAGATCTTAAGTGTCAAGCATCTTCGCGGCCCCAATATGTGGACTTACCATCCCGTTATTGAAGTTTGGCTCGATATTGGTGAATTAGAAGATTTCCCCTCCAATCTCATCCCTGGGTTTTATGACCGACTTGTTCGGGCGCTTCCCAGTCTTCAAGAGCATCGCTGCAGCTATGGTGAAGCTGGCGGATTTCTCAAAAGAGTTGAGGAAGGCACTTGGCCTGCTCACATCCTTGAGCACCTTACCCTGGAATTACAAAATTTAGCCGGCATCCCCGGCGGCTTTGGTAAAGCACGTGACGGTGATCGTCGCGGTGTTTATAAAGTCATGGTGAGCGCAATCAATGAAGAGGTAACACTGACTGCACTCAAATACGCTCGCGATTTATATCTTGCTCTAGTCCAGGACACCAAAGATCCTGTCGCACTAGTTGCTATCATTCTTGAGGAGCTGCGTGAGCTCGGCGATGATCTATTACTTGGCCCTAGCACCGCCTGCATCGTGAATGCAGCCGAAGAGCGGGGCATCCCCTCTATCCGACTCTCTGAAGGTAATTTAGTACAGCTCGGTTATGGCGCTAAGCAGCGTCGCATCTGGACAGCAGAAACCGATCAAACCAGCGCCATCGCTGAAACGATTTCTCGAGACAAAGATCTCACGAAGAGTCTTCTGTCTAGCGCTGGAGTTCCAACCCCCGAGGGTCGCACAGTTACCAGTGCTGATGATGCATGGGAAGCAGCTCAAGATATCGGTTTACCAGTCGTAATAAAGCCGATCGACGGCAACCACGGCCGCGGTGTATTTATCAATCTCTATACCCAACAAGAGATTGAGGCAGCCTATGCTGTTGCAATCGATGAAGGTAGCGAAGTGCTAGTGGAGCGGCACATTCTGGGTGATGAGCATCGCCTGCTAGTAGTTGGCAATAAAGTAGTTGCAGCTGCCAAAGGTGAGACTATTTGGGTTACTGGAGATAACCAACATACTGTTTTTGAGTTGATACAAATTCAAATTAACTCCGATCCACGTCGCGGCAAAACTGAAGAGTGCCCACTCAATCCAGTTCGAATTGACTCTGCGGTGGAGTTAGAACTTGCGCGCCAAAAGTTAAGCGGCACCAGTGTTCCAGGTTTAGATCAAAAAGTTCTGATTCAAAGCAATGGCAATGTCGCTTTTGATGTCACTGACTTGGTTCATCCAGATGTAGCCAGTCAAGTTGCTCTCGCTGCTCGCGTAGTGGGATTAGAAATTGCTGGCGTCGACCTAGTTGCGCAGGATATTAGTAAGCCACTACAGGAGCAGAATGCAGCCATTGTTGAAGTTAATGCTGGGCCTGGCTTATTGATGCACTTAAAACCTGCCAGCGGTAAACCTCAACCAGTCGGCAAAGAGATCGCCGACCACCTCTTCCCACCTGGAGCAGATTTCCGTATCCCTGTAGTGGGAGTTTGTGGTGCTCGCGGCAAAACCCCTGTAGCTGAAATGATTGCCCACTTCTTGCGACTCACGAATTTATATGTCGGTCTTTCTTGTAGCAAAGGTTTATTTTTTGGTCATCGCTCAATTCAAAAGAGCAATGCTGCTAACTGGGAAAATGCCCGCCGCACTTTACTCAATCGTGCAGTTGAGGCGGCCGTGATCGAAAATAACAATCTATCTATGTTGATAGAAGGATTAGCTTACGACCGCTGCCAAGTAGGCGTTGTATTAAATGTAGATCCAAAAGCCAACTTTCCTCAATACGCTATCTA
This sequence comes from Polynucleobacter bastaniensis, assembly GCF_018882205.1. Lineage (GTDB taxonomy): Bacteria > Pseudomonadota > Gammaproteobacteria > Burkholderiales > Burkholderiaceae > Polynucleobacter > Polynucleobacter bastaniensis. The sequence goes on along the minus strand of NZ_JACVOU010000004.1, from coordinate 273,903 downwards.
CGATGAAGACCAAGTGTTCAGTATCGTCAGAACTCAAGTAGATGTAGTGCTACCAACGGGAGTTGCTGTTCTTAATGCAGATGATCCCATGGTTGCCAGCATGGCGGAACTCTGTGACGGCGAAGTTATTTTCTTTACTCAAGACTCCTCATCCTCGATTGCACAAGAGCACCTTAAGAACGGTGGTCGTGTCGTGATGATCGGCAATCAACAAATTACTCTAAAGTCCACTAAGCATGATCAAAAGAGTATTCCAGTCCCGCATAACTCTGAGCCTAGCGCCAGTGAGCCATGGAAACCATTAAATCTGGGCGCCGCGATTGCTGCAGCTTGGGCCTTAGATATTCCTTTCAACGTTATCGAAGCTGGTGCTGAAACTTTTGTTTCCGACACTAGCATTCCAGTAGGGGCTTAATTGGAAATCACCCGTATTCGCATGTTGCGTGGCCCCAATTTATGGAGCCGACATACCGCTTTAGAGGCCATTGTGTCTTGCGAGGAATCAGAGCGTTCAATTGATCTGATTCCCGAATTTGAAATTAAGATTCGGGAGCGCTTTCCGCAATTAGGCAGTATGCGTCGCGGTGGGCACAATGAAACACTATCGTTAGCACACGCGCTAGAACATGCTGCTTTAGGTCTTCAGTCTCAAGCAGGCTGTCCCGTTACCTTTAGCCGCTCGGTACAAACCGTTGACGTAGGTGTATATCAAGTCGTAGTGGAGTACACCGAAGAAGTTGTCGGGCGCATGGCTTTTGACTTTGCCTTTGCCTTAATTCAGGCAACACTCAATGATGTGCCATTTGATTTAGCGGCCGCTCTATCAGAGCTAGAAGCCCTTTATGAAGATGTTCGCCTAGGACCGAGTACTGGTTCGATTGTTGATGCTGCAGTACAGAGAAACATCCCCTATCGCCGCATGACTGAGGGCAGCATGGTGCAGTTTGGCTGGGGTAGTAAACAAAAGCGTATCCAAGCCGCTGAGACTAGTGACACTAGTGCCATTGCCGAGGCGATTGCACAAGATAAAGAGATTACTAAAAACCTCCTGGCAGCTGCAGGCGTATCTGTACCAACTGGTGAAGTCGTTACCACCGCAGATGATGCTTGGCGTGTCGCACAAAAAATTGGTGGTCCTATTGTTCTCAAGCCCAAGGATGGTAATCAAGGCAAAGGTGTTGTTGCCAATATTCAAACGGAAGCAGAAGTACGTGCTGGCTTTGTAGTAACTCAGGCTTTTGGTCGTGAAACCATAGTTGAACGCTATTTACCTGGGGCCGACTATCGCCTGTTGGTCGTGGGTAATCGCCTCTCCGCCGCAGCCCGTCGTGAGCCTGCGCAAGTAGTGGGCGATGGTAAGCATAGCGTTGCTGAACTGGTTGAATTAGAGAATAAAAATCCATTACGCGGCGATGGTCACGCAACTGCATTAACCAAGATTCGTTTTGATGACATTGCGCTTGCACATTTAGCTGGTAATGGTCTAAGCCCGCAACATATACCCAATACAGGCGAACGCGTTCTCTTGCGCAATAATGCCAATCTGAGTACTGGCGGTACCGCTACCGATGTGACTGATGATGTCCATCCCGATGTTGCAGCCAGCGCTATCGCTGCTGCACAAATGATTGGGTTAGACATCGCTGGTGTCGATATTTTATGCGAGGCAATTTACAAGCCTTTAGAGGGTCAAGGTGGCGGCATCGTTGAAGTCAATGCCGCACCAGGCCTACGCATGCATCTCAAGCCTTCCTATGGCAAGAGCCGCCCTGTAGGCGAAGACATCATCAGTACGATGTACCCACCTGGCGAGGATGGCAGAATTCCAGTTGTAGCGGTAACCGGGACCAATGGTAAAACGACGACCGTACGTCTGATTGCGCATTTACTCAATGAAACTGGCTTACGTGTTGGTATGACGACTACTGATGGCGTGTATATCAATCATCGCTTAATTGATTCTGGAGACTGTAGCGGGCCTAAGAGTGCTCGTAACGTCCTCATGCATCCCGATGTAGATGCCGCTGTTTTAGAAACAGCTCGCGGGGGAATGCTACGTGAAGGCTTAGGTTTTGATCGCTGTGAAGTTGCTGTAGTTACTAATATTGGTGAAGGAGATCATCTCGGTCTCAACTACATCACTAGCGTTGAAGATCTAGCCATTCTGAAACGGGTGGTTGTTCAAAATGTAGCGCCGTCTGGAGCTGCAGTCCTCAATGCTGCTGATCCCATAGTAGTAAAGATGGGGGATGTTTGCACGGGTCGAGTGATTTTCTTTGCACAAAATCAACATCACCCTGTAATTGCTGCACATCGAGCTAAAAACAAAAAAGTGATTTACTTTGATGGCGCTTTTATCGTCTGCTCCAAAGGATCACGTGTACTCTTCCGCTTCCCAGTCAGCGAAATTCCGTTAACTCAGAATGGTGTTTTAGGATTCCAAATTGAAAATGCCATGGCATCTATTGGTGCGGCCTGGGCATTAGGTCTGGATGCTGAAAAGATTGCGCGTGGCCTCCACTCTTTTGAAAGTACCGCTAATGCAGCACCAGGACGTTTTAATCAATTTCATCATAAAGGCGCCACTGTCATTGCTGACTATGGCCACAATCCAGATGCCATGCGCGCTTTAGCTAGCGCAATTGAGGCTATGAAACCTCTGAAGAGTCACGTAGTAATTAGCGGCGCCGGCGATCGTCGCGATGAAGACATTCGTGATCTGACCCGTATTCTGGGCAATAGCTTTGACAATGTCATCCTGTATCAAGATCAGTGTCAGCGTGGCCGCGAAGATGGTGAGGTGCTCAAGCTTCTTCAAGAAGGTTTAGTGGGCACTAAAAAAGCCAAACAAGTTAAAGAGATTACCGGTGAATTTCTTGCTATTGATACTGCACTCAATGATTTATCTGCCGGTGATATTTGCCTGATTCTCATTGATCAGGTGGAAGAATCGCTTGCCTACCTTAAAGAACAGGTTCGGCCATAATCATTGAATTCATCTTCCGGCGAGCACCTGAAGTAAAAAACGCCCAATCAGTGATTGGGCGTTTTTGTTTGATCTTGGTGATTCAGGTAGAAACGAATATTTACGCCTGAGAATGGTAATGCTGCAAGCGCTCAATCTCTTCTTTAGACCCCAACATCACAGAGACACGCTCATGTAATTCCGTGGGAATCATATCCATGATTAATTGATCACCATTGGTTGATGCACCACCAGCTTGCTCTACTAAAAAGCTCATAGGATTAGCTTCATACATCAGGCGTAGCTTTCCTGGCTTATGGGGCTCACGTTGATCCCATGGATACATAAAGATGCCGCCACGCGATAGGACGCGGTGAACATCGGCAACCATAGAGGCAATCCAGCGCATATTGAAATCTTTATCGCGTTCGCCACTCACGCCTGCTAAGCACTCATCTACATAGCGACGGACAGGCTCAGCCCAGTGACGCATATTCGACATATTGATAGCAAATTCTTTAGTGGAATGAGAAATCTCCACTGCGTGCTTAATTAAGACAAATTCACCGGTCACTTTATTTAAGGTAAACATCACTACGCCATCGCCCAGCGTTAATGCCATGGTTGTTTGCGGGCCGTAGACAACATAACCTGCAGCCACCTGATGACGGCCTGATAATAAGAAATCTGAAGTTTGTAATGGCGCTGCAGGATCTTGTTTCTTGAGCACAGAGAAAATCGTGCCAATGGATACATTCACATCGATATTAGATGAGCCATCCAATGGATCAAACAAGAGCAAGTAGTCGCCAGTGCCCTGAACTGGAAGTGGCAACTCCATCTCTTCAGAAGCTAGGCCAGCCAATGATTTACATCCCTGCACACCGTCAATTAATAAGTCGTTTGCAATCACATCGAGCTTTTGCTGGACCTCACCCTGGACATTACCAGTGCCAGCAGAGCCCAAGAGGCCAATTAAGGCACCTTGTGCGACCTCATGACTCAGGGTTGAGCAAGTGCCTGCAACTGCCAATAACAGCTCTTGTAGACCTGTAGGGATGTCTGCACCCTTTACCTTGGCGGATGTCAGGTATTGCTTGAAATTGGAATTAAAAGTACTTGAAGCGCTCAAAAGGAATGTCTCCGTAATGGGGTTGGTTCTGCAGTGGCTCTATTTTGCCTTGTTCTGAATCTATTAATCACCCAAGGCCTTAGAAACCACCTCTTTCACATCTGGGGAGAGGGTTTCGCATGCCGCAACCTGCTTTAGGGCTGACAGCATCTGCTCCTGATAAATCGGGGCAAACTGACGCCAGCGATCCAATCCCCTAGCTAAACGAGCGGCAACTTGTGGGTTGATTGGGTTCAAGGCCAGAACGGATTCGGCCCAAAATGCATATCCACTGCCGTCCGCCTGATGAAAGCTAGCGGGGTTGTTCATACAAAAGGCATGAATGACACTACGAACTCGGTTGGGGTTATTCATTTTGAAGGCTTCATGCTCACGCAAGCGCTTGACTTCATTTAAGGTAGATTCAGCGTTTGCGACTGGGGGTCTACTCGATTGCAATGCAAACCATTTATCAATCACTAAAGCATCGTCACTAAACCGGGTGTAAAAATCCTCTAAACAAGCTGCTGCTGATGTTGATCCATGAATGACTAAGCCAGCTAAAGCAGCGTATCGGTCAGTCATATTGTCAGCATTTTGATATTGATTGACCGCCATAGACGCCCAGATCAATGGATCTGCTTCGAGCAACATACTTAATGCCAGATTCTTTAAGCCACGCTTACCAGCACTTGCTGCATCAGGATTAAATGGTGCCGGTGTTTGCATCTGCTGATAGAGGGCAGCCCACTCGATGCGCAACTCACTAGCTAGAGCATGACGGAAAGCACGACGCGCATGATAAATTTGTTGTGGATCAACGCTTGCACACTGCTCATATAGATAAGTCTCGGCAGGTAGGGTCAGCGCCAGCTCTTTGAAAGCAGGATCTAAGTCCGGATCAGTCAACAAAGTGCGATAAGCCTCAATCAGAGCTTTATCAGGCAAACAATTACCCAGAATCATTTGCATTGCCAGTTTCTGACCAGCCTCCCAACGATTGAAGGCGTCATCATCACTCGAGAACATGGTGAGTAGGTCGGCCTCACTTTGATCAAAATCTAAATTAATTGGGGCTGAGAAATTGCGATTGATTGATAACACTGGACAGCTCGCTACCTGATCAAAAGTCCAAGTTTGCTGACCTTGAGTCAACTCCAGCAAGGCTTCAGGCTGATCATCTTCCGATGTTAGTAAGCGCATCTTCAATGGAATATGAAAAAGCTTGCTATCTTTGTGCACTGTATTTGCTGAAGAGCTTTGCGTCAAAGTCACTTGATATTGCTTTTTATCCGCATCATAGATTTCCTCTACCTTGACCTGAGGAGTACCAGCCTGGCTGTACCAGTTCTTAAATTGAGAAAGATCACGATCATTGGCATCAGCCATAGCAGCCAAGAAATCATCACAAGTCACCGCTTGGCCATCATGGCGTTTAAAGTACAGGTCCATGCCTTTACGGAAACCCCCAACACCCAATAGGGTTTGATACATGCGCACAACTTCAGCGCCCTTCTCATATACCGTCACGGTGTAGAAATTATTGATCTCTTGGTATTCATCTGGGCGGATTGGATGCGCCATTGGACCTGCATCCTCAGGGAACTGTAGTTGGCGCAATAAACGCACATCTTCAATGCGCTTTACCGCCCTACCAGACTCACTTCCCATCTGATCTGCAGAAAATTCTTGATCGCGGAATACAGTCAAACCCTCTTTAAGAGAAAGCTGAAACCAATCGCGGCAAGTAACGCGATTACCGGTCCAGTTATGGAAGTACTCATGGGCTACGACGCTTTCAATATTGGCAAAGTCGGCATCGGTTGCAGTCTCTGCTTGAGCCAGGACATACTTAGTATTGAAAACATTCAGACCCTTGTTCTCCATCGCGCCCATATTGAAGTCACCCACTGCCACAATCATAAAGCGCTCGAGATCAAGCTCGAGACCATAGCGTTTCTCATCCCAATGAATTGAGGCAATTAAAGAATCCATCGCATGACGGGTCTTTTTCAAATCATGCGGCTCAACCCAAATTTGTAATAACTTTTTTGTACCACTGCTAGTAGTGATCGTCTCTTCAATACACTTCAGCTTGCCGGCAACCAAGGCAAACAGATAGGAGGGTTTTGGAAATGGGTCCCCCCAAACGGCGCTATGCCAACCATTCGGTAATTTTTCAGTACTAATGAGGTTGCCGTTTGATAGCAATACTGGGCACTCCGCCTCACGGGCGCGCAGAGTCACGCGATAACGCGCCATCACATCAGGTCTATCGAGGAAGTACGTAATCTTTCTGAATCCCTCGGCTTCGCACTGGGTAAAGAAATTTCCATTGGAAACATATAAACCCATGAGTGAGGTATTTTTCTCAGGCACACAGACACAGATAATCTCAACAATGAAAGCTTGCTTACCATCATTCGGCAAAGCATGAACAGTGAGCGTTTCTGGGCTTAGTTCAAACTGACGATGAGCCACACCATTAATGCGTAAGCTCACAAACTCGAGTTCATGGCCCTGCAACACTAAAGGCATGCCAGCCTCATGACCAAGACCAGGTAGAACCTCTAGGCGACTCTTCACAATTGTCCTGGCCGGGTCTAAAGCAATGTCTAGTTCAACCTGTGAAAAGGTGTAATTGGGAGCGCGGTATTCGAGCCTGCGAAAGCTCTGTGGAAGATCGGTTTTCATAGGGCAATTTTAAGCCCCATAGGGAAATTCGACCTAAGCCCAAATAAGGGTGGCAACACCAATAGCGATAAAGGTGACAGCCGCTACCGCATGCACCCACTTAATGGGCATACGTTGAGTGAATTTCTGACCTACCCAAACAGCAGGGGCATTCGCCAGCATCATCCCTAAGGTAGTGCCAACCGTTACCGCAAAGACATCAGGGTATTTAGCGCCCAAGGCAATCGTAGCGATTTGGGTCTTGTCCCCCATCTCAGCCAAAAAAAAGAGTCCAACCGTCAGCATGAACACCTGGAAGGCTTTATCCGCCACCTTTGATCCGCCTGCATCATCAATATGATCGGGCACTAAAAGCCAGAGACCTATTCCTAAAAAGCTCAAACCCAAAATCCACTTAACAAGGTCTGGGCTCGTAAAAGTGGTGAGCCAGTGCCCTAGTAAAGCTGCACAAGCGTGATTGACAATTGTCGCGATGAATATCCCGCCAATAATGGCGAGCGCCTGCTTTGGATAGCGTGCAGCCAACATCAAAGAGAGTAATTGGGTTTTATCACCCATCTCAGCTAGGGCGACTACGCCGGTAGAAAGTGCTAATGCAGATAAGTCCATTCTTTGGATGATAGAGGAAAGCTTGGGAGCATCGACTCCCAAGACATTCAAACTCTAGGACTGCACTAAAACTACTAAGCCACTAACAATTCTTCTGCCGGTACAAAGTCGACTTTCTGGGCTTTAGCAACGGGTTCAGATGTGAGCTTACCTCGGTGAACACTCAAACCATTTCGTAAATGATGATCATGTGACAGCGCCTTCACCATGCCACGATTTGCCAAGGCTTCAATGAAGGGATAAGTTGCATTTGTCAAAGCAAAAGTGGAAGTTCTGGCAACTGCACCAGGCATATTCGCAACGCAGTAGTGCAGAACACCATCAACGATAAAGGTGGGATCAGCATGTGTAGTAGCTTTTGATGTCTCAAAACAACCGCCTTGATCAATTGCTACATCTACCACCACTGCACCCGCTTTCATTTTTCGTACCATCTCGCGTGTTACCAGCTTTGGTGCTGCGGCACCAGGCAACAATACAGCGCCAATGACCACGTCTGCTTCACAAACCTCGAGCTCTACCGAAAGTGGGTCGGCATAAAAGGTTCTTACGCGATTGCCATACAGAATGTCAATCTGCCTTAAGCAGTCAATATTACGGTCGAAGATGCACACATCTGCTCCCATACCAACAGCCATCTGTAGCGCATTACGACCCACTACCCCCGCACCCACTATAACTACCTTTGCGGGTGCTACGCCAGGCACACCTGCCATCAAGATTCCTAACCCTCCATTTGTCTTTTCTAGATGCGAAGCAGCCGCTTGTATAGACATCCTCCCCGCAACTTCACTCATCGGAGCCAAAAGCGGTAAAGCGCCATTAAATGAAGTTACTGTTTCATAGGCAATACAACTTGCACCCGATGCGAGTAATGCTTTGGTCTGCTGTGGATCCGGCGCCAGATGTAGATAGGTAAAGAGAAGTTGATCTTCACGCAACATGGCACATTCTTGAGGCTGAGGTTCCTTGACCTTCACGATCATCTCCGCCTTAGCAAAAACTTCAGCAGCACTATTAATTAAAGTAGCGCCAGCCAAACGATAGGACTCATCGCTCAAACCAATCTGCTCACCTGCCCCACGCTGTACTAAAACAGAGTGCCCCTGTTTGCACAAGCCCCTCACATTACCCGGGGTCAAGCCAACACGAAATTCATTATTTTTTACTTCTTGAGGTACGCCAACAATCATTTATGTCTCCTTATTTGAATTCACGACTCAGTTTTGTTTTGCGATGCAAGCCAACGATGTAGAACATGACGAGATACACACCTAATAAGCACGGACCTAAGACCAAGGCAATCCGCGCATCCTCATGAAAGCCCATCAACACCACTACCAAGGCAATAAATGCCAATGCGAACCACGAGGAATAGGGCCACCAAGGTGTGCGATATGCCAACTCGGCAACTTGGACTTTTGTCAACGAGCGACGAAACTGAATTTGCGTGATCAAAATAGCAATCCACACCATCAGACCGATGAAGGTAACTGCCGCCATCACGTATTGAAATGCCTTATCTGGAACAAAGTAGTTCAGCACTACGCCAGTCATACAGACTGCCACTGTCGCCATTACCGCACGATGGGGAACGCCATACTTCGATAACTTGGCAAATGGTGAAGGTGCGTACCCATTGGCTGAAAGTGCGTATAGGAGTCGCCCACCACTAAAGATGCCGGCATTGCAAGATGACAAGGCAGCAGTGATCACTACAAAGTTAATAATTCCGGCAGCTTCACGTAAACCAATGCGCTCAAACATCACCACGAATGGACTGCCTTGTTGACCAACCTCATTCCAAGGGAAGATTGCTAGGATGACAAAAATCGCGCCCATGTAGAAAATGAGGATGCGCCATGCCAATGAATCAATCGCCATCGGAATGGTTTTGCGTGGGTTCTCTGCTTCACCAGCAGATAAGCCAATCATCTCAATGCCAACATACGCAAATAGCACCATCTGCAAAGAGAGCAGCATGCCACTAATGCCGTTGGGGAAAAAGCCACCATGTTGCCATAAGTTAGCAAGGCCAATCGGATTCCAGTCATTAGTAAAGCCAAAGAAAATGACTGAGCAGCCCAAGGCAATCATGGCAACAATAGCAATCACTTTGATGAGAGCAAACCAAAACTCAAACTCACCAAATACTTTGACAGCAATGAGGTTAATCAGACCCATCATCACAATGGAAGATAAAGCCCAAATCCACTGCGGTGTCTCAGGAAACCAAATCCCCATATAAATGCCAACCGCAGTGACCTCAGCTATGCCAACAACGATCCAGTAGGTCCAGTAACCCCACCCGACCATATAGCCAGCAAGCGGTCCTACATAGGTATTGGCATAAGCTGCAAATGAACCGGCGACTGGTTCATGCACTGCCATCTCACCTAAGGCACGAAGCACGATGAAGGCCACGATGCCAGCCAGAAGATATCCCAATAAGATTGAAGGTCCTGCGATTTGAATCGCACTTGCCGAGCCTAGAAATAATCCAACGCCAATAGTGGATCCCAAAGCCATGAGGCGAATATGCCGCACTTTGAGGTGGCGCTGTAAACCAGTTTGTTCAGTCTGCAAAAGAGACCTCCTTTCGATTTATCGTTGGTAAACCACCAACGAGACAAAGTCTAGGGAGGACTGCGCTTCTGTACTAGGGGATGAAAATGCGCAAAGTACTTAAACGAATAAATGTGATGCGCAATAAATGAACGTTCCGCATCAGCGAGGGCTCAATGGGGCATTAATAAATTGGGGATGACATCAGAATCCGTAATTTCCTACAGGGATTCCCCTTAAGGATTTATAGATGGATTTGAAAGAATGGCTTACTGAGTAGCAATCAGATTTAAAACTTCAGCAGCAGCGGCTAAACCACAAGCTGCCGTGACCATCACGGTAGAACCATACCCAGAGCAAGCAAGGCCACCACTAGCAGCGCCAGCGCGTGGCTCATGAGAGTAGATTGCGCGAATACCTATTTTTCTTTTTAAGTTTCTAGAAAAACCATGGTCTTGTCGGAGGCCTTGACGTACTTTTGCCAACAAAGCATCTTGCTCAGTACGCGAGAGGTCATCGCAACGCACAGAAGTCGGGTCTAACTTTCCTCCAGCTGCACCACACATCACTAGAGCGCGCTCATTTTTGTTTGCCCACACTGCTAAAGCGATTTTGGTTTGCACTGAATCAGTAGCATCTAAAACAATTGCCTTTTCTGGAATCAAGATATCGAGATTTTCTGGCTCCAAAAACCCATCATGGGCAGTCAACACGATCTCAGGATTAATTTGGCGAATGCGATCAGTCATAGCCTGTACTTTTGCTTTGCCGTACTCGCCTTCTAAGGCATGCAGTTGTCGATTGGTATTACTCTTAGCAATGTGGTCAAAGTCGATGAGGACGAGATGTCCGATAGCAGTGCGCGCCAATGCTTCAGCGGCCCATGACCCTACTCCACCCAATCCAGCCACCACCACTGTTGCATGACGAAAGCGCTCACGCAGCTCTGGGCCATATAGACGCGCTACACCCCCAAAACGACGATCATCCAAACTGTCTGCTAACTTGTCTTCTGCCATAGACTCTCTTTATACTGAAAAAATGGACTCCATTGCTCAACTCCGCAAAAACTATACCTTCGGCCAGCTTTCAGAGGCCGAGGTTTCACCAAATCCACTGGACTTATTTCAGGTTTGGTTTAATCAGGCTGTCAAAGCGGAGTGTCCCGAACCCAACTCCATGACTTTGGCAACTGCCGATTCAGTGGGTAATCCATCAGCCCGCATTGTCTTACTAAAAGGCGCAGATAAGGCTGGCTTCACCTTCTTTACCAATTATGAAAGCCAAAAAGGCAAAGAGTTGGCTGCTCGCCCACATGCTGCCTTGTTATTTCATTGGCACGAGCTAGAGCGTCAGGTTCGTATCAAAGGGCTTGTTGAACGCGTTAGTTCTGCCGAGAGCGATGAATACTTTCACTCTCGACCAGCGGCATCTCGCATTGGCGCCTGGGCTTCACCACAAAGCTCTGAGATTCCCAATCGCGAATTTCTGGAGGAAGCTGAAAAGCGTTTTGCAGCAGACTTTGGAGATAAGCCACCACGCCCAGAACATTGGGGTGGGTATCGCCTGCATCCCACTGAGATTGAATTCTGGCAAGGCCGTCCTTCACGCCTGCATGACCGTATTCACTATCAACTTGATGGCGCTCAATGGCGCATTACTCGCTTGGCGCCTTAGAATCTAGCGAAACTCTGGCGCAATTAGAGATTGAAACTTTGCTCGGAATTTCGCTAATTTAGGAGCAACGACTGCCATGCAGTAGCCCTGTCCTGGATGCTGGCGAAAATAATTTTGGTGGTATTCCTCAGCCGGATAAATAACGGGTGCCACATCAATTTGTGTCACTACCGGATTGGAATACATTTTCGCACTCTCTAGCTCTTTCACTACTTCATGAGCAGTTGTGCTTTGGGTTTCGCTATGAGTAAAAATCACTGAACGGTATTGAGTCCCACGGTCGTTACCCTGGTAATTCAAGGTAGTTGGATCATGAATAACAAAGAAGATCTCCAATAAATCACGATAAGACACTGCCGCTGGATCAAAGTAAACGTCGACAATTTCAGCATGTCCGGTTTGGCCAGAGCAAATAGAGTCATAGTCCGGATTTGGCATCGCCCCTCCCGCATATCCTGAGACCACGGCACTCACGCCGGAGATTTGCTGATAAACAGCCTCCAGACACCAGAAACAGCCACCGCCCAAAGTGGCGCGCTCAAGATTTGGATGATTTTTGAGAATAGTTTCGTTCATGGCTTTATCCTAATGCCTTATTCAATCGTTTGCTTGCTCTACATAAAACCCCATGTCGATAAACCGCTTCACACTCCAATTAGACGAAATCAAGGCAGCTTATGCCTCAGAACCCAACCCAACACCTCAGGTCCGCCTTGAGCGGATAGGCCGTATTGAGCGGATGATTGCCGCCAATGAAGAAAAGATCTGCAAAGTATTGACTGCGGATTTTGGCAATCGCCACCCCATTGAGAGTCGTCTAATTGAGTTTCAGATGATTTATCAGGCTTGCAAACATGTCCGCGAGCACCTCAAAGAGTGGATGAAGCCTCAGCTTGTAGCAACACCAGGATTTTTAGGCTCATCTCAAGCTTGGACTCAAATGCAATCCATGGGAGTTGTGGGCATTATGAGCCCCTGGAATTACCCAGTACAACTCGCCCTTGTTCCAGCCATTGCAGCCTTTGCAGCGGGTAACCGTGTTTGGCTCAAGCCCTCTGAGAGAAGTTCACGCACCTCTGGATTCTTGGCGGCCTTGATTCAAGAATATTTTCACCCGAGCGAATTTTGCGTTAGCGTTGGTGGCACTGAAGTTGCAGAATCCTTTGCAGCATTGCCATTTGATCACCTCTTTTTTACTGGCTCAGGAGATATTGGTAAGAAGGTCATGCGCGCGGCTGCAGATCATCTGACTCCAATTACATTAGAGCTTGGTGGTAAATCACCAGCGATTGTTGATCCTTCAGCCAATCTTAAAGAGGCTGCTGCTAGCATTGCTTACGGCAAGCTAGTGAACGGTGGCCAGACTTGTATTGCACCTGACTATGTAATGATTCACGCAAGCGATTACGATGCATTTGTTCAAGAGTTGCAGAATGCAGCCCAAAAACAATTCTCCAACCCAGCAGAATTCACTAGCGCCATCGACGAACATCAACTGGCACGTTGGCATCATCTTGTTCAAGATGCTGTGGATCGTGGCGCACAAGTTATCCCACTCATTTCCTCTGCTGACAATGTTGATTTGCCATTCACTCCGGTAGCTCTTCGCAATGCTCCCGAAGATTCACTCATCATGCAAGAAGAGGTATTTGGCCCTATTTTGCCAATTGTGACAATCAACGATATCGATTCCACTATTCGCTATATCAATAATCGTCCAATGCCATTAGCTCTATATTGGTTCGGCAAGAATAAAGAAGTAATGAAGCGCATTCTGAATGAAACTCGCTCTGGCGGTGTAACGATCAATGACACTTTGCTACATGCAGCCGTGGAAGATTTGCCATTTGGCGGCATCGGCGCAAGCGGTATGGGCGCCTATCATGGCAAAGCAGGTTTTGAGGCATTTAGCCATCGCAAATCTGTTTTAGAGGTTCGAGGTTTCCTTGGTCTTCATTTTTTACGCGGCACTCAATTGGCAAGACCACCCTACGGTAAAGGTGTTGAGCGCCTATTGCGATGGCTTAAATAATGATCAAGCGAAATTCATCAATAGAGTAGTAGCTTGCCAGCAAAGCCAATTAGCAGAGTCCCCACTAGAAACCAAAGAGCTGCGGCGTAATGAGGGTGCCGATTAAAGAAGCTGAGAAAAAACTGGCCAGCAAAAATTAGGCTAATCAAGTAGGTCATGCTCACTATTTGCAATACCAGGGCTAGGTATAAAAAGGTATGCACTGGATACGCATACTCTGCTTGAATAAACTGCGTAAAGAATGAGATGAAGAAAAAGATTGCCTTAGGATTGGTTAAGGATAAAGTCAGCGCTGCTATTGTTGGATGAAGAGTGTTGAAGTACTGAGGTCGACTATCTCCTAATACCAATTCTTGAGTGCCATGCCAACGTGCAAGGCCACCTCGAATAAAGCCAAACCCCATCCACGCTAGATAAGCAGCCCCAAGCATACGCAAGAAGTTGAATGTGGTTGGCGATGAGTTGAGTAAAGTTGCAGCACCTAAAGCGATACCCATCATTAAGATAGCGTCACCAATAAAGATGCCTAAAGTTGCCCACGCACCAGCACGCCATCCCTTAAGCGAAGCAATCGCCAAGACATATAAGGAATTTGGGCCAGGAAATAAGATCGTAAAAATGACGCCCGCCAAGTATGCGGGGAAATCAACGATGCCTACACTTGAGGGCGAAATAAACCAATTCATCACCTGATCATAATTAAATTCGGGAATACCCTTGTAATACGCTTCTTAAAATGCCATAATAAGAGGCTTTTTAAAAGCAATTTGATTCATCGCCCCCCAGCTATATTTCAGCGTATCGTTTAGAAGTCATAAACACCGAATTTACAAAACGCGCTGCCGCCTGTCTGATGGTCGATGCCTTTGACCATCACACTCAATAAAAAACAGAGAGTGTATACACGGAGACATCCCATTAACGGGATGTGTAATAGCATGACTTTTTCTAAAGAAACCAACCCTACTGGAACAGAGTTCCAGTCTTTCGCCCTCGCGGCGCCACTCCTTAAAAACGTTGCTGAACTGGGTTATACCCAAGCCACCGAAGTGCAAGCTCAGGTTATACCTGCCGCTCTTGCTGGTGGTGACTTATTAGTCAGTAGCCAAACTGGTAGCGGTAAAACCGCAGCCTTCTTACTGCCTTTAATTAATCAACTCATTGAAGACAATCCAAACGGCTCACCTGTACCAGGTCGCGCACAACCCAAAGTGCTAGTGCTCTGCCCTACTCGTGAATTAGCTCAGCAAGTTGCCGCTGATGCAGTGAACTTAGTTCGCGGTATGAAAGGTATTCGTATTGCAACCGTCATGGGTGGCATGCCTTATGGCAAGCAAATCCAAGCAATTAAAGGTGCAATGTTAGTTGTTGCAACTCCTGGTCGTTTACTCGATTTGACCGACAGCAAAGCAATTCGCTTAGATGATGTGAAACAACTCGTTATCGACGAAGCCGATCGCATGCTCGACATGGGATTTGCCGATGACCTCGAGGCAATTGATAAGCGCTGCGCTAATCGCACCCAAACTTTGATGTTCTCTGCAACTTTTGCGCCAAAGATTATGTCTTTAGCTAATGAGTTGACTAACAACGCTAAGCGTATTGAGCTGGCTCATGCTGGCGAGAAGCACGCAAACATTGAACAGAAGCTGCATTGGGCTGATAGTATGTCACACAAACATAAATTGCTCGAGCACATTTTAGCTGATGCCTCTTTGGATCAAGCGGTAGTGTTTGCAAGCACCCAAATTGAAAGTGAAAAAATTGCTGACACCTTGCGTGCTAACGGCTACGAAGCTAGCGCCCTACACGGTGCCATGCCTCAGGCTGTACGTATGCGTCGTCTTGAGTCATTACGTAAAGGTCACACCAAGATTTTGGTTGCGACTGACGTAGCTGCTCGCGGTATTGATGTGCCACGTATTAGTCACGTGATTAACTTTGGCTTGCCAATGAAACCAGAAGACTATACGCACCGTATCGGTCGTACAGGTCGCGCTGGTCGCAATGGTGTTGCTATCACTTTGGTTGAACATCGTGATCGCGCCAAGATTCGTAATATCGAACGCTTTACACAGCAAGACATCGTTGCTTCAGTCATCGCTGGCCTCGAGCCACAAGCCAAGCCTAGCTTTGGTGGTGGTGGCGGTCGCCCAGGTGGTGGTCGTTCAGGTGGCGGTTTCGGCGGTGGTAATCGCTCTGGTGGTGGCGGTGGTGGTCGTTATGGATCTGGTTCTCGCTCAGATTCTCGCTCTGGTAGCGGTGGCGGAGTCGGTGGTAATCGCTCAGGCAATCATTTCGAATCCCGCTCTAGCGATTCACGCCCTGCTAGTGACTCCCGTCCATCCGGTGATTCACGCCCTACTGGTGCTAATCGTTTTGCTGATTCACGCCCTACGCGCTCTGGTGACTCACGTCCTGCTAACGGCAATCGCTCTGGTGACTCACGTCCGTCCGCTGGCCCACGTTTTGGTAAACCTAAAACTGGCGGTCAACGCAGAAGCTTTAGCGGTAACTAAAAATGGTTCGCCGTCGTCGTCTCCGTTCTTCATGGAATCGAGTCGATTCCGGTGAATTGCATCAAGCGCCACGCCAATGGCAGCCTTGGCTTAGCGATACTGGTTCTTTAACCCAAAAAATTGAGCGTGCAATCGGACAAAAACTAGAGGTAGTAGTTTTGCGTGATTGCCGCCAAAACCTAAATAGCGACGAGAGTCGCTATTTCCATTTTAAGATCAAGCGCTGCCGCATCAGAGAGGTGCTACTTTGCTCCAATGGCATTCCGCTGGTGATGGCACATAGCATCATCCCCAGTACTAGCTCGAGCGGAAGTAATCATGAGGTTCTTTGCTTAGGAAAGAAACCATTAGGTGCAGTGCTGTTTGCCAAAACACGCATGCGCTCCCACAAGAAACCACCCCGTGAGATTGCTCGCCTTGATAAGCAAAGCGCTCTATGGAAAAAATGTTTTCAGCAATATTCAAGCTTGCCACAGGTCAGCTGGGCAAGACGTACGCTATATCAACTGAAAGGACACCCACTCTTAGTGAGTGAAGTTTTTCTGCCGGCCCTTCTCAACTATCCTATTGATTAAATAGACAGCCAAGCTTGCGATGCGGCAATCAAAGCCTCATCTCCAGGTTCACACGTAACCACTTCACCAAAGCCAATCTGCTCAGCCGCCTCAGCAATATTGTGATGCGGGCAAATAGCCGTAGCGAGATCAAGTGGAAGTTTCGCTTGACCCAAATACCTTACCGCCTCCGATGAAGTCAGAAGCCAAAGTGATTTAGAAAACTCCATCTCATGAATTTCATTCCAGGCCGAACTATTGAAATCTAAAGGAACGCGGGCATAGACTGAGAATGCTTCAACTTGCGCACCAGCATTTTTTAGAGTATCAGCCAACCAATCGCGCCCACCCTCACCTTTAAAGATAATCACTTTTTTAGTGAACCAATTCCAGTGTAGATTCTGCAATTCAGTCCACAAGCCCTCCGAATCCCACTGCGTATTATTCTGAGGAAGAATGACTTTTGAGGGCTTACTTTCAAGACCAATGCCATGATTTTTGAGAGCTGCCATGCTGCTACCACCCATCACCCCAATTAGCACTGGCTTGTTAGACAACTCTTGCCAGGAGCACTCCAATAAACGCATCATGCACTCAATGGCATTCGGACTAACAAAGATAGCCAAGTCTGCGGTTTGTAGCGCTGCAGTAATCTGCTCCACCAAAAGATCATCGCCCTTTGGGACAATCGTCAGCAAGGGTAAAGAAATGATTTTGGGGATAGATTCAGAGGTAAAGCCACTATTGCGCAAGCTCAGCTGAAGTGCTTCTGACAACTGACGCGCCTGTCCACTAGGGCGGGTAATGACAATGGTCTTATTACTCATCCGCAACTTGTCTATTGGACTCTTACTTATCAATTCTTATTTAGGCAGGCCATTAGGCAATAAACGCTCAGCACCTTGAGCAATCAGATCTTGCGCTACTAATAAACCTAAAGCTTCTGCATCATCTAGACTCTTTACGGCACCTTGAGCGCTAGCTAGGCAACTTGTAGTGCCGTCCACGCTAGCAACAAAAGAGCGGATGTTCATATGGTCTTGATCCCAAGTAGCATATGCAGCCAAAGGTACTTCACAAGAACCGCCTAATTGACGCGACACCATGCGTTCAGCAGTCACTGCGTAGAGGGTTGGCAAATCATTAAGAGGTGCAAGCCACTCTTTGATTCCGGGATGCTTACTCAGGGTTTCGATGCCAAGAGCACCTTGTCCGGCGGCTGGGGTATACGGATCAATCGGTAGTAAAGCCCGAATACGACTTCCTAAACCCAATCGCTTAAGACCTGCAGCAGCCAAAATAATTGCTTGGTACTCGCCACGATCAAGCTTACCCATGCGGGTATCTAAATTTCCCCTCAAGGGCTGGATCACCAAATGTGGAAATCTAGATCTCAGAACAGACTCTCGTCGCAAACTAGAAGTGCCCACTACTGCACCCTTTGGTAAATCCTCAAGGCTGGCATAGTCATTAGAAACAAATGCATCATGGGCATCTTCCCGTACCATCACACAGGACAAATCAAAGCCCTTTGGCATGACCATAGGAACGTCTTTTAGAGAATGCACCGCCAAATCTGCCCGACCATCTTCTAGGGCAGTTTCTAACTCTTTTACAAATAAGCCCTTACCGCCCACCTTGGAGAGGGCTTTATCCAGTATTTGGTCTCCCCGGGTAGTCATGCCCAGGATCTGTACATCACATGCTGGATAGAGCTTTTTAAGGCAATCCCGAACGTGTTCAGCCTGCCACATAGCGAGGCGGCTCTCACGGGAGGCGATTACGAGGCGCTCAGGGGGACTAGGGTTAGAGGCTGTAGGGCTAGAAACAGGGGTTTGGGACATAGCATTTAAAATAATTAAAGATTTACATCAATATACTGCGTTTATGAGCTCATCCAAAAATTCCCTTTCCAACAAAGCCCAAGCCTGGTCGGCCCGGTTTAACGAACCTGTTGACGAACTTGTTCAACGTTATACCGCCTCTATTGGTTTTGATCAACGATTTGCCTTAGTGGATATTGCCGGATCTTTAGCCCACGCTGAAATGCTGGCTACTAAAAAGATTATTGGCGCCCAAGATTTGGCGGATATTCAAAAGGGTATGGCCCAAATCAAAGCCGAAATTGAAGCCGGTGAATTTAACTGGCAACTCGCGCTGGAAGATGTACATCTAAATATCGAGGCTCGCCTCACTGAGTTGGTTGGCGATGCCGGAAAGCGTCTTCATACCGGTCGTTCGCGTAATGACCAGGTGGCGACTGACTTACGCTTATGGTTGCGTGGCAGCGTTGATGAAATCGCAGCCACCCTCAAAACTCTGCGCACAGCCTTACTGAACCTTGCTGAAACTCATGCTGCCACGATCATGCCTGGCCATACGCATTTGCAAGTAGCTCAGCCAATTACTTTTGGTCATCACTTAATGGCCTATTACGAAATGTTTAGTCGCGATGCGAGTCGCTTGGCTGATCTGCGCGCCCGCTTTAATCGTTTACCGCTAGGTGCAGCTGCTTTAGCCGGAACAACTTATCCCATCGATCGCGAGCAGGTTGCCAAGATCTTAGGTTTTGATGGCATCTGCAATAACTCTCTTGATGCGGTATCTGATCGCGACTTTGCAATTGAGTTCTGCGCCTTTGCATCCATCTTGATGATGCACGTGTCCCGCTTATCTGAAGAGCTAGTACTGTGGCTCAGCCCACGCTTTGGCTTTATTGATTTGCCAGATCGCTTCTGTACCGGCAGCTCGATCATGCCGCAGAAAAAGAATCCGGATGTACCTGAATTGGCACGCGGCAAAACTGGTCGCGTCTACGGTGATTTAATTTCTTTATTAACTTTAATGAAGAGCCAGCCATTAGCGTACAACAAAGATAACCAAGAAGACAAAGAGCCTTTGTTTGATGCGGTGGATACCGTACAAGATACCTTGCGCATTTTTGCTGATATGGTTCCCCATATTCAGGTGAAAGCCGATGTGATGAAGTCAGCTGCTGAAGAAGGCTTTGCAACCGCTACTGACTTGGCTGATTATTTAGTTAAAAAAGGTTTGGCTTTCCGTGATGCACACGAAGCAGTAGCTCATGCAGTGAAAGCCTGTGTAGGTCGCAACTGTATGCTCATCGATTTATCACTCTCTGAATTGCGTTTTGCTTGCGGCTTAGATAATCGTCCTGAGCTTATGGGTGATGATGTCTTTGCTTTATTGACCGTAGATGGCTCCGTGAATTCTCGCCAGCATGCTGGTGGCACTGCACCTGCGCAAGTACTAGCCGCAATTAAACGGGGTCGTGCAGATCTCTAAACTGCATGGGCTTTTGGGGAACACTCTCAACCGGGATTGACCGTTTAAATCAATTCCTAGGCAAGGCGGCTGGCATCATGATCTTGCTGTCTTGTGTAGTGTCAGCTGCTAATGCTGTACTACGCTATACCTTAGACATGAGTAATAACTGGCCACTAGAATTACAGTGGTATTTGTTTGCTGCTGCTGTCATGCTCGGAGCTGCATACACCCTCAAGCTCAATGAACATGTTCGAGTCGATTTAATCTACTCACAGCTTTCTGATCGCGGTCGTCTTTATGTTGACCTTTTTGGCTTGATTGTTTTTTTATTGCCCGCTTGCCTATTGTTTGCCTGGCTATCTTGGACTACTTTGTTTTACCCATCCTGGCTGGTATCTGAACATTCACTTAATGCTGGCGGTTTATCACGCTACCCCATTAAGTTTGTTGTGCCCTTTGGTTTCTTCATGCTGAGCCTCCAAGGACTTTCAGAAATCATTAAACGCATTGGCGCCCTCAAAGGTAAAGCAACATTACCCGCTGCTGATCTCCATTATGAAAAGCCCATGCAATGATTCCACTTGAATGGATGCCACCGCTGATGTTTGGTGGACTCATTGTGTTTATGCTGATCGGTTTTCCGGTGGCTTTTTCTTTGATGGCTGCAGGATTATTCTTTGCAGGTATTGCGATTGCTGAGAATTTCTTTGGTATGCCGTTTTTGCAAGCTATTCCTCAGCGTATCTTTGGTAGCGTTCTTGCTAATGACCTTCTACTAGCAATCCCCTTCTTCACATTTATGGGCGCCATCTTGGAGCGCTGCGGTCTTGCAGAAGAAATGCTGGACTCCATGGGTCAGCTCTTTGGACGCATTCGGGGTGGCCTTGGTTACTCCGTGATTATTGTGGGATTTATTTTGGGGGCAATTACTGGCACAGTAGCCGCTCAGGTGATCGCTATGGCGATGATTTCCTTGCCGGTGATGATGCGTTATGGTTACAACATGCGCTACGCTACGGGCGTTTTAGCAGCTTCTGGGACTATTACTCAGCTTGTGCCGCCGTCCTTATTGCTGATTGTTTTAGCCGACCAGCTAAAAACCCAAAGCGGTAGCGCCGATGTGGGCAGCATGTACCTTGGTGCTTGGGGACCTTCGCTACTGCAAATTGGTCTTTTTGCGCTCTACACCTTTTTTCTTTCTCGCTTTAAGCCTGATTACCTTCCTGCCGCCCCAGAAAACGAGCTCACTCTCAAAGGCTGGGCACTCTGGAAGAAATGCCTACTAGGAATTATTCCCTCTGCGGTGCTAATTTTCTTGGTATTGGGAACCATCATGACTGGTATCGCAACCCCAACCGAGTCTGGTGCTATGGGGGCGATGGGTGCCTTGCTTTTGGCATGGATTCGTAGGGCCGGCATTCCTAATCTCAAAGGATTAATACAAGAGGCTTATCAAAACACCATGCGGATTACCGCCATGGTGGTATTCATCTTGATTGGTTCAACTTGCTTCTCAGTTGTCTTCCAAGGTATTGATGGCGGTCACTGGGTAGAGGCATTATTTTCAGACCTGCCAGGAGGCTGGATTGGATTCTTGGTTGCTGTAAATCTATTTGTTTTCTTCTTGGCATTCTTCTTGGACTTCTTTGAAATCGCTTTCATCGTTGTACCCTTACTTGCACCAGTTGCCGTCAAGCTACTCGCACCAGTATTGCTTGATTCCATGAATGGCAACCCCCAAGCAGCGGCTAGTGCCGCTCTAGTGTGGTTCGGCGTGATGCTTTGTGTGAATATGCAAACCTCATTCATGCATCCCCCATTTGGATTTGCACTATTCTATTTGCGTGGTATAGCGCCTAAGGAAATCAAGAGTAGCGATATCTACTGGGGCGCATTACCTTGGGTTGTTCTGCAACTGATTATGGTTGTGGTGGTTGCGGCATTCCCAGCGCTAGTCACCACCTTGCTTGATAAGCCTGCAGCAGTAGTGCAAAGCCAAGACTTTAATTTCACGGGAAGCGAAGAAGATAAACCAGACTCATTGTCAAACAAGGTTGATGAAGATGCGCCAGTTATCTTTCAGTTAGATAAGCCAGGGAAATAACCATCTTCAGGCCACAATTATTGGTAGTGATATCGGCAAGCAATAACCACAAGCTGATCTTTCTCGATGGCGTAGACAAGACGATGAACATCATCAATTCGTCTGGACCAAAAGCCCGATAGACTTTCCCTTAATTCCTCAGGCTTTCCAATGCCATCCTCAGGATTTCGCATGGCATCTTTTATAAGTGCATTAATACGCCTTAAAGTTTTTTTATCTTGCCCTTGCCAGTAAACGTAATCAGACCATGATGCACTTGTCCATACAACTCTACTCAGCATCTACAAGATTCTTTTCTTTGGTTTGTCCTTTGCGATATTGCGCCAATGATTTCTCCAGATGTTTTACGTTAGCTGGAGATTTTAATAAATGAAGTGTTTCCATCATGCTGTTATAGGTATTCAAAGACATCACCACAGCATCATCAGCATCCCTACGAGAGATGATGGCTACATCGCAATCGCTCACTACTTGATCGATTACTTGTTTAAATTGGTTTCTTGCGTCAGAAAAATTAATTACTCTCATGACTCATCCTTACTTGTTCAATATATTGTACAAGTATAGTTAAAACCCTTTTCACACGCAAGCAAAAAAATACCCTGCAAAAGCAGGGTATTACGAGAGATTGATTACTTAAACTAGATCACAGGGTGATATCTGGCTCCTGCCTTACACAATCAACGTAGTACTCACTACTTCCATTGATGTCGCCTTTTACCAATCCATGAATATCAGTCTCAAAGCCCGGGAATTGCGCATTGAAATCACGCGCAAAGTAGAGGTAGTCAATGATGCGTTTGTTAAAGCGTTCGCCAGGAATCAACAATGGAATACCTGGAGGATATGGAGTGACTAGCATTGCAGTAATGCGGTCTTCGAGTTGATCCAAAGGAACACGATCCACTTTTTTGTGCGCCATCTTTGCCCAAGCTTCTGAAGGCATCATCGCTGGCACCATATCGGAGGTATACATCTCTGTAGTCATACGGGCTACATTACGACCCTTGTAGAACTCATGGATCTGCTGGCAAATATCTTTGAGGCCTACGCGCTCATAGCGAGGGTGTTTAGCAACGAACTCTGGCAATACTTTCCATAATGGAGCGTTCTTATCAAAGTGGTCCTTAAATTGCTGCAACTCAGTTACCAAAGTATTCCAGCGACCCTTGGTGATACCGATGGTGAACATGATGAAGAAAGAGTACAAACCGCACTTCTCTACGATCACGCCGTGCTCAGCCAAGTACTTGGTCACAATGCTCGCTGGGATACCCATAGAGCCGAAGTTACCTTCAACATCTAAACCAGGCGTCACTACGGTAGCCTTAATTGGGTCCAGCATATTAAAGTCTTGTGCAACATTACCAAAGTCATGCCAGCTGGCATTAGGCTCCAGAATCCAATCTGAGCGCTCGCCAATACCCTCTTCGGTCAGATGATCTGGACCCCAAACCTTAAACCACCAGTCTGCGCCAAACTTATCATCCACCTCACGCATCGCACGACGGAAGTCCATCGCCTCGGCAATAGACTCCTCAACCAGCGTAGTACCGCCAGGAGATTCCATCATGGCGGCAGACACATCGCATGAAGCGATGATGGCGTACTGCGGACTAGTAGAGGTATGCATTAAATAGGCTTCATTGAAGCAATCACGATCAAGCTTCGTATCCTCTGCATCCTGTACCAATACCTGCGAAGCTTGTGAGAGGCCAGCCAATAACTTGTGAGTTGATTGGGTAGCAAACATCAAACTCTTCTTAGTACGCTTACGGTCGTTACCAATAGCATGCATATCTTTGTAGAAAGGATGGAATGCAGCATGTGGCAACCAAGCTTCATCGAAATGCAATGAATCGACTTTGCCATCGAGCATGTCTTTAATCATCTCGACGTTATAAATAATCCCGTCATAAGTACTTTGCGTGAGCGTCATGACTCGTGGCACCACGTTTTTATCTTTAATGAAGGGGTTGGCATCAATTTTCTTCTTGATGTTTTTCCACTCAAACTCTTCTTTAGGAATCGGGCCAATAATGCCGAGGTGGTTACGCGTTGGCATTAAGAAGATCGGAATCGCGCCCATCATCGTGATCGAATGAATTACCGACTTGTGGCAGTTGCGGTCTACCAGCACTACATCACCAGGGGCAACGGTAGAGTGCCAAACAATCTTATTGGATGTCGATGTACCGTTTGTCACAAAGAACAAATGGTCCGCGTTAAAGATACGCGCAGCATTACGCTCGCTTTGCAATACAGGTCCAGTGTGATCTAGCAGCTGACCTAATTCTTCGACTGCGTTACAGACGTCAGCACGCAGCATGTTCTCACCAAAGAATTGATGGAACATACGCCCCACCGGACTCTTCAAGAAAGCTACGCCACCAGAGTGCCCAGGGCAATGCCAAGAGTAAGAACCTTCAGAGGCGTAATTGGTAAGCGCGCGGAAGAATGGGGGCGCCAATGAATCCAGATAGACTTTGGCCTCACGAATGATGTGGCGCGCTACAAACTCTGGCGTATCTTCATTCATATGAATAAAGCCATGCAGCTCGCGCAAGATGTCGTTCGGCATATGGCGTGATGTTCGGGTCTCGCCATACAAGAAGATAGGGATATCTTCGTTGCGCTTACGAACTTCAGTAATAAAAGCACGCAAATTATTTAATGCAGGTAAGTCATGATCTTCAGAGTCGGAAACAAACTCCTCATCATCGATCGAGACAATAAAACTAGAAGCGCGGGAGGCTTGTTGGGCAAAGGATGTAAGGTCACCGTAGCTAGTTAAGCCAATCACTTCCATGCCCTCGTTTTCAATCGCCTCCGCTAGGTCGCGAATGCCCGAACCTGAGATGTTTTCAGAGCGAAAGTCCTCATCAATAATGATGATTGGAAAACGAAATTTCATGTGTACCCTTTAAAGTCGCCAATATGGCGATTAAGCAGATTAAGTAGATTAAGTCTTCGGCAGAGTAACGCCGACTTGGCCTTGATACTTGCCACCACGGTCTTTGTACGATGTGCCACAGACTTCATCACTTTCAAAGAACAGAACTTGTGCACATCCTTCGCCGGCATAAATCTTTGCAGGTAATGGGGTTGTATTGGAAAACTCGAGTGTGACGTAACCTTCCCACTCAGGCTCGAATGGAGTGACGTTCACAATAATTCCACAACGCGCATATGTACTCTTTCCAACGCACACTGTTAAGACACTGCGTGGGATCTTGAAGTACTCAACCGTTCTTGCCAAGGCAAATGAGTTTGGAGGAATAATACAAACCGGACCCTTAAAATCGACAAACGATTGTTCATCGAAATTCTTGGGATCAACGATAGTGCTGTTGATGTTCGTAAAAATCTTGAACTCATCAGCACAACGGATGTCATAGCCATAGCTTGAAGTGCCATAGCTCACAATTTTTTGCCCAGCATCATCATGGCGAACCTGCTCAGGCTCAAATGGGCTGATCATGCCTTGCTCGCCCATGCGGCGGATCCAGTGGTCAGATTTAATAGTCATGGCCGAATTGTAAAACCATCACGGGCTAGTTGCCCACGAATTTAAGAGGCGGCAGGTGGAGAGGTAAAAATTACCCTCTCTGGGGCATTAAAGATCTCAAAATGCTTCCCAGAACAACGGGATAGCAAGGTGAGATTGGTCTTGCGGGCAAGCTCCAGCCCCATTAAGGTCATGCCAGAGCGAGTCATGAGGAAGGGGATGCCCATTTGAGCGCCTTTAATGACCATCTCGGAGGTGAGGCGTCCAGTAGTAAAGAAGATCAGGTCTTTGCCTGGCTTGTCCGCCAGCCACATCAGCCCAGAGATTGAGTCAACGGCATTGTGACGCCCAACATCCTCAATAAAATGGAGAAGGCTGACATTGTTGTTACCGTCCCGTTCAAATACAGCACAAGCATGAACTGAGCCAGATTTTTTATAGATGGTGTCATGAACTCGAATGCTATCAATCAGATCAACGATGGCCTCTTGGGTTAATTGAGGGCCATCCGGCAATCTAATCTCTGCCATCTCCTCAATCAAGCCACCAAACATGGTGCCTTGGCCACAGCCTGTTGTTACAACGCGCTTACTGGTGAGAGCATCGATGTCGACCGTGCTGCGATGAGTCTTAACTGCCGCTGAATCGGTTTCCCAATCCACCTGAATACTTGCTATATCGTCTGGCGACTCCACTAGACGTTGATTACGCAAATAGCCCAAAACTAAGGCCTCAGGGGCGCTCCCTAAGGTCATCAGAGTGACCACTTCGCGCTTATCTAAATAAATGGTTAAAGGTCGCTCCCCAGGGATGTGGGTGGTCTTGATGCGCCCTGCCTCATCCATGACCTGCACCTCGTGCACCATGGGCACGGAAGCGTGAGACATCTGAATGTTGTGGGGCAAAGCCATAAAACGCCTCTTGAATAGGTTCAAATCGGTACTAACTTTAACCGCAGACTAAAATTGGTGCTGAAACAGGGCTCCAAGCCCCATAATCTGGTATTCCCATTTGTTAAATTTTTTCTATTTAAGTACGCATGAGTAGCCCCAAACGTCGACTGCTAGTTACCTCCGCCTTACCTTACGCCAATGGCCAGATTCATATTGGTCATCTGGTGGAGTATGTCCAGACAGATATTTGGGTTCGCTTCCAGAGGATGCGTGGTCACGAAGTGCACTATGTTGGCGCTGATGACACTCACGGCACTCCGATTATGTTGCGCGCCGAAAAAGAGGGCATCACCCCGAAAGAACTCATTGCAAATGTTTGGAAAGAGCACAAACGCGACTTTGATGATTTCTTAATCTCGTTTGATAACTACTACACCACCGATAGCCCTGAGAATGAAAAGCTGTCTCAAAGCATCTATCTCAAGTTACGTGATGTCGGCTTAATTGAAATGCGCTCGATTGAGCAAGCATACGATCCCGTTAAAGAAATGTTCTTGCCAGATCGCTTTATCAAAGGCGAGTGTCCTAAGTGTGGCGCCAAAGATCAGTACGGCGACTCTTGCGAAAAGTGTGGGGCAACCTACTCCCCAACCGATTTAAAAAATCCATTCTCAGTTGTCAGTGGTGCAACACCTATTAAAAAAGTTTCTGATCATTACTTCTTTAAGTTATCCGATCCCCGCTGCGAAACCTTTTTACGTGAATGGACTCAGGTAAGAACCCCGCTGCAACCCGAAGCTCGCAACAAAATGAAGGAATGGGTTGGACAACCTGGAGACAGTAAGTTAGGTGACTGGGATATCTCACGTGATGCTCCCTACTTTGGCTTTGAGATTCCGGATGCACCAGGCAAATATTTTTATGTATGGCTTGATGCGCCGATTGGCTATTACGCCAGCTTCCTCAATTACTGCCAAGCTAAAGGCATGAACTTTGAAGAATGGGTCAGGCCAGATACCACTACCGAGCAGTACCATTTTATTGGTAAAGACATTCTGTATTTCCACACACTCTTTTGGCCAGCAACTCTGCACTTTGCAGGTTACCGCACGCCAACCAACGTCTTTGCTCATGGCTTTCTCACGGTCGATGGCGAGAAGATGAGTAAGTCACGTGGCACTTTAATTTCCGCACACAGCGTAATCGAATCTGGATTTAATCCTGAATGGTTCCGCTATTACTTTGCAACCAAGCTCAATGACAGCATGGAAGATTTGGATTTAAATCTCCAAGACTTTGTTGCACGCGTGAATAGCGATCTACTGGGTAAGTACATCAACATCGCCAGTCGTAGTGCTGGTTTTTTAGTGAAGCGTTTTGGTGGAGTAGTTTCTGATGCGGCAATGAACAATCCACTGCTGACTGACATTGCATCTGCTAGCGAAAAAATTGCTGAACTATATGAGGCTCGTGAATATGCCAAGGCATTGCGCACCATCATGGAACTAGCTGACAAGGTCAATGCCTTTGTTGATGAAAATAAACCTTGGGAAATCGCCAAGGATCCAGAACGTGAATCTGATTTACAACGAGTCTGCAGCGTCACCTTGGAGGCATTCCGTTTATTGAGTCTGTATCTCAAGCCTGTACTGCCAGCAGTCACAGCTGGAGTTGAGGACTTCCTCTCTGTGCCGGCTATGACTTGGAATGACGTTAAAACACCGCTCTCCAGCCAAAATCCGATCAAACCCTATCACCACCTCATGACGCGAGTTGAGGCGCCTCAAATCGAGGCTTTATTAGCTGCAAACCTCTAAAAATAGGGTCAAAAGAGCGAATTTCTAGGAATTAGCCAAAAAGTCGGCAGGTTTGTAGGAAAAATCGTTAATAATGATGGGCTAAGTAGATGATTGCTAAGCAATAATTTTTGCAAGTTACTGAATTAATTGAGAATTTTAGGAAATATGATGGCTAGATATACATCCGAATTCACCCAGTTCTTAAATGAACTTAAGTCCGAGAAACCAGACCTCGAAGCTGGCCAGCAAGCTGGTCGCGCACTCCTTTGGGATAAGGAGCCTTTGACTATCGAAGATCAACGTCGCGCTCAGGCAGCCAAATTAAAGCAACGCGCTTACGTGTATTCGAATGACTAACCCAAGCAATATCTTGGGAGCTGATTCAAGCGTTCAAACCGGGCTGCTTGACAGCACACCGTCAGTTACCGATGGAATGTCATCTGCATTTGCTAAGTTGTATGGAGAGCCTCTATTTAAACTTCCGACAGATCTCTATATTCCGCCTGATGCTCTAGAAGTTTTTCTAGAAGCATTTGAGGGTCCGCTTGATCTCCTGCTTTACCTGATTCGTAAACAGAATTTCAATGTACTTGATATTCCAATGGCACAGGTAACTCAGCAGTACCTGAGCTATATCGATCAAATCCGCCATCACAACTTAGAACTTGCCGCTGAATATCTATTGATGGCTGCTATGTTGATCGAGATTAAATCTCGCATGCTATTGCCAATGAAGAAGGCCGATAGTGATGAAGAGGTTG
Organism: Polynucleobacter bastaniensis; assembly: GCF_018882205.1. Classification (GTDB taxonomy): domain Bacteria; phylum Pseudomonadota; class Gammaproteobacteria; order Burkholderiales; family Burkholderiaceae; genus Polynucleobacter; species Polynucleobacter bastaniensis. Next base: position 244,824 of record NZ_JACVOU010000004.1, on the reverse strand, counting down.
AAGATCCTCGCGCAGAATTGGTTCGCCGCCTCTTAGAGTACGAGCGTATGAAATTAGCCGCGCAAGAGCTTGACCAAATTCCACAACAAGGACGTGATTTCCAAATCGCTCATGGTTACGTTGATACTACTGTTGCAGTGACTTGGCCTGAGGTTAATCAAGATGACCTACAGATGGCTTGGCGTGACGTGCTACACCGCGCAAAACTGAATCAACACCATACGATTACCCGTGAAGAATTATCTGTTCGTGATTTCATGACTCGCATCTTGCGTCGCTTACAAAACACACGCTTTGTCGAGTTTGGCGAGTTATTTGAAGAAGCCATTAAATCCGGCAAAGGCATTCCGATTGTCATCGTGAACTTTATTGCGATGCTTGAGCTCTCACGCGAAGCTCTAGTTGAAATAACCCAAGCAGAGCCATACGCCCCAATCTACGTTCGCCTGGCCTATACCCCTGTTGCATGAAAATTATTAGCGATATACAAGAGTTGCGCGACCACTTGCGCGGACAAAATCGCGCCTCCTTTGTGCCAACCATGGGTAATCTCCATGAAGGTCACTTATCACTGATGCGTCTTGCTAGGCAACATGGAGATCCGGTAGTTGCTAGCATCTTTGTGAACCGCCTGCAGTTTGGTCCAAATGAAGATTTTGATAGCTACCCGCGCACGATGCAGGCAGATATTGATAAGCTTGAAAAAGAAGGTGTCTATATCTTGTTTGCGCCTACTGAGAGCGACCTATACCCACAGCCTCAGGAATACCGCGTAGATCCGCCACAGCAGCTAGGAGACATCCTTGAAGGTGAATTCCGCCCTGGCTTCTTTAAAGGTGTTTGTACTGTTGTACTTAAACTTCTATCTTGCGTACAACCCAAAGTAGCAGTCTTCGGTAAAAAAGATTATCAGCAACTGATGATTATTCGTCGGATGGCTAAACAGTTTGCCCTCCCAGTTGACATCATCCCAGGAGAAACGATTCGCGCCGAAGATGGTCTTGCCCTCTCCTCTCGCAATAGCTATCTCTCCATTGAAGAACGTCTAGAAGCGCCCGAGCTTCAAAAAATCTTGAAGGAAGTTCGTGCACGTGTATTGGATTTGAATGAGCGTAATACACAGTCACTGATTGAGATTGAAAAACTTGCTATAGATCTTTTAGCAGGACGCGGCTGGCAGCCAGACTATATTGCTATACGTCAACAGAGTGATTTGGCGCCCGCCTCTAACGAAAGCCTGCAAGCAGGTGAACCGCTCGTTATATTGACAGCTGCCAAGCTAGGTAAAACGCGTTTGATTGATAATCTAGAAATCTAATTTCTAAAGATGAGATTTGCAACGCGATTATAGTGTGAAGAACTGGCCCACCTCCAAGTTCAACTCTTTAACCAATTCAGCTCCAGCTACTTTACCGCCAGAACCTTTTGCCTTGAGGACTTCGATTTGCCCGCCATGACAAGACACGAAGAATGAGTCCAAAGTAATTTGAGTGATTTCACCAGGCTTGCCTTTAACGGCGCCAAAGGTAGCTACTACATGTTTATGGCAATCGTAGATCTGGACTTTTTGCTCACCAAATTTAGTCCAAGCGCCGGGCGCTGGATTAGCCGCACGAATTAAGTTATGGATCTGATTAATATGGGTAGCCCAATGAATTTGAGCAGCATCCACACCGAACCAGCCCTCGTAGTTCGCCTTTGATTCATCTTGAACAACTTCTTGATGTTTGTTGGCAACTACGAGATCAGCAGCCTCAAGCAAGGTCTGAACACCTAATGGAAATAGTTTATCAAAGTAAACTTTTCCTAAAGTGTCGTCAGGAGCAATTACCACTTCTTTTTGCAGGACCACTTCGCCTTCGTCCAAACCATCGGATGGACGGAAAATAGTTAAGCCCGTCTTCTCCTCACCTAATGCGATCGCCCAGTTAATGGCGCTGGGGCCCCGATATTTCGGCAGTAGTGATGGGTGATATTGAATCGTGCCGTGCTTAGGAATCTTGCAAAGCTCTTGTGGCACGAACTGCAATACATAAGCCATGACGCAGATATCAGCCTTGCTATCAATCATTGCTTGCGCTGCTTCAGGACCCTTGAGAGAAGCAAATTGCAAAGGCGCTAAACCCTTTGCAATAGCGGCCTCTTTCAAAACCTCAGGCTTAGTTGATTTAGGATTATCCGGCGGACAAAATACGGCAACGACCTCATCGCCACGATCTAAAAAGGCCTCTAAGGCCGCCTTACCAAAATCAGCACTACCAATCAGCGCAATCCGCATCTTAGATCACCTTATCGTGGCGCAGAGCAATCAGCTCATCGGTTGAGTAACCCAGTTCACTCAGAATTTCATCGGTATGCTCACCTAATAATGGTGAACGTGTCACATCAGTTGGGCTATCAGACATCTTAATTGGATTACCTACAGTGAGGTACTTGCCTCGAATTGGATGATCTACTTCAACTACAGTTCCAGTCGCACGCAATGCTGGCTCTTCTGCGATTTCTTTCATCGACAAAATAGGACCACAAGGAATATCGTATTTATTCAGAATATCCATGACTTCGAACTTCGTCTTAGTCATTGTCCATTTTTCAATTTCACCAAAGATTTCCATTAAGTGTGGCAAGCGAGCCATTGGTGATGCAAAACGTACATCCGTAATCCAGTCTTCGCGACCGATCACTTTGCAGACCGCCTCCCAAACTGGCGCTTGCACGATGACATACATATAAGAGTTTGGATCTGTTTCCCAACCTTTGCATTTCACAATCCAGCCTGGCTGACCACCACCAGAAGCATTGCCAGCGCGGGGCACAGCGTCACCAAATTCTCCATTTGGAAACTGTGGATACTCTTGCATCAAGCCATTACGCTCTAAGCGCTGTTGATCACGCAACTTCACGCGGCATAAATTCAATACAGCATCTTGCATCGCTGCTAATACTTTTTGACCGCGGCCAGAGTGTGTACGCTGATATAAAGCTGTAACGATACCAAGAGCCAAATGTAATCCAGTACCACTATCGCCAATCTGCGCACCAGTCACCATTGGAGGGCCGTCATCGAAGCCTGTAGTAGATGCTGAACCACCAGCGCACTGTGCTACGTTCTCATATACCTTACAGTCCTCGTAAGGACCGGGGCCAAAGCCTTTTACTGAAGCCATGATCATCATTGGATTGAGTTCCTGAATACGCTCCCAAGAAAAACCCATACGATCTAATGCGCCAGGAGCAAAGTTCTCCACTAGCACATCGCACTCTTTAATCAGGCGCTCAAGAATTTCTTTACCTTTAGGAGTTTTAGTATTCACAGTGATTGAACGCTTGTTATGGTTCAACATTGTGAAATACAAGCTATCTGCATCAGGAATGTCACGTAACTGACCACGGGTAGCATCACCCTCTCCAGATTTTTCCACTTTAATTACATCAGCACCAAACCAAGCAAGCAGCTGAGTACAAGTAGGTCCGGATTGAACGTGCGTAAAGTCAAGAACCTTGACTCCTTCTAATGCTTTTGCCATGATTAAAGCCCCAATAAGAATAAAATTTTGAATTAATCTGATTTTACCAGCGCCGGATTTTGGCGCAATACGGGATGCCTATTTATTGGGCATCCTCGCGATTAATGCTCGAGAATGCCTATTTGGCTACAGACTGAGGGCTTTTTCAAGATCGAGCAAAGCTTCTTTATTGCTGACAAAGCATGAAAAAGGCGCCCACTAGGAGCGCCTTTAAAGCTAAAACGAATACTGCTAATCGTTATTATTAAACTGCTTTTGCTGCGTGCAACTTAGCGATGTCATCAGCGCTATAGCCGAGGTCAGCTAACACTTCATTAGTGTGCTCACCTAATACTGGTGATGGACCAACTTCGATTTCCAAATCAGAGAACTTGATTGGGCTACCGATAGTCAAATACTTACCACGTACTTTGTGATCCACTTCAACGATAGAGCCACTCTTACGCAAGTCAGGTGAATTAGCCAATTCTTTCATTGAGAGTACTGGTGCGCATGGAATATCGAACTTGCGGAGAATGTCCACAGCTTCGTATTTAGTCTTGTCCTTGAGCCACTCTTCAATTGTTGCAAAGATATCAAAAATCTTATCCTGGCGCGCTTCTGCAGTCATGTACGCTGGATCAGTTGCCCACTCTGGCTTACCGATTGCACGAGTGATTGGCTCCCAAGCATGACCTTGAATTGTGAAATAAATGTAGGCGTTTGGATCTGTTTCCCAGCCCTTACACTTTAATACCCAACCTGGCTGACCGCCACCACCAGCGTTACCGCCGCGTGGAACTACGTCAGAGAATGTACCGTGTGGGTACTGTGGATATTCTTCGAGGTAACCAATTTTGTCTAAACGCTGTTGGTCGCGTAACTTCACACGGCACAAGTTCAATACGGCATCTTGCATTGAGCAAGAAACTTTTTGACCCTTGCCAGTTTTTTGACGCTGCATCAATGCAGTCAAAATACCAATAGCCAAGTGCATACCAGTGTTGCTATCACCCAAAGCGGCAGCAGAAACTGTTGGAGGACCATCCCAGAAACCAGTTGTAGAAGCGGCACCACCAGCACACTGAGCCACATTCTCGTAAACCTTTAAGTCTTCGTATGAGTGACCATCGCTAAAGCCTTTTACAGAAGCCATGATCATCTTTGGATTCAATTCCTGAATACGCGCCCAGCTAAATCCCATACGATCCAAAGCGCCTGGACCGAAGTTCTCAACCATGACATCAGAAGTCTTGATCATCTTCTCTAAAACTTCTTTACCTTCTTGAGTTTTAGTATCCAAAGTCAAAGAACGCTTGTTACCGTTCAACATCGTGAAGTACAAAGCATCTGCACCTGGAATATCGCGTAACTGGCTACGAGTAACGTCGCCAGAACCTGGACGCTCAACTTTAATCACGTCAGCACCGTACCAAGCCAACAACTGAGTACATGCAGGTCCTGCTTGTACGTGTGTGAAATCGATGATGCGAATACCGTCTAATGGTTTAGTCATGTTTGATTCTCCTTAAAGTATTGCTTATTTATTACTAAATTTAGTTCAAAAATATTACGTCTTGATTACCAATTAACTTTGAATTAATGCTTACCAGCAGCAGTAGATGGATTCAAGTTAGTTAAACGTCCACTCTCTGTACCAGCAGTTTCATCAATCACAGCATTAATCAAAGCAGGCTTGCCTTCAGCAATCGCTTTAGTCAATGCAGCCTCTAACTCCGCTGGGGTAGTTACGTAGTAACCAACACCACCAAATGCCTCAATCATTTTGTCGTAACGGGCATTTTTCACGAATACTGTTGGGGCTACATCAGCACCACCAGTAGGGTTTACGTCAGTACCACGGTAAACACCATTGTTGTTGAACACCACTGTAGTGATTGGCAAGTTGTAACGGCAAATGGTTTCTAACTCCATACCGCTAAAGCCAAATGCGCTATCGCCTTCAACCGCAACTGTAGGCAAACCGCTCGTTACAGCTGCGCCGATAGCGTAGCCCATACCGATACCCATAATGCCCCAAGTACCGGAGTCAAAACGTTTACGTGGCTTGTACATATCCACGATTGCGCGGCAATAGTCGAGTGTGTTTGCACCTTCGTTTACCAAGTTCACGTCTGGGTTTAACTTGATCACATCACGAATAGCACGCAAAGCACCATGGAAGTTCATTGGTGAAGCTTCTTTGGCCAATGTTTCAGCCATCTTAGCCATATTCTTATCTTTTTTCTCGTTGATCGCGCTGATCCACTCAGAAGAGGGCTTTGGAACTGCAGCAATACCCTTTAGGAGTTCACCAACAACAGAGCCAATATCACCGATCAATGGAGCATCAATTTGTACGTTGCTGTCCACTTCGTTTGATTGAATATCGATCTGAATAAATTTCTTAGGATCTTTGCCCCAGGTCTTGCCCTTACCATGCGCAAGTAACCAGTTCAAGCGCGCACCAACCAACATCACCGCATCAGCCTCAGCCAATACAAATGAACGAGCGGCAGAAGCAGATTGCGGGTGGTTATCTGGCAACAAACCTTTAGCCATCGACATTGGCAAGTATGGGATACCAGACTTTTCAATCAATGCACGAATATCCGCATCAGCTTGAGCATAAGCAGCGCCCTTACCCAACAAAATCAATGGGCGCTTAGCACCCTTCAACACATTCAAGGCGCGCTCGATTGCATCAGACGCAGGGATTTGACGTGGAATTGGATCGATTACTTTGAAGATCGATTTCTTAGCTTCTTCAACAGGCATTGTTTGAGCTAACAACTGTGCCGGCAAGTCTAAGTAAACACCCCCTGGACGACCAGAAACAGCTGCACGAATCGCGCGCGCGAAACCGATACCGATATCTTCAATGTGATTAATACGGTATGCCGCTTTGCAATATGGCTTAGCTGCATTGAGCTGATCCATCTCTTCGTAGTCACCCTGTTGCAAGTCAACGATCTCGCGCTCACTTGAACCAGAGATCAAAATCATTGGAAAGCAGTTCACAGTGGCATTGGCTAATGCTGTTAATCCGTTCAAGAAACCTGGCGCTGACACAGTCATACAGATACCAGGCTTTTGAGTCATGTAGCCTGCAATGGCTGCAGCGTTACCAGCGTGCTGCTCATGACGGAAACCGATGAAGCGCAAACCTTCAGCTTGAGCCAAGCGGCATAAGTCGGTAATTGGAATACCAACAAGACCAAAAATGGTGTCTAAGTCATTTGCTTTTAAAGCGTCGATGACGAGATGAAAGCCATCAGTGACTTGGGTATTTTGATTATCTGTTGTCATAGAAATTTATAGTTAATTACACCGCCCGAACGTAAAGCATGCTCAGTGCAATTTAGCTTTCGCTAACTGTCTCCAATTAAGTTATTAGTGGTGCCACGGGCATCAAAAGCGCTCCCGCTAAGGCTGATATGAATATTAGGCTTAGGGATCAAGTTCATCATTGACTTCGGTCAATTTCCCCTGAAATCTAGAAACATCTAGCCCTGCTATTTAGACAAAAAGCTCTTTATGCTTTGTTTTAAGGCGACTTAATGTCTCCGGAGAGAGATTAAGGTAGGCGGCCAACTCTTTTTTAGGGAGCAGCTCAAACAAGTCTTCGTATTTACGTAAAAAACGCTCTACCCGACCTGGTGCATCAAGCATATGCAGGGTAATCGTATGAGCCATGATCTCGCTCATTAAGCGCATCACCTCAAACTCAAAGCTTTCTTTAAGGGGTTTGTGGACCTCCAAAAATTCAGCCCATTTCTTTAGTGGCATACGGGCAACTCGAGCCTTGGTGACCGAGGCAATACTATATGGGGCGGCGGTCTTAAGGCGCCAGGCCGCATAGCTCGTTTCAATATCCTTTTCGATGGCGAAGCGCAAAATCATCTCTTTTGCATCAGCGCTAGAGACAATGCGCTTCAAGATTCCGTCCAATACAAAGTACTGCTCCATCTGATGGTCACCTTGATGCAGAAGGATTTCTGATTTTTTGAGGTCTGAAATCACTAAATGGCGCTCTAAATCAGCCATTGCCTCAGGATCTAAGCTTTTTAACACCGAGTTTTGGCTCAACTGCAAACGAATGAGGTTTTTTTCGGGGTGCTTATCTAATGCTGTCATGAATCTTTACTCCTAGAGTGTGCATTGTAGGCTTTTTTGGCATTCAAAACGGTTTAACCCCTATTGATAGGATAGAATTGAAACGTCGTGGTGCTTTGTTGCAATGCAATAAAGTTAAACGGGAAACACTAAACGTGTGCTGCCCCCGCAACGGTAAGTAAATGCACCCTAACTTCAAAGTAAAGGTGTCAGGAGTCTGAACAAGCCACTGTGCGCGTCAATTGCATGGGAAGGCCAGATTCTGAGATTTACTAGCCCGGATACCGGCCAAGACAGGTGGAATTTTGCGGACGGGGACCTTCGCGCGCCGATGAAGCATCTCCAGCTAGGGCTGGCAGGATGCCCAATTGACGCCTGAGCTCTCATAATGCGAAATTCTGTTCGACCCAGCTTACGGGGAAGTGAGCCAGGTGATTCGAAGGCAGAAGGTTCATCATGAAACAGCAGTTCAGTAGCAAAACTTTAGTCGCCCTTTTTTGCGGCGTAGTAATGGTATTTAATGCAACAGCACAAAACTCCCAATCGACGGTCATTGTCTCGGGCTCACGTTTTGAAGAAAACCTTAATGAGGTTCCAGCAAATATTCAAGTCATTACCCGAGAAGAAATTGCGGAATCTACATCCTCGAATATTCCAGATATCTTGTCCCAAATTGGAGGTTTAAATATTAGAAGCACTGCGGGTGGACAATTAAATCTTGGGGCAACTGTTGATATGGGTGGATATGGCGCCACAGCCAAAGATGCAACCCTTATTTTAGTTGATGGGCAACGTATAAATCCTATTGATTCATCAGGCATATCCTGGGAGTCAATTCCACTGGACTCCATTAATCGCATTGAAATATTGCGTGGCGGTGCGAGTGTTCAGTACGGCAACGGTGCCTTGGGCGGCGTTATAAACATCATCACAAATGGCGGAAGCAAAAGTCTTAATCAAGCGTCAACTAGCTATGGCAGCTTCAATACTTTAGTGAATAACGCAATTTTAAGAAATACTAATGAACAGACAACATTACAGCTCAGCGCCAACACCTCAAATACAAATGGTTGGCGCCAAAATTCTGGGGCGAACGCATATGCATTTGATGCAAAGGTGACTCAATCTCTGGGAGGAAAAGATAATGCTTATGCCGATCTCTTTTACAGTTACTCTAACCAACAGATGCCAGGTGGAACACTTGGTCAAGTAGGACAAGGCAATGCACAACTTGCTAAATTTAATAACATTAATTCGGGTACAAGCATTAACAATAGTGGTGTCCGCGCAGGCATCTCTAAAGAGTTGAGTGGCATATTCAATTTAGAAATAGATAGCTTCTATGCCAACAAAACAAGTTTTTTTAATCAACCCTATTACTCCACTACCGCATCAGGTGCTGGAGATTACCCAACCATAAGTCCATCCTTTACAAAATATGAAGGATGGCAAGCTAACTTCAGCCCTCGAATAAAAGGTAACTTTGGTGCGTACGGAACGAGCATTATTGGATACGAGTTCAATAAAGCGAATCAATCGTCTGCTGCAAGCTACAGCACTGTCATGAATCAAGCTGCTCAAGCACAAGGCGCTGCAATCAACCCCATAGCAAGCTCTGCTAATGCAAGTCTTTACAACCAATCTGTGTATTTCATTCAAAGAAATCCGCTGACCAGGGTCATAGACTTTGCTGGCGGCTATAGATATCAAACACAGAGCGCCAGTGCCAATGGCGTAAGCGTCTGGAGTGGCTCTACTAACCCCAATCCCAATCAAACTTACTCAGCAAATGCTGGGGATATTGCATTTAATTTCAAATATCTTGAAGGGCAGCGGATTTATATCAAATGGAATCAATCTTATCGATTTCCAAACGTAGATGAATTTTGGACTTGGTCTAGCGCAGGAGGAAGCCCGTCATTTGGTGGCATTCTCAAACCACAAACTGCTCAAACTTATGAGCTTGGTGGAAATTGGCAGCTACTCAAAACAAATTTGACTGCGGCGATTTTTAGCTCAGTTTCTCAAAATGAAATTTTATACAACCCCGCAACCTTTAATAACTCTAATTCGCCATACAACATCAATAGAAATGGTGCGAATCTCAATTTTCTTTCTGCCATGACCTCTCAGCTTTCTATCGGTGGTGGTGGCACAGTACAGAATGCTTTTTATGCCAACGGACCCTATCAAAATCAGGCCATAGCGCAGGTACCAAACCTATTGCTAAATGCTAGAGCTACTTATGTATTAAACAGTAACTGGTCACTTGGGGGTGTAGTGAATTATGTGAGCAATCAACGTTATGATGCCGCTCCAGCCTATTACAGCAGTCTTAACGTTATGCCGTCATATACCGTGGGTGACGTTTATGCGAACTATAAAACCGGTCATTGGGAAACGCGTTTAACCGTGAAGAATATCGGTAATACACAGTATTCAACTTATGGAGGCTATGGCTATGTGCAATTACCAAACAATAGCAGTAGTAATAGTTATTACTACTACGCTAACGACCCTCGTTCGGTTTACATGAGCGCTAAGTACACTTTCTAGAACACTCAACAAGTGACAATAAAAACTATACAAGCCTTGACTCGATCCTGTCTATGGCGGTCGGGCTTATATTTTTTTGGGGTCTCTTTAGCTGTTTTTGCTGTACCCTGACAGCGCTATTTGATGGCCGTACAGGGGTTCCACAAAGTATTCCCCTAAGGCTACAATGCCTATATGACCGAGTACAACCCTCACGTCCCGAGCGACTCCGCTGAATCTGATCCCTTAGCCCTATCTCTGCAGAGAGTGGCCGGAAAAATTCAGCTGATTTCTGATGCCGTAAAAGCATTGCATCAGGATCGCGTCCAACTTGAGAATAAGATTGAGGATGCACAAAAACGGGTTCAGCATATTTTGAGTCGCTTGCCCGAGCAGAGTGATGGCCGTCAATTAAACTTACTCAGCGAACCTGCGACACCAACTAATCCAGAGGATGACAATGAGCCAACAACGCATTGAAGTAACCCTCGCCGGTCAAAAAATTACCTTAGCTACGAGCACTGAGCATGAGCCACTGCTTCGTGCTGCTTGCACATTAGTAGATGAACAAATCCAATTGGCAATTAATGGTGGCAACCGCAGCATTGAACGTGCAAGCATGATGGCTGCACTGAAAATTGCTGGCGATCTCATTAAGCTACAAACTGCATCTCAACTTGCTTCCGCACAGAGCATTTCATTCAACTCCAATGCAGAAGAGATTACTCGACTCCAGAATGAAATTCATAGTCTGGAAGATCAGGTGGATGCCCTGATGCAAACCCTTTCCCTGCCTGGTTCGCCAAGGCCAATAGTTCCTTGAACCGATGCGCAAGCATCAGGAACGATCTTTACACTGTGGGCGTGAGCGTTTCGAATTTTCACAGTGGCAGCTTCGCGCTGTTCACTCCCTGAAATTCTTAATGCACCCAAAGCAGAGTAGCCGTTCCACCTTGAACCTTAGGGTTCAGGATGACGGCCTAGCGGCTAAGGCGGGGAATTCATGTCAATAGCCGATATCGCCATGCTGATGTTATGTGGAGGTATATCGGGCTTCCTAGCGGGCCTCTTAGGTATTGGGGGCGGCATGATTTTGGTGCCCTTCATGATTGTGGTCTTTAATCATTTAGGGTTTGGCCAAAACGTCATTGTACATATGGCCATCGCAACTGGTATGGCAACCATCCTCTTCACCACCACCTCAGCCATATGGGCGCATCACAAACACAACTCTATTGATTGGAAGTTAGTTACAGCACTCAGTCCCGGTCTAGTGATTGGCAGTCTGGTTGGTGGAAGTGAGATTTTCGAGGCAATCAACACTTCTTGGCTGTCTCTATTCTTCGCCCTATTTATTGTCTATACCTCGATCCAAATGATCATCAATAAAAAGCCTTCAGCCGGTCGGGAATTACCCGGCCCTGTTGGTCTTTTCTCATTTGGAGCACTAACAGGGGTAATTGCGAGCCTAGTAGGTGCAGGTGGGGCATTTATTACTGTGCCATTTATGCTTTGGTGCAATGTCAAGCCACATACTGCGATGGCAAGCTCTTCAGGCTTAGGATTTCCGATTGCAGCTGCAGCGACGATTGGCTACATATACGGAAGTTGGGGCAATCCCAATCTTCCCGTAGGTTCACTTGGATTTGTTTATGTACCAGCAGTACTCTGCATTGTGGCAGTGAGTATATTTACTGCTCCGCTGGGCGCAAAGATGGCCAGGAAACTGGATGTAGCCCAACTCAAACGCATCTTTGGTGTGATGCTCTTTATGCTTGCAGCATTCATGTTTAATGAAAGCCGCAAGGCATTTGGTTTTTAAGAAACCCTCTTACTGCTCTTAGCTGGTGTATTGCTGACGCAGAATATTCTTTTGAACCTTACCCATGGCATTACGAGGTAAGTCAGCAACAATCTCTAAACGCTTAGGGATTTTGAAGTTCGCGATTTGTGTTTTCAGTGTTGCGATCATGGCCTGTGCGTCCAGCTTGACGCCTGCTTTTGGAACCACTACCGCCATTACCGCTTCACCAAAATCAGGATGCGGAATACCAATCACAGCACTCTCATCTACGCCATCCATATCATCGATAAAACTTTCGATCTCTTTTGGATACACGTTGTAACCACCAGAAATAATTAAATCCTTGCTACGACCAACGATGCAGAGGTAGTCCTGAGGTGCTTTACCACCATTAGCATCACCACCCCACCGACCCACGTCACCTGTCTTAAACCAGCCGTCCTTAGTAAATTCTTCTGCAGTTTTTTCTGGCATGCGCCAGTAGCCCTTAAATATATTCGGGCCCTTCACTTGAATGCTGCCGATCTCATCAATACCGCAAGGCTGATTACTTTCATCCACCACGCGCACTTTGACGCCCGGTAGGGGCAAGCCAACGGACCCGCCTACGCGACTGCCTTTGTAGGGATTGGAAACGAGCATGACAGTTTCACTCATGCCATAGCGCTCAAGAATTGGTTGACCAATCACTTCTTTAAAAGAGTTGAATGTTTCCGTCAGTAATGGTGCAGAGCCCGATACAAACAGACGCATATTGCGCGCGACACTCTTATTAAAGTTTTTATCTGCAAGTAAGCGTACGTAGAAAGTAGGCACACCCATCATCACAGTCGAACTTGGCATGTGATGAATGAGTTGCGCAGTATCCAAGCGTGGCAACCAAATCATTTTGCTGCCATTAATTAATGCCCCATGCGCAGCAACAAATAATCCATGAACATGGAAGATTGGGAGCGCATGTAATAAGACATCACCTGTTTTCCAACCCCAAAACTTCTGTAATACTTGTGCATTACTTCCCAAGTTTTTGTGGGTCAGCATTGCGCCCTTGCTGCGACCGGTTGTGCCAGAGGTATATAGGATAGCCGCTAAATCATCATCTTTTACAGCAACAGTTTTGAACTTATCACTTTGACCAGCAGCACGATCTAATAAAGTGCCCTTGCGATCCTCATCCAAGGTAAAGACATGCTTAGTGCCTGCTTTAAAAGCAACCTTAGATACCCAAGAGAAATTTTTGCTACTACATACAACTACCGCAGGCTCAGCATTTTCTAGGAAGTATTGAATCTCCGCCGCTTGATAGGCGGTATTTAAAGGCAGATAAACGTATCCTGCTTTTACAGTAGCCAGGTAAAGAAAGAGCGCCTCAGGTGACTTTTCAACCTGAACAGCAACACGAGATCCTGCTGGTAATTTGAGGTTCTTGAGCAGGTTAGCCAACTTGGAAGTAGCACGCTCTAGATCACTCCAGGAGTAGTACAAACCATCATGCGTTTCCAATGCACAAGCCAGCTTATCTTTTGGAAAACCTGTTTCCAATAAAGAATATAAATTCATTCGAGCCTCAAAAAACCAAACAATAAAAACAATTCAAACGATAGTTAATTAATCTAAGGTGGCGCCAGATTTTTTAACCACCCCAGACCAGCGAGCTACGTCGGCACGAACCTGCTTGCCAAAAGTTTCGCCATACATATTGGGTGCATCAGAGCCACTCTTTTCCCAAATTGCTTTGAGCTTTGGTGTATTTAAGGCCTTCTGAACTTCAGCAATCATTTTGTCTACGATAGGCTTTGGAGTGCCGGCTGGAGCAAAAACAGAATACCAAGTAGATACTTCAAAATCTGGCAAGCCAGCTTCCTTAAAAGTAGGTACGTTTGGTATAGCAGTTGAACGCTTACTTGAGGCCACAGCAATCGCCACCAATTTTCCAGCATTGATCTGCGGAGCAGAAGTAGCAAGGCCATCAAACTCTAAGTCAATCTGACCAGCCAATAAATCATTCATTGCTGGGCCAGCACCACGATATGGAATATGGGTAATAAAGGTGCCAGTTTGAATCTTAAATAGCTCGCCAGCCAAGTGATGAACTGTGCCACTACCCGCGCTAGCAAAATTATATTTACCTGGGTTTTTCTTCATGAGCTCAATAAACTCTTTGGCATTACGTGCACTCACGCGCTGTGGATTAACCACTAGCACTTGAGGAACGTTAGCAATCATCGCAACCGGGATAAAACTCTTCTCAATGTCGTAATCCAAATTTTTATACATGGATGGAGCGATTGTGTGATGAGTTGCGCCAATTAAAAAAGTGTAGCCATCTGGGGCTGCTTTTGCCGCCACTGATGCGCCCACGGTTCCGCCTGCACCACCCCGATTGTCAATCAGAAATTGTTTGCCCAGTTGCTCGGTGAGTTGAGCTGCCAGAGGCCTAGCAAAAGTATCAGTGCCTCCGCCTGCGGGAAAGGGAACAAGAAAAGTGACAGGCTTATTGGGCCACTCTTGAGCCATGACTGTCAGGGGTGCTGCGCAGAGCAGAAAAAGTGCTTTTTTCAAGATACTCTTTGAAAACACAAAGGTCTTCATTTTTTGAGTAAACATAGTCATCTCCTTTATTTGCCAAACAATGAATTGGCTTGATTTTTTAAATGCTCGCCTATTTTAAGGGCACTTAAGGCTTGCTGCAAAAGTCTATGCAAGGGAAAACACTAGGGAGCCATTAGGCGAGCTACGGCCCTGGAATACACGATTTCACCATTGGCAAAGCGCTCATGGTTATCCTCCACGCTTCCCAGATCATAGAGATAATTGACCATCAAGCCTGCGGATTGACGCAGCCCTTTGCGTGATAGATCTCCTGCCCAGTTCACCAGATGCAATTTAGCACCATTACCCAAATGAAACTTCGCCACTGGGTTACCATCGCGCCCGGTAGAGGCCAAGCCCAAATACATGCTCGCCAAACTCAATAGAGCTGTTTTTTCTTTCTCGGAGGCTAGGTCAGGATGCCATCCACTCGCCACTCGCTCAGCCCAAGATTGACTCTCTAGCCCCAGTACAGCTAGAGCAGCATCTCGCGCCACCCTGAGGTTTGGCTTCAATCTATCGGCTGGGACACCATCACCTAAATTCGCACCTGCGGTAACCCAATCCATAAATCCAGGAATAGGCGACAAAGTCACAAAGGTTTTTATTCCAGGGAACTCTGCATGCAAATGCTCCGCTACCCGCTTGATTAAAAAGTTACCCATCGATACACCGCGAAGTCCAGACTCGCAATTGCTAATCGAATAAAACACGGCAACTTTATATTGCGATGCCTGATCAACTGTTTCGGCTTTCTTATCAACCAATGGCGTGATCACCGTTGGAATCTCAGGCAGGAGTGCCACCTCCACAAAGATTAAAGGCGTACTCGGAAGCTGTGGATGAAAAAAGGCAAAGCAACGACGATCAGGCTGCAGGCGGCGACGCAGGTCATCCCAACCATCAATAGCATGTACTGCCTCATGTTGAATCAGTTTCTCAAGCACCTCCGCTGGGGACTTCCAGTCCACCTGATGCATCTTCAGAAATCCCGGATTAAACCAAGAAGACAGCAAGTGACGCATATCAAAATCCACAGCAGCTAATTCAGGCTTTTTATCTAATAGCTGCAATAAATCGCGGCGCATTTGTACTACAGCCGCAGTACCTTGGCTGGCACGATTTAAGCGACGGAAGAATTCTTGACGAGGAGATTCAGAAACTTTTTGCAAGTGAATGTAATTACGTGCATTAGAGTCGGCTACAAAATTTTGCGCCGCTTTCAGCACTGCATCAGCTTGAGGATTGAGCTTCTCAAACAAAAAAGTAAAAAATGAGACGTATTGATCTTTTGACAACTTACGGTAGTTGTTAACCACGTCATCGGCCATGCTGAGCGCATTCGATTCTCCTCGCTCTGATATCAGACGCTTGATGGCGTTATTTGCCTTAGACAAATTTCGAGCTTTAGTGAGCTTCTCGAGCATGGATTTCTTTCGATTGAGGTAAAGATAGTCTGAAAATAGGCAGAATCAGTGTGAGTTCACTGCTTTTCCGAGCGATCCAGTTAACTTGGAGCAATTAACTACTGATAAGTACCTGTTTTCGTATTGACTCTCACTATAAGGTAAATTCCGAAAACGATCATGGGCACAGAGAGCCACTGACCCATGGAAAGACCTAGACCTAGGAGTCCTAAGAAGGCATCCGGCTCTCGAGCAAATTCCGCCAAGAAACGGCAAACACCATAACCTAACAAAAATAAGCCTGAAATCTGCCCTACCCTGCGCGGCTTGCTGGAATAAATCCAAAGGATGATGCCAAGGCAAATGCCTTCGCCAAGAAACTGGTAGATCTGGGAAGGATGACGGGGAATAGAGTCCACCATTGGGAAAACCATAGCCCAAGGTAAGTCTGTCGGCCTTCCCCACAGCTCGCCATTAATGAAATTACCCAAGCGACCAAACGCTAAACCAAATGGAACTAGTGGTGCAACCAAATCGCTGACAACAAAGAATGAAACCTTGCGGCGATAAGCAAACCAGAGCAAAGCAAGCAAAACACCCAAGAGCCCACCATGAAAAGACATACCGCCTTCCCAAATCTTGAAGATGCTCAGAGGATTTGCGAAGTAGTAGCCTGGCATGTAAAACAGGGTGTAACCTAAACGTCCACCAATTACTACGCCTAAAACACCAACAAACAAAAGATCTTCAAGGTCTTTATATGACCACCCTATGGATTGATATCGCGGAGCACGTATACGCAAACGACCCAGCAACAAAAATTGAGCAAACGCTAAGAGATACATCAAGCCATACCAGTGAATGGCAAATGAGCCAATTCGGATTACGGCAGGATCAAATTCGGGATGAATCAACATGCTGAGAGGCGAATGATCATTACGCTTTAGATTGATCGAAGTTATGCAACTCGTGGCCTAAGTCACGATAGGCTTTATAGCGCTCACGACCAGCAAGGCGCTCTGCTTCATCAACAGTCACAACCTCAACGATGCGAGGGAAGCGAGCAAGTAAACCTGGAACGTCAGAAGGCATACGCATACCCAAATGAATCAGCACATCTGCATGCGGAAGGTGAGATAAAGCGGGTGACAGAAAATCATCTGTCAGCAAAATAGGTGTATCGATTGCTGTTTCATCTTCAATCAAGCAATGCGGCAAAAAATCTGTTGCACTAAATGCCCACAGCAGCTCATCTAAGCTTTTGAGATCTGCTTTCTCGCCTACCATCACGATATTGCGAACAGACTCCCCAACGGGCGTAGCGCTCCAGATTTTGCGCGTTAAGCGACAAGCATATTCCAGCTTATCGCTCACATTGCTATGAAAATCAATCCGAGCCATGAATTACTTCTGCTCTAGTAGGTAATTCACGAGCAAAGGCACTGGGCGCCCAGTTGAACCTTTGGCAGCGCCACTCTTCCAAGCAGTGCCGGCGATATCTAAGTGAGCCCATTTATATTTTTCAGTGAAGCGCGATAAGAAACAAGCCGCCGTCACGCTCCCTGCTGGACGCCCACCAATATTGGCTACATCTGCAAAGTTGGATTTCAGCTGCTCGTGATAAGCCGCATCCAATGGCAAACGCCATACAGTATCTAAAGAGGCATGACCTGCCTTTGTGAGTGCGTTGACTAAACCCTCATCATCAGAGAACACGCCGCTATGTACATGGCCTAATGCAATGATGCAGGCACCAGTCAGGGTAGCCACATCAATCACCGCTTTAGGCTTGAAGCGTTCAACATAAGTTAAAGCATCGCACAGAATCAAGCGACCCTCAGCATCGGTATTGAGAATCTCAATCGTTTGCCCCGACATGCTCTTCACAATATCGCCAGGGCGAGTGGCATTACCAGATGGCATATTTTCACAAGTGGGGATCACGCCAATGACATTCTTTTTCAACTTCATTAAAGCTGTAGCGTACATCGTGCCAATCACGGAGGCTGCACCGCACATGTCGTACTTCATCTCATCCATCGCCTCACCCGGCTTAAGAGAAATACCACCAGTGTCAAAGGTAATGCCCTTACCCACCAACACTATCGGTGCCTCACCTACTTTGCCGCCGAGGTGACGCATCACAATAAATTGTGGCGGCGTATCTGAACCTTGGGCTACAGATAAAAATGAGCCCATACCTAAGGCTTCAATTTGCTTTCGACCTAAAACCTCAACCTTTAATCCCGTCTTTTTACTTAAGCCCTGAGCTGCCTTACCTAAATAAGTTGGCGTACAGATATTCGGAGGCAGGTTACCTAAGTCTTTAGCTAAGTTCATACCCTCAACCATCGCAGCGCCCTCTGGAACTGCAGCCTTGAGCTCTTTAGCGCAAGCATTATTTCCCGCAAAAGTAAGATGGTTAAATGTATCGGCTTTATCCTTAGCCTTGAACTTCATCGCCGGTTGACGAACCCCAAAGCGATACGCCTGGTCACCAGCATATTGAATGGTCAAGCGCACTTCTTCGACAATGAACTCCGCGCGATGGCCCAGAGCGAAACTCGGAATAAACCACAAAGCACTTTGAATGGAGCCGCCGCTAAGCTGCTTCAATGCGGCGCGCGCAATTTTTGAATATGAGTTCAAGCTACATGCACTAGCTGGAGCAATGTCACCCAAAGACACTAAGAGAATGCGTTTTACTTTCACACCAGATGTGGCCCAAGACTTTTCAGCACGAATCACACAGGTAGAAGCCTGCTGAGCATCGAGATCACCAACGAGATTGGCATGAGCGACAGAACCGCCAAGCAGACGATCTAGCTCGACTAAAAGTCCAGATTTGGATTTGGCTGCAGTTAAAGCATCTAAGTCCGCCTTTGAATAGGCCAAAACTAAGCAGTCTGAGCTCTGCGCCAATAAAGTGGCTAAGTTGGCTTTGAGCTGCTTAGGGTTATTCAGATCGGCTTGCGCGAAAATCTTGGTGCTAAATTGGATAGTCATGATGTCTTGAGGTATTTTTAAGTCAATTCAAGGGAAAAAATGCGTATTTATCCATTATCCTCCGAGATGCAGGTTCACATCTTGAGTGAGCCAATAACAGTGAACTCACCATTTATTCATGATTTTTCACCAAGCCCTTCGCCGCGAACTCAGTTTTACGACTGGTGGCGTTTTTTTGATCCTGGTTACCATCATGATTACCACTCTAGTTATCCGAATTCTGGGCTTTGCAGCTAATGGTGCCGTCAATCCAGAGGATGCGCTCGTCCTCATTGCACTAGCCACTCTGGGCTATATGGCTGTTCTTCTGACAGTCTCCCTCTTTGTGGCTGTTCTCATGGTGCTTGTACGCTGGTACAAAGATTCAGAAATGATTGTTTGGTTTGCTAGCGGCCTCAGTATTGCCAGCCTCATTAGACCCATCCTGCGCTTTGCAGCACCGCTAATCGTCATCATTGCGCTCTTAGCCCTCTTTGTTTGGCCTTGGGCTAACCGTGAATCCACCCTCATTAGCCAGCGCTTTCAGCAACGAAGTGATGTCTCTATGGTTGCAGCAGGTCAGTTTAGAGAATCAGCTAAAGCAGAGCGCGTATTTTTCATTGAAGAGTTGGATGTTGATAAAAGCGAAGTAAAAAATATCTTTGCCGCAGAAACCAAAAATGGTCGCTTAAGTGTCGCCGTTGCCTCTACAGGATTTATTGAGAATGCTGAGGGTGGTGGTAAATCCATAGTGCTCAATAATGGCCGGCGCTATGAAGGAGTGCCAACGCAAGCTGATTTTAGGATTTTGGAGTTCGCACAATATAGTACCCACATCCAAAACAAGAGTGCACTCGATCCAGCGCCGCGTGACCGAGAAAAATCCGTATCTGAGTTATTAAATGATCCCAATGCGGCCGCCGTTAATCCCAATCGCGCTGAATTACTGTGGAGGATCGGTCTACCCCTCATGGCACTTGGGCTTGTATTAATAGCGATCCCGCTTGCCTATGTCAATCCAAGGTTAGGCAATTACACAGCTATGTTTTATGCGGTGTTGATATACCTCATTTACAGCAACCTCTTAAACCTCACACAAAACTTTGTGTCGCAAGGCAAGGTGAATGTTTGGGTAGCGGCTTGGCCCATACATGTCCTCGCTTTTGGCATCGCTTTTTTACTCATTCGTAATCGTATTAATCCATCGCTGAAATGGTGGCGCCGTCAGCTACCCGCGTTCTTGGCTAATAGATGAAATATCTTTTCCCTTATATTTTTGAACGCTATTTAGCTAGGCAAATTTATGCGGCTTTTGGCTTCATTCTGTTTGCTTTAGTTGCACTGTTTTTATTTTTTGACATCCTCAGTGAGCTTGGCTCAGTCAAAGGTCAATACACCTTACCATTGGCCCTGCTGCATGTTTTGTTGAAAGCACCAAGCCGCATTTCTGAAATTATTCCCATCGCTGGTTTGATTGGAAGTATCTACGTATTTGCAATGCTAGCAAGTCAATCCGAGTTCACCATCTTACGCATTGCTGGATTAGATATGCGCAGGGGCTTAACGACTCTCGCGAAGATTTCACTACCCTTGGTAATTGCTACGCTGGTGATGAGTGAGTGGCTTGGGCCTTACACCGAAAACCTGTCTGATCAAATTCGTATGAAGGCTTTGGGCTCATCCTATAGCTCGCAATTTAAAACTGGAGTGTGGGTAAAAGATCGTTTGCGTGATGAAGATGGTAGCGGGCCAATTAGGCCGGGAGTTCGTTATGTCAACGTTGGCAAAATTGAACAAGACAATGAAATCAAAAATATTCGCATGTATGAGTTTGATGATGCCTATCGCCTCCTCTCCATTCGAAGCGCAGTATCTGGACGCTTTGATCAAACTGGAACTTGGATATTAGATGACGTCACCGAAACTCGCTTTAAAGAAACCAAGCAGGCAGACCCACTCAACCCAGTCTATTCAGCGCAAACTATTGTGCATCCGATAATCAGTCTAAATTCTGAAGTCACACCACAAATTTTGAGCGTACTTTTGGTCAGCCCAGAAAAAATGTCGATCTTTAGTTTGGGTCGCTTCATTTCTCACTTAACAGATAACAAACAAGATGTGCAAAGGCACTCCATTGCCTTTTGGAAAAAAGTAATTTATCCATTTACAATCTTCGTCATGCTGGCGCTGGCGTTGCCATTTGCCTACCTTAAGGTTCGGGCGGGTAGTGTTGGTATTAAGGTATTCGGCGGGATCATGCTAGGCATGAGCTTCCAGCTCTTTAACTCCCTATTTTCAAATGTGGGTCTTTTAGGGTCATGGCCCGAATTGCTAACTGCCATCACGCCCCCATTGGTGTATTTCATTTTGGCGATGGTAGGTTTACGTTGGGTATCTAAAGCTTAATACCTAAAAATCATATAGAATTTGATTTCTATATCGCAGTTGATATAAAGAATGGAATCCTTATGAATTTGCACCAATTTCGATTTGTTCGTGAAGCCGTAAGACAGGACTTTAACCTCACCTCTGCTGCCAAGGCGCTTTTTACCTCTCAGCCCGGGGTATCCAAAGCCATTATTGAGCTTGAAGATGAGCTTGGCGTAGAAATATTCCGACGCCACGGCAAACGCATTCGCTCACTTACAGAGCCAGGCAAGCGCATCCTCGTTTCCATTGAGCGAATACTAGATGAAGTAGAGACCCTAAGGCGTGTGGGTAAGGACTTTGCCAGCCAAGATCAGGGTAACTTTGTGATTGCCACCACCCACACTCAGGCTCGTTATGCCTTACCTAAAGTACTGACTGAATTTACAAAACGCTTTCCAAAGGTACGAGTCAGTATTCAACAAGGGAGCCCAGGTCAAATTGCAGATCTGCTCATTCATGATCGTGCCGATATCGCAATTGCCACCGAAGGCATTGCCAACACCCCAGGTGTGCTGGCACTTCCAGGCTACCAGTGGCACCACGTCATCATGGTTCCACTAAGTCACCCACTCCTCAATCAATCCACAATCACCCTTGAAGAAATTGCGAAGTACCCGCTAATTACCTATGACAAAGCATTTGCAGGTCGTAGCAAGATTGATGCTGCCTTTGCACAACGTAACCTCAGCCCCGATATTATTTTGGAGGCAATTGATGCGGATGTGATCAAGACTTATGTAGAAACAGGAATGGGTGTGGGTATCGTGGCTGGCTTGGCATATGACGCAGATCGAGATCGTAATCTGCGAGTCATTTCGGTTAGCCATCTATTTGGCAGCAACGTAACGCATCTTGGCGTCAAGCAAGGGGCTTACTTACGCTCTTTTGTGTATACCTTCATCGAACTATTCTCACCCACGCTCACTAAGAAAATCGTTGAGCAAGCGATGAATAGTGAGTCAGAAACTTACGAGATTTAATATTTAGAGCATCTCTAGGCGTGGATAAGAGCCTACTTGAGATGGTGCCCCGGGGCGGACTTGAACCGCCACGCCTTGCGGCACCGGATTTTGAGTCCGGCACGTCTACCAATTCCATCACCGGGGCAGGTGTTTGCAGTGGAGATACTGCATTGAAGCTTACTAAGAGGTGAGAGTGTAACAAAAATGTTGTAGGACTCCCTTTCTTAGCCTCAGAAGACCTTAAAATAGGCTCTTCAAGCCACATTACTCAAAAGGACTTACCCGCATGGCCGGCCATTCGAAATGGGCCAACATTCAGCACCGCAAAGGACGTCAAGACGAAAAGCGCGGCAAGATTTGGACCAAACTTATTAAAGAAATCACAGTTGCAGCCAAATTGGGCGGTGGCGATATCGCTACGAACCCGCGTTTGCGCCTTGCGATCGATAAGGCCAAGGATGCCAATATGCCTAATGACAATGTGCAGCGCGCAATTCAGCGTGGTACTGGTTCTTTGGAAGGTGTTAACTACGAAGAAATTCGTTACGAAGGTTACGGCCACAACGGTGCGGCCATTATTGTTGATTGCTTAACGGATAACCGCACCCGCACTGTTGCTGAAGTACGCCATGCATTTGCAAAAAATGGTGGCAATATGGGCGCCGAAGGTTCGGTTGCCTTTATGTTCAAACACTGTGGTCAGATGTTGTTTGCCCCAGGCACCAATGAAGATCAGCTGATGGAGATCGCGCTAGATGCTGGCGCAGAGGATGTCATCACTCATGATGATGGCTCACTTGAGGTGCTCACCCCAGTGCCTGAGTTTCCTAAGGTACAGGACGCACTCAATCAGGCCGGTTTAAAAGCAGAGCTAGCAACAGTAACAATGCGCCCCGAAACGGAAACTGAGCTCGCAGGTGATCAAGCGGAGAGCATGCAAAAACTGTTAGACGCGCTAGAAAACTTGGATGACGTCCAAGAAGTATTTACAAACGCCTCTTTGTAATCGATTAGCTTTTTAACACTACTTATTAATACATCTTTTAGTACTTTATGAAAATTCTTTTAATTGGTTCTGGTGGTCGTGAACATGCATTGGCATGGAAGCTAGCGCAATCTCCACAAGTGCAAACTGTATATGTGGCACCAGGCAATGGCGGCACAGCCACTGCAAAACAAACCGTAGCCGGCATCCAAAACCTCCCGATCTCCGACCTTCAAGAATTAGCAGACTTTGCTGAGCGTGAAAAAATTCACCTCACCGTAGTGGGCCCTGAGGCACCACTGGCTGCCGGTATCGTAAATGTCTTTCGCAACCATGGCTTGCGCATCTTTGGACCTACTCAGCTAGCCGCTCAATTAGAGTCTTCTAAAGATTTCTCTAAGGCGTTCATGAAACGTCATGGCATTCCGACAGCGGAGTATCAGACTTTTTCAAATGCGTTAGAAGCACATGCTTACATTGATGCTAAAGGCGCACCGATCGTTATTAAGGCGGATGGTCTAGCCGCCGGCAAAGGCGTAGTTGTGGCAATGGATTTGGCAGAAGCTCATGGGGCTGTCGACATGATGCTGGCCGATAACAAGCTGGGTAATGCCGGAGCACGCGTTGTCATTGAAGAATTTCTGACTGGTGAAGAAGCCAGCTTTATCGTTCTTGTAGATGGCACACATGTTTTAGCTCTAGCCACGAGCCAAGATCACAAACGCTTACTAGATGCTGATCAAGGCCCCAATACCGGCGGCATGGGTGCTTACTCCCCTGCTCCAGTGGTTACCCCAGAAATTCATGCGCGTGCCTTACGCGAGGTCATCATGCCTACAGTTAAAGGTATGGAAGCAGATGGTATTCCATACACTGGCTTCCTCTATGCAGGGCTCATGATTTCCCCTGATGGAAAGATCAAGACTTTAGAATTTAATTGCCGCATGGGTGACCCAGAAACACAGCCCATCATGGCGCGCCTGCGCAGCGATCTTGTAAACGCACTAGATCATGCTGTTGATGGCACACTCAATGAGGTGGAGCTTGAGTGGGACCGCCGTACCGCTCTAGGCGTGGTACTGGCAGCTCACAACTATCCTGATACTCCACGCAATGGTGATGTGATTACAGGCATCCCTACTGATACCGAAGATCAATTGACTTTTCATGCTGGGACTAAGTTGCAAGATGGGAAACTGGTCACCTCTGGTGGTCGCGTCATGTGCGTCGTAGGCCTATCGGATACCGTTCGCGGTGCGCAACAAAAAGCATATGAAGCGATTGCTCAGATCAATTTCGATGGCAAGCAATATCGCAAAGATATTGGCTATCGGGCAGTGAAATAACTCTAACTACGAAGGACTTTTCATCCTTGTCATCTACTGAACAAACTCAAATTAATATCGCAGAATTAGAGACTTACTTTTTAGGTCTGCAAGATCGCATCACTACTGCAATGAGTGCACTCGATGGCAAAGTATTTGCAGTGGATGCCTGGGAGAAGCCGGAGGATAGCAAGCTGCGGGGTTATGGGCGTACTTGTACTTTAGATGGCGGCAATATATTAGAAAAAGGTGGCGTGGGCTTTTCTCATGTTCGCGGCGATCAAATGCCTCCTTCAGCATCACACCATCGCCCCGAAGTTGCTGGACGTAGCTTTGAGGCCATGGGTGTTTCTCTGGTGTTTCATCCAAATAATCCCAAGGTACCAACCACCCATATGAATGTGCGCTGCTTTATTGCACAAGCTCCCGATAAGGAGCCAGTTTGGTGGTTTGGAGGCGGCTTTGATCTTACCCCCTACTATGGCGTTGATGAGGACTGCAAACACTTCCATCAAACCGCTAAAGATGCATTAGACCCATTTGGCAAAGAGCTACACCCACGATTCAAAAAATGGTGCGATGAATATTTTTATCTCAAACATCGTGAAGAGCCCCGCGGTATTGGCGGCGTGTTCTTTGACGACTTCAATGAACTGGGTTTTGAGCAAAGTTTTGCCATGACCCGTGCTGTTGGCGATGCCTTTATAAATGCTTACTTACCGATTGTGTCGCGTCGTTATCAAGATAGCTTTACGCCCGAAGAAAAAGCGTTTCAAGAATACCGTCGTGGTCGTTACGTAGAGTACAACTTGTTATTCGATCGAGGAACCATATTTGGTCTGCACTCTGGCGGACGGACAGAATCTATTTTAATGTCTATGCCACCCGTAGTGCAGTGGTGGTACAACTGGCAACCAAAGCCAGGTACGCCAGAGGCAAAGTTGTACGACTACTACCTTAAGCCGCGCGACTGGCTTGCCTAAATGATCTCAGAACATTTGGTTACCCTAAAAAAAATTGGCATTCTAGGCGGTACGTTTGACCCACCTCATCTTGGCCATATCAAACTAGCAACCCATTTTGCAAAAATCTTGCATCTTGACCAATTGTTGCTCGTTCCCAGCGGGGAGCCCTGGCAAAAAGAATCTAGCATTACCCCTTCTGAGCTTCGCTTTCAGATGACCGAAGCGGCTGGCATCGATTTAGCTATTGAATTTCTAAAGCAGAATTTAGCAACGCAAATTAGTACTGATCGCATAGAAATGGATCGAGCAGGTCCAAGCTACACACTTGATACAGCCAAAGCTCTCAGGAAGCATTTTGGACCCCAGATTAGCCTGACTTGGCTAATGGGAGCCGATACTCTTCTGAACCTACCAACCTGGAATTCTTGGGATCAATTACTGAATTATCTGAATTTGGCAGTGGCCAGCAGGCCCCACCATTCACTTTCTGCAGAAATAAGCCCTGAAGTGCAGGACTTACTAGAAAAGCATCAATGTATTTATGCTGACGCCCTTGCAAAAATTCCTTTTGGACGCATCTACTTGGATAACAGCCTATCGGTTGACCTTTCATCTACCGAACTTCGAAATCAACTTAAAAGCGCATCTCGTGAGGAAATTGCATTTAAGCAGATTCCCGCTCACGCTTTAGAAATCATTACAAATTTAGGTCTGTACAAGTAATCAGGCTAAGATCACCCTTATATACAAAAAACTCAGAAAAATATTAAAGAAACTATGGACTTAACAAAATTACA
This sequence comes from Polynucleobacter bastaniensis, assembly GCF_018882205.1. GTDB lineage: Bacteria > Pseudomonadota > Gammaproteobacteria > Burkholderiales > Burkholderiaceae > Polynucleobacter > Polynucleobacter bastaniensis. Next base: position 218,416 of record NZ_JACVOU010000004.1, on the reverse strand, counting down.
ACGTGTCGTGATTGATGCTCTCGAAGATGTCAAAGCACAAGATATTCGCGTTTATGACACCACTAAGCTCAGCGAGTTATTTGATCGCGTCATCATCGCCACCGGCACCTCTAATCGCCAGACTAGATCGTTGGCTATGTCAGTTAAAGAGGCTGTCAACGCTAAAGGTGGGGAAGTGATTTCTGTTGAAGGTCTGGAGACTGGCGAGTGGGTGCTGGTCGATTGCGGCGATATCGTAGTTCATATTTTGCAGCCTGCATTACGTGCTTACTACCAGCTTGAAGGCATGTGGGGAGCTAAACCTGTTCGAGTGAAGCTTGCAGCTGACAAGGGGCTGGTGAAGGCAAGCGAACCAGACGACGAAGAGTAAATTCTTAACAATGCGTTTAACGATTGTTTCTGTTGGTCACAAAATGCCAGAATGGGTTGCAACAGCAACCCATGATTACATTAAGCGCATGCCCGCAGATTGCAGCATTGAAATCAAAGAGATTAAACCTGATCTCAGCCCAGCCAAAGAGGCAATCAAGATTGCAGCAGCTATTCCGAAAGGCTCTCGGGTAATTGCACTTGATGAGCGCGGCAAAGATCAAACTACACAAAATCTAGCTACCCAGTTGGCTGGCTGGCGACAAGAAGGTTTTGATATTACTTTTTTGATTGGTGGTGCCGATGGACTCGATCCCAGTCTTAAGGAGAATACTCAAGCGATGTGGCGTCTCTCAAGCCTCACTCTGCCACACGCTATGGCAAGAGTCTTATTGGTTGAGCAGCTCTATCGAGCTTGGACTATTTTGCAAGGCCACCCTTATCACCGCGAGTAAGTCATTCATGTTTTCTTATATTTACCTTGCCTCACAAAGCCCGCGACGCCAAGAGTTACTCAAACAAATTGGCATCAAATTTGAGATGCTCATTGCAGAGCCGGGTGAAGATACCGAAACACTTGAAGTGCCGCTACCCAATGAAAAGGCACATGCTTACGTTGAGAGAGTTACCTTTGCCAAAAGTGCCATTGCCTTAGCCAGGTGGCAAAACAGCGGTAAACCTTGGGCACCCATCTTGTGTGCAGATACTACCGTCAGCCTACCTGGTAATCCAGATGGTGAAATTCTTGGGAAACCGAATGACGCTTCTGATGCTGTGCGTATTCTAAAAATGCTCAGTGGCAAAGTACATGAGGTTTTAACTGCAGTGGTACTCACAATTGATCCCAAAACAAATCCCCTGTGCTTTATACAAGCATCTGAGGTGGAGTTTGCCCACTTAACTGAAGCACAAATTGAGAGCTATATTCAGAGTGGTGAACCTTTTGGTAAGGCTGGAGCATATGGTATTCAAGGTCTTGGTGGGGCTTTTATTCCCTCAATTAAAGGTAGCTATAGCGGTATCATGGGATTACCCATCTTCGAAGTTAACCAATTATTAGATTTCGCTAAAGTTGCCCGCATATGAATGAAGAGATTCTGATCAATATCACCCCCCAAGAAACACGGGTGGCACTCATTCAGCAAGGTGCTGTTCAAGAGCTTCAGATCGAGCGTACCCGTCAACGTGGCATTGTTGGCAATATCTATTTAGCAAAAGTTGTACGGGTTCTGCCTGGCATGCAGTCCGCCTTCATTGAAATCGGCTTAGAGCGCACTGCATTTATGCATGTCGCCGACATCACTCAAAATAACCCTCAAGCTCAAATTGAAAAACTACTCTTTGAAGGCCAGAATGTTCTAGTTCAAGTTCTGAAAGATCCTTTAGGAACCAAAGGTGCACGTCTTACCACCCAACTGAGTATCGCTGGCCGGAACTTGGTTTATTTACCGCCAGCTGGAACAGATGCAGCTACCGAGAAATATATTGGCGTATCCCAAAGAATTGATCAACCAGAAGAGCGGGAAGCTATCAAGGCTCGTCTTACAGGACTCATGCCTGCCGACGAAAAAGGTGGGATCATTGTGCGTACTAGCGCGCAAGATGCCAGTGATACTGAGCTTAAGCACGACATGCATTACCTGCGCACAACCTGGGAAAAGATTCGTGAGGCAGTCAATCACAAATCCGCGCCTAGCTTGCTATATCAGGATCTCAGTCTGGCTGAACGCGTATTACGTGACCTTGCTAGCGAAGAAACTACAGAAATTCGGGTGGACTCAGCAGAGAACTTTGAAAAGCTTAAAGGGTTTGCTATGCTATATATGCCAAACCTATTGGACAAGCTCACACTACATCGCGGCGAGCGTGCCCTCTTTGATTTATTTGATGTCGATGCTGAAATCAATAAAGCACTGGGTAGAAGAGTTGATCTCAAATCGGGCGGCTACCTGATGATCGACCAAACAGAGTCCATGACTACGATTGATGTCAATACCGGAAGTTATGTAGGCGCACGTAACCTGGATGACACCGTATTTAAAACCAATCTTGAAGCTGCTCAGGCTATTGCCCGTCAGCTGCGCTTACGTAATCTTGGTGGCATCATCATCATCGACTTTATTGACATGCTGAGCAAAGACCACCAGGAATCGGTTTTACATGAACTCAATCGCAATTTAGAACGCGATCATGCTCGCACCTCGGTAAATGACTTCTCTTCACTAGGTCTAGTGGAGATGACTCGTAAACGTATCCGCGAATCCCTTGCCCATATCACCTGCGAGCCATGCGCTACGTGCCAAGGCAAAGGTGAAATCAAAACTGCGCAAACCGTTTGCTATGAGATTTTGCGGGAGATTGTGCGCGAACATCGCCAATTTAACCCCCGAGAATTTAGAATCGTTGCCGCACCTGATGTGATTGACCTCTTCCTTGAGGAAGAGAATCAGTTTTTGGCACAGCTAGGTGACTTTGTTGCTAAGCCAATCAAACTACAGGCGGAAGGCAGCTTCCGCCAAGAACAATACGATATCGTCCTCAGTTAATCATTGATTAAGCATTCGAAAACTGAATGCGATGCAAATTGGCATACAAGCCATCTTTTGCAATCAATTCTTCGTGTGAGCCATTTTCAATCACATGGCCATGCTCTAACACCACAATCCGATCGGCATGCTCAATAGTTGACAGGCGATGAGCGATAACTAAAGTGGTTCTGCCTGCCATCAAACGCTCTAAAGCATCCTGTACTTGACGTTCTGATTCAGAATCGAGTGCCGAGGTAGCTTCATCCAAAATCAAAATAGGCGCATCTTTATAAATAGCTCTTGCGATAGCTAAACGCTGACGCTGACCGCCCGACAAACGATTACCGTTATCACCAATTTGCGTGTCAATACCCTCAGGCATTTCTTTCATGAGCGCAGATAAGTTTGCCGCCTCAAGCGCTTCGATGACACGCCCACGATCAATGCCATCCTCAGAAGTGGCACCATAGGCTACGTTTGCCGCAATACTCTCATTGAATAAAATCACGTCCTGACTTACAAAAGCTATTTGCTTGCGCACATCTGCAAGAACAATATCCTCAAGCGGAATCTCGTCCAAGAAAATGTGTCCACTAGTCGGCTTAAAGAAACGTGGCAATAAATTGACCAGCGTAGATTTACCGCCGCCAGAGGGCCCTACAAAAGCAACCACTTCACCAGGCTTGATATTTAAATTCACACCAGTGAGGGCATCTTTACGTCCAGCTTCCTGTTGATAAGAAAATCCAACATCTTCAAACCGAATTGCGCCCTTGGCTTTGGCCAGAGGCTTCATATTCTGTTTGCGGGATTCATCTTCTTCGAAGGGTTGATCCATGAGGGAGAAGATCATTTCCGCAGCAGTTAAGCCGCGCTGTAAGGGCTGATTAATATCAGCTAGATGCTTAATCGGCGAAATCACCAACAACATAGCAGTAATAAAAGCAGCAAAGCCGCCAACCGTAGTTCCTTCGGTGGACGACTGCATCAAGGCGATGACCAAGACGATCGACAGCGCCATAGAAGCAATGAGCTGGGTGATTGGCTGATTTAAGCCACCAGCAACCGCTGATTTTAAGGCGAATCGGCGAAGACGATCTGCTTTTTCCATAAAGCGACCCATCTCGAACTCTTCGGCACCATGTACCTTCACGATCTTATATCCTGCGGCTGCCTCTTCAACAATGTAAGCAAGCTCACTGGTCATTGTTTGCTGCTCACGATTCAATGAGCGCAAACGTTTATTAATCTTTCCAATGATGAAAGCGATGATTGGAAAAATCATTAACACCACTAATGTCAGTTGCCAATTTAGGTAAATCAAGTAGCCAATTAATCCAATTACAGTAAGAGAATCGCGCACCAAACTAATTAACATGCCGCCCATAATGGAGAGGGCATTATTTACCTCAAAAACTACCGCGTTAATTAAGCTCGATGCAGAGTTCTTTTGGAAGAACGTAGTGCTTGAATGCAGTAATGCCTTAAACATCTGCATACGCATCTTCAGTAAAACGGCATTGATAACGCGATTGAGAAGATAGCTAGACAAAAATTGCGCCATCCCTCGCACAAAAGCCAAGCCGACCAAGAAAACTGGAACCAACCAGAGTTTTTGATCCATCTGGCCAGTGAAACCACGATCTAGCAGAGGCTTCATGAGGGCCGGCATAGAGGTTTCGGCGCCAGCAACCAGCGCCATAGCCAATATAGAGCCAATAATCAAGCCAATATGGGGCTTAAGGTACTGAATTAAGCGATTTAGGGCGATACGGTCTTGAGCATTCATATAATGAATTATGCCCACCTTATCCGTCATACTCATTACTCGCAATGAAGAGGCCAATTTGGCCGATTGTTTGGCCTCCCTAGAAGGGATTGCCCAGCAAATTGTGGTGGTAGATACAACTAGCACCGATAGAACCCTAGAGATTGCTAAAAACTATGGGGCCGTCATTAGCCAGCCGGCGGATTGGGCTGGATTTGGGCCTCAAAAGAATCGCGCTTTGGACCTGGCAACTAGCGAGTGGGTACTCTCTCTGGATGCTGATGAGCGCCTGACCCCAGACCTCAGAAGTGAGATTCTGACTGCTATTCATCACTCGGCTCATGTTGACTGTTTTGCAATTCCACGTCTATCTTGGTATTGCGGTCGCTTTATTCGGCATTCCGGCTGGAGTCCGGATTATGTAGATCGATTGTTTAAGCGCGGTACTGCCCGCTTCTCGGATGATCTAGTTCATGAGCGACTGATTCCAGTCGGACAAGTGGCCAAGCTAGAAAATCCAATGCTGCATTTCAGCTTCATGAACTACTCGCAAGTGCTCCAGAAGCTAGATCGATATTCAACAGCTTCAGCAAAGCAAGCATTTTCGAAAGGCAAAAAAAGTAGCCCATTAACTGCAGTACTTCATGGTGTCTGGGCTTTTATTCGCACCTACTTCATACGTCTTGGTTTCTTAGACGGTCCTCAGGGTTTTGCATTAGCAATCTCGAATGGCCAAGGAACCTACTATCGCTACATGAAGTTATGGCAATTACACCAAGAAGCAAACTCCAATAATTCTCTCAGCAAATGATCTCCATCCTTCTGGCGACCTATAACTGGCCGCAAGCTCTCAAACTCTGTCTTGAGTCACTTAGCACTCAAACAGATTTAGATTTTGAAATCATCATTGCCGATGATGGCTCCACTACTGACACCAGAGATCTCATAGAAATAACCCAGAAAAATTTCCCAGTAAACATTACTCATCTCTGGCAAGAAGATCATGGATTTCGTAAGACCCGTATTCTCAATCAAGGAATTCAAGCGGCGCACGGTGACTATCTCGTATTTCTCGATGGCGATTGCGTTGTTCAGCCAGACTTTATTGCACAACATCGTGTACTGTCTCAGGCGAACCATCTAGTAACGGGTAGCCGTGTCTTGCTGAACGACAAACTCAGCAAAGTACTACTTTCATGGCCACACTGGGATTTCAGGAAATTCACTGAAAACTTATTAAGCTATCGACTATCTGATGGCATCAACAAGTATTGGCCCCTCAAAATTAAGTTGGGTGATGGTGCCTGGCGCAACTATAAAAAATTTGTCTGGCGCCGTATTAAAGGTTGCAATATGGCCTGCTGGAAGAGTGATGCCTTAGCTATTGGTGGCTTTGATGAAACCATGACAGGCTGGGGTCACGAGGATGCTGATTTTGTTTTCAGACTTCAAAACACAGGTTTGATTCGTAAATCCGGATCCTGGGCAACTGAAGTCTTGCACCTCTACCACCGCATCAACGATCAATCTAATGCTGCAGAAAATGCGCGTCGCGTCCGTGAAAAAATTCTGGCAAAAGCTCGGTAGGATTGAGTTACATTAGCCCCATGACTGCATTCTCAGCACTAAAACCCAAAAAAGTTTTATTTATCGCGACTCGCCAAATTGGGGATGTCCTTGTCACCACACCGCTCATTTCACAAGCGCGGGAATTGTGGCCAGATGCGGAGTTTCACTTTCTAGGCTACCGCAGTAAGCTCGAGATGCTCAAAGGCAATCCCGATATTGCCCAGATCATTGAAACTTCAGATCGTCCCAAGTTTAGGGAATATCTCACTTTATTTTTCAGACTGTTTCAACGTTATGATTTGGCAGTGGTTACACAACCTAGTGATCGCGCCTACTTCTATGGCCTAGTAGCATCTCATCACCGTGTGGGTGTATTGGGCGGCCACCCCCAAGGTCACACGGAACAAGATAAAGCCAAGAAAAGTAAGAGTGATAAACAAAATGCCTGGAAAAAGGCGATTAGCCTACATACTGTTGACGTAGATTATTTTGCACAACACGTCATCACCGAAAAGCTTCGTCTGCTCGAGATCTTCTATCGAAAACCGCTAGACTTATTCAATAAACCTATTTCAGTAAGTGCACCGGCCGGTGACCCAGTCACACCCAGTATTGCCAGCCAACTGCACTCACCTTATGTAGTAGTTCACCCTGGGCCTTTAACCGCATATAAGCGTTGGCCACTTGCGTATTGGCAAACATTGCTCACATGGATCACAAAGCAAGGCTGGCAACTGGTGCTGAGCGCATCCCCGGCTAAGCAAGATCTACAACTCAATCAAGATATTCTTTCATTGCTCGATGAGGAAACCCGTAAACAGGTTGTAGATACTGCGGGCCAACTCACTATCCCACAGGCGGGAACGCTAATTCGTGGAGCGATAGCTTATGTTGGGGTAGATACCTCTATCACGCACTTAGCAGCTGCATGCAATACACCCACCATTGCTCTATTTGGTCCAACACCACCCACTAACTTTGGGCCTTGGCCTAACGGTTTTATTGGCGAACAACCCTATGAATTACGAGCTCGCTCGCAGACGGTTGGTAATGTCACAATCCTACAAGGGCCTGGTGAATGCGTTCCCTGCCGAAAAGCAGGCTGTGAGGATCGTGCAAGTAGCAATAGCGAGTGCTTGGACCAGCTAGACCCCAACCAAGTAATCGAAGCATTGCAAAGCGCGACAAAGAAATAAAAAATGCGTGCTTAGTGGTACTGAACCTGAACCACATTAGATTGCTTAGCTGCCAAAATTTGATTCAAACTATGTAAGCAAGCATCATCTGGATAAATCCGCAACTCTTCCGGGAACTGCATCAAGCAGGCTCCACCACTAGTGGTAACTGCAGCAGTCAGCATTAAACCTTTCATGCCTTCACTAGCGCTTGGCATAGAGACTGCTGCAGGCCCTAGCTTGGGATCTCGCACACGATTGCTCATCAAGAAAGGTCCAATTTGGCTGCGTAAGGATTTGAGATCTATGGCCGAATCGATGGACAGATGAAGGTTACGCGCAAAACGCATACGGGCTCCCGTAATATCCATCACTGCCTCAGAAACAATTCGTACCCCACCAGAAAACTTATCGGGAGTGATATTGACCTTGGCCACTAGCAACTCATCTTCTTTGAGCCAAGAACGGTTTGGTTCATAGACTTCGCTATAGAGCGTCACTTCAATCGCAGCAGTGCCGTCATCAATGGTTGCAATCATCATGCGGCCACGCTGACCAGTCAACATCCGAGCAGAGGTAATAATGCCGGCAATCAACTGATCTTTACCCTCAGTCACCTTGGCTAATGGCTGGCGAATGAAATGCGCCGTCTCGTCGCGATAGGCATCAAACATATGGCCGGTCAAACACAGTCCAAGGGCGCTTTTCTCATCTTGGAGACGTTTCTTTTCAGACCACGGTAATTCGCGGACTAGCTCTGGCAAATGACGATTATCTTCCCCTGCCACTTCAAACAAACTCACTTGATTAATTGAAGCTTCAGCTTGCTCGGCAGCCTCAATAGCGCGCGCAAGAGAAGCCAAGAGAGTGGATCGAATATCGTAAGGGTTGCCACCAGCAGGAATGGAGTCCTTATACAAGCTATCAAAAGCACCAGCACGCATCAAAGCCTCAATCGCTCGACGGTTCACCTGCCTCCGATCAACGCGTGCGCAGAAATCAAACAGGTCCTTAAATGGGCCGCCAGACTCACGCGCCTTCACTATCACGTCGATTGCCGCTTCACCAGTTCCCCTCACGGCACCCAAACCATAGCGAATATGGCTAATGGGGGAATCTGGTGCAGCATCTGGTGCACGTAATGGCGTGAATACATAAACGCCAGTATTGATATCAGGTGAGAACACGCGAATATTATTTGCCAAACAATCGTCATACAGAATCTTCACCTTATCGGTGTCATCCATTGCGAGCGATAAGTTGGCTGCCATAAATTCAGCTGGGTAATAGGCCTTTAGCCAAGCAGTTTGATATGCCAAGAGCGCATAAGCAGCAGCATGGGATTTATTAAATCCATAGCCTGCAAAACGCTCCATCAAGTCATAAATCTCGTTAGCCTTACCTTCAGTAATACCACCTGCTTTTGCACCGTCACTAAAAATCTTACGATGCTGTGCCATCTCTTCAGGCTTCTTCTTGCCCATTGCTCGACGCAACATGTCTGCACCACCCAGTGAGTAGCCGCCAATCATCTGCGCCATCTGCATCACCTGCTCTTGGTAGACCATGATGCCGTAGGTTTCTTGCAGAACTGGCTCAATCCGAGGATCTGGATACTCTACTTTTTGCCGCCCGTGCTTACGTTCAATAAAGTCTGGGATCAAGTCCATTGGGCCAGGACGGTAGAGGGCAACGAGTGCAATAATATCTTCGAAGCGGTCAGGCTTAGCTTCGCGAAGCATGCCTTGCATGCCGCGACTTTCTAGCTGGAAGACGGCGACTGTATTAGCATTCTTTAAAACTTCAAAAGCCTTTTGATCATCGAGCAAAATTTCACCGATATTCCAATCTTTACGGTCGGCGTGTAGCGTCTTAATCCATTTCTCAGCAGCCGCCAAAATCGTTAAGGTGGTTAAGCCCAGGAAGTCGAACTTCACTAAACCGATCGCCTCTACGTCATCTTTATCAAACTGACTAATGACGGAACCACTCTCTTGGTCTTTGGAGTCTTTCGCTTCTTGCGTATATAGCGGGCAAAAATCAGTTAAGCGGCCAGGCGCAATTAATACACCACCCGCATGCATACCCACGTTACGGGTCATGCCCTCTAACTGCTGTGCGAGAGACAACAGTTGACGCACTTCATCTTCATTCTTTTCACGCTCGCCTAATTGCTTCTCTTCCTTCTTAGCCATTTCAATAGTCATGTACTGACCCGGCTTATTCGGAATCAATTTTGCGATACCGTCAACGAAGTTATAGCCTTGCTCGAGCACGCGGCCCACGTCACGAATTGCTGCGCGTGCAGCCATCGTTCCAAAGGTCGCAATTTGACTAACCGCATCTTTTCCGTATTTATCTTTTACGTACTGAATAACGCGATCTCGCCCATGCTGGCAAAAGTCAATATCGAAGTCGGGCATCGATACCCGCTCAGGATTTAAGAAACGCTCAAAGAGGAGGTTGTAACGTAGTGGGTCAAGATCGGTAATACCCAGTGAATAAGCAACTAAAGAGCCAGCACCAGATCCACGGCCCGGACCTACAGGTACGCCATTATTTTTCGCCCAGTTAATAAAGTCTGCAACAATCAGGAAATAACCTGGGAAACCCATTTGAGCAATCGTCTTCACTTCAAAGACGAGGCGCTCATGGTAGCGAGCCTCTTCTTTGGCGCGCTCTTCTGGATCAGGAAAATTGCGCTCCATATGGCGCTTCAAACCAATCTCGGATTGCTGTAATAAATAATCGTCGAGCGTAATACCTGGTGGTGTTGGGAAATCCGGCAAGCGCGGCTGACCTAAAGTCAAAGAGAGATTACAGCGCTTGGCAATCTCCACTGAGTTTGCAAGTGCGACTGGTAAATCTGCAAAGCGCTTTTCCATCTCCTCTTGAGATAAAAAATATTGCTCTTCATTAAATTTCTTGGTGCGACGAGGATTACCTAAAAGTTCACCTTCAGCAATACAGACTCGAGCCTCATGGGCTGTGAAATCACTACGCTGCATAAACTGCACAGGATGTGTGGCAACAATCGGTAAATCCATTTCACTCGCAAGGTGGCAAGCCAACTGTAGTTGCTGCTCATCCTGAGGATGACCACCGCGCTGCACTTCAATATAAAAAGCATTTGGGAATAAGCTTGCCCAACGCTTGGCAGCATCTTTAGCTAAATCTTCTTGACCAGCTAGAAGCGCAGCACCAACATCACCCCAGCGCCCACCTGAAAGGGCAATTAATCCATAAGAGAGTGTTCTTTTTGCAGCTTTATCTTCAGCTTTTGAGGCTGGTTCGCTAAACCATTTGAGATCGACCTCAGCTCGACCTCGGGATTGATTCTCAAGGGACGCCTTACTTAAGAGCTGGCATAAATTGAGGTAGCCGGAGTGATTTTGAACGAGGAGCAATAAACGATGAGGTTGATCTGGGTCTTGAGGATTGCTAACCCAAACATCTGCGCCTGCAATTGGCTTGATACCGCTAGAGCGTGCAGCACTATAAAAACGGACCAGGCCAAATAAATTACTTAAGTCGGTGAGGGCTAAGGCGCCCATACCATCTTTTTCGGCAGCAGCTACCGCATCGTCAATGCGAACGACGCCATCCGTAATCGAAAACTCGGAATGGACGCGCAGATGAACAAAACGGGGTGAAGCCATGAGATCATTTTAGCTGTGCCGAACTTCAAAAACCCCTCACCCCCAGCCGACGGCTATCGCGGGCGATTTGCCCCCTCGCCCACTGGCCCGCTTCATGCGGGATCCCTAGTTGCCGCCCTGGGAAGCTGGTTAGATGCCCGTAGAAATCACGGGAAATGGCTACTCAGAATTGAGGATTTGGATACTCCCCGCTGTATTTCTGGGGCAGATCAAGAAATCCTGCGCCAATTGCTTGCTTGCGGCCTCAATTGGGACGAGGAGCCAACTTGGCAATCTAAACATCAAGAGCGCTATAAAAAGGCTCTAGAGCGCTTAAATCAGCTCCAAATCATCTATCCCTGCACCTGTTCTAGACAAGATATTGCAAATGTCCTAAAAGCTCGTGGTGTAATGACTCCCCGCAATCAAGAGATGATCTACCCGGGAACCTGTCGTCCACATCAAATTGACACCTACGATGAGATAGAAAGATCATCAGCACAAGTGGCTTGGCGACTTGCTCTGCCACCAGGGATCACCATGCATTTTGAAGATCTGGTCCTTGGTAAACAAACACAAAATCTCAATCGAGAAGTGGGGGATTTTGTACTGCATCGCCGGGATGGTGTGACTACCTATCAATTGGCCGTCGTGGTGGATGATGCTGAGCAAAAGATTACACACATTGTGCGTGGGGCGGATTTACTAAACAACACAGCACGACAAATGTATCTGCAAAGAGTCTTGGGATATCAAACTCCGAGCTACCTGCACCTACCCTTGGTGCTTGATGAACATGGCGAAAAACTCAGCAAGCAAACTTTGGCAAGCGCCATTCATACTGAGAATGCGCAGCAGGCTTTACAAGAGTTACGTAAAGCCGCAATGCATTTAGGACTGAGAGATCTACCAGACGGAAAAGAAACTACGATTGCACAGTGGCTTTTGGCAGCCACCCAAGCCTGGGATAGAAAAATTACTTCTTCTTAAAGCCGCCCAGCAAAGCGCCAAGCGCTGGTTTTGCGGGAGTAATCCCCACTTTTTTCTCTGTAGGATTTACAGTCTCTGATGCTGGCTTAACTGCAGCGCTGGGCTCATAAGGCTTGTAGAAAAATGGATCTGACATTTTTGCTGGCGCATCTGATCTCGACGAATTCCTGCTGGGTGCGGGGCGTGAACTGCCCTCAGGCAATGGCTGAATATCCAACTTGCGCTTCATCAACTTTTCAATATCGTCGAGTAAACGTTTTTCACTAGCATCGACCAATGCAATGGCATCGCCTTTACTACCAGCGCGTCCCGTACGGCCAATGCGGTGAATAAAATCTTCCGCATTAAACGGCAACTCATGATTAATCACGCAAGGCATCGATGGAATATCCAGACCACGAGCAGCCACATCGGTTGCAACCAAGGCTTCGATCGCTCCAGATTTAAATGCATCCAAAGTAAGAGTGCGCTCACCCTGACTCTTATCACCATGAATCGCGCCAGCTTTAATGCCATCACGCTCTAATGAGCGAGCTAGCCTTGCACAGCCTAAACGGCTGTTGGTAAAGATAATGCACTGGCGAGATAAGCCTTGACGAGTACGTGCTTCAAGCACTTTCACAATCGCCTGCTGCTTATCAGCACTCGCCACCATATGAACAACTTGCTTAACAGTATCTGCCGCAGCATTTTGGCGCGCCACCTCAACAGTCACTGGCGTACGCAAATAACTTTGGGCTAATTTCTTAATCTCAGGTGAAAACGTAGCGGAGAACAATAGTGTTTGGCGCTGAGCCGGAATCAAATCAATGATGCGCTGCAAGTCAGGTAAAAAGCCCATATCCAGCATGCGATCGGCTTCGTCTAAAACCAAAATTTCTACTTGAGACAGGTTCGCTACTTTAGAACCAATGTGATCAAGCAAGCGCCCTGGGGTAGCAATCAAAATCTCTACACCGCCACGCAGTGTAGCCACTTGCTCTTTCATATCCACGCCACCGTAAACCACGGCAGCACGCAGATCGGTATGCTTAGAGTAACTCGCTGCATTCTCAGCAACCTGAACAGCCAGCTCACGTGTCGGTGTCAACACCAAAGCACGGATCGGATGGCGAGCAGGCGAAGCACTGCTACTAGCATGACGCAGAATCTTTTGAATAATGGGCAGTACAAAAGCAGCCGTTTTACCGGTACCTGTTTGAGCCGCGCCCATTAAATCGCTTCCCGCCAAAACGTGCGGAATCGATTGCGCTTGAATCGGAGTGGGAGTGTTATAACCCTGCTCGGATACCGCTTTTTGAATCTTTGGATCTAAACCAAAGTCAGCAAAGGTAATTGTTGCTGGGGTGGCGCTACTCTCAGTAGCGCCGGTGGGGGAATTTATTTCAGGAACAGTATTTATCAAGGTAACTTACAGAATGGCTGCAATGCCGGCCTTCGCGGTTTCGGCATCCTCAGTCGATTTAACGCCGGAAACGCCGACTGCGCCGATGGTAAACCCGTTTACCTCGATATTGACGCCACCTTCCAACATGCCCGAAATATGTGGGGCAGATAAAAAGGAAGTGCGTCCGTTATTAATAATTTCTTCGTATACACGACTCTCGCGCTTACCCATTGCAGCAGTACGTGCTTTTTCTTGAGCGATGTAAGCAGAGACAGGAGCACATGTATCGCGACGGATCAAACCTAATAGGTGACCACCATCATCACAGACAGCAATCGTCACAGCCCAGTTATTGGCAGCAGCGTGCTTGTCAGCTGCATCCAAAATCTTTTGAACATCAGCCTGGGTTAAATACGGTTTAGTTGCCAACATGATTAATCTCTCTGTCTCGAATATGTTTTATTTGATGAAACTGCTATCTTTATAAGTACTTGAATTATAAGGGGTGCAAGCCAGTTAATACGCTAGCCTGCACCCCATTTACTCCCAACTGACTGATTATTTTAGAAATTCTTGGGCGGCAACCACACCGCTGGCCTTGGGTTTATAGCCGATAGCACTAAAACTCATCTCCACACCGCTCAAAGCAGCCATGAGGCTTAATTCATTGCAATCACCAAGGTGGCCGATACGGAAAATCTTGCCTTTGAGCTTACCAAGGCCAGTTCCGAGCGAAAGATTGAACTTTTCTAGGGCATGTTTACGCAAAACATCTGCATCCATTCCTTCCGGAACTACGATCGCTGTCAACACTGGTGAATAGGCATTGGGATCTAAACACTGGTTCTCCAGACCCCAAGCGGCAACCGCACGACGACAAGCTTCTGCCAAACGTTGATGACGAGCAAAAATCGCATCCAAGCCTTCTGTCTGCATCATGTCGATTGCCTCATGCAAACCGTACATCAGATTGGTGCTGGGTGTAGTTGGCCAGTAGCCAGTTTTATTGGATTCTAAAATTTCATCCCAAGCCAAATAGGCTTTTGGAATTTTACTGTGCTTACTTGCTTCAATTGCTTTTGGTGACAAGGCATTAAAGCCAATACCCGGAGGCAACATCAAACCTTTTTGCGAACCTGAAACAGTAACGTCAGCACCCCATTTATCATGTTCATAGTTGGCAGAACCGATGCCAGATACGCTATCAACGAGCAATAGTGCTGGATGCTTTGCATCATCAATTGCCTTACGAACGGCAGCAATATTAGATGTAATCCCAGAGGAAGTTTCGTTATGCACTACGCAAACTGCTTTAATTTCATGTTGAGTATCTTTGCGTAAGCGCTCTTCGATCACAGATGCATCAACACCCCAGCGCCAAGTATCAGCACCTGATTTACCCACCACCTCAACTTCAATGCCAATCTTTTTGGCCAAAGCACGCCACAAGTTTGCAAAATGGCCAGTCTCGTAAAAGACCACCTTATCACCAGGATTGAGAACGTTGACTAAAGCCCCTTCCCAAGAACCGGTTCCAGATGCGGAATAAATAATGACGGGTTGCTCAGTCTTAAAAATCTTCTTGATGCCATCTAAAACCTTCAGGCCAAATGCCCCGAATTCAGGGCCACGGTGGTCAATGGTTTGATAGCTAATCGCCCTCAGAATGCGGGAAGGCACTGGGCTTGGGCCAGGGATATGTAAAAAATGGCGTCCTGAGAGGTGGTTATCTAGTTTTAGCATGCTGAGTCTCGCTTGGTTTTTGTAGTTAATCTTGGGGATCAGTGTAAGTCACTTTTTGACAATTTACAATTTTGTATGCAAAATAATTTCTAAATAATCAAAAAAAATAACCTATTTACAGCGTTATTTATGCTTATAGATGCGTTATAGTAATTATGTATACAAATTTAAGGCATTTCAAATGATGCTCAAAACACCAGCTAATACACAAAACCTGCATGAAGCCATCTTTCTTAAGCTCAGAGCTTTATTAGTAGAAGGCTCCATTGCGCCGGGAAGCAAGCTCAATGAACGTGAGCTAGCAGAGCAGCTTAATGTCTCACGCACCCCTATCCGCGAGGCAATTCGCCGTCTAGCCGCCGATGGTCTGGTTGAACTAATTGCTAACCGTGGCGCCATTGCTGTTCAACTGAGCAGAGATGACATCATTCACACCTTTGATGTGATCGCCAATTTAGAAGGCTTCTCTGGGGAGCTAGCAGCACAAAACATTAGCGATCAAACACTGATTGAACTTGAAGCGCTCCAATACGAAATGATGGCCTCGTATGCTCGCAGGGATTTATCTAGCTACTATCGACTCAATCTTCAGATTCACCAAGCTATTAATCACGCAGCGAACAATCCCGTACTCAGTCAACTATTTAGCCAAGTCAACGCTCGCATTGAAGCGCTCCGCTTTCGCTCCAATCAGAATGGCGTGAAGTGGGAAAAAGCCGTCGAGGAGCATCAAGAGATGTTGGATGCATTAAAGGCTCGCGATAGCGTGCGGATGCGTAAGGTCATGATGCAGCATGTGATGAATAAGCGTGATGTTGTGATTCAATTAATTGACTCAGAGTCTAAAGAGAAGGTTGCAGCATGAACAAGCCGGTTGATTTGCCATTGCCAGAATTCGTTGCCAATAAGGCGGAGCTTGCTAAGCGCCTGAAACAAGAAACATCTGGCGAGGTCCTGACGGATATAGCTAGTCGCGGACGCTATGCAACCGACGCATCGATCTACCAAGCCATGCCAGTTGCGGTCTTTATCCCTAAAACAGCAGAGGATATTGCGACGGCGATTCAGATTGCAGCTGACTTAGATATTCCAGTTCTTCCGCGTGGCGGAGGCACCAGTCAGTGTGGGCAGACTACAGGCACATCACTTGTCATCGATAACACTAAATACTTTCGCAAACTCCTGCATGCAGATCCCGCTAAGGCCACAGCAATTGTTGAGCCGGGCATTGTGCTCGACCACCTCAACGCTGCGCTCAAACCACACGGCCTTTGGTATCCAGTAGACGTTTCTACTGCAGGGCAAGCAACCATTGGTGGCATGGCAGGTAATAACTCTTGCGGTAGTCGATCAATTGCTTATGGCAACATGGTGCACAACGTTTTAGGAATCGATGCCTGGTTAGCAAACGGACAAGTGGCAAGCTTTGGTAATTACGCCCAAAGTTCTGGTGCTGCAAAACAATTGGGTGACTTCGTTAAAAGCCTTGCCAATACACTACAGCCTGAGATTGAGGCGCACTTCCCCAAAGTCCTACGTCGTGTCGCTGGCTATAACCTAGATGTGTTCCATCCACAAAGTGAGCTCCCTTACACCCAAGATGGGAGTGTCAACTTGGCACACCTTTTGGTGGGTAGCGAAGGTACATTAGCTTATTTCAAATCACTTGAGCTGAAGTTGGCGCCATTACCGCAACACAAAGTACTTGGAGTAGTGAACTTTGCAAGCTTCTTTAAGGCAATGGATAGTGCTCAACACATCGTCAAGCTCGGACCCACTGCTGTTGAGTTAGTCGATCGCACCATGATTGACTTGGCGCGCCACAATCCTAGCTTTAAGAAAACGATTGAGACCGCACTGATTGACCCTCGCGCTCAAACGCCTGAAGCTATCTTATTAGTAGAGTTCTCAGGGGAGGCACATGCCCCTTTACTGGAGAAATTAAAGTCTTTGCAAGATCTGATGGGTGACTTGGGGCTTCCGGGCTCGGTAGTTGCAATGCCTGATGCCGGCTTGCAGAAGAATCTATGGGAAGTGCGTAAGGCTGGCCTGAATATCATGATGAGCCTCAAGGGCGATGGCAAACCAGTCAGCTTCATTGAAGATTGTGCAGTTCCACTAGAGAGTCTTGCTGAATACACCCAAGCACTCACAGAGGTGTTTTCTAAATATGGCTCACGCGGTACTTGGTATGCGCATGCTTCCGTAGGCACCCTCCACGTCCGCCCTATTCTAGATATGCGTCGTGATGGCGCGCAAAAGATGCGTGCAGTTGCGCAAGAAGCGTCCGCCCTGGTTCGTAAGTACAAAGGCGCTTATAGCGGTGAGCACGGTGATGGACTCTGCCGAGGAGAATGGATCTCCTGGCAATTTGGCCCAAAGATTACGCAAGCCCTCGCTGAAATCAAGCATGCATTTGATCCAAAGGGATTATTCAATCCCGGTAAGATCGTGAACCCACCAAAGATGGATGATGCGAGTAACTTCCGCTTTCCACCAAGTTACAAAGTGATTCCGCTGCAACCAGCCTTAGATTGGTCAGCCTGGAACGTACAGAACAATCCAGTCACTGAAGAGACTAGTGCACCAGGTAGCGGTGGCGACCCTGCAATGGGCTTCGCTAAAGCTGTGGAGATGTGCAACAACAATGGTCATTGCCGTAAGTTTGATGCGGAAGTAATGTGTCCAAGCTATCGCGTTACTCGCGATGAAAAACATCTCACCCGTGGTCGCGCCAATACATTGCGTCTAGCCCTTTCTAACCAACTGGATATTAAAGACGGAAGTTCACCCCTCGGTAGTAATGCCATTAAAGAAGTGATGGAGCTTTGCGTCAGCTGTAAAGCTTGTCGCCGTGAATGCCCTACTGGCGTTGATATGGCAAAGATGAAGATCGAGTTTTTATCTGCATACAAAAAACGGACTGGTCATACGATGCGTGATCTAGCTGTTGCCTATTTGCCAAAATATGCCTCTATCATCAGCAGTATTCCAGGGCTTCCCGCCTTACTCAATCTTCGCAACCACATTACACCGATTGCTAAGTTACAAGAATGGATTATGGGTATTTCTGCACAAAGAAGTCTGCCGACTTGGAAAGCAAAAACCTTCTGGAATAATCCACGTGCAATTGCGCATCATCAATTTACGCCTGCAGAACTGAGCAAATTAGATGCAAATGGTAATAAGGGAGTGGTGTTATTAGCTGATACCTTCAATGCCTATTTTGAGGACGAGAACTTACGTGCGGCTCTACAAGTTTTAGAAGCGGCTGGCTATCGTGTTCACATTCCCCAAAAGACCAAGACTTCAAGTAGCAGTACAAATACCTGCTCTAAAGAATTTTGCTGTGGTCGCACCTACCTAGCAGCCGGCATGGTCGATAAGGCTAAAGCAAGCCTAGATGAATTAGTGAATCATCTTGCCCCTTTTGCAGAGAGCAATATTCCGATCATTGGTCTTGAGCCTTCTTGCTTGTTCACTTTAAAGGATGAAGCATTGGTTATGGGCTTTGGTGAGCGGGCGGTGACTGTCAGTAAACATGCACAGCTCTTAGAAGAATTTCTAGCAAGTGAGGCCAAGGCGGGCAAACTCAAACTGTCACTAAAAACGGCAACGCGACCAGTGCTGTTTCATGGTCATTGCCATCAAAAATCATTTGCTGCCGTAACACCGGCAATGGAACTTCTAAAATTGATCCCAAATGCAGAGCCTAAGCTGATTGAATCTTCCTGTTGCGGAATGGCTGGTAGCTTTGGTTATGAGGCTGAGCACATTGAAGTGTCTAAGCAAATGGCAGAAGCTAGTCTATTGCCTGCGATTCGTAAAGCGCCAGATAGTTGGGTGGTTGCGGATGGCACCAGTTGTCGCCATCAGATTGCCGATGGCACCCAAAAAGACGCCGTGCATATCGCCAAGATCTTGGCAGCCCATCTCTAAAACAGGATGTCAAAACTAGCTAACGAATAACGCCGTAAGCTAGCATCAGCAAGGTTCCAGTCAATAGGGCTGGAACGAGACGGTGTGTTGGTTTTGAAACCATCACACCAATGCTCAAGATGCAAATCAGAAGTCGAATCCATAGAGGTACAGTCGACAAGAGGCCAATCGGCATTAGGACCATTCTGACAACGAGGGCCGCCACCATCGCATAAGTGACGGCAGAAAGATAGCGAAAGATTTCGCTCTCTTGATTAATTCTTTTGGCTAGCAAAACACCAATGGCACGACAAATATAGGTTCCGATTATGGCGCCTGCTAAGGCAATCCACAAACCCCAACCCTGGAGGCTAGCATTCATCAACTGATCACCCCCGCTCTTTTGCGTAGTACTTTGCGATCAAACACATAGGCGATCGTTCCCCCTACCAGACCGGTGGTCAGTAAGCTGGTATCGCGATCCAAGAGAAAGAAAAAGGGGCCCAATACAAAACCTAAGCCAATGGCGATCCGGTTAACCCAGGGCTTCACCTCGGTAAACGTCAGCAAAAAGAATAATGGGTTAATGAAAACGAGGCCAAGCGTGATGTATGGTTCCACTATACCAGCCAATAAATATCCCAGAATGGTGCCCGGAATAGAAATAACCCAACACAGTAAACCAAGACCAATGAAGTAACTCAAACGATGCTTCGCTTCTATTGTCTGAAACTCACGCATGGAAATAGCCCAAGCAGTCATTGCCAGTAGATGGACCGAAGCATAAAGCCCATGATTACGATCTTTTTCATGAAACTGCGGAAAGAGTGTCACCGTCATCGTGATGAAGCGCGAAGAAGTTAAAGTCACTGCGAGAGCAATCGCGACTACTGATGATCCGGTAATTGCCATCTCGAGCAAAACTACTTGGCCAGGTAATGCGAACATGAAAAAGCTAGTGGCAGTGGTAAACCAAGCATCCATACCATTGGTTTTACCCATCGCACCGAAGCCCACCATACCAGCAAAGAGCACCATTGCAGGTGCACCAGCTGCATCCCGAATACCCGCCCAAAAAGCCTCACTGCGATTTTTATAGCGTTGTGCTACCGAAGCCTCTAGCTTGATTTCACTAGGGTCTATAAAAGGTTGATCGGCTGATGACATGCTTTGATTGTAAGAGTTGCTAGGTACTTTGCCAAAAAATAATTAGGAACTCAGCGCCCATTCAATATGCTCGGCTACCAAGGCATCCGCCAAAGGTAAGGCGTCCTGCAAAGCTTGCCGCAGGAGGTCTTTATCCAATTCGGGGACCTGATCAGCAGCCAAAGCATTCCCCATGGCCACCGCTAAGTTTCTGCGCCACCTAGAGTAGCCAATCCGCCGAATAGCACTACCCTCATGGCGTTTCTCAAACTGATCTTCAGTCCAAGACCAAAGTTGTAAAAGGCTCGCCCTCCCCAGACCATGACGCTCAGCGTAATCTGGCATGGCTGTACGTTGTGCAAATTTGTTCCAAGGGCAAATCAATTGGCAGTCATCGCATCCGTAAACACGATTACCCATCGACCTTCGAAACTCCACTGGAATGGCATCTGGATTCTCAATCGTTAAATACGAAATACAGCGTCGCGCATCTAATTGGTAAGGCGCGGTAATCGCTTGCGTGGGACAAATATCTATACAAGACTGACAAGTTCCACAATGCGACTCCTGCTCTTGATCTACAGGCAATGGAACATCAATTAGGATTTCACCCAAAAAGAATATTGATCCAGATTCACGATTGAGCAACAAAGTATGTTTCCCCCGCCAACCCAAGCCTGCCTTACGAGCTAACTCCACTTCCATCAAAGGGGCAGAATCAGTAAATACGCGATAACCAAATGCTCCGATTTGCTTTTCAATGATTTGAGCAAACTCTTGTAAACGATTGCGCATCACCTTGTGATAATCGCGCCCACGGGCATACATCGATACCACTGCTTGAGCGGGATCACTTAATCTGTCCCATTCTTGATCGAAGTCTATTGCAGGAGATAGGTAATTCATGGTGACGCAAATGACCCTCACCGTACCCGGAACTAAGAGGGCTGGGTCAGAGCGTAATTGAGCATGTTTGGACATGTATTCCATCTGACCGTGCCGCCCTTGTGCAAGCCAGTCATTCAGACGCTCAGTTGCGACACCAAGATGGGTATCAGTAATACGCAAGTCATCAAAACCCAATTTTCGAGACTGCTCACCCAGCCATTCACGCAGATTAGTCTGATCAACAGAGTTGGGTATTTGAGAAGAAGTCATTAGGAATACAGAATGTAGCTGAATAATTGAATAAACTAGGCAAATGGCTCAGAATTCATTTACTCATCATTGTAGGCAAGAAGCGGATACAGCTACCTTAGCGCAAAAGCTTGCCTCGAGTCTTGACCATCTTTTTCAAGCCGATCCAAGCGTTCACCTCAATATCTCCCTAGAGGGTGATCTTGGAGCTGGCAAGACCACCTTTGCTCGCCATCTCATACAAGGCCTAGGGTATGAGGGCCGGGTGAAGAGCCCAACCTACACCTTATGTGAACCCTACCCGCTCATCATCCATGGCAAGACTCTAGCGATGAACCACTTTGATCTTTATCGCATGCGAGATCCTTTGGAGTGGCAAGAGGCCGGCTTTGCAGAACATTTTGACGAGCCTGGATTCTGTTTAGTAGAGTGGCCAGAAAAAGCTGAAGGGACGCTGCCTACGTTTGATGTTGAAATTCATCTGATAGCTGGTACAGATGAAAATGAAAGAAATATTACCTTCCAAGCAAACTCAAATCAGGGAATGATTATTTTCGAGAAGATGTGCATCTAATAGAAATGAGTAAGCTGCCCATTAATTTCTCCAGAAGAAAGCATCTCAAAAGCTCAGTAAAGATGCTGGGCTTTATTCTCTTTTTCAGTGAGGCAGAGATTGCTTGGGGAGCCAAGATCTTGGGGGTACGCATTTGGCCTGCAGAAGATTACACACGCATCACACTCGAGTCTGATAAAGCATTACCGATTACCCAACAACTACTAACCAACCCCGATCGCTTGGTGGTTGATGTTCAAGGTATGGAACTCAACTCCACCCTGAAAGATTTAGTAGCTAAAGTCAAACCCAATGACCCTTACGTTTCACAAATCCGAGTGGGGCAATTTCAACCAGGCATGGTTCGCTTGGTCTTTGACCTAAAAGAGCCTGTTAAACCTCAACTCTTTACGCTTGAGCCCATTGCAGAATACCAATATCGTATGGTGCTAGATCTCTACCCAGCCATTCCGCCCGATCCGCTAATGGAGTTAGTTAAAAGTAGCGCACGTAAAGAAAGTGCTCTAGAAAAAGCCAATGAAGAAATTGACTTGATTGCGCAGTTCGCAACTAAAAAAGAGAAAGAGGCTCCGAGGGCGCCAGTGGCCCAAGCGATCCCAGACGTAAAAGAGTCCGCAGTAAAAACTAAACATAAGCGCCTTATCACCATTGCAATTGATGCAGGCCATGGTGGAGAGGATCCAGGCGCTATTGGTACCATGGGTTCCAAGGAAAAACATGTAGTGCTCTCGATTGCTAAACGCTTACGCGACAAAATTGAGAGCGATCCTTATATGCGTCCATTTCTCACTCGAGATGGCGATTACTTTGTGCCGCTCCACACCAGAGTTCAAAAAGCACGTCGGGTAGAGGCCGATCTATTTGTCTCTATTCATGCAGATGCCTTTATCGAACCGAGAGCAAAAGGTGCCTCGGTCTTTGCCCTATCTCAAATGGGTGCCAGCAGCACAACAGCACGTTGGATGGCTAATAAAGAAAATGCATCCGATCTCATTGGTGGCATCAACATCAAAACACAAGATAAGCAGGTGGCTAACCTATTGCTGGATATGTCTACCACTGCCCAGATCAAAGACTCACTTCAAGTGGGCACTTCAATCCTCAAACAAATCAGCGGATTTGCCCCACTACATAAACCAAAAGTTGAACAAGCCAGCTTTGCTGTTCTAAGGGCCCCGGATATTCCATCTATCTTGGTAGAGACTGCCTTTATTAGTAATCCACAGGAAGAGGCGCGCCTCAATGATGATGCTTATCAAGACCGAATTGCTGAAGCGATTATGAGGGGAATTAAGGACTATTTCTCTAAAAATCCACCGGTCGCCAGACGCGCAAACGCATAGCACTCTTGTAAGTACAAGGGCTTGAAGGCAGAGGCCTACTGACCCGGGAGCACCCATAAACTTCTTGCTATAATCTTCTTTTTACTGGGTCGGTAGCTCAGTCGGTAGAGCAGCGGACTTTTAATCCGTTGGTCGCGAGTTCGAATCTCGCCCGACCCACCAGTTATACAAAGGGATCACAGCAATGTGGTCCCTTTTCTTTTGGACGAATGGAATGTTCTGATAACTGTTAACTACAAGATGGAATCCATAGCCCGTAATGAGTGGGAATAGACTGCGCTGGGTGAGACTGAGCATCTCTTAGAGGATTTCAACTAAAGCTTACTAGCAGAAGGATAGATCTTCCCATCGACCCATATTAAATGGGGATTGCCTTTAGATTTTTTAGCCTCTCTTAAAAATGAATCTCTTCTTCCTTTGGTGATCCCGCCGTTTTCAATGACGAGATATATACCCAATCCAGCATTCTCGGCTTTTTGATATGTAGGCAATTGCTTTTTAAAACCTTTAGTCAAATTTTTATTTGATGTTAATTTAACTTCAACCAATACCTTTTTTAAACCCAAGCTAACCTTGAAATCTACCGGCCCTCTGCCAGCATTTGATTCGGGACTCAAATCTAAGTTATTGGCGATGCAATAGCTGGATGCAATGCCAAAAAAGAGTTTTTGCGAGGCCGATTCATGCTTTGGCTGCATACCATCGTCAAACAATAATGTATTGAGGCCATTATTCTCAATAAGATTTTTAAAGTGATGGCATATCTTTTTAACCAACTCAAATATGTCACCAGGCGTAGGATTTTTAGAAAGGTAAAGTTGTAAGGGATGTGATTTAGCGTAACTACGTGAAACTTCGTGCCAAATAACCTCACCCAAAGGATCATCCTCAAAGTCATATGGCTTGGAAGACTTCTCGACATAACTACCCAAAATCTCTTCAAGCATTTTTGGATCTCTTAAAAGATGATCCCTAAACTTCGCTTTCTCATTTTTGTTTCCTAAATTTTTCCAGGAAGTTCCAATTACCTCATTAATTTGATCTCGCAATTCCTGATTCTGCGAAGCAATCAAACCAACGTCAGACCTATCAAGAGCAATCGGCAAGTCCCTTAATATATCTTTAGGAATCAAAATTATCCCCCTACCTGAAAAGGGATTCCTTGGCAAACTAAGATCTAAATTGTTTAATTTATTTTTAAATTTAGCTTCTAAAGGAACGTTGAATGTTTGACAGATCCTTTGAGTAAATTCAATCAATTTGCCAACAATGATTGTTGCAGTCATATCGCTAATCCTATCTGGACCAACGCCTTCTTGAAATAGGCCTATCAATTCAAAAATTCTTGGATTTGACACGCCTTTTTTAATAATTTTTCCAGCGGTATCTAGCAAATCTCTTCTGATTTCAGCGCCCATACCACTACCGCTATCGCCCTTGGAATAGCCAATACTTAGTTCATTTAGCTCTGGGAACATAAGCAGCCTATCTGCCTTTTTCCAAAAAATATCGCCTTCTGAATCTGACGATTGAAGAGCAAGTAACACATCGCCAAAATAATTCTTTAGGTCATCAAATGAATTTTTTAATTCAATGCACGTAGATGTTTTCAACAAATTGGGGTCTATAAACAAATTAGTGTCATAACCTAGAATTGGATCAAACGCCCCTAATCGAGAGAATTCATCTGGGTTAATCTGATAAAAATCAGTAAATGATTGGATCATTTCAAAGTCTTTCAAGAAGTCTAAACATGGTTCTTTTTATATTGCGCCAAATGAAAACAGCCAGATTGCTCTGGCTGCCAACCCATTACTTCTTAGGTTTAGCTTGCTTGACTACAGTTTGTTTAAAAGTAGTGGATGGATTGCTCTTAGCAGTTTTAGCGCTTACGAATCTCCCATCTACAGCGCTTTTGTTAACCGTAGTTACAGTCTTCTTAGTGGCCATAATGGACTCCAAAAAAGGGTTATTTAATACAAGACCCTTTTCGCCAAATCATTTTGGTATAGACTACGCATACCTTGTTAAGCATGCTTAATCACGGGAAGCGGTGTTAGTTAGAGCTAATACCGCTTTTTTCTTGCTCCTCCGAATCCAAAAACACTATATCTAGTGAATCATGGATGCGTTACCCCCGATTTTAGTGTTTTGCATGCTCTTTTGCAGGCATTTCTCCTGAAATTTTATAAGTATTTTTGCTCAAATAAATGGTCATTTTGGTGCAGAAAATTTAGAGCCTTATTGGCCATCACTCCCGCAGTAAGCAGCCATTCACATAGACAGGCAAGCAACTGTCACGAAACGTGACAGTTCAGCATACAGAATGTCGTGTAAACCGACATTCATGTGTCGAGTTTCCGGACGCTTTGACAGATATAGTTGCATAGCTAATCAATATCAGTTATACTACCCCCATGTTTGAACAATGCCTCTATTTCAATACCACCAGCCTAGCTCGTCAGCTAGAGCGGGAATGGACTGGTGCATTTAAGCCATTTGGCCTTACGCCCTCCCAAGCCTTCATGCTTAGAGTGGTTTTAGATAAAACCCCGCTATTGCAAAGTGAGTTGGCTAGGGAGATGAATATCAGCCGCCCTACCGCTACAAGAGCTTTAGATGGCTTAGAGAGATTGGGCTTAATTAAGCGAGTTGCCTCTGAGAAAGATGGTCGGGAGCAAGAGATTCATCCAACCAAGAAGGCTGTGGATATGAAGGATGCGATCATTGCTGCCAGCGGAGCCGTCACCAAGCGCCTAAAGAAAGTATTTGGCTCCAATCATTTTGAAGATGTTGTTGGACAACTTCGGGGTATTAGCTCTGCCCTGAAGTAACGGGACTTTTTTATTTCCCAAATAGTTGCATAGCTAATTAGTTTTAATATCTTGATTTATTACTTAAGGAGAATTACATGCCAATCTTGAACGTGAAAGTCAGCGGACAAAAGAATATTGCTACGACTAAAGCCATTAATGAACTACTGCTGGATCTTACCCACCGTATTTTGGGTAAGAAAAAGGAAGTTACTGCCATTGCCATCGAATACGTAGATTTAGACTGCTGGTTTGTCGGTGGCAAGCTATTAAGCGAACAAGGTAAGAGCAGCTTTTACTTTGATATCAAAATTACCGATGAGACCAATACCAAGGATGAGAAGGCTCAGTACATTAAGGAAGCATTTGATGGTTTTGAACGCATCCTAGGCAATGTGCATGAAGAGAGCTATATCTACGTACAAGATGTCAGGGCTGCTAGCTATGGGTATGGAGGCAAGACCCAGGAATATCGATATCATCAATAATCCCTTAAATAACGCCGTAACCCCCTGAAATATAGGGGATTTACAGCTAAATTGTTGGGCAAAATTTCCTGGGAAATCACTCCCAAATCGACTAAAATAGACTTATGCCAAGTAAGTTTGCCAACCAATCTCAAGCCCGCCAATACAACGTATCTAACGCTGTGGCCTCCGCTCGGATTGAAGGCATTGTTCCAACTAAGCAGTTAGAGCAAAACCTCACTGATTACGTTGCCGGCAAAAAGAGCATTGCGCAAATTTTGGAAGAAACTAAGCAACGCTATGTCACGCTACGACGCGGATGACACCTACTGCTACCCAGGTACAGATGTACTTCGAAATAAAGCAGAAATAACTAACGCACAAGATTTAGACGCCTACGAAGGTGAGCTATCCACTTTGCGGTCAATTGAGATTCTAGAGAGTCCCATAGCAGGTCAATTTGACCTTATTCATCTTCAGCGCATTCACTTAGCCCTCTTTCAGGATGTATACGACTGGGCCGGGAAGATTCGCACAGTAGATATTAGCCGTGGCAATAGTCGTTTTGCTAATGTGCGCTTTATTGAATCTGCGGCAAACGACATCTTTAACAAACTAGCCCGTGAAAACTGGCTTAAGGGATTAGATGCTGATGCCTTATCAAAAAGACTGGCTTACTACCTATCAGAGATAAACGCTCTACACCCTTTTCGAGAAGGAAATGGTCGTGTACAACGTATTTTCATCTCCCAACTCAGTCAATCAGCCGACTATCAACTGGACTACTCCGACCTAGAGCAGGAGCAAATTTATCGAGCAATGGAGCTAGCCTTTAACGGGGATGAATCTATTCTTGCAAACCTCATTCTGGAACGCCTAGAAAATAATGAATAGGTTTAAGTAATTTACCAGCCTGTCTGGGCCAATGAAACCTCTTTAAGCCCGTTGGTCGCGAGTTCGAATCTCGCCCGACCCACCAAGCATTACTAAGCCTCGCTTCTGCGGGGCTTTTTATTGCCTACGATTCCATCAATCACTGCTCTCATAAGCTGCTAGCTTTACCTTTAACTGACGCTCCTCCTGAAACCGCTCTGTCTCATCTCGAATGATTGCGGCTATTGCAATAGCTTGCTTTTGCTCATCAAACAGCATACTGACCGAGAATGCGATTGAAATAGAGTGTCCATCTTTATGGACTGCAGGAACCCTCAGTAAAGTATGTCCATACTTCGTTTGTCCGGTTTGAATGGTGTGAAAGTAGCCTTTCGAGTGACGTTCTCTAAAGCGCTCAGGCGTGATGATGCTGAGCGTTTTACCCAAAGCCTCCTCTGGAGTAAATCCGAAAATACGCTCTGCTGAGGCATTCCAAAACAAGATATTTTCATCTCGGTCAGAAATAATGACTGCCTCACCCAGTTGTGTGACGAGCGTTTTGAAATCTAAGTCGACTGGCATATAAATAGTCTTTGCTATTAAGTTGAATCAATATCAATGTAACAGTAAATGCCACCTAAAAGTGACATAAAGGAGGCTAGCCAGGCAGGCAAGATTAGCCAAAGGCTTTTATGATGGGGTCTTACGTTCATAACGAGGTTAATCTCACTTGTATTTTAGTAAATCTATTTTTCCTTTGTGGACGAAGCTTAGCTTATGTATAGGAGTAGCCATCAGCTGCTCCGCACTGGCGCAGCCTATGGAAAAAAATACCGTAGTTGGCTCGAAGCGCTTCACAGAAAGCTTCGTACTTGGGGAGCTAGTCAATCAAACATTACGTGATGCTGGCGTAGAAGCCATCCATCGGCAAGGCCTTGGCAATACTGCGATTGTCATTCAGGCGCTGACAACGGGTCAGATTGATGTTTACCCAGAGTACACCGGCACCATTCTGCGAGAAATACTAAAACGTTCAGAAACCCAAGCATCACTGAGTGAGCTCAATGCTTGGCTTAAGCCTAAGGGTTTAAAAGTAGCGATACCACTTGGGTTCAATAACACTTATGCACTTGCTATGAGGGCGCAGCAAGCAAAAGCTTTAAGCCTAAAGCGTATTAGTGATGTTGCAAACCTCAGCACTGAGCAGCAAGCCACTTTGCGAATCGCCTTATCTCCAGAATTTAAGACTCGGGCGGATGGCTGGTCTGCACTCGTTAAAAGTTATGGCCTAACAATGAAGCCAGGAAAGGTGCTGGAGCATGGCTTAGCCTACGATGCTCTGGCGCGAGTCGATGTCGACATCGTGGATGCTTACTCTACCGATGCTGCAATTGCGAAAAAGGATCTGGTTCTATTGGAAGATGACAGGAAGGCATTTCCACGCTATGATGCCGTCCTGTTAATGCGCTCTGATTTTGATGAAAAGCCCTTACAAAGCTTAGAGGGGAAATTAGATGAAATCACCATGGCCAAACTCAATGGATTAGCTGAGTCAGGCCTTAGTTTTGAAAAAGTTACACAGGTATTTTTAAATACCAACGCAAGTGAGCAACAAAAACCCACTCAGCTCTCCCGATTTTTTAAGTTACTCTTTGGTCCAGATTTTTTCACAGCACTGCGTGATCACATTCTGCTAGTTGCAATCTCATCAGCGATGGCTCTTCTCGTCGGAATTCCGCTGGGCATTCTGGCATATCGACGGCCCCGATATGCAGCTTGGATTTTAGGTGCTACTGGTATTTTGCAAACCATACCTTCACTTGCACTACTGACGATATTGATTGCTCTACTAGATCAGATAGGCGCCGTACCAGCAGTACTAGCTTTATTTCTGTATGGCCTGCTGCCCATTGTGCATGCAACCCACA
This sequence comes from Polynucleobacter bastaniensis, assembly GCF_018882205.1. Taxonomy (GTDB): domain Bacteria; phylum Pseudomonadota; class Gammaproteobacteria; order Burkholderiales; family Burkholderiaceae; genus Polynucleobacter; species Polynucleobacter bastaniensis. Next base: position 189,050 of record NZ_JACVOU010000004.1, on the reverse strand, counting down.
TTAGTTTGGTGGAAGTTCCATCAAATCTCAAAGAAGCAGCGCTGGCGCTGGGTTGCAATGAATGGCAATTACTCATTTCAATCGAGCTTCCATTTGCGCGGCCAGTCATCATGACGGGTTTGGCATCGGCAACGGTGATTGGGGTTGGTACTTGCACCCTAGCGGCGCTAGTAGGTGCTGGTGGATTTGGTGATCGCATAGTAGCTGAGCTTGCTGTAAACGACCACGCACTCATGCTTGCTGGAGCTATACCGGCCGCTATGCTGGCCTTGCTAGCTCAAATCATCCTGACGCCAAAACACAAATCAAACAATATCTAGTGTTTGACCAAGCAAGGTAACTATTTACACCTTCAGTTAACTTACTGCAAGCTTATTGGTGGTCTTTTATACTGCAACTACTCACCTTAACAGAAGATTTTCCCCAATACTGTATGTCTGAATCTTTCGGCGACGACTACCTTCTTTATGCCCCGCATCCACCTGCGTCGACTTTGACTCAGTGGCTTGACGAGAGTAATGGTATTACCCGTCAAATTCTGAGTAATGTTTCAATAGCAGATCAGATAGTTCCTCAGATCAATATTTTAAATCCCCCACTTTGGGAATTAGGGCACTTAACCTGGTTTCATGAATTCTGGGTTCATCGTAATGGCCAAGAGAGTAAGCCATCATTTATGAAGAACGCTGATTACTTATTTAATTCTTCAGAGATGGCGCATCAAGATCGTTGGTCTACGCCAATGCCATCCTTAGATAGCCTGCTGGAATACAACCACAGCGTGATTGAAAAAACTCAAGACTCACTACGCACGCCAATTGACAATCAAGCAGCTTACTTTATCCAGCTAGCGATCCTGCATCAGGATATGCACAATGAGGCATTTGCTTACATGTGGCAGACCATGGGACGCTCTATGCCGTTTGCTCCCTTCACTAGCATGAGTCAGCTTGAGGCAAAAGTGCGAACCTGGATTCATTTTCCAAAATCGACAATACAAGCTGGTTCCGAGCAGGGCTCTGGCTTTATGTTTGATAATGAGAAGTGGGCGCACTCTATTGATCTCCCGGCATTTGATATTGCAAGTACACCGGTCACCAATGGGGACTATCTAGAGTTTTTGCAATCGCCAGACAATCTTGCCCAGTCCACACCTGTAGCGCCACCCTCCCACTGGAAACAGGAGGGAGATGTCTGGTTAGAGCGAATTTTTAATCAATGGCAACCTTTAACTCACGCAGCAGCTGTTCGTCATATTAGTTACCTAGATGCTCAGCGTTTTTGTGAACACCATCAAGTGCGCTTACCCAACGAACATGAGCTGAGCCTATTAATGCTGCAAAAACAGGGGGCTTGGCAATCCTCTAATTTATGGGAGTGGACTAGCAGCACTTTTGCACCTTTTCCAGGATTTAGCGCTGATCCTTATGTCGACTATTCACAGCCCTGGTTTGATGGTAACCACCAGGTACTGAAGGGTGGCAGTTCATTTACCCCCGATCGCTTAAAAAGAGTGGCATTTCGTAATTTTTATCAAGCTCATAGGGGCGATCATTTTTGCGGCTTTCGTACGTGTTTACTCTAAATTGAGTAAGCTCATGATGTTCTGGTAATCCCCACCTTTAATTTATCTTCTGAATTTTTATGACTACACCTTACAACGGCCGCCTTACTTCTTTATCTCACGGTGGAGGCTGTGGCTGCAAGATTGCACCTGGCATCTTAAGTGACATCCTGAAGGCCTCACCAATGCGCAATCTACCCGCTGCCTTGTTAGCGGGTTCTGATAACAATGAAGATGCTGCCGTTTATCAGATTAATGAGAATCAGGCGATTGTTGCTACGACAGATTTCTTCATGCCAATCGTAGATGATCCATTTGAGTTTGGCCGCATTGCTGCTACCAATGCAATTTCTGACATTTACGCAATGGGTGCTCAGCCCCTATTTGCACTCGCCCTACTAGGCATGCCAATTCAAGTATTGCCTTTAGAAGTTATCCAGCAAGTGACTGCTGGTGGGGAATCCGTCTGTAATGATGCAGGCATCATGATTGCTGGTGGTCACTCGATTGATACGGTAGAGCCAATTTATGGCCTCGTCGCTATTGGGATAGTTGATCCAAAAAAATTGAAACGTAACAGTGGTGCTCAAGCAGGCGACAGCATCATCCTCAGTAAACCTTTGGGTGTAGGCATTCTGTCTGCGGCACTGAAAAAAGAAGTCCTCTCTGATGCAGGCTATAAAGAGATGATTGCCCTCACTACTAAGCTAAACAAGCCTGGTGTTGCACTCTCCCAGCTAGATGGCGTACACGCCTTAACCGATGTCACTGGCTTTGGCTTGGCTGGTCACTTGCTAGAGATGGCAAGAGGCTCTAATTTAATGGCACAGATCCATTGGGATGCTATTCCAGTTGTGCAGGAAGCAATTGAGCATGTCAAAGCAGATATCTTTACTGGCGCATCTACGCGCAATTGGGCTGGCTACGGCAAAGAAATTCAACTCGCTAGCAACCTAGAGCTTTGGCAACAAAATGTGCTTACCGATCCACAAACCAGCGGCGGCCTGCTGATTTCTTGCGCACCAGAGCAAGAGTCTGAAGTCCTCTCAATCCTTAATGTAGGCGGCTTTGCGAGCGCTCAAAAAATCGGTCGGTTTGTAGCGGGTGCAGGTCTATCTGTCGCCTAAAGAATTGATCTAATGAAAAATAGTTTGACTGAAGAGTTGCTGGTCAGCCTTAGCGCTGATAAGCCGTCAATATCGCCAAAGTTTTTTTATGATGATATCGGCTCACACCTTTTTGATGTCATTACGCTTCTCGATGAATACTATCCAACTCGCACAGAGAAATGGATTATGGACACCTATCGGGATGAGATTGCCGACGCGGTAGCGCATTGTGATGTTTTAGTGGATCTGGGCGCAGGTAATTGCGCTAAAGGTAGCCAACTTTTTAATAGCATTAAGCCAAAGCAATATCGAGCGCTCGATATTTCAAAAGAATATTTAGAGGCCGCTGTTACTGACCTTCAAAAGCAGTTCCCTCAAATTGAGATGTCAGCCCATACTATCGATCTGAGCTTACCGCTAGCCTTTCCTGAACTTAAAGCACTTCGGAAAGTATTTTTCTACCCAGGCTCCTCAATCGGTAACTTTGATCCCGAAAAAGCGGATCAGTTTTTTATGAATCTTGCCCATGAGTGCTATGGGAATGGCGGACTCCTAATAGGCGTCGATCTTGTCAAGGATATTGAAACCCTGCACCACGCTTACAACGATCCACTGGGAGTCACTGCTGCATTTAATTTGAATGCTCTACTAAACGTTAATCGACTCATTGGCAGCAACTTTGAGCTTGAGGATTGGGAGCACCACGCTTTTTATAACACCTCCCAGTCCCGTATTGAGATGCATCTGCGAGCACGCTCTGATGTGCAAGTAACTCTGCCGGACAATGGAAGTCAAGATCACCTTATCTCTTTTAAAGCGGGAGATTTAATTCATACGGAAAATAGCTATAAGTACACTCAGGACAATTTTGCAGAAAAACTTCGTCATGCCGGGTTCACTGAGATCCAATGCTGGACTGATCCTAATAAGCACTTCTTAGTTTGCTTTGCAAACATCTAATTGACATTTCTCTTAATCCTTAAGTAGCTGGCTCATCAACTCTTGAATGGATTGCCTCTCTCGCTCAGGACTGACTAGATCTTTACGAATATCAATCTGTTTTTTTAGTGCAGAGTAAAAATCGGGCATAGTTTCTGCGCGAGAAAGCAGAGTAGCGAGTTCAACCTCATCACCCACCGGATAGTAACCCAGATAGTCATCTCCCAGCAGACCACGATTACCTAGAATATCCGAAGCGATCACTGGAACCCCTAGTGCTATTGCCTCGGAAACCACATGAGCACCGCCCTCCATCCGACTGGAAATCACCATCAGACAACTCTGAGAGAGAGTCTTTAATGTATCAGCATGACTGATCTCGCCAATCCATTGGTAACGCCCTAGAGTATCGCTATACGCCTTAGCAGTACGCTCCATTTGCTCATTCATGGCCATACCTAAATGCAAAACCTTAATCTTACAATTGAATGGCATCAAGGGCAGGCTGCGGGCAATACAAAAAGGATCCTTCTCCTCCCTTAGATGGCCAATCACTACGACTTGAAAATTCTCACTCAGGACTCTCTCGGGGGTATCAACCTGAACCGATTGATAAATCACTCTAGCCTTAGGTCGTAGATGCACTGGAATGGAATCCAAGGCTGAGGACTGTAAAACAACCAATTGATCTGCCACCTCCATTGAGTCCAGTACCTCACCATGCACCGCTATGTCTCGATACAAATCAGTACCTGTCAAAACCAAGATAATTGGCCGATCAGGGAGCTGCTCATGAAACGCCATGATGGATGAATGGCTTCGATAAGCATGCAGCGCTATCAGCATAGCGGCGTAGTCACCTGACCAGGATTCACTAACTACAACCACATAGCCGAGTTTCTCCAAGAAATCCTGCCAGCGTAATGCGGTGATTCGATTTCCGTGCAGGCTACCTTGCGGTGCCGGCGTGACGATTTCAATATGGGATTTGATGTTGGGCCTATTGAGGTGCTTTTTTGTATATCTAATGGTAATGGAGATTGACTATGCCAGTGAAAACACCCCGCGGTAATCCCTAGTGATTCAACTACCTACAAATACACTATAGTTAAGCATGTTCCGCTACATCTCTAACTAGCACTAGGACGTAAATGACTCTTACTGAACTTCGCTATATCGTCGCAGTTGCTCGTGAACGCCACTTTGGAAGAGCTGCAGATGCCTGCTTTGTGTCTCAGCCCACCCTATCGGTAGCCATCAGAAAACTTGAGGAAGAACTCAATACGCAAATCTTTGAGCGCACTAATACTGAGGTTGCGATGACCGGCCTAGGGGCGCTGATTGTGGACCAGGCTCAAAGAGTACTTGAAGAGGCCAACTCCTTAAAACATTTAGCAAAGCATGGCCAAGATCCTCTGTCTGGACCACTCAGGCTTGGTGCGATCTACACCATTGCACCCTACTTATTACCCAGCTTAGTGCGAGTTGCACGAGAGCGCCTGCCTCATGCCCCTTTATTTTTAGAAGAAAACTTTACCGTTCGACTACTGGAAGTCTTGCGTCAAGGAGCCTTAGATTGCATTGTGATAGCGGAGCCCTTTGCCAGCTCGGGACTCAATCAAATTGATTTGTATGACGAGCCATTTTTAGTGGCAGTACCTAAAGGTCACCCTTGGGAAAATAGGCAATCCATCCCGCACCGAGAGCTGAAAGAGCAAAATACTTTGTTACTAGGTACTGGACACTGTTTTCGAGACCATGTGCTTGGCGTCTGCCCAGAATTAAATCGCCTAGGCTCTGGAACCACGATTGGGGAGCAGCGTAGCTTTGAGGGCTCATCCCTAGAAACTATTCGGCAGATGGTAGCTAGTGGCATTGGCATTTCAGTACTGCCGAGAACATCCGCTTCTGATAATGCATTTTCTGATCAGCTCATTCGCTATATTCCATTTGAGGACCCTATTCCCACCAGACGGGTTTGTCTCGTCTGGCGGAAAAATTTCCCACGCGTTGCTGCTATGAATGAATTAGCTGAAGTCATTCGTCAATGCGCCTTACCAGGCGTTCACTACCTTTAAGATCTATTGTTTGTTTAGCTCAGATCAGAAACGAGCGACGCTAATGTCTCTGAAGGGAGAGTTTGCACATGCATCGGATAGCCCTTGTGATCACAGCCAACCATCATCTGAGCGCCAGCCTTTAGCGCTATCTTCATATTGCTTGTGAGATCAAAGCGCATGAAATGCACTGCAGATGTTTTCTCAGCTGTAGAGCGCTCCAAGTCTTCATCAGCAATGGCATAGACACGTGGCTGACCTTCGATCTCAATAAAAATCTGGTGCTCTATACCCACTAACTTCGCAAGCGCAACTTTACGATCCGCTTCATTGGGGTACTCAATCATCATGGTGGCTTTGAAATCTGAACCGCTCGGCACCAAGGGGTTGTAAGCATTTAACTCATCTTCGATACCGTCCTCTTCAAATGTTTTTTCTACACGCAACATCTCTTGAATTTGATAGCGCATTAAAAACTCATTCTCAAAAATCAGGGTGACATGATCTCCAAGATGAACAGTTCGCAGACGACGCTCTTTAATCGCCTTTTCACGAAAAACGGGACGCTCTTTATGGTAAGTCTCAAGGCTTAAAAGACTATTGCGTGTAATGATTCCCATACCACTATCTTCCTCTATTTATATGAATTAAAGACCGTATGCTTTTGCAAGCAAGGTCAATGGGTGAGCCATTTCGGACTTAGGTAAACCCAACTCTTCCATGCCCTGCTCAATATGGTGACCCGCTAGCTGACAGTCAGAGCTAATATAGTTTGGCTCTTCCTCAGCCATTCTTCTGAACACAGGCTTACCAATTTTCATTGCCATTTCATGGAACTCTTTTTTAACACCCCAAGTACCAGAATGTCCTGAGCAACGCTCCACCACATTCACCTCAGTACCGGGCACTAGCTTCAGAGTTTCCGCAGTTTTTTGACCTACGTTTTGAACCCGAGAATGGCAAGCCATGTGATAACTCACATGCCCGAGCTCTTTACTAAAATCTTTTTTCAAGAGAGCGTCGGAATTTCGTGCCATAAAGTATTCGAAAGGATCCCACATTGCCTCTTTGACCAATTGGGTATCAGCACAATCTGGGAACATGAGTGGTAACTCTTGTTTGAACATCAAAGTGCATGATGGGATTGGAGTCAAGATGGCATAACCTTCGCGTGCCAGCTTAGCCAACTTCGGAATATTTTTTTCTTTATTCTGCGCAACAGACTCTAAATCACCCAGCTCCAGCTTAGGCATGCCGCAACAAGCTTCTTTAACCACAAGTTCATACGGAATAGCATTGTGTTTTAGAATCTTGATGAGATCTTGCCCGATTCCTGGCTCGTTGTAATTGATATAGCAGGTGGCATAGATAGCGACTTTTCCAGGCGTCTTGACGCCATCCACTACTGGCAGATTTTCAGATTTCTCAGCTAGCTGCGGGAATGTCTTAGGTGCGTATTCAGGAATCCAAGCATTCTTATCAACCCCTAAGGCGCCCTCCATCACTAAACGTGCAAGCCCAGTGCTATTTACTGCATTGACTGCCTGAGTAACAATCGGAATACCAGCAAAGTGGCCCAGCTTATCTGTAGAGGAAAGTAGTTTGTCGCGAAAGGTCGCTTTGTCATCCTTGAAATTCACAGCCTTTGCACGCAGCATCAGATGAGGAAAATCGATATTCCAAGGGTGCGGAGGAACATATGGGCACTTGGTCATATAGCAAACATCGCACAGGTAGCATTGGTCAACTACCTTTTGGTAATCGGCCTTATCAACCTGCTCCATCTCCAAATCTTCAGTAGCATCTACTAGATCAAAAAGGGCTGGGAATGATCCGCAAAGACTGACACATCGACGGCAGCCGTGACAAAGATCGAAGACACGCTCCATCTCGGACTCTAGATCAGCTTTATCGTAGAACTTGGGGTTTTGCCAATCCAAGGGGTGTCTGGTTGGGGCCTCTAAACTACCTTCGCGAGTTGTCATCTATGTCCTCTACTATTTGAACGTATGCAATGCATTAATTTTTGAAAGGCTAAGTTTAGAGCTCCACCAATCGATAGTGAAATTGTATTAATTTACGATCTTCATAGAAAATACCTAATTAGATTGATTAAATCCCCTTTAAACACCCTCTTAATTGATCAATAATCAATAGTAATTACTAACATATAGCCTAATAAATCCTCTATTTGACGTATTTAATGGCGAAAAACCTCAAAAAATGGCTCTATTTAGCGTTATATTTTATTAATTGATATTTACTTATCAGTTGTTTTTAGCTATCAAGTCAATACAAAAATATGATTATTCAAATCCGCAGATTTGTACATAATCACTGGCAGGTGAACTTTATAAAGCTAGTAATTTAGCGAATCACCCAATTTCAACTAACCGTTTTGAGGAGTCAATCATGGCTAAAACCGTAAAAGGTACAAAGACTGAGCAGTCTTTGAAAGAAGCATTTGCTGGAGAATCACAAGCGAACCGTCGTTATTTGTATTTCGCGAACCAAGCTGATATCGCTGGTGCAAACGATGTTGCAGCAGTTTTCCGCTCAACAGCTGAAGGCGAAACAGGTCATGCCCATGGTCACATGGAATACTTGATCGAAGGCGGTGCAGGCGAGCCAGGTACTGGTATGCCAGCTAAGACAGTTGCTGAAGCATTGCAAGCAGCTATCGCCGGCGAAACACATGAGTACACAGATATGTACCCAGGTATGGCTAAGACAGCACGCGACGAAGGCTTTGACGAAATCGCTGACTGGTTTGAAACATTAGCGAAGGCTGAGCGTAGCCATGCTAATAAGTTCACTAAGACTTTAGAAGCACATTTGGCAAACGTTTAATTAGCCAAGCTAATTAAACTTAAGGCCCTCGGATGAAAATTCGGGGGCTTTTTTTCGGGCCTAATCAATCCAGGCTGGATGCTTGTGCATCACTGAATTAAACAATTCAGACTCAATCAATTGACCAAGCCAACTCTGAAGGTGAGGAAACGGCAATGCCTCAAAGCTTTTTTGATCAGACATTGAAAATTGTCGAATAAAGGGAAAGGTAGCTACGTCTACCCAGGATAGCGTATTACCCATTAGATAAGCATTCAATTCCAGGGCAGACTCCATTGGCCTTAGCATCAACTCTATTGCTGCATTCAAAATCTCTTCTCGATTGAGATGAGGATATCTCTCGGGGTATTTATATTGATCCAAGAGCGTTTTAAATGGGCCATCATTTTTCTCAAGCCACTCTATCGCGATCAATTGATCAGGCTCCAGCCAACCATCTGGATCAGACCGATCTAAGGCCCAGCGCATGATATCGAAGCTCTGATCCAAAATTAGCTCTCCAACACACAAGACTGGTACTGTCCCTTTGGGGGAGACCCGCAACATGGATTGCGGCTTATTTCGCAAAACAATCTCTCGGTGCTCATATTCAATACCGGCGTATTTCAAGGCCATACGAGCCCGCATGGCATAAGGGCATCTACGGTAAGAATACAAAATTGGTCTCATCACAGCATTATCAAGCCAGCTATGAATTTATTGATCTAAAAAAACGATCATTTATATCATTATTATTTGTTATACAAATATATCATTCCGCTTCAGAATGACTCCTGTTGTGCATTAACCCATTTATTTTTAACAGGAAAACACCATGTCATTGATCAACACACCAGTAATTTCATTCAAAACCCAAGCCTTCCATAACGGCAAGTTTGTCACCGTTTCCGATGAGTCCCTCAAAGGCAAATGGTCAGTTTTGATTTTTATGCCAGCAGCATTCACATTCAACTGCCCAACAGAAATTGAAGATGCAGCTGATAACTATGCTGAGTTCCAGAAGATGGGTGCTGAGGTATACATCATTACTACTGATACCCATTTCTCACACAAAGTATGGCATGAGACTTCACCTGCCGTAGGTAAAGCGAAGTTCCCATTGGTTGGCGATCCAACTCATACATTGACACGTGGTTTTGGCGTACACATTGAAGAAGAAGGTCTCGCATTGCGCGGCTCATTCATCATCAATCCAGAAGGCGTTATCAAAACAGCTGAAATTCACTCAAATGAAATCGCTCGCGATATCTCAGAGACATTGCGCAAGTTCAAGGCTGCTCAGTACACAGCCGCTCACCCAGGTGAAGTATGCCCAGCCAAGTGGAAAGAAGGCGCAGCAACATTGACTCCATCTTTGGACCTCGTAGGCAAGATCTAAGGATCCATTTAGTAGTAATTAGTAATCAATAGACTCTCTTCGGAGAGTCTATTGGACAGGATAAGAAAGAGTAGTCCTGCCCAATAGACTCATCAAGATTTAATACTAAGGAATACCGCATGTTAGATACCAATATCAAAACCCAACTCAAAGCCTATTTTGAAAAAATAGAAAGCCCGATTGTTTTAGAGGCTACCTTAGATGACGGCACTCAATCAGCGCAGATGCTCGAGCTATTGAATGAAGTTGCCGAGCAATCTACCAAGATTACTGTCAAGACCTCAGGTAACAGTAAAAATATTCCTAGCTTTACCGTAGGCAAGGCAGATGAAGTTGCTCGTATCGCATTCTCTGGGTTACCAATGGGTCATGAGATGACTTCTTTCATTTTGGCTATTTTGCAAGCTAGCGGTTATCCACCAAAGGTGGAGCAAGACGTGATCGAGAGCATCAAAGGCTTAGAAGGTAAGAAGCGCTTTCAGACATTCATTTCTTTGTCATGCCATAACTGCCCAGATGTAGTGCAGGCCCTAAACTTGATGGCCGCCCTTAATCCCGATATCGAACATGAAATGATTGATGGTGCCCTCTTCCAAGGCTTGGTGGACCAATACCAAATCATGGCCGTGCCTACAGTGATTCTGAATGGTGAAGTCTTTGGTCAAGGCCGTATGAGCGTTGAAGAAATTGCCGCTAAATTGGATACCAATACTTCAGCACGTGATGCAGAGAAATTGAACGCTAAAGATGCCTATGATTCTTTAATTATTGGCGGTGGTCCAGCAGGCGCCTCAGCAGCGATCTACTCCGCTCGTAAGGGTATTAGAACTGGTGTGGTAGCTCAGAAATTTGGCGGTCAAGTTGCCGATACTGTAGGTATTGAAAACTTCATCTCCATTAAAGAAACTGAAGGTCCTAAATTAGTCATGGCTCTTGAGCAACACGTCAAAGAGTACGAAGTCGATGTCATGAATCTACAAACCGCTAAGAGCTTGAATAAGACTGGTGATGAAATTACAATCACCCTAGAAAATGGTGCTGTACTAAAGAGTAAGACAGTCATTTTGAGTACCGGTGCACGCTGGCGCGAAATGAATGTACCTGGTGAACAAGAGTACCGTGGCAAAGGCGTCGCTTATTGCCCGCATTGTGACGGCCCTTTATATAAAGGCAAGCGCGTAGCAGTGATTGGTGGCGGAAACTCGGGTGTTGAAGCCGCAATTGATTTGGCAGGCATTGTGAGTCATGTCACTTTAGTTGAGTTTGATACTAAATTGCGTGCCGATGCCGTACTACAGAAAAAAATGCACAGCATGCCCAATGTTACGGTAATTACTAATGCCTTAAGTAAGGAAGTGTTGGGTGCCGATGGCAAAGTAACTACTTTGAGATATGAAGATCGCGCCAACAATCAAATGCATGACATTGCACTTGAAGGAATCTTTGTGCAGATAGGCTTGTTACCGAATACGGATTGGCTCAAAGGAGTGATTGACCTATCCCCTCGGGGAGAAGTGATCATCGATCAAAAAGGTGAAACTTCCATGCCTGGTGTGTTTGCTGCAGGGGACTGTACTACCGTACCTTACAAGCAAATTATCATCGCCATGGGCGAAGGGGCGAAGGCATCCCTTTCTGCATTTGATTACTTAATTCGCTCATAAACATCAGGAAACATCGGGCTCGCTCAGGTCTAAATCAGGCCTGAGTGATTCTGAGCACCAGTTATCTAGCTCTCAGCAGCTACCTGTGCCTCAGCAAGCCTCATCTCTAACGCGAGGCGCTTAAAAGCCGATTGATCTGGATATTGTTTTGCCAAATAGTAAATAAGCTCCCGATCAGTTTTGCCAAACTGATGATCCTTCAGCATCGTTCTTAAAGCCCAAATTAATTGCAGAGAGGCGCGCTCATCTAACAAAATGCTCGCCTTATCTTCCGCACTCTCATCTAGCTCTTGAAGATTAATTTCTTTAGCAAAGGACAATAGCTTTTGCGGCATGTCCCACTTGACAACATTGTGAGCCCAATACAAAAAACGTTTAAAGTCGACGCGCATATTCTGAGCGGAAAAATTTTGCATCCAGGCATGCTCGATCAGCAGATCCAGCTTAAGCTTAAAATCAGAATAGAGGTCTTCAAAATTATCCCGGTCGAAATGCAGCTCTCCCGCAGAATCCCTTCTTGGAAATTTAATTTGACGAGGGTTTATTCCGAGCACTAAAGCAGCTGCTTGCCATGTATAAACATATTGCTTAGAAATCCAATGATCCCAATCCAATTCAGTCATAAATTTCGCTTCATTTCATATCAATAAGAGCATAGCTTACTACGCCTTAGATGCTAAATATTGAGAAGTGGTGAAGACTGAGTCAGATAGACCCCTGATAACCTAACTCACTTGTATCTGCGTAGGCTCTGTATTAGGTAAATAAAGCCTTGAGGCTTATCAAAACCTTAAGGTAGGGATTTGATATGGACTTAGTTCTTTGCAGCTCCAGATGTTTCAGAGGCTCTAGATGCTTCAGAAGCATATTTTTCAGCAATAAAAGAAAAATGTTTTTTGACTTCCGAGTCTATCGCAACATCTTCAGCTTTATGAGACCCTGATGTTGGTCTAGCCTCATATATATAAAAGTAGAGCCCCGCTATCGTCACTAATAGGGCAAAGCTAATCGGGCCAATGTATGTCCTCATGGGCTTTTCCCAGCTTAGGATATCTTGACAATATCAGCCTGGAGAGGATGAATCACATTTGGCAATATTTCTGTTGGATTGAATGATCTTGCAAGCCGCTCCTGCCAAAGCAGTCGATCCCTAACCAAATCATCAATTTCTAATTGAATAAATGTTGCTGAGACTGCTGATAAATCACTCTTCGCTTGGAACTGGTTCATGACCTCATCTCCTAATAAAAGCGTCAATGTATGAGTACCATCCTAGACGCTCTCGCAAGCAAGATAAAGCTATTTGCGCAAGTAAAAGCTGTTTTCTCGCCTAATGAAATCTCTTCATAAGTAATTGATTTATATCTATTTTATTAATGGCAATGAAGATAATTGCCATCCTTGGAATACTCTTTAGGTAGATAAATGAGTAACTTCATTAACCTATCGAAAGATTTTAAAAAATAGGTAAGGTCAACATTAGAACTTGTTGATAAATATAGAATTTTATCGTTCTGGATATTTCAATATAAATAAAAGTAGTGCGAGGAGGCTTACTTATACCCAAATTGTCTGTATGTAGACTGAAATCAACATTACGGGTCTATCTCTTAGACATTAATCATTTCCCAGCTACCTTTTAATTTCACATGAAAGGCATCGGTGTAGCGATAAAACTCAATTTCATTAAAGCGTCCATCAGCATCCAAAAGATGATTAAACAAAGCGGAGATATTCCAAGGCTCCCAATCAAAGGCTGGTTTTTCTGCCCATACCTTTGTACCCTTTTCCTGCTTAACAAACTGACTCATAAAACCAATCATCGTGGCAACATCTTCGCCATAGGTCACGACTGCACGTAAATATTTAGGCTCATCTAAAAACTTCATTTGTATAACTAAATAGGGTAAGGCAAAGGCCAAACATTTATGTCTGCGAGAGTTGCGGAAATAAACTTGTTTGGTAACCGACCATGGCTGATCTGAGTTACTTAAAGAAAAATCAAATACCCAAGAAGTATTATAAAAAAAGATACATTGGCGACCAGCTATTTCATTAATGACTTTTTGAAGAGGAGTAGTCTCGCGAAGTAATCGTAAGTGCTCTATAGGATGAAGCTTGCCTTCTTTTTTTGATGCTGGATTATCAATATCACTCACTCTTGCCTCTTAAATTGCTCAAAGATGAATGCTGACTTATCACCTACGTCTCTACTAATACGATAGACATAATTTTGATCGTAGATAAAGAAATATTTTCGCAGGAATGGATCGGCCAATACAATCTTTTTAAAATTACCTTGGCCAAGGTTATTCACCAATGCTTTATTCAGGAAGGTATCGATTGCAGGGGTTTCAAGTAATGCTTGCTGAGCCTGCATTCTTGCCAATAATTCAGCCTTGTTGGTCGACCCCTCGTAAAAGGCTGGGCAGCACTTTACAACGCCCTTGGGGCGAGCTCCAAGCCACACAAACTCATCGTTACCATACTTTATTGTGGTAGGAGTAATCAACAGCTTTTGACCGCTGCCTTCTGCCACCCATACCCCCAGCCAGCGCTCATTGATCGCTACAGTTTGAACATTAAGGTCAGCAGGAGCTGCATCACTAGCAGATGGTTCTGTACTAGCGTTTGGATTACTAGAATTAACCTCTGCAGGGCTCTGAATTTCTATGGCTTTAGGAGCCTCGACAATCTCAGGGCCAACTATATTTTGAGAAAGTGCGTAAAACATACCCCCCAGAACAATTAAATACAGCATGGAGCCGATGATCATACTGATAGGTAATGAATTTCTAGATTCTTGCCCAACTCTGCGTGAAGCATTCCCGGGTGATTGGGTGTGAGCGACTTTTGCTGATTCAGCAGCGACTTCAGAGAAACTATCCTTCAAGGAATCCAGGGAAGGAGCTTTATGACTAGGATGCTGTGATGGACACTCTAGCGAATGTGCATAAGATAAAGCCTCCTCCAAACTTGCAAAGACTGTATTGCGGCATACCAATTGATTTAAAACCGCATTTCTCTCTAGATTGTATTTAGTAACCAAATACAACTTATAGGTATCCAGTTGCAAGTCTTTGGGGCCAGAGTATCTCGCACCACTTTTTTGCGGCATCGGAAAAAAAATCCCCGCAACTAAAAAAGCTAGACCTACCAGTAATTTGAATTGCACTGGATTTTGTATTTGACTCAGAATAAATTGCTGCAATCCCTCACTATTCAGTCCAATAACTTGACTTTGGACTGCAGCAAACAACAAAGTAAGACCGCACAAAACTGCAATCACCTTCAATGCAATTTGCAAGTAGCGAGAATAAATCGGATTGTCGGGCACTTAAATTCCTTAATAAATGTAGAGAGAGTACATATTGAACTCAAGAACTCCAAATATGTTGCTACCAATTAATCTATTTGGCGCCTCGCCGCATGATCAAACCAGTGCCATTATTTCCATACCGAGAGATCTAACGGTGAGCTAGGATATACGTTTAGGAGGAGTGGTATCCGCTGCTTGCTGTTGGTCAGATTCTTCTTTTGGGCTGGCAGAAGGATCTGGCTCTTTATCTTTAGCGGCCTCTTTTGGAGCCTCTACAACCTCTTCCAGTCTTACAAAAGTATCGGTTGTGCCAAAGTTATCAACCCAGTGGAAGACTTCCATAAACTGCTCTTTGGGCATAAAACGCAAAGCGGAGTCATCATAATTCTTATACTCAACATAGCTTACGCCTAACTCATTTGGAGTATAGAGTCGCTTCACGGCAACTCGATGTCCATGCTCATCTTCAAATACGTCGTTTCTGTACGGATCTTTCATGCTTGTCATGAGTTAATTGTCACCCCTTCTCAAGAAAGAGGGTACCAAGCCTCCCTTTTTCAAGCGCTGTTCTGTTGAGCCTTCATTTTTTAGCTCCGGCACAGGTAAGGTGTTTGCAATGCCACCGTAAAAATTGAGGCCACGTGCTCTTTCACGATAATCATCTAGGACGCTCACTTTTTTCACGATCGCACGATTTAAAGAATTGCCACTAATCGAAATTGATTTTCTAACAATGTTCCGTTCAACGATTTTTTTAGAAATATATTTCCCAAAAATAGAAAAATTCTCTGCAATTTTTTGATCGGGACAGACACATAAAAAATCCTCATACACATAACTGTCAATTGCTGGTGTTCGATAGACAGGTGGAGTAATGTGGCAGTTCATAAGAAAGTCTAAGTTGGTAAATGTTGCGTGGGAAGAGTAGCCCTCTTCCACTTTACTAGGAACCACCAAAATAAACTGCTTGTTGACTGCCAGACGAGACATGCACTGTTGCGCATATTTCAGAATGAAAATTTCAGTACTTGCCATTTCAAATTTAGAGTTCGAACTGGGCACTAAAACCATATCAAAATCTAAGATAAATTGTTCGGACATAGCCGGCGTCCAAGTGAGATCACAAATACAAACCTCAACTCCAGATGAATACTTACGAACACCCGAGCGAGCACTGAGAAGAGCCGCCCCACTACTTTCATAATTAACGTCAAGGCAATGGACTTGGACACCGATATCCGGTGCTTTCTTAGCCCAGCGAGAAGAAGATGCCTGAGGATCCATGTCAATCAAGGATACTTTGATGTTTTCTTGTATCGCAAGATAAGCTGCTAGGTTTACGGCAATCGTGCTCTTACCAACACCACCCTTTTGGTTGGTCACTAGAATTTTGATTGTGCCGTTGGTATACATATTAATTACTCTTTTCTGCCAATAATGCCTGGTTTCTATTTGTCATCAAGATCATCATCGTTGATAATTTTGGAAAGTAGTCCACTCAAACGTGCACCCTGTTCGATGCCAATTTGTGCGTAAATAATATCTCCATGGACATCTGCGCCACTATGCAATTCCACTCTTTCAGTTGCCAGCACATTACCTTCTACTCGACCAGCAACCAACACTCGTACCCCAGAAATATTACCCTGCACTAAACCAGTTTTACCAAGCGCAATACAAACGTCTGCGCCTGCTTTGGTTTTAATATCACCAACCACCGTGCCATCGATTCTGAGGGACTTTGTTGCTAATAAGCTACCAGTGATTTCTAAATCGGATCCGATAATTGAGCCGAAGGTTTCTTTAGACGGATCAAGTAAGCGTATTACGGTATTTTGTTTCAAAGCAAGCTTAGTTGCAGGTTAGTTTTTATTAAATTTGCCGCTAATCTTGCCACCACGTTGAATATGAATATATTTGTAATTGATATTTCCACTCACATGGGCGAGAGGGCCAACATTTAAGTCATCGCAGTTGACGTCTCCCTTCAGGTTGCCCTTAATCACCAAGTTTTCGGTATTAAGCTCACCATCAACTTGGCCAGTGGAATCAATCAACACAGATTTAGCAGTAACTGTTCCGCGCACAGTCCCTGAAATGTTCAATACCCCATCAGAAACTATCGTACCTTCAAAGACAAAGCCCTCGCTCAGAATCGACGGTTTACTGTTGATGGAAGAGCGAACTGGTGCTTCACTTCGAAAATTTTGTTCGGCTGGTTCAAAGTCAACTTCTTCAGGCACATTTGACTGAGAAAAGTTATCAGGCTGCTCTTGCATATCTTGCTCTGGGTTGTTTTGTGAATTGGAATTTTTTGAAAAGATAGACATCGTCGTATGTTCTGCTTAAGAAAATTAGGAATGGGGATTGAGATTATGTAATTCACCATGCAAATGGCCACCTTTTTCAATCTCAATTTCAGAATAATTAATAGAACCACTAACCTTGCCAGTAGACCGAATAATCAAACTGCGGGTTGAAGAAATATACTCATTGACTTCACCACGAATATCTACAGACTCACCAGATAATTTGCCACGCACGACACCTGTTGCCTCTATGATGACTTGTTTTGCAGTAATCTCACCTTCAACGACTCCTGAAATGGAGGCAATATCAGGAACTTCAAAATTCCCTTTGAGAACCACACCTTCACCTACAAATAGGCAACCTTGTTGATTTGCTTCAGCCATGCTTAACACTCCTTGGGCGCAGTACTTCTATTATTGACATTAATTACAGTGATTTTATCAGTTGAAACACCCTTCTAGGGCTTAAACGCACTATATATGAACAATTTAAATATTTCACGCTCTAAAATTTACACTCTTTTTATGACAAAAAAATTGACGCTTATGGCCTTAACGGCTTTTTTACTAAACCCACTTAATGCCAGCCATGCTGGGTGGAGCTTTATCTCCTCTGATGCTCTGGGAAACAACTATTACTACGATGACAGTAAAACTGTCAGGGAAACCCAATCAGAGCAAGTGAGCACTTGGCTTTTAACTAGCTATTCTCAGGCTCTATCCGGCCCCAATGGAGAGCCCACCCTTTCTGTCATTCAGGATTTATCCTACTTTTGCCGAACTGGCTACGAGAGCTATAAGCAGTTTTATATCGGTTATTACGCGGGTCCGGAGGGCTCTGGCACCAGTTTGGGTGCTGAAAATACCCCGAACTCGCCCTGGGAACGCGTCATTCCAGAGACGATGAGTGATGTCTTATTTCAGTTTTTTTGTAAACCAGGTCAGTCCAGCAAGGACCCGAGCGGCAAGTAGGCGCTGGAACTAATGACTAATTACGGCTTCACTTCTGGAGCGGCGTCTGGCTTGTTTTCAGCCGCGCTAGCAGGTTTGGAGAAGTAACTCATTGGATAAGTAGTTTCCGCTCCAAATGGCCCCCGAATCCAGATTTGATCGTTATATCTCACATAGCAACTGCGGCTCACGCTACCTGTGGCACTGACGCTGTAGGAAAAGAACCAATTGGGTTCAATCCTGCCTGTTTCAGAGGTACAAGGCTCGGCGGTAATGTACAAAATGTCGCCGTGGGCTGGCATTTGGCCAATGATCGCCCCTTGAGCTATTGGATTGCCCTGCAGAATGAGGCCGACTAACAGTATTTTAAAAGTGGGACGTAATAAATTCATAGGGAGCGAATGACAGGGTCGCTGAAAAGTAAACTTGTTGGTATTATAGGGTACCTTGCAGCTTAGCTACCAAATTTTATTTAAAAAAATCAAGTACTTATAGAATATCAATGCAACTATTTTGGGTTTCGGGATCGACTGGCTCGATCAAACAAATCAATATCACCAAAAAGAGTGTTTTACGCTTAGTGGCTATTGTCAGCTGCGCGTTTTGCGCCTTTGGGATTTTGATTTTTTATACCGGCATCACGATTGCATTTGAAGTAAACCCCGAGCTGGCTAAAGAAGTAACTGGGGTAGTGACACCCGAAGAGCGCTCAAGACTAGATGGCATGTATCGTCGAGAGCTGGCCTCTTACCAAGAGCGTCTTAAGGAGGCTAGCGCTACCTTTAATGAACTCAAGGCCAGTAAAGACCGCTATCTTGCCATCTCTACCCCGAGCACTATTAAGGACAAACTCTTAGACCCTGCGCACCTTGGTGGCCCTCTAAAACCAGTTAATTTTCAGCTAGATCCCACCAAAGCATTGGTCGATAATCTTGAGGATCTGGCCAACAAGTCCAATGAAATTCTCGACATTGCCACTAAGCTAGAACCTGAATGGCAAAAGCAATATAACTGGCTCAGAGCCCTGCCGATTGGGCCACCAATTGATGCTAGGCTGGGTATGACCAGCAACTTTGGTGTCCGCATAGATCCCATTACTCAACAATTGGCACAGCATTCTGGTATTGACTTTATTACTCCAACGGGCACCCCTATCGTAGCGTCAGGTGATGGCACGGTGATTAAGTCAGCTTTCGATCCAGCGTACGGTAACTTTATTGAAATTGCCCATAACGAAGGCTTTATTTCTAAGTATGCTCACAACAGCAAACTCTTGGTCAAAGCGGGGCAAGTCGTCAAGCGTGGTCAAGTGATTGCACAATCGGGCTCTACCGGTAGATCAACTGGCCCGCATCTTCACTATGAGATTCACCAAAATAGCACTTACCTTAATCCAGCCAAGATTTTGGTCTACGCCCCACCCTCAAAATACTGGTAATTAATTGCAAATTTTTTTGCAATAAAACTGTACTGATAAATTTTCTAAGCAGACAGCTTATTCAGCTCAAAATAGTTTTTAGGCGTACAAGGTAGTAAATCGAGTTTTCACGAAATCGGTTGACACATCGGTTAACGCCGCTATTTGGTAAGCAGACAACATTTTTGCTCTTGTCGAACCTAGCCCATTCACTTGGCTGAGAGTCATTCCCGCCATTGCATTAGTTGTAATCGCAGCAAACTCTTCGTTGGTGAATGTATTAACGTCTGCACTTGAAAGACTGGTCAGCTGCGCTGCGCTGAGCATGGCAATCTGCTCTCTATTGAGCGCTCCTGCATTTGCAGTAGACAGGGCTCCTAGTTGCGTAGTCGTTAAACCCGAAATAGCCGTTGTCGCAATCGCAGCCATTGCTTCTGGAGTAAGGCCATTTAATGCTGTAGTGGATAAGCCGCCAACTTGAGTGGAACTAAACTTGGCAACCTGCTCAGCAGTCAGTGCGCCTGCATTGGTAGCAGAGAGGGCTCCTAGTTGCGTAGTCGTTAAACCCGAAATAGCTGTTGGTGTAATTGCTGCCATTGCTGCTGTAGTCAGCAGATTTAAGGCGGTTGTGGTTAACTGGGCAACTTGACTTGAGGACATTGCACCGGTACTAAGAGTATCTAAATACGGAGCCTGCGTATCCGTTACGCCCTGCATTGCTGCTGCTGTAATCGCTGTCCCCGATTCTTGGATTAATGTATTTAAAGCAGCGTTATTAAGCTGACCAATTTGAGTTGAGCTTAGCTGAGCAACTTGACCATCTGTGAGGTTCTCAGCGGAGTGAGTAGTGAGTCCACCTAGCTGCGTACTAGTTAAACCCGAAATAGCTGATGTTGAAATTCCTGCCATAGCATCAGGACTTAGTGAATTTAAATTCGTTAATTCGGCAATTTGACTTGCAGTCAGATAGCCAACCTGCCGATTAGTTAACTCGGAGGTAATGGTAGTAGAAAGCGCATTGAGTTGCGCAGTCGTTAAACCTGTAATACCTGAGGTTGAAATCGCTGGCAGCGCTGTTGGGCTCAAGGCATTTAAGGCAGTAGTCGATAGGCCACCAACTTGAGTAGAGTTCAGGGTAGCAGCTTGCTCAGGAGTCAATGCTGCTGCATTGGCAGAAGATAGAACTCCCAATTGCCCAGTCGTTAAACCCGAAATAGCTGAGGTTGAAATCGCTGCCATTGCATTGGGAGTCAGTCCATTTAATGCGGTGGTGGAGAAGGCGCCAATTTGGGTTGAGTTGAGTTGAGACACTTGAGTACCGACCAAGGCCCCTGCATTGCCAGCAGATAAGTTACCAGCTTGATCCGTAGTTAAGCCTGTGATTGCGCTGGGAGTAATTGCCGCCATTGCGCCTGTTGCTCCAGTAGTTAGGCTATTTAAAGTGGCATAAGGCAAAGCGCCAATTTGGCTGTAATTGAATTGACTCACCTGGTCTGCGGTTAAAGCCGCTGCATTAGTAGTAGATAAACCAGCTAATTGCGCACTACTCAACCCCCTAATTGCTCCTGCTGGAATGCTAGCAATCGCATTGGTGCTCATCACATTCAGATCAGCAAAAGGCAATTTACTAATTTGCACATAGCTCAATTTTGCTACTTGATCCGCAGTGAAAACTGTGGCTTTAGCAGTTGTTAAATTCGTAAGTTGGCTAGTATTTAAACCTTGGATTGCATTGGGATCTATTGAAGCAAAGGCAGTAGTTGTTAAGGCATTCACACCTGCGCTGCTCATCGCATTGATTTGCTGATAAGAAAGCGCAGCAACCTTAGCGTCAGATAATCCGGTTGCCTGTGCTGTAGTTAGGCGGGCTATAGCACTTGGGGTAATGGCTGCTATTGCGTTTGTACTGAAGGAATTTATTCCCGTAGGAGTGAAAGCAGCGATTTGAGTGGAGTTAATCTGCGCTACTTGAGCGCTGACCAAGGCGCCAGCATTGGTATCAGATAAAGCAGCCAACTGGGTAGTAGTAAATCCACGAATAGCCGTTGGCGTGATCGCTGCCATCGCCGCAGTACTCAACACGTTTAAAGCGTCATTGTTGAGCGCGCCAATTTGAGTCGAATTAAGCTGGGCTACTTGGTTCGCAGTCAGAACCCTAGCATTGGCGGTCGATAGAGCCGTCATTTGCGCAGTATTTAACCCTTGAATTGCGCTCGGCTCAATGGCCGCAAAAGCGGTGGTACTTAAGGCATTCAGATTGGTGGTAGTAAAGGCATTGATTTGTCGAGCAGACAATGAGGATGCATTCGCGGCAGACATACTCGTTGCTTGAGTAGAACTCATACCAGCTATAGCAGATAAAGAGATGGCCGCAATGGCATCATCCCCCATAGAATTTACATTGACCAAGGCTGCTACTTGGGCTGAACTGAGCTGAGCCACTTGAGGTCCTGTTAAGGCAGCGGCATTGGTAGTTGATAAGGCGGTTAGTTGGGTCGTACTTAAGCCGCGGATAGCGGTTGTGGAAATCGCTGACATTGCTGCTGGGGTAAGTCCATTTAAGGCTGCCGTCGATAAAGCTCCAATTTGTACAGCATTAAGCTGAGCCAACTGGTCACTCGTTAATGCTCCAGCATTAGTTGCTAATAAGCCCGTCAATTGCGCAGCAGTAAAGCCTTTGATTGCCCCTGTCGGAATACTCGCAATCGCGTTTGTACTCATTGCATTAATAGCATCGACAGACAATTTACTCACTTGCGTGGAGTTTAATTTAGCGGCTTGGGAGCTTGTTAGGGCAGTAGCATTCGTTGTCACTAAACTAGTGAGATGAGTGGCATTAAAACCTTGAACTGCGTTTGCATCGATACCAGCAAAGGCTAGTGCTGTGAAGCCATTAATACCACCACTGGTCATGGCATTAATTTGTCGATAAGACAGGGCTGCCGTATTAGCGGCAGAGATTCCAGCGGCTTGTGTACCAGTAATGCCTGCCATCGCTTTAGTTTGAATTGCCGCAAAATCAGTGGGACTAAATGCATTTAAAGCGGCAGGGGCTAAGGCGCCAATTTGATCAGCGTTCAACTGGGCCACTTGAGCACTAGTTAAGGCACCAGCATTGGTCGTCGATAAGGCAGCCATTTGCGTGGTCGTTAAACCGCGAATGGCAGTCGTAGAAATGGCAGCGATTGCCGTTGTCGTTAACCCATTTAAAGCGGCGGTGGATAAGGATCCAATTTGAGCTGCGTTCAGCTGAGCCACTTGCGAACTTGTCATTGCAGTAGCATTAGTAGCCAATAAACCAGCCAATTGCGTGGTGGTAAATCCTCTGGCGGCAGTTTTGGTAATGGCTGCCATTGCGGCCGGAGTTAATGCATTAATATCGTCTGCTGATAACTTACCAATTTGGGCGGAGTTTAATTTCGAAATTTGGGTGGCGGTAAAAGCCGCTGCATTTGCAGTTGATAGACCCGTCAGTTGACTAGTAGTCATACCAATAATTGAAAAAGGGTCGATTGCCGCAAAGGTCTCTGGCGTTAAGGCGTTCAAATCCTCGCTCTCAAAAGCGTGGATTTGAATCGCCTTAAAAGGGGCGATCTGAGACGGACTGATTAACGCAGCCTGGTCGGTTGTTAGCTGCCTAATCTCCAGCGTACTGCGCTTAGAGACGTGACTGCTATCCCACAAATTAACTCCGTTAGAAGTTATCGATAAAGTCACTTTATGCCCAGAAAATTATAGTTATATTGAACTTATTACGGCTAAAGTGACGCTTTCATTTACCCCTTAAATGACTAAAAACCGCAAAATTTGATATAAAAAACGTGATTTGACCATAATGAACGCCAACAGGGACTTCTGGGCAGCGTGATACGCAAAGACCCCCCCAAGCAAGATGAAGATACCTTTGATCTGGGGTAAAAGTGCAACTTTGTGTAAATTTCACTCCAAACCTACAATAGGCCAATCATGAAGCATGTATACAAGTACCTCCTCAGCGCTCTGGCAGTCTTTGGCTTGGCGCTCCTCATTGATCAAGGGATCTGCAATAAGTGGGTCTATCACGATTACGCAGCGGGCATGGATCGCAAGCTTTCTTGCTTTTGGAAGCCCTAGTTAGCTTCAGCCTGCCTTTAGCAAACGCCCATTAACCATGACTGTGAAAAATGCTGCCGCCATTTTGGCGCACCTGCATCAAACCCAGGTAGATTTGGGGGTAAAGCATGTAGAGAGTCATGATGCCCAAATTGCCAGGGAAATCCTAGATCGCCTCTACAGCTTTGAAGACTTGGTCTTTCTCAGTGACCTAGATATGCAAACCCTGCTGCTCAAGATTTCGGACAAAACCCTCGTGATGTGTTTAAAAAAAGTGAGTAAGCCTTTGGGTATCAAAATCTTGAGTGCCATGACCAAAGCTAGAGCCAGGACCCTTGGAGAAGACTTACAAAATAGCGAGAAGCTGAAAAGCTCAGAAATCGATGCAGTGCAGTTAGAGGTATTAAAAGTAGCGTACGAGTTGCACCAAACTCAAAAGATTACCCTACGCAAAACGGCTTTAGACGAAAAGTACATCTAAATTATAGGTATTGATACTACGGCTTAATGATGCACGCCGGCTTCTTCCATTGCTTTCTGATGGGCTTTGCGCTGAGCAATTTTTTCGGTGGCTTTTTCAATTTCATGATTGTGCAACAAGACTTCATGCAAACTGCGATAGAGAAACTCTAGAGCAACGGCAATGACCAGCAACACGGTAAAGGTAAGCCATTTATCATGAACCAGACAAATATCTGCCACCGTTAAGGCCACAAGGGCTTTAAAACGGATAAAAGTCGTTTCAGGAAAATGAGGCAAATGCATACTCATGATTTTTGGAAGCTTTGTAATTTCTAGAAGAGAAAAAATAACAGAAAAAAGTGATAAACAAAAGTTGCGCTGCACAAAAATAGGGCGACCCTAAACACACACTATCTCAATGCACCAATTAGGGTTTACGGCTTTAACTCCAATTGCTGTTAGTGATTGGCGAGCTCCAAATGGGATTAATAATCCTTATAAATAGTAGGGATTTATAAATAGCCATATGCTGGGTCCTAATGCATAGCGCCTACTAACTACAGTTCGCTATCGAGCAGTATTTTCCTACCCTGAAGATCGATTAATCTGACTAATCCAGGTTGTAATAATTCACTCAAATCAAATGGCAAAGTCTTTTGCAGACTGATCTGCTGCGCATACTCTGAAATACCGTTTAAGCTCACCTTTTTTAATATTGGTAGTGCAATCACAACCTTATTACCTGCTTTTGGGACCCTCAAGGTGAACACGTCATCAAAGACTTCCTGATAAGTGCGAAGCATGGGTCTATAGAGAGGATTGGCAGTGGCAGTACTCCACATATTGGTAATGATGGCGCCAGAGGCATTGAGAGCATTTTTCATGGCCAACAAAAACTCTTTGGTTGCCAAGTGCTTTGGTATTCCTGCTGCTGTAAAAGCATCTAAAAAAATCAGGTCATAAGGCTTTTGAACATTTTCAATAAAGGTTCGACCATCTTGTGCGTGAGAGATCAAAGAACGATTCTCCACAAAATTAAAATACTGCTTTGCTAAAGCAATAATTTGCGGATCAATATCAACCACATCGATGTGAGCGCTTGGATAGTGTTTGCGCAAAAACATGGGTATTGAGCCACCCCCTACCCCAATGACCAGTACGCGATCAATATGCTGAGCAAACGCTAAACCGATCATCGCCGATTTTATATAGGGCAATCCTAAGTAATTGAGGTCGCCTGGTTTAACGATGCTTTGACGTGGTCCATTTTTTCCAAAGCGTAGTGTCCGAATACCATCATGATCTTGCGTTACTCTTGCGAGCCCACAGAGTGTTTGGCCTTCATACAACAAACCTTCTTTTGCCGTCTTTGGTTTTAAACCAGCAGAAATTACTGAAGATAAAGCGGTCTTGATATTACTCAACATAGTCAATTAGCAATCACTCTAGCGTTTAAATGCATTTTGAATATCAAAACCAGGTGAAGCAATTAAATGTGAGCTATCTCAAGTCATATTTTGCATGAATTAGCGATCATCAAACTACAGTGAACGATTTCACTTTTGAGTTTTGTGTTGTGCCAGGACCGGTGGAGAAATAAGTTTTAATATTCAGCCAGGAATCAGACACATTGATTGCAGTAACTTTGGTTTTACCACTCAGAGTTGTTGCGTCACCGGCCGTACCAATTTGACTAATGAGAATTGAGTTTGCAGTAATTTGATTGAGTTTTGTATTGTTCATAATGGTATCGCTAATTGCATTGATATTCGTGAGAGTGTCAGCCACATCAATTGATGTGATCTTACTATTACTGAGGTAATTGTTGGTACCAGATAAGGAGGCTGTACCAACTGCAGTTAAAGAAAAACTCGTTACTCTTGAGTAAGAAACTAATGAAGCATTAGCGGCCAGTTTGAAATTTGCCTCTGTATCAGACACAGTAATACCAGTGACCTTAGGATTGGATTTTAGTGTTAGAACATTAGCAAGACTTGCTCCTGTTGCATAGATGTTCTTAATCAGATTATTGCTTCTCAAGCTGGTTAATGTGGAAGCGCTTCCCAATAAATTGGATGAAGTATCTGTCACTGTTACAGAATTTAATTTGTTTCTATAAGAGGGAGCTAATGCTGCATATTGCGCGCTAATCGTACTCACATCTGCAACAGCAGCATTTGTGATCTTCAGCCCCAGTAGACTGGTACTACTGAGCATTGTGGATAGATCAGCAGATGCTAAATTCGCATATGTATCCTGAATATTGTATTTAAGTACAGCTGTATCATTTTTGACTGTGTTGTAGTCAGCATATGGAACGGCACTCAAAATAAAAGTATTCTGACCAGTTAATTTAATTTTTAAAGCAGTGTATTGTGCGCTAGACATATTCAATACTGCTTTTTTCAGTACCGTGCCATCACTAACAGCAACAGATGATAGATTACTAATATTCGATCCAATCACTGAACTGGCTGATGCCAAATCCTTGTTCAGATTAGACGCTGTATCCGAAACTGAGACAGCAATGTTATTACCTGAAACTGCCGATAAAATTGTTGTGAGTGTCGTAGATGTCGGTATTGCAGATAATTTGAGGCCTGAAATTTTTCCAGATGTCCATGATGTGATTGCATCACCCAAAGCTGTATGATTTGTCGAAGTAGTTTGAGCTATGTTGGCACCAATATCTGTAATACCAATTGCTGTGAACTTATTCTTCAAAGAATTTAATGTTGTTAAATTTGCAATTGATGCATTTGTTCCTACGATAGATGTAACCTTGCTACCTAAAGCGGTGATGGTGTCAGAATTTCTGATAATGTCTGCAGCACTACCAGTAATGCTAAGACTGATATTTGATTTAATGGCATCTGGCAACGCGTTAATAATTGCCAGATTTCCTGAAGTCATTTCTGTAGCAGACAGAGCCAATGGAACTGAATTTACGCTACCGCTAATACTAAAGCTGACTTTTGATTTAATTGCATCTGGCAAAGCAAAAATCGTTTGAAGATTAGCAGTTGTCACATCTGCAGCAGCCAAAGATATTACGACTGAAGATACCTTACTTGCGATAGTGCTTCCAATCAGAGTCCTTGCTGCACTTGCAGAAATATTTGCCAATGTATCTGAAACAGTAATCGAGTTTGAGGCAACCCTACTATTAGTATTTATTCCTGTTGAGTTTGTATTCAGATTTGCAATACTATCGTTAATGCTAATGCTTGCTTTAGATTTAATCGCATCTGGTAATGCATTGATAGTTGCCAGATTTTCAGTGGTTAAATCCGTTGCACCCATGGATATTGCTACTGAAGATACCTTGGCTGCTAGCGTTGTTCCAACGAGGGTTTTTGCAGCATCAGCACTAATGTTTGTTAAGGTATCGAAGACGGTAATTGAACTTGAGGCAATCTTGCTACTGCCATTAATTGCAGTTGCGTTTGTAGTCAGGTTTGCAATGCTGTCTTTTAAGGAAATGGACTTTACATCACCATCGCTTATCAAAGCACTTAGGTCATTAGCACCTCCCGAGAAATTGGTTACTGCAACGCCCTTGGTGCCAGCACCTCGTATTAAGTCCTCGATAGCTTGTTCATTTGTATTTGAGCTATAAACGCTATATGCCACCGATACGGGGCCAGCATCACTTACAGTGATAGCATTAATCTTTGTATAGACAGCATCAAGACTTTTGAAATTATTACCACCCATTCCTGCAGCAGTGTCTGCAACATTCAATTTTGCAGAAGCTAACTTCAGAATGACATCCTTATAAGATGTCACCTTGGAGCCTGTCAACGATAAATTATCGTTACCCGAGAGCGTGATGCTAGAAATTCTTGCGCTATTTGCTTCAAGTTCAGACAATACGGTGTCAGACAGGTCGCCTGCAGCGCCTGTCACAGCTACGTTACCCTGATTGGCAAGGGCAGTTACTAGGGTGCTGTACCCGGTACCCCCTACTGTATACAACGCCGTCATTGAATTATCCTATTGGCACCTACATAGTGCCTACAGTCAATTTACGGCTAAAAATGGCTTATTCATTAGGAAATATGGACTTATTTACTAATGCATTTAAAGATCCATATCTTCTATTTGAGGCCTAGATGTCTTATTCCAGGACTTTTTATTGTTCGGGTGATATGAAGATGCAATTAAGTTAGTGATTACTAATTCAGTTCGTTGTAGAGTAGATGAAGATATGGATAAATTAGTATCTCGATTTTTAAGGAATCAACATGGCTGCCATCAATACTTCGATCTCCTACCAATCTCAATTTGCTACCTCTGGAACATCTTTAAGCGATATGCGCACTAAAGGTGGTGCCCAGTCGCAAATGGAGGAAATGAAGGGGGTAGAACTTAAACCTACTAACTTTAAATTCCAAGTGCAGAAAACGGAACCGCTTGGCGACCTTGGAAGGCATGTGAATTTAAGGGCTTAAGCTAAATTTCTTAAGTCTTATTGTGAACGACAATTCTGCTACCCATGATTTAATGTTCTAAATCAAAAGGTATTTTGCTAGTTTGGAGGAAATATAGACTGCTGATAATAGCAACTATTGAGATAAAGATAAAAGAAGGCTCAACAATAAATAAGGAAAAACTCATGATCTATGTGAAAGATCATGAGTTTGTTACCTAAACACAACTTACTTATGCAGCAATCTTCAACTTAGCTCTATCAACATTGCTACCGATCTGTTGCAATAGAGTTGTGAGAGCGCTCTTATCAGTCACTGTCCAAGAATTAGCAGATTGGCTCTCCGTATATGCAGTCTTAAGTTTAGACTGACTTAAGAAGTCACGTAACTCACCCAAGGTGTCAATGCTTCCCTTAGATACGTTGGTAACGTAGAAACTAGCCACGTTTTTATCATCCTGAAGAGTAACTCCACTGTTGGCTTGAGCAACACCGCCAGCCTTCTGAGAATCAGCATATGCTGCACCTGTGACAGTAAACGCATAATTAGTAGGAGCTGTGACATCACCGGCTGGATTTGTAACCCCAAGACTAAAGGCACCATTGAGTCCTGTATATTGGCTCATTGAAACAGTAATTGCTTTTTTACCATTATTAGTACCATCAGTAACAACAATCTCAGTTAAAGGAGTGTTAGTAGTAGTTGTGACGCTATCATAAAGAGCCTGGATATTCTTTTGAATATCAACTGCTTTAGCACTATAAGCGATTTTAGTTGCAGTTCCAAATCCTGAAGAGTTACCGCCATTTTGCACTTTAGAGGTAATAGCAGCAATTGTTGTTGACGTAATATCGCCATATCCTTCGATCGTTACTCTGCTAACAGTTCCAGAAGCATTGTTGTATCTAGCAACTTCACTCATAGTTTTATCTAAGGTGCTTGTTGTGAACTTGTGAGCTCCGGCGACGTAGCCAGTTGAGAGATCTTTCATTCCTACAGCTGTAGCAGTGTCGTTATTACCGGCCATTGCATGAGCTCTGGTATCAAATAATGCGAAAGTATTATCAGTGATTCTGCCAACATAATAAGTTGTGCCGGATGTCAGTCCAATAGTCGCGGCAGATGCAGTTTTCTCGTAATACACTGCATCACCAGTCTTATATCCGTGTGTATTTGAGGTGATAACATCAGTCGTATCATTTACAGCACCGGAATTTCCAACTGCAAGGGTGAGAGTTGCAGATCCTGCCGATAAATTAGTCGCAGTATCTTTTATCTGTACATTGCCAATGATGTCAGACAATGTTCTGTTTTTTACATTTGCTGTAGTCACACCATTTGAGGTTGTTAGAGTTGTCAATTGGCGAGCTTGCGCTAATGTTGCATTTGTTACATCAACCTTGTCTAAAGTAGTTACCCTTGTTGGTGCATCAGCATTAGAGGTTATGAATCGATCTGCTGTTCCGTTACCAGCATTAGACACGGCCTTACGCCCTTCCAATGAAGTTACATCAGCAGCGTGAGCCAAGGTGTCATAAAGGGCAAAGGTATTTGAAGACAATTTTCTGACGTAATACTGTGTTCCGTCAGTTAAGGTATCAATCGCAGTTGTGCCTGATTTCGCATAAGTAACTTTATCACCAGTACTCAGAGTATGCGAGTTTGATGTAAGTACACCTGCAGCCGATCCAGATGTTGCGTTAACAGTAGCAATATTAACTACGCCTGAATTGATATTAGTATTGTTGTACTTATTAATCAAAGCTATGGCACTGGTTTGCAATAAATTATTGGCAGTGTCTACTAATTTAATTGTAGATCCGCCAGCTTTGACTAACTTGTCACCCAGTGTTTTAAGCTGTGAGAGGCTAAATTCTGCAACTCCACCGCCTGTAATTGTAATAGTATCAATCTTTGATACGTTTTTGAGAAGAGACGCCATACTAGTCTTAATCTCTGAAGCTGTGCCTGTAACTTTAAAGATTTTTCCTGATAAAACTTCCATTCCGGATAAATTAACCGCACCTTGCAAATCTAATGCAGCAACAGTTGGGGCACTGTCAATATTCATTGCCTTGAATTTAGTGTACACAGCATCAAGAGCTGTAAAGTTTGAGGTTACAGCGCTGTTTGTCTCTGCGCCACCAACCACCGTATCAGACTGAAGTACTAAACTTCTCGTACCTAACTTGAGCAATGCTGCTTTATAGCTAGTAGTATTAGCGGCTGAAACAACGATGTCGCTAGTCGACTTGATTGAGCCAATACCAGCAGCGTATGTATTTAGGTCTGAAAGTGCGGCCTTAATATCAGTACCAGATCCAGTAATAGCAAGCTTTTGATTGCCCCTCATTGAATATGCCAAGGCAATATCATTATATTCCTGTGTTCCAGCGCCAATTCTGATTGCTAAGTCACCCATGTCGTACTCCTGTTAATTAATTTCTTACCTACTTAAACGGATAAACATCCTGAACTGATTAGTAAAAATATATAAAATATATAGGTATATATTTTATATATTTTTGCGGAACCCTTAATTACGCTTTTTTTGAGCCACCTAGCATCTACATCCCTTTAAGCGCTAGATTTCTTACGTAATCTTTGAGCTCTGAACTGATCTCCTACACATATATCGGCTTTTTTCTCTACTTTGTTTAGCTTTATTTGCCAATTGAGTAGTCCTGGTTTACTTATATTAATTTTTTATATATATAAATTAGATATATAATTGGGATTTTATGGCCCTTATTTCTCTAAACCTATGAAATATGTCTTCTCAAGCCCCTATTTAGTGCCTGCAGAGTCTCTTTGGCGGTTTTTTCCAGAAAAAGAACTCCAGGGTCAATATTCGAATATCCCCTTGGGGATTGTTTTGATTGTTTTGGACAAGCAAAGACAAGGCGAGGAGCTTTCTTTAAAGGGTCTATATAGCTATTTTTCCTGCAGTCACCTCACAGTGAAGAAATTTGTTGATGCGCTATGTGCCGCTGGATATCTTCAAACCCTTAAATCGAGCACGGATTCTAGGGTAAAGTACCTTTTAATGACAGATAAATGCAGTGTTTTATGCCAAGCTTTTATACCTAAACCCCTAATTAGCCAACCCTAAGCAATCTCCTGCCTCAAATAACTACTTAAGACTGTGAGCCAACTGTGACTAGGATTCAGACTCTTTCCGCTCTAGCGCTATGCGCCACCCTTTTTGCCTGCGGCAATAATGAGACCTCCCCTCAGGCAGAGGTATGGCTACCAGATACGGCGGTAGTCAAACTACCCATAGAGGAATATGCTGGTATTCCATTTAATACCAGCGGGCAAGAGGCGGTTGATAAATTTAAGTGCACCCAATACGACCTCACCTATAGTTGCAAGGTCAAAAATGGGGAAAAAAATGAGGATCTTTGGCTAATCTATAACGAGGCCGGCCGCATGGTGCTCATGAAGAAGGAGCTGGGCTACTATAAAAAAGAGGTGGCAGATGCCATTATTGAGCGCCTTTCCATTAAATATGGCCTAGATTACAGTCCTTCTGAGGGTCAAGAAAGCGCTTTTGCTTCTGGGGTTCGTAAGACCAAAAGCTATGTTTTTGGGGGCGGGCAAGTTGCCTTTCAGATTGGCAGAAGCCTGAATAACCGCAATGAACTGATGCTGGTGTACTTTTTCCCTGAGGATGTGGGGGCTACCTTTGCCAAAAGCGTCATGAACTAAGCGGGTCTATTTCTTATAACCCTACTTAGTTTGGCTTGGGTTAATTAAAGCAAGGGCTTGTTAGGTTTGAGCTGGGTGGGGATGAAATCCACTTGGGGAACATCTCCAGCAAGACCGGTTTCCTTGGTGTCATAAGCCCAGGCCAAGATTTGGGCAATTGCCTCAAATAAAGGCAATGGTATGGCCTCCCCAATCTCTAGCTGACTATATAAATAGCGTGCTAATGGAGGAATTTGGGCAATCGGCACATTAAAGTCTTTGGCTACCTCCTGAATCCGCAAAGCAATCTGGTCTGCCCCTTTAGCCACCACAATCGGCGCTGCCATCTTTTCCATGTCATAGCGTAGCGCCACAGAATAATGCTCTGGGTTAGCTAAAACGACGTCTGCCCGCTCAATCGCTGCCATCATCCGTGAAGCGGAGATCTGTCGTTGCATTTGCCGCAGGCGCTGCTTGATCTCTGGCGAGCCATCCGACTCTTTCATCTCCTGCTTCATTTCTTCGGGGCTCATCCGAATTTGCTTGCGAAAGTTAAACCATTGCAACCAGGAGTCCCCAACCGCAATCAACAACAGTGGCAACATCAGCAGCATAAAACCATCAAGAATAAAAGATGAAGTCTGTACGAGCGCTGCATCAAAATTCTGATTAACAATCATCCGAACATAGGCAAAGAGACCAAATAAATAGGCTATACCCACACCTAACATGAGGGTCGTTTTGACTAAGTTCTTTAATAACTCGCTTAAGGCATTAATCGAAAACATCCGCCCCAGCCCGGCAATGATGTCGAGCCTACCTAAATTAAACTGGGGGGCAAAATAAGCACGAAAGTTCACTAAAGATAAGGGCGCTAAGATACCAACGATCCACAGCGGTATGAAGATCAAAGCTAGGAGTATCAGCACGACTAAGAATGCCCCTCCTGCCCACTCCTGAATATGATCCATCAGTTTGGCAGGTTCTGGAAACTGGAAAATTGCCTGAGTCATCAAGACCATCTGCTTAAGTAGCAGGGGGCCGACCGCTGATAAAAAAATGACTACTACTACTAGCGTCGCAAAAGTCGCTAGATCGCGTGATTGGGGTAGTTGCCCTTGTTCACGGGCACGCAGAATGCGCCGCTCACTCGGTTCCAGTTCCTTTTCTTGGGAGTTATCTCCGCCTTCAGCCACCCTATTACCCCATCCACAATTTTAGCTATGGCTCAAGCTTACACCCAGCGAGTCCATTTAGGCCTCGAATTAGGATCAGGGTTTAACTAAGGTAAGGTCTTTTTGAGGGCGGTGAGTTTTTCTTGGGCGGCAATTAGCTCTTGGGGGCTTAAGGATTTCTTGAGCTTTACCACCTCCGCACCGGCCACTGGATTACCAGTGGCATCAGATAAGGACATCCAGATATACGCTTTTGGTAAATCTACCGCTATTTGGCCACCATCCATATAGATATGGGCTAAGTTATATTGACCCACTGCGCTACCAGCCATCGCTGCTTTTTCAAACCAATAGAGGGCTAATTGTGGAGCATTATCCAAGGCGTCGATCTTTTGATACAGGACCCCTAATTCAAGCATGGCCTCAATATTGCCCTTCTCGGCTGCACGATTTAACCAAACTAAGCCCTGCTCAATATTTTGCTTAGTACCAATGCCCTGGATATACATCAAAGACAAATCGTACTGAGCCTTGGTATCCCCAGATTCTGCAAGACCTTGAAATAATTGATGGGCCTTGGCGTAATCACCAGCAGCATAAGCAGACCTTGCCTGCTGATAATCTGAGCAGCCCAACAAGATGCTAGCAAAAGCCGCTAGTATTGGCATACGTAAGAGAGTGCACCAATTTAGCTGGGGCATAGCTAGCTCAGATAATTGCCTTAGTTACGCCTGATACTTACTTTTTATTTGGCGGCGCTGGCTTCTTCTCTTCGGGCTCTTCCGCATCCTCATCTGCTGGGGCATCGCTAGCCTTAGGCAAATTCACTGGTAAAGCAGGCTCAACATAGTAACTTGCACCGAGATCCCCACCAATCATTCTGGCAAAGCCGCCAAAATAACGGCGTCCCAGATCAGGGTAGTAAGGGGAGGAAGCTAAATAACCCTTCGAACGAATACATGCGCTATTGTTCACACTACCCTCACAACTGGCTATAGCTGATAGTCGACCAATCTCAAATTGCTCGCCCAAGAAAAAGCCAGCTATCAGAATGACCAAGGGCAGAATGAGCCAAAGCAGGAGTTTTTTGGCTAACTGTATTAAAGATTCAAGCTTTTCATTCATCACTGTTACTTTCCGATTAATAGCATATCAATGTTGCTCAACCTTCTTGGGGGCACTTTGCACCAAATCACTTGGTAACTTTCGCCAATTCGCAATAGGCTCCTTATTATGCAACTTTGCATAGACTTGAATGATTCTAGGATCTGCAGGATTCAGATTTTCCTTCATTGCGTTATACATCCTCGCACCAGCAATTTGGTTGCCCTGCTCAATATAGGCATTAGCAGCATTATAAAAATAACCGGCCGCCTTTTCTTGTTGCGGGTTACCAACAATGGACGTTAGATAAAGATTGCCTAAATATTCGCATGCGCTGGGATTTTGAATTTTAGCCGGCACGATAAAGTGCTTTTCCGCTAATAAATATTGTTTTTTAGCATAGCGACGAAAAACGGTATTGGTGAGGATGAAATCAGGATGAGTTACGATCTCGGCTTGACGATCATAGTACTGCATACGCTCAAAGGCAATTAAGCCCCGATAGTAGTTTGCCTGCACATCCCCCTCTGCTGCTAGGGTATCGAGTTTTTCTAAGATCCCCAAAGCCTCTTTGCTGTAACGCAACACCTCATCCTCAGGCTCAATACATTTGGGATTCTTAACACAAGCAATCGCAACGATAGTTTTATCAAAGCTGCGCTTGTAGCGTTTGTAGAGTTTTTTTGCTTCAGTAGCAGGACCTACAAAAGGCTCGGTAGAAGTTTTAGCCTCAGAGCTAGTCTTTTTTTGTACATTCTTGTCTTGAACTTTAGGGTCTGAAGCCGTACCCACTATGGGTACGAGCATCAAGAAGGCAAGAAGGATTCTAAAGAGCAGTGACAAGGCTTTACCTCGCAGGCTTGCCTGTAGCCGGTTTATCTACCTTAGAGGTATCCATTGCTGGCGCTATAGGAGCATCCTTAGATAAAAATTGAGCGGGTGCTCTTAAATTAGCTGGAATCTCTTGCGCCCCTTTTGGCAACTCCTCTTTCTGCCTCTCAATCGGTCTTTGTACCGGCTTTTCTTCTTTCTTAGGCTTTTTATTTAAGAGCGTAATTGAGATGCGTCGATTTAAGGGATCACTCAAATCAGCAGGATTTAAGGGGATCGTATCTGCGAAACCGATCACTTGGGCAACATTAGAAGGCGCTAGGCCGCCAGCAATCATTTCTCGGCGAGCCACATTTGCACGCTCACTAGAAAGCTCCCAGTTGGTATAACCCGCTTCGCCATTAGCAAATTTTGCAGCATCTGTATGACCCTCAATACGAATCTTGCCAGAATTGTCATTTAATGACTTTCCAATGACCCGCAGTAAACGTCTTGCTGAGACGGTAGGTACAACGCCACCACTATTAAATAGTGGTTTCCCTTTTTCATCAACCACCTGAATGCGCAGACCCTCTGAGGTGATGTCCATAAAAAGTTGCCCTTTGATGTTTTTTAACTCAGCATCAGCCTCAACACTTTTTTCAATATCGGATTTAACCGCTTCATTTTTTGTTCTGTCTTTACGGGCATTTTCAACGTCAGTAACTGATGAGTCACTGATACGGCGTTGCTCAGTATCGGCGTCAGCTTTAGCCTCTACTCCAGCTACCTTAGAAATATTATCGCCACCACCCTTGATAATGCGAGTAGTCTCACCCGACCCTTGGCCACCACTCATCGAAACGCGCATCGGATTTTGAAAGTAGGAGGAGATACCAGCCAAGTCACCTGCTGTAGTGGATCCTAAAACCCACATCAACAAGAAGAAAGCCATCATCGCCGTTACGAAGTCGGCGTAAGCAATTTTCCAGGCTCCGCCATGATGACCATGACCACCTTTTTTAACGCGCTTAACGACAATGATTGGCGCGTCGGACTTAGCCATGGTGCTTACTTCCCTTTAGCAGCTTTAGTGCCTTCATCCAGCTCAGTAAATGTTGGACGTTGATAAGTGAAGAGCACTTTACGTCCAAATTCTACAGCTGCTGCAGGGGGGAAATTATTTAAGCTAGCAAGTAAAATCGCTTTAATTGCCATGTAAGCTCTTGTTTCAGATTCAGCTTGCTGCTCGAGAACTTTAGCGACTGGTTGCACAAAAGCGTAGGCCAACAAAATACCCAAGAAGGTACCCACTAGCGCAGCACCGATGAGCTTACCTAACTCTGCTGGGGGTAAACCAATGGAGCCCATGGTATGAACCACACCCATCACCGCCGCCACAATACCAAATGCCGGCAGACCATCACCCACCATCGTCACCGATGCCACAGGGATATGACTCTCTTGATGATGGACATCTAACTCTTGCTCCATCAAGCTTTCAATTTGAACTAAATCTAATGAACCACCTAGCATCATCCGCAAATAGTCAGTAATGAAATCGACTAAATGGTGATCTTTCAAAATATCTGGATAGGCTTCAAAGAGTGGGCTTGATTCCGGCTCCTCAATATCACCCTCTAAAGACATCAAACCATCACGCTTTACTTTTTGCAGAATCTCAAACATGAGACACAGTAAATCTAAGTGCTTTTTCTTTTGGTCGCCAGCGCCTTTAAAAGCACCACCTAAGGCACCTAAGGTTTTCTTCAAATTGATGATGGTATTTGACGCAATCATCGTGCCGAGAGCGGCACCAACAATGGTCAAAACCTCGGTAGGCTGCCACAATACTGCAATGTGGCCACCATGCAAGGCGTAGCCCCCTAGGGCACAACCCATCGCAATAATCCAGCCTAATGGAATATTCATACTTC
Organism: Polynucleobacter bastaniensis; assembly: GCF_018882205.1. Lineage (GTDB taxonomy): Bacteria > Pseudomonadota > Gammaproteobacteria > Burkholderiales > Burkholderiaceae > Polynucleobacter > Polynucleobacter bastaniensis. Next base: position 151,790 of record NZ_JACVOU010000004.1, on the reverse strand, counting down.
TATTTACTCAATTTAAAGTTTGGAAAATAAATTACTTTGCTGAAGTTTAGCAAACATCGCCTGTGCAGCGTTTAATAAGGTTTGGGCTTTAGTATAAGCCGCCGTAGCCGCAGCCATATCAGTATCCAAAATAGCTGAGGAGGCAGCTGCAAACTCAGTTCCCAGGGCGGTTATGACACTTTTTGAGACGTCTAACTGGCTAGAAATTGCGCCACTAGTTTGCTGGGCATTCATTAATTGATCATAAGAGGCATTTAAATTCGTTGAAATTGACGTTGCCTCTGTAAATATGGCATCTGCCCCCTGAGAGCGAGCATCTAGATAATTAACAAAACTATCGATACTGGTGTACAGCTCTGAAGATTGTGGGTCACTGGACGCACCACCAATACCAAAAGCCAAATTAAACTGGATCCCCGAGTCGACCATTACATTAGGTTCAATTTCGACCCGACTGACCGCGTTAGGAAAAATTGCACGGCCACTTGCATCTTTTGCAGCCATTTGACTCACGATAGTGTCACGAATTGACTGAGCTTGGATTTTTAAGGCCCCATAGTTGGTGGAGCTCAAAGCATTATTTTGAGACTGGACAAATAACTGCTTTAAGGTAATCATTTGATTCAAGATGCTGTCCATCTGGGTTTGAGCATTGTCATGCAAACTCGTCACCATATCTTGGTTGCTCTTGAACATCTTTAGGCGTGATATATCAAAATTAAGTTCTACACCTCTAGATACGGCATAAATATTATCTGAGGCCTTGCTATAGTTTTTACCTGTGTTAATTTTTTGCTGCCAAGCAGTAGCATCGATCAAACTATTATTCATAGAATCGACACCTGCGTCTAATACTTGATTGGTACTAATTCGGATACTCATAATCTACCCTCAATTCATGATTGATAGAAGTGCATTAAACATTTGATTACCAGTCTGTAACACCTTAGTAGAAGCGGTATATAACTGCTGATACTTCAATAAGTTAGCTGCTTCCTCATCAAGATTCACTCCTGAAATAGAGTCCTTTTGACTTTTTAAATTAGTCATCACGGCAATATCAGCCTTTTGGGTACCTCTCCAAGTGGCTACCTGAACGCCAACATCACTGACTAAACTTGCAGAACCACCAATGAATATTGAGCTTTGTTTTTGCAAAGTATTAGCTGCATCCGATGTGATCAATGGATCGCCCATGGAATCAAAATATTCTGCAGTATTTATTGGTGCCAGAGAAATAAAGTTTGCTGCCTTATATCCTGCTAAAGTCAGAGTATTACCTGGATTGGTGAGAAAATCGTATAGTGCGCTCATGTTTGCATCAGTATTGATGCCAAGATCTCCAAACTGCTCCGGAACATTTGCAGCAACATTAATATCGTAACCAATGTCACCAGAATAGGCATTGGGAATTTTTTCAGAATTGACTTGAAACCCAAAAATTGCCAGCGGATTATCTGAGCCAATATTTTCCGCTGTTCTACTAGCTGTATTAGCAGCAGAGACCAGGCCAAGAGCAATCGTATCTAAACGCTGATCAATTTTGGGTACAAAAGTATTTACCAATTCGAATAAAGCACCTGCTTGACCGCCATCTAAACGCTGAATACTCGTAATGGTATTGTTGCTAGTTCCACTCTTTAATGAATAGACTGCAGTATGCATATCCTGCCCGCCATTCATTACTAACTTATTGGCTACAGTTCGATCAACTAAGGGCATACCTGCAATTAAATGGGTGGCTGTACCATCGCCATTAATCAACGATTGTCCGCCTACCAACTTTTGTAGTTGAGATAGCAGACGATCACGCTCATCCAATAGATCTGCCGAAGGGTAGGAATTACCGGAAGTAGTGCCTTTGATAATTTGCGCGTTAATTTGTGCCAATTCAGGTAATAAAGTGTTGACCTGGGCAGCAGTATCAGCCAAACCTTTTTTAGCATCACTTGAAATTTGTGCGGTTAACCCACTCATACCAACAATACGTCTTGCTACCTCATTTGCTGAAGCTGTAATGGCGGCTGCTTGGGGCTTACTAGTGGGATCTGCTGCATAGGTACCGAGCGCATTAAAGAAATTACTAATCGCGGTATTTAATCCAGTGGACTGATCCGCTACCAAGGTATCAATACCTTGGGTGTACTGCACCAAGGTCTCCGAGTAGCTCGATTTTGCTTGTTGGTTCAAAACCTGAGCATTAAGCAAAGAGGAGTATTGACGTGTGAAACCTTCAACGGCAAAACTCGTACCATTGAGCATTAAAGAATTAGGTGCGAGCGCATTAATGGTGGCATCTGCAGTACGACGTGTGAAGCCATCCACCGATGCACCAGCCACGTTTTGTGAAGTTGTCAGAATCCCCGCCTGCGCGATATTTAACGCAGACATTGCAGAATCGGTGATGGAGTAGACGCCCATATATTTACCTTAGTGTCGGAGTACTCTCAAAACCATTTGGTCTTTGCAGCGACTGCAAAGTTTCTGCAGAAGTAGGTGCTGAACGAGGAGTATTTAATGGTTTTACGGCTACTTCTTGAATTCCGCTTAGTTTTGCCGCATTGGACTGTGCAATCAGCTGTTCAGCAATTTGCTTTCCAAAGCCAACGCCTCGACCCTGTGAGAGCAAGTCAGCTACATGATCATCCATTATTTCTAAATAAGACTTGGAAGTACTACTTTGCCCATCCATGCCGTTTAAATTCGTATTACGTGCTGAACTGAGCATTTGCCTTAATAAAGTGCGCTCAAATCCCTGTGCAGCCTGTTTTAATTTAGCTTCATTAGTTGATGCAGAAGTTGATGTTTTAACAGCAGTACCTTGAAGCATTCTGGCGCTATTAGGATCAATTGAAGGCGTTAGTTGATTAACATCCATTAAATGACCTCTAATTCTGCGCGCAAGGCACCGGCAGCTCTCAGGGATTGCAAAATAGAAATAAGGTCCTGTGGGGTAGCGCCCATCATATTGAGTGCCTTAACCACTTGATCCAAAGAAGCTCCGCCGGGCACAGCGATTAGGCTATTTTCCTTACCGCTATCAGTAATAGTTGCAGTATCTTCTGTGGCGGTAGTGGTCTGTCCTCGACTAAACGGTAATGGCTGACTCACCGTGGGGGATTGCTGAATTTTGATCGTTAAATTACCGTGCGCTACAGCTGAAGGGGAAAGCCTCACCGCTTGGTTCATTACCACCGAGCCTGTACGAGAATTCAATATTACCCTTGCTGGTTGACTACCCATTGGTACGTCCAAATCTTGCAACGCTGCCATAAATGCAGTTCTTTTTAAAGGCTCAGTCGGGACACGTACATTCAGTGATCTAGCATCAATTGGTAATGCTGTTCCAATACCAAAACGACGGCCAATGGTCTCTGCTGTTCTTTGCATTAGAGAAAAATCAGCCTGACGTAAATCCAATTGCACGAACTCGTCTACCAGCAGAGCTGGGACAGCTCTTTCGACAATACCTCCTGAAGGTATTCTGCCTGCAGATAAATGGTTAACAGAAGTTGCAGCGCCGCCCGTTGCAGCTCGTGAACCTCCAATAACGACGTTTCCTTGAGCTTGCGCATACACTTGACCATCAGCAGCTTTAAGCGGCGTCATCACCAAAGTACCGCCCTTTAGGCTGGTTGAATTTCCTAGGGAGGAAACAGTCACGTCTATCTGCTGACCAGGCCTAGAAAGCGCTGGGAATTCGGCAGTCACCATCACTGCTGCTGTATTACGCAACTGTGTTTGATTACCGGTGGATGGCAAAGTAACGCCTAATACCCCAATCATTTGCAACACACTTTGCAAAGTAAATGGAGTCTGAGTTGTTTGGTCACCCGTACCATCTAAACCCACAACTAAGCCATAACCCACAAGCTGGTTTGATCTTTGCCCTGCAGTATCTGCTATATCCTTAATACGATCAGCAAAGCAGATGCTACTAAAACAGCTTAGGCTTACTAAAACCAGTAAGCCTTTAGTGCACAAGGAGAAAAAATAGTTGTTCTTCATCAGAATGGCGCCAGCTTTAGCATCAAACGTGTAAACCATCCAGTTCCTTGAGTATCATCCGTCGCTCCGCGACCTCGATACTCAATACGAGCATCCGCAACTTGCTGTGATGAGACCTGATTAAAGACCAATGTGTTCGGATTAACAATACCGCCAAAGCGAATAATTTCTTCTTCGTTACTAACAGCGACTTGCTTTTCACCGGCAACCACTAAATTACCGTTGGACAGAATTTCCACAACGGTGACTGTAATTGTTCCCGCAAAGGTATTACTTGCAGCACTCGAGCCCGAACCCTCACTTTTAATATCTCCCGTGCCTGAAAAATTGGCTGCGTTCGCAAGGCTAAACATTGCTCCATTGAATGTTGGGCTATTGTTACCAAAAGTGGATGTGCCGTTTGCTTTGCGAGCTGCTGCCATGCCAGAGTTTTTCGCAGCACTGGTTGTTTCATTGAGCAGGACAGTTAGAGTATCGCCAACGTTTCTAGCGCGGCGATCTTCAAACAGCGGCCTATGACTCACCGCATTAATATATGGCCCACCTGAATTAGCTGGATATAAGCTACCCATATTCGCAGACGTTTCCTGAATAGGACGTGGTCTGGCAGTCGTTGGAGTAGACAATAATGAAGGACGGTCAGCACTAGCGCAAGCAGCCAACAGGATGACGCTCATTGCGCTTATTAAACCTAAACGGAAAAGTCTTAGCTGATCAATCATCATTGACCCAAATTACTTACACGTTGCAAAATTTGATCAGAAGCAGTAACTGCTCTGGTATTAATTTCATAGGCGCGCTGTGCTGCAATTAAATTAACCAGCTCTTCAGCAACGTTCACGTTGGATTGCTCGATGTAGTACTGATTCATCGTACCCATGCCATTTAGGCCTGGCAGACCATTGGTCGCGTTACCAGAGGCTGGTGAAGCGATATAGTTACCGCCACCAAGTGCAACTAATCCTGCTGGGTTGATGAAGTTGGCCATTGATAATTGACCTACTTGCGTTACTGCTCCTGTCTGATCAAGAGCTTGCACTTGACCTGATAAGCTAATCGTAATGTTGACAGCATTAATCGGCACAGTCAGGCCAGGTGAAACGACATTTCCAGATGAGGTCACAATTTGTCCAGTAGCACTTTTGCTAAATTGGCCATTTCGAGTATATGCAGTTGTTCCATCGGCAAGCGCAATTTGAAAAAAACCATTTCCGTTAATCGCAATATCTAATTGATTGCCTGTTTGGTACAAGGTACCTTGTAGATTATTTCTTTCGGTCGAAGTAATCGCTGATCCTGATCCAACCTGAAGTCCAGTAGGTAACAGGTTTTGCGCATTAGCTGCAGAACCAGATGCGCGGATAGTGGTGTAGAGCAAATCCTGAAATAATGGCTGGATACGCTTAAATGCTGTAGTAGACGCGTTAGCAAGATTATTAGATATCGTATCTAAATTCATCTGCTGGGCATCCATGCCCGTCTTAGCAATCCATAGTGAACGTAACATTTTTTATCTTTCTTTCTATTAGCTACGTGATAGTGATAATAGTGTTGTTGCTGATCTAGAGTTTTGATCAGCTAAGGTAATTGATCGAGTATTTAAATCAAATAGTCGATTTTGAGTGATCATCTGTACCATTGCCATCGTCGGATTCACGTTACTCAATTCAAAAGCGCCTTGCACTACCTTAACGCGTTGATCAGAGGCCGCCTGTTCACCTGGCAGATCAAATAATCCATCTTCTCCACGTACCAAATTATTAGTATTAGGATTGACTAGCTTTAATTTGCCAACTTGATTAAGGTACTGGGTTCCTGGCATTTGAGTGTAAACAGAACCATCTTCTGCGATTTGCAGTGTTGATCCAGTTGGTATGGTAATACTTCCACCCTCACCTACTACCGGTATTTCCTTACCAACACTCAAAATTCCTTGATCATTAACCATGAACTTACCAGCGCGGGTATATGCCTCTTTTCCATCTGGACGACGTACTGCAAAAAAACCATCTCCTTTAATTGCGACATCTAAAGGATTGGAGGTTGTTTGTATTTGTCCGCCGGTAAAGTTACTTGCTGGCGTAGTTTCAACTGTAAATACTCTGGTATCTGCACCATTACCGGTAAAGGGCTCACCATCACCCTTTAACGGTACAGCCCGAAAAGCGCTAATGACTTCTCTGAAACCTGGCGTCAAACCATTCGCCAGATTGTTAGAGGTAACAGCCAACTGTTGCGTTGCGGCTGTTGCCCCTGTCATTGAAGTGTAAGCGTATCGGTTAATCATAGATTAGTGCTTACTGCTTATCGGCTCATATTGATAGCATCATCAACAATGGTCGCCGCTTGAAGTTTTAGTGCCTGCGACGTAGCGGAGTATTGTCTTTGCAATACCATCAAATTAACTAATTCTGCAGTCAAGTCCACGTTTGAAGCTTCTAATGATTTTGAACGTACTTGGCCTAATAGACCAGTGCCAGGAGCACTCAAAATCGGATCTCCTGATGCAGCTGTGGCTGCAAAGGTATTACTACCATTTGGCATTAAACCATCTAGGTTTTTAAATTGCGCCAAAATGAGCTGACCCTTCACAGCTTGTACACCATTGTCATAAGTTGCTATTAACTTACCAGAACCGTCAATTGAATAGGCTGACAGATTTGATACGGTATGGCCATCTTGGGAATTTGCATACGTTTGGGTCGGTGCAGTTAAAGCTGTCGAGCTGTTGCTCGTAATAGTAAATTGCATAATACCGTTCTGATTGGTACGGCCATATGCATCCTGTGGAGAGGCACTTAAAGCGTTAATACTAAAATTGGTTGCTGCAAAATTAGCAGGATTTCCATCAGCCCCTTTAGAGAGGGTATCAATGTTTTGACCCCCTAAAAATGCCATAGTTCCAATTGACATTTGCTGAGTATTAATAGAATTATCACTCGCTTTTTTAAAGGCAACATCGCCATCTCTAGTGGAGGCTGGATTATGACCCACTTTATTTCCATCAATGGTTGCATAGACCTCAAAGCGATCGGTTGTTGCTGTAAATTGAGCTAAAACTTCTGCACTACCACCAGAAGCTGCGGCATAAGCTACAGTTTGCTTGATTGGAATATGAGTGCCGTCAGCTAACCTTAAGTCATAGGTAGAGCCCTCAGCATTTAATACACCACCAGTCAAAGTTTTTTGCGCTCCAACAATACTTACTTTTTCCGTATTTTCAGTCCCAGCTGTTATGAGCGTTTTCTTGACATAAGTTGCACCGCCTGCTGTGACAGAAGCCACCTTATATTTGCTATCTTCACCTTTATAAGTGCTGGCAATAGTTCCTACCTGCTCATTTAATGGCCTCATGTTATCGAGGTCATATTTTGTTGCATCAATTTGCGTCGGAAGGGGTTGTGTTGGGTTGTACTCGTAAGCACCACTATTTAGAAGTTTCAACGTTAAAGGTTGAGAAGAGACCCGTTTATAGTACAAACTTAAGATATGACCATTACCATTTTGGTCATAAATTGTTTGGGATGTTGCTTGGCTGTAAGTGGTGCTATTAGTTGGATCAAAGCGAATATCCATTGCAGGATTTCTTGTATCCAAGTTCAGATCTAATTTTGAATTGATCGTCGGCTGTGATGGTAAGGGGGCTGGATCCAATACCATAGTTGATTTAGCTCCAGCGATGATATTACCGCCGGTATCTGCTGGATAACCTACTAACAATAAGCCGCTTTGATTGACGATTCGGTTTTGGCTATCCGTTCCAAATTGACCGTTACGGGTATATTCAAACTTACTTGGACTCTCAGTTGGAACCGTTCCCACCACATTTTTGGCCAGCATAAACATACCTGGACCAGTAATTGCTAAGTCCAGTGGATTTTGTGTGGTTTGCAGCGTTCCATAGGACTGGTTTCTTCTGATAGCCTGTTGCTGAGATCCCATGCCTACACGATCTTTTGCCTGAGCATCATTTGCCTGGAAATACATATCAGCAAAGACAAACTGTGCGGATTTAAATCCGACAGTTTGTGCGTTTGCGATGTCATTACTAACCACGTCAATAGCTTGTGCTGTTGAGTTTAAACCTGCTAATCCGATTCCATATCCCATTTTTTGCTCCCTAGCTTAATTTTTTAATTGAGTTAACTGATCCACTGCTGGACTGTTGATGCGTTTATCTGTCTTCCATCGACTAAAGTGAGTAGTGAGTCGCCATTAGTGCCCTTGCTGACAGCTGCTACAGGTGATGCTACATATACTGTTGGAGACTCTGTTGCTCCCGCAGCATTGGTACCACTAATACTGATGCTGTAGCTTCCTGCGGCAACTCGGTTACCATCTGCGTCCACACCATCCCATGCAAAATTTTTCATTCCTGCAACTATGTTTCCAAGGCTAGTGCTATTAATTACGTTTCCACTAGCATCTGTAATAGTTGCCATTACAGAAGTCAAAGGATTTGCTGAATTAGCTCCCAAAATGACTTCGCTTACCCCATCAAAGGCAATGCCATTTCCTGCTACAACTGGGCTATGGCCAATGAGTGCAGCCTGATTCATAAAGTTCACGCTTTGCATTTGATTGAGCATGGCTGTCATAGAAGTATTCATATTGCTCATGCTCGTCACCATATTGAGCTGAGACATTTGCGCCGTCATGGTTGAAGCATCCATCGGCGCCATTGGATCTTGATTTTTGATTTGCGCTATCAATAACTTTAAAAAGTTCTGAGTTTGATCTGCCGCAGAAGTCCCATCAGACGAACTAGTAGCAGCACTTGCTACTACGTTTGGATCGTAGACAGGAATATTGCTCATTGGACCAGTTGTTGTCATATCTTCCTCAGCTCTTTATTTATTTCAAAAAATTCTAGCGACCTAAATCTAAGGTCTTTAACATCAACTGACGCGTAACATTCATTGCTTCAATATTCATTTGGTAGGAACGAGATGCTGAAATCATATTGACCATCTCTTCAACCGGATTGACGTTAGGCATCTCTACATAGCCAGCACCATTAGCCTTGGGATGGCCTGGACGATATTCCATTCGTAGCGGGGCATCACTTTCAATAATTTTGCTAACAGCAACACCCGCACCCGGTGAATTCGGGCTGGTAATCGCATTAAATTCCACCTGCCGTGCGCGGTAAGGGCGTCCATCTGGACCAGACATACTCTCCGCGTTGGCAATATTGGATGCAGTTGTATTGAGGCGCATTGCTTGCGCCGTCAATGCAGAGGAACCAATATTAAAGGTGGCTAATAAACTCATGATGCTTGACCAGTAATAGCAGACATCCGCGAGCGCAATGTACCACTTAATAGACTTAATGCTGACTCAGTCAATACTGAGTTTTTGGTAAATTCGCTAAGCTCAACGTCACCATCGACAGTGTTGCCATCTTTAGATGGCTGATTTGGCACGCGATACAGTAAACGTGGGTCTTCTTTTGTAATTATTCCTTCAATATGTCCAGCATGTGTTCTCACCATAGATACGTCCATTGACGGTGATTTGCCTTCCATCTGAGCCTTCAATACGTCAGCAAAACGAATATCCCTAGCTTTAAAGCCAGGGGTATCTGAGTTTGCTAAGTTATTACCCAAGATTTGCTGGCGAAAGGTGCGCAACTTTAGCGCGGCTTCGCCAAAACTTAATGGATCGTATTGCGGCACTGCATTCATTTCTGCTCCTCCCTAATTGGGAATGACATACCTGAGGGGAAAATCCTCAGTAATTGATATGCAAAGAGCGTGCCAGTTTTAGAGTATTGCTAGGAATTTGAAATGCGCGGGGTTCACTTATCGCTCTATTGATCCCAAAAGACTATTTTTTGATCAAAAATACTTAGTTAGGAAAGATAGAGGCAATTTTTGCCGGTATTGATGCAGTGCAGTAGGTAATCCCTGCCCTGCGAGTTGCCACTAGATGTTTTTTAAGACTGTAGAGCGTGCTCAATCCATGCTGAGCCATGACTTAGTTAGTAGCCACTCACTTTAAAGTCAATAAATCTTCTCGGACTCTAGTAAACACGGTAAACCAATCGCCAGGAACCGGCTGTCTATACAGCTTGACCGTTGGATACCAAGGGCTATCTTCTCGATTCAGCAGCCAACGCCAATCCGGATCGTTAGGGAGAAGGATCCAAGTTTTTCTACCCAAAGCAGCTGCAAGGTGCGCCACACTGGTATCTACAGTGACCACGCAATCTAAAAGTTCAGTCAAAGCAGCGGTATCGCTAAAGTCGTGCAAATCATCGGCAAAGTTCAAAACTTGGGGATTAGCCTGTAGTGTTCTGCCATCATCGAAAGTAGCGCCTTTTTGCAGGCTAATGTATTGGCAATTATCTGGCAGATATAACAATAACTGTTTTAAAGAGATGCTGCGATTATGGTCATTTTTATGACTACGGTTACCACTCCAAGCTAGCCCTACACGCGGCTTAATTTTAGGTCCCAACTTGGCTTCCCAAAACGCAATTTTAGCAATGTCGCCAAAGAGATAAGGATTGCGCGTGGGGATTGTATCGACAGTAGTTTTAAATGCAAATGGCAGACTCATGAGGGGGCACTGGAAATCAAACTCAGGAAGTTTTTCACCTTTGTAAGTAGCTAATGCAATACCATCCAAATCTGCCAGCAAGGTAATTAGTGGCTTTTGTACTTCTACAATCACATTTGCGCCCAAATCAGAAACCAACTTGGCATAACGAATGAACTGAATCGTATCTCCTAAACCTTGCTCTCCATACAATAAGATCGACTTATTTAATAAAGAGGGAGTGCCAAGCCATAACGGTTGAGGGAAATCTCTTTTAAGCGGAACAAATACATCCCTTTGCCAACGCCACTCGTAAAATTTCCAACCATTAATGTAATCACCGCCGAGCAATAACGCTAAACTCTTGTTCCAATAGGCTTCAGCAAAATTAGGGTTGATTTCAATAGCTTTGTCATAGCTTGCAATAGCGCCACTTAATTGCTTTAATTCTTTTAAGCCATTACCCCGATTATTAAATGCCTCGAAACAATCCGGCTTTAAGTCAATGGCCCGACTATAGCTCTGGATTGCTTTATCGATTTGTCTTTGCTCTTTTAAAGCATTACCAAGATTGTTATAGGCCTCGGCATAGTCTGGTTTGATTTGTATAGCTGTGGAGTAACTTCCAATCGCTTCATCAAATTTTTTGATATCTTTTAAAGCATTACCAAGATTGTTATAGGCTTCGGCATATTCCGGTTTGATCTGAATGGCTGCGATATAGCTTGCAATTGCGTGATCAAATTTCTTGAGATCTTTTAAAGCATTGCCACGATTGTTGTAGGCCTCTGCAAAATCAGTGGAAATAGCAATCGCTTGGTCAAAACTGGCTACCGCATCCTCTAGTCTCTTCTGAATATGCAGGGTATTACCACGGTTGTAGTAAGTGTAGGTAGAGTTTGGCGTTAATTGAATTGCGCTATCGTAACTAACAATAGCAGCATCGTATTTTTGCTTTGCTTTTAAGACATTCCCTAAATTCGAATGATAAGAAGAGTTATAGGGATTGAGCGTAATCGCCCCTTGCATCAAATGTTCGGCAAGATCAAAATTAGCCGTTTCATAAGCAATCAATCCCAGCAAATGCATCGCATCTACGTGATCAGGTTGGGCCAATAATGTTTGCTCATATAAATCTTGAGCCTCTTTGAGCTTACCAGTTCGATGATAAATAATGCCTTGCTCAAACAAGTCTTGGGTCTGTGCTACCTGCTCAGGATCCTGAGCTTGGCTAGAAACCAAGCTCAAATTGCCTACCGCTTTTGTAGATTTTTGATTGTTAGTGCGCATTAATAGGCTCTTTGTATGATTGGCTATGCGTGCGTAGCTAAATTAACGATCTTTAGTTTCTTTAATCAAACGATCACCTTTAGGCTGCAACGGTCGCGCATTCATAGGGTACATACGATCGAAATTCTTTACTTGTGCTTCACTAACATAAATAGGATTTTTTAGAACAAGCCAAAGTACGTTTTCACTACACGGTGGCGTTGTCAAAGATCCCATATAAGTGAAATAGCTTTTGTCCGCTGGCAACATTTGATTGATGTCAATCATGACCCCAGGATTCTCAGTCTTACCTTTGACTAATGGAACCTTATTCCAGAGAGTATTAATTAAAGCGTTCTCTTGCGCTGAATCATCACCCCACCAATATTTTTTGAGTGCTGCTGGTTTTATAGTGCTCATTAAAACGGCCACAACCGCCAAGCTGCCGTCGTGGTGTTGATGCACCAAGTGCGCCACCATGTCAGTACGCTCACCATTAATCGCTTCTTCACTAGGCTTATGAAAGTGGAACTGAATCAATCGATATTGCCTATCATCGACCATCAGATTACTACCCTCGCCGTAATTCACCATGATGGTATGTCCATTATCGACAATGGATAATGGTGATGCTCTATAAAGAAATTCGAGAGGGTTTAATTCTGCTTTGACTGCTCGATCAATATTGATATTAATCGGCGATTGCGTCTTGCCCTTCAAGCAGGCCAAGTTTTCTTTGCCTAAATTACCCCAGTCATCTGGACCGCCAGGTCCATCAAAATATGACCAATGATGGCTATGCGCTTCTTTTGCAGAAGACTTAGCGGGCACTTTGGCTGCCGGTTTAGGCTTGACTTCTGCAGAGAGCGGCGCATTGCCTGCAACAGACAGATCACTACTACGAATCACGATATCACCAGATCCCTTACTAATTTTATTAGTCAGAGCCTTGCTCATCTCTTCATCACTAGACGGGCCTGGGGACACTGTCACCTTGGCTTTTTCAGCTGACTTTTCCGCAGGCGCAGCTGCTTGAGCTTGGTCAGACGCCATGACTGGCTGACTAGGCATTAAAAGAAAGATGGCTGAAGTTGCCATAGCAATAGGGTTGAAGATTCTATTCATCATGAGTCCGCTTACGGAAACATTTGCCATTTCGTTTAAGAAAAACGGATAAATATATTTTCAGCCGCCCCATTGGTGACCTTAATAGTCGACCTTAAAGGACTAAATATGGCCCTATTTTGGCTATTCAGTCACTAAAGGCTATTTAGCCCGCAATCAAAAAAGGGGGGGCTTACTTCTTGGCAGGCTTTTTAGCCGGAGCTTTTGGGGTGGGTTTGGCCTCAGTAATGCTATTGCTAGAGCTTGGCAAAGGATCTACCTGAGGGGTACGACTCATATTAAACATCCACTCACACTTCATTAAGCCAGCGCTATCTTGTCGGCTATCGAGCGGTGTTGATTGTTTTAATGCCACCTCAAGGGCCGCATCGGTTGGTGGTGGAGTTAAATCATTACTGGTATACCACTTCAAGAAGCGTTGATACCATCCGAGCTTGGGGAGCTTACCAGGATCAGCATAGTAGTTTGAGCTACAAATTTGTAATCTTCTTTCAATTTCGCTAGCAGGCAGGTAATAGCCCTCAATCAGCAAATTAGCCACCTTACTATTGCAACGAGACCAAGCTGCTAGCTCAATTTTGGCACCCGTGGTGTTGGATACAGGCTTTTCTTCTAGCAGCGCATCTACTTCACATTGCATGCGCTGCCCACGAATTTTTAGCTTCTTACAGATATCAGCACCCTTGTCACTGTATGGGTCACTCTTATCAACAGCAACTGGAAAAGGAAATTTCTTATCGCAATCATCCAAAGAATCGAGGGATTGATTCAGTGAGTTCTGCTGTATAGCAATCTGCTCTTGTGGACTAATGACTATTTCAATCGAGCCAGTTTGTAATGTTGATTGATCGGATACATTAATGCCCTGACCCAAAGCAGAAAAGCTAGCAATCATAAATAAAGTGCCGCCTGCAAAATGCATCAGGGATTTCATCTTGAACTTATGGCGCATTAGGTAGCTCCACACCTTGTCGAATAAGCTGTAAGGGGTTCTCAAGCGAGCGCTCCAAAATAATTTGTAGGTCAGGCAAAATCATAAAGAAGACCAAAAAGGCTAGCGGTATGCTTACTGCAAAACCGATTGAAAATAAATTCATCTGAGGACTAGTTCTTCCCAAAAATGCTTGCGTTAAATTAAACATCGTATAAACCAATAGTACTGGCATTGACAGAATTAAACCCAATCGAAATGAGGCAGAAAATAAATCGACTAATCCCTTAGATGTCCAAGATTGAGGCCATACACCTAATGGTACTGTTTTAAAGCTGGTCAACACAATATCAATTAACACTAAATGAACATTGAGCGAAAAAGCCAGTGCCAATACGACTAAACCCATAAACTGGGCAACTAAGCCTGAATCTAATGTGGGATCCCGAAAGCTAGAGGAGGCAAAGCTAAAACCCGACAAAAAAGAGAGCACCTCTGCTGCAATATCTATCACCATAAATGCCACACGTACCGCAAAGCCAATGAAGGCGCCAATCGCCAACTCAATTGCAGAAGCAAAAAAAGTAATTTCACCTGGGTAAGGAATTTTATCGGTCCCTAGTACTGGCATCAGATAAATACCAAATGCCAAAGCAATAAATAAACGAAATTGCATCGGCACTGAGCGCATGGCAAACATGGGAGACGTTAAAAACAGCCCAAAAACCCTGAGCGAGGCAAACATAAAGATTGCCATGTATTGCTCAATTTGAAGACCGGTAATGGTCAACATAAACTAATTCACTAAACCTGGTATGCGGGCAAAGAGCTCTTTAATATAGTCTGTAAATAAAGATAGACTAACCGGCCCGATGATGACAATGACGGCAGCAAACACTATGAGTTTTGGAACGAATGCAACCGTAGATTCATTAACAGAGGTGGCTGCTTGCAAAATACCAATAATTAATCCAACAACCAGCAATGCCATCAGCACAGGTCCCGCTAACACTGCTGCCATCCTCAATGCCTGATATACCAAATCGAGAATGACTCCGCTCTCCATGGTAATTAATTAATGTAACTTTGTACTAATGAGGTAGAGAGTAAGGCCCATCCATCTGCCAAAGTAAACACAATCAATTTGATCGGCAAGGAAAACATCATCGGCGAAACCATCACCATACCGAGGGAGGTGAGGATGCTCGCTACTGCAAAATCAATCACCAAAAAGGGTAGGAAAATTACAAAGCCAATTAAAAAACCGGTCTTAATTTCTGAAATTGCAAATGCTGGAATTAAGACAGTGAACGGAACATCTTCGCGTGCTTGGATTTCTTTGCCATACATCTTTGAGAATAAGTTCAAATCATCTTTACGAGTTTGCTTCAACATAAACTCTTTTAAGGGCTTTGCGCCAACCTCAACCGCTTGAGGAAATCCCATTTTTCCTGTTGAGTAAGGCTGATATGCAGTTTTATAAATCGAGTCAAAGACGGGATTCATTATGAATAAAGTCAGAAATAGCGAGAGCCCAATTAAAACAATATTGGGAGGCATGGTTGTTAAGCCAAGAGCCTGCCGCAATAAGGAAAATACAATGATGATTCTTGTAAAGCTGGTCATCAGTACTAAGGCGGCTGGCAAAAAACTGAGTGCGGTAATAGCCAATACTGTTTCAACTGGTACGGAATATAGTGTGCCACTACCAGCCTGCTTAGCCGTTACGAGGGGTAGAGTCTGACTCCATGCTATGAGTGGGAACAGTCCCAAAAGCCCTATCACTCCGCTCATGAGGAAGGTGATTCTGTTTTTCAACGGATATTCCTCTTAACCAGCTGCCTTAACTGATTTGCAAAATCAACATTACTAGGCTGCGGCTTTAAATGGGCCACATCTTCTGGGTCTAGTTCGGTCAACAGATTAATTTGAGTGGGTGTATGGCCAATAACTAGGATACGATTGAGAACGTTCACAATGATCACTCGCTCTCTTGGGCCTAAAGCCTGCTGAGCCAAAATCATGACGTGGGGATTGCTTGCACGAACTGCGGAATCACGCTTAACTAAATATGCAACAACCCAAATAAGTGCTGCTGCTAGTGCCAGCCAAATAAAAGAAAAAAGCAACATGCCTCCAACTGAGGTACCCATTTAGTATCAGCGATTAATTTTGCGCAGACGCTCTGCGGGGGTCACGATATCAGTCAAGCGAATACCATACCGATCATTCACAATGACTACCTCCCCTTGAGCTACTAGGCAACCATTCACTACGACTTCTAGTGGCTCTCCAGCCAAAATATCTAACTCAATTACAGATCCATAAGTCAGATTTAAGAGATTGCGAATTTGCATCTTGGCACGTCCAAGTTCAACTGTCACTTGAACTGGTACATCCATCACCAAATCGATATCGTTAAAGTCTGCGCCAGCTTTAGCGCCATCTTCTAGGTTATTAAATGTTGCCTTGCGTAGGGATCCAGAAACATCAGCACTAGTCAGTGTTTTTGCTAAATCATTGTCGTTTTCAGCCATCTTGATCCTCTTTTATTCTTGTGCTGAGCCTGTTTGATCCATGGATTCATTGGGCTCAAGTGTATCCGCAAGTTGATCCATTGTATCGCTTGAGACATCTCTTTGATTGGGTTCAGGAGCCCGCGTTGCAGCAGGTACATGAGGATTTTCCGCAAGTTGCTCATATAACTCGCCTTTTTCAGCACTTCGCATCATGCTTGGTCCAAGGCGCGCCTTCTCTAGAGGGCTTTTTAAGAATTCTGCAGGGTGCTGAATCGTACTCACCTTAACTGAATAGCGCCCTTCTTTTACACCATATTGCCCCTTGATCACAGGTAATCCGTCCACATAAACAGTAACCGGATCATTAATTTCTATGGGGATGATATCTCCCACTGATAAGGAGGTAATTTCACGCAAGAGCATCTGCTTACGGGCCAATACCGCTACTGCAGTCACTGGAGCTTCATGAACCTGGTCGTTTAATAAGTTCGTCCAATGTTCATCTGGTTCACTTGCGAAGCCTTGCATATTGTTATACAAGATTGCTTTGATTGGCTCCATTACCCAGAATGGAATACAGAGGTCAACGTCACCTGGTCTACCATTAATCTCAATAGTAAATTTGGAATGCAGCACCATCTCCGTTGGGGAGGTAATCTTAGCAAATCCAAAATTAGTCTCTTGGCGCATGAAATCAAACTTAATTTCATACACCGCTTTCCAAGCTTTCTCATAGTCGTTGAGCAGCGCATCGACCAGGCGACGAATAATACGCAACTCCGTCGGTGTGTATTCGCGTAATGCAAGCCTTGGTGCCAACCGACCTTCACCGCCAAACATATTATCAATCGCGATATAAACAACACCTGGATCGACGATCCAGCACCCTACGCCACGCAATGGGCGAATACCTACGATATTGATATTGGTACGCTCAGGAAATTCAGACACAAATTGCCCATAGCTTTTGACACTTGGCATATGCATCTGCACCTCAATCGGTGCGCGGATCATATTAAACAGAGATAAACGTACCGCCCGACAAAAGCGTTCGTGTATAAGCTCCAACGTCGGCATGCGCCGACGAGCAATAATCTTCGATTTGTCGAACATTGACTGCTGGTCTTCAGCGGCAATGTTCATCTCGACATTGATTGCTCCTGTCGCCATATCTTCCTAAGTGGACTGTCTAACTGCTATTTTACTGCATTACAAAAGTATTGAATAGTACGGCCTGAACAGGAAGATCCATCTCCGTAACATTCCAAAATTCTGCTGCAGCTCTGGCAGCCTCACCGGTAATCTTCTGACCTGAAGAGGTTTCTTTTGGTACAGCACCAATTCTCTCTAAATTTTGAATATCAGCTGTTGATGGTTGTTGCTGGAGTATATAAATAGCAGTTAGTTGGGGTGCAATAATGGAATTAATGACTAGTGCGACCTCACGCGCCATCATGGTTTTGCCCTCTACAGTAGCCAACTCTTGCATTTGGCGTGAGGATAAAACTGTAATCACCTTATCTCTAATGACGGGCATGAACTTCTTGATTTTATCTTCAGTAGATCCATCGTTTGTCCTGAGGACCATCTTCGTCTGTAAGTAATGTTCCCCCCCTCTGCCAGGGAGATTGACGATCATTTCGTCTAGAGCAATGTAAATCGGAGCGGCATTCTCTTTGCGCTCCATCAATTGCTTCTTCAGAATATTTTCAGGGCGTTTATCTTCAGCTTCTTGCTGTCTTTTAAGCTCAGCGTTATGTTGCATGTAGAAATAGCCACCAACTGCTGCGGCCAGCACTACTATTAATCCAATGATCAAAAATAGCATCTTTTTGCTTTTAGGCTTTTCTTCTTCAACCTCTACTTGCTCTACGACAGGTGGGGGTGGTATTCCGCCATTTACATCTAAGGTAGGCTCTACGCGTTCTTCATCAGCCATGCTTATTCCCTTTATTCTTCATGATATTAAGCGAACAGATGCACTGTACCGCTTGCAGTCCTATTATGACCTGAACCTATAAAACCAGTGCTTGTCATGGTTTTAGGGGTTGAATCAACATTCTGCTGCTTAGCATAATAGTCCTGACGGGCATTGGCAAAGGACTGTCCTGAGGTCTGTTGTGACTGATTGCCCTGCCTGAGATCTAGTGAGAGATTTAAACCCATCTGAGCAAACTCTTGCTTCAGATTTTGGCCGCCCTGATCTAAGCGAGATTTTGTAGCGTCGCTCGCACCCTCGACTATTAGGTGGGCCTGGCCACTTTGATTAATGCGTAAGTCGATCCGAATCGTGCCTTGCTCAGGCGGCGTTAACTCAAACATGATGCGACCGCCACCCGACTTAGCAGCACTTATAATCTCGCTATGTAAGGGACCACTCACTAGAGAGGTCTCTGTTTGCTTGATTTGAAACTTTTGTATAGCTTCTGGTGTTTGATTGTCTAAACGTGCGAGACCGCTATTTGGAGTGCTTAGAGTATTGGCATCCTGAGCAACTAAATCAGCCACTTTTTCTTGTTCGCTGGACTGATAATCAGACTCTAGCCTTGGACGAATGGAATTATCAAGGCCGATATTTTCTTTGGATGTCTGGCCAGCAAACAAGGGGGTGAGCGTGCTGTCAGAGTTTTTAGAATTTTGAATGCTTAAAGCTGAAATATTTTTACTATCAGCCCCAACTCTACGGTCTGAAAGAGCCTTCGTGTTTAGCTTTTCATCTACAGCTTGAGTTGTAGCAACAGTGGCATTAACAAGATTAAGCTCTGCTGTTGATGCTATTGGCATTATCTGAGCAGCGTTCACCGGTTTGGCTTGCTGCTGTAACTCCCGAATCGCACTTGCGATCTCTGGGGTCAGTGTGATGGTAGGTACTTGGTTAGAGGATGCTTGAGCTGCTGGATTCACCAAGCTAGCCAATTGGGGTGCTAACGGTAGATTGCTTTGCTGGGCCAGATCACGAATCGCATTGACTTGGTCTTGGGTCAGTGTGATGGTAGGTGCTTGCTGAGGGGCTGCTTGAGCTGCTTGGGTCACTAAGCCCTTTAACTGCTCTAAGGCACTGGCTTGAGCAGCGTTCACCGGTTTGGCTTGCTGCTGTAACTCCCGAATCGCACTTGCGATCTCTGGGGTCAGTGTGATGGTAGGTACTTGGTTAGAGGATGCTTGAGCTGCTGGATTCACCAAGCTAGCCAATTGGGGTGCTAACGGTAGATTGCTTTGCTGGGCCAGATCACGAATCGCATTGACTTGGTCTTGGGTCAGTGTGATGGTAGGTGCTTGAGCTGCTTGGGTCACTAAGCCCTTTAACTGCTCTAAGGCACTGGCTTGAGCAGCGTTCACCGGTTTGGCTTGCTGCTGTAACTCCCGAATCGCACTTGCGATCTCTGGGGTCAGTGTGATGGTAGGTACTTGGTTAGAGGATGCTTGAGCTGCTGGATTCACCAAGCTAGCCAATTGGGGTGCTAACGGTAGATTGCTTTGCTGGGCCAGATCACGAATCGCATTGACTTGGTCTTGGGTCAGTGTGATGGTAGGTGCTTGAGCTGCTTGGGTCACTAAGCCCTTTAACTGCTCTAAGGCACTGGCTTGAGCAGCGTTCACGGGTTTAGCTTGCTGCAACATTTGCATTAGTTGCGTTACTTGTGAATTTTGAGCGCCTAAGTTATTGGCTTGGCCTGCGTCCTTCATCGCCTTAGCAAGCGATTGGGTAATTAATCGGCTTTGCTGTGGATCGATATTTTGACCATTTAAACCCAGCCCGTTAGGTACATTTAGACCTGATAAGGAAATAGCTGAATCTATTGCATTCACGCCGTTACCGCCATTGAGCAATGGGCTGACCACTGCAGTCTGGGCTAAGGCAGGATTAATGAGGCCCTGTGCAGCTAGCTGAGCAGCCAATAACTGCATAGGATCGGTAAATTTTGCAGATTCTTTTACTTGGCTTGCAAAACGTGGCAAATTTTGCATATTTAGGATGCCTAAATCCGCTTTAGGGCTCGCTGATTTATCAGAATTTGAACGCCCATCCAAGCGTGCCACCATCTTTTGGTTCAAGGATGCCAAGAAAGTATCTAAACCAGCAGGCACAGCAGCGCCACCGGCAAGACTACCCGGTTGAGCAATAGCCTCACTTATGGGGCTAATTGCTGCTTGCATCTGTATTTGACTAACTGTTGGCATGCTTTCTCCAAAAGGAACACTACCAACTATGCATCTTTCGTGCCAGATTTGAAACTCAGCCTTGCTGAGAAGTTATCTTCAAATTGGCTTAGCTCTGCTTTAGCCTGCTTTCTTTTAGCCTCTAGGTGCATTTTGTCTACTAATTTAGATAACCCCCGAGTGCGCATTCTGGCTAAAGTAGCCACTTTTAAGGTTTCCTCAGAGGCCTTTGTCATGCCCTGAATTTGATCATCCATCTCTATAGCACTATGCAGCAGCTTCTCTCTAAAGGCATTGGCATCCTGAATGAATGCCACTGAAGATCCGCCTTTGCCACCAGCAAGTAATTGAGCCTCATAATCTTTCGCATAGTCAAGTACTTGATCTTTAAAGGCTTTTTGCTGATTTACCTGACTGGCAACGCGCTTTGCCCGTGCCATAGCCTGATCTTCTCGTATTTTGGCTAAGCAATGAAGGAGTTCGATGGCATTCATAAGCTTTATGGGTTAGGCGGGCTAATTTCAGCCAACAAAGCCTCTGTTTGATCTATGGGAACGGCTACATCAGCATCTTGTTGCAGGAAAGCCTGAATTTTTGGCCAGGCTTGCAAAGCAGCATCTAATTCTGGATCACTCCCCGCAATATAAGCACCCATCGAGACCAAGTCCCTTCCCCGCATATACCGACTGTATAACTGCTTCATTCTTCTAGCGGAGAGTAAATGCTCTTTTGACACCACTTTTGGCATCACCCGAGAAATCGATTTCTCCACATCAATAGCTGGGTAGTGCCCGCTATCAGCTAATTCTCTAGAAAGGAAGAAGTGACCATCCAAAATACCGCGTGCGGTATCAGCAACCGGATCATTGGTGTCATCACCTTCTAGCAAGACGGTATAAAAAGCAGTAATTGAACCATCAGGGTTGGCGCCATTTCCAACGCGCTCAACTAACTCTGGCATGCGGGCAAATACGCTAGGAGGGTAGCCTCGTGCTACAGGAGCTTCTCCTAAGCTTAGACCAATTTCACGCAAAGCCATTGCGTAACGAGTGAGTGAATCAACAATCAAAACGACGTGCTTACCTTGATCTCGAAACCAAATCGCTACATCGGTTGCGTAAGATGCTCCTTTTGAGCGCGCTAAGGGAGAAGCATCTGCAGGTGCGGCAACAACCACAGCACGCTTAAATGATTCTGGTCCTAATGTATCTTCACAAAACTCGCGTACTTCACGACCGCGCTCGCCAACTAGGCCAATCACAATCACATCAGCAACGCAATTACGCGCAAGCATTCCCAATAAAACACTTTTACCGACTCCAGATCCCGCAAATATTCCGACGCGTTGGCCACGGCCCACTGTTAACAAACCATTCACCGCTTGAATGCCCACATCCAAAGGTTCATGAATCGGAGTTCGATCTAGGGGATTTAACATTCTTTGAATGATGGGTGAAAATTGTTTTTCACCATATCCTTTGCCATCGATAGGTCGACCCAAACCATCGACTACTCTACCCAGCAAACTCTCGCCAATCGTCAAAGGTTCACCGACACTACTGGAGATGTAACCTGCCCCAGAATTAAATGGCGTATTTGCTGGATACACTAATGCGCCCGGTGAAATATTTTCCATCGCATCAATCGGCATTAAATAAGTGATTGCGCCATTAAAGCCAATGCACTCTGCATCGTAAGTCTTACCACCCAACTCAGAGAGGATGGTAGCGCCTGATCCAATACTCATTGGCAGGCCTTCAACCTCTAAAACAATTCCAGAGACGCGCTTTAATTTTCCCTCTCGAATGGAGTAAGGTGTTTGCATCAAGTGTTGGCGACGCAACTCTAACTGACTTACCAATTCCTGAGGTTGTAACACGCTCACTCTGGCTGCACCTGATCATCAGGATTGATTGGATGATCAGCGTCAGGTTCTATTTCGGAATCTGTTTCAACCTCCATTTCAGAATCGCTACTAACATCTTCCGCAAAATCATGATCTTCTTCAGCATGAGATGCATCGGAACTCTGCGCCTCACCAATAGACTCATCTTCTAAAAGTTTTGGTGTGATTTTTTGATCAACGACTTTGTCATCTTGAGCAACTGAGCCATCTAAACCCAAAGCTGTCTTCACTAGTGCCATGCGTGCCTCAAATCCGACATCAATACGAGCGCCACTCACCTCGACATAAGCATGCCCAGGACGTACATCGGCATCTACTAAGATCGTGCAATTAAATGGCAAACCTGGGTCTTCAACAATCTTTCTCCATGTATCCACTTCTTCAGAACGCAAACGCAAATAGAGATTCTCACCAGGTCGCGGCAAACGCATCAAAGCTTCTTGTACCGCCATCACAAAGGGGGCGCGCTCCATTGAACTGTTTGCACTCAAACGAGAGGCAATTTCAAAACTAAACTGAGTTAAAGGTG
Source organism: Polynucleobacter bastaniensis (assembly GCF_018882205.1). Taxonomy (GTDB): domain Bacteria; phylum Pseudomonadota; class Gammaproteobacteria; order Burkholderiales; family Burkholderiaceae; genus Polynucleobacter; species Polynucleobacter bastaniensis. The sequence goes on along the minus strand of NZ_JACVOU010000004.1, from coordinate 128,799 downwards.
CTGCAATTGCCTCGGGCATTCCAACAAGCGACTCTAAAAGTTGTCCCAAAGCATTTTGCAAGCGCAGCGTCTCTTGTTCTGCATCTTGATAGCCCGCTTTATATCCCTCGTCATAACCAGTAGTCTTGCCCTCGTCATATCCAGCTGTTCGCCCTTCTACAAAGCCTTCATTAGAGCCGAGCTCGTATGCTTCTTCATAAGCGTCATGTCGAATCGCTTCAACTTCTTCAACGGTGGGGTAGTGAATCGGAGCCACCTTAGGTGGCTTAGGAGGTTTAGGAGGATCAAAAGAGGGTGGCTCCCATCGCGTTAGCAAGGAGTCCTCATCAGAGGAAGGCATCAGCGGACTTACCTCTCTCCATATTGACTCGACCTTCTTCACTCAAGGCGCGAGCGATTGCAATGACATCTTTTTGGGCTGCCTCAACTTCAATGACCTTCACAGGCGGTCTTGTTTCAAGATCTTCACGCACAGTATCGGCAGAGCGCTTCGCCATATTTTTGAAGATTTTTTCGCGCAACTTCGGACTTGCGCCTTTTAATGCAATGATCAATGTTTCCTGCGGAACCTCTGTCATTAAAGTCTGTAATGAACGATCTTCAAGCTCCAAGAAGTCTTCGAAGACAAACATCTTTTCTTGAATAGCATCGGCCAACTCACCGCTATATTTTCGGATGTTTTCCAAGGCTTGTTTATCCAAGCCGCCAGAGAGGTTGTTCAAAATCTCCGCGGTAGGCACTACACCACCCACGCTGCTGCGACGGAAGTCTGAGTCTGGACCTGATGAACGAGACATCACCTCGTTTAACTCCTTCAGAGCTGCTGGTTGAACTTTTTCCAATAGAGCAATACGTAAGATGAGTTCGTTTCGTAATTCATCAGCAAATAACTTGAGCAAGGCAGAAGCCTGAGTAGGATCCAAGAAGACCATCACCGTTGCAATAATTTGTGGATGCTCATTTTTGATGAGCTCGTAAAGCACGTCGGATTCCATACGCTTGAGTGTTTCGATACCAGACATATCAAGCGTATTTTCAAGACGGCCTAATAGATCTGAAGCACCTTCTGCACCCATTGCCTTGGTTAGCATGTTCTGCATGAAGTCATCGGTATCAAATGCAACTTGCGTATTATTGGCGGTGACATCCTTAAATTGCCGTAATACCTCCAGCACTAAGTCTCTACTTAAGGAGCGCACTACAGCCATCTTTCCTGAGAGTCGCTGCACCTCAAAAGGCGTCATGCCTCTCATCACATTCGCTGCAGACTCAGCGCCAACAGCCAACAGGACAACCGCAGCACGTGAAGCACCGTCCAAGTCATCAAAAGAGATGGTGCCACCAGCAGGGGCAGACTTGACTCCCTCTTTAAGAGCATCTGCTATGGATAGCGTTTTTTCTACGGGAGCTTCATCAGCCAAAACAGATTCTCCTCATATTAACCGGCAGGTGCGGCAGCTTCGGCTGCGCCTGCATTTTGCTTGGCCGCATCTTCAGATAGCCACTCTTTAAAGATTGCAGAAACTGCTCTAGGATTATTTTCCACAAAATCCTTAGCATACTGAAGTAGCTCTTCGTACTCTTGTTTCTTCTCCTCATCGATCCGTTTTTTCTCTTCCTCAGACCGTTTACGCTCTTCCTCAGCCCTTGCGCGCTCTTCTTCTTCCGCAGCGCGCTGGCGTTCGCGCAACAGTTCAACTTCCATGCGACGCTTTTCACGCGCCCGAGGATCCATCTGTGCCATCTCCGCTTTAATCTTCTCGTCAAACTCTTCCTCAATACGCTGCTCTTCCAAAACTTCGTCCTTTTTCGGAGGAAAGAGCAAAGGACGCACAACTCCAAAAAACATGAGGCTGAGTGAACCTAGAATAATGGCGAACTTGAAGAACTCTTTACTTAGCTCAATGACCCCAGCTTGCTTATAGAACGGGGGTTCATCACTCACCTCAACCTTAAACGGAATATTGGCAACGCTGACACTGTCTCCGCGCTTCTCTGAAAAACCGACAGCATCCCTCACCAAGTTATTGATTTGATCAAGCTCTTTAGTGTTGTAGGGAATCGGCTTACGGGGCTTGCCATCCTTATCCAAACCAAGGGGCTGTTTATAGTTCACCACAACGCCAGCAGAAACTCTTCTGACCTGCCCTTTTTCAGACTTAATTCTCTGAATAGCTCGATCAAGCTCATAGTTAATTGTTGCGTCTTTTTTAATATTACTGGCACTCGAACCCGAACTTGTAGGGGGTGCATTGAGATTTTGCGGCCCCGCTGCACCGCCAGCCGCTTGAGTGTTAATTGGTGCTTGCCCAGCCCCTGGCGCTTGATTGGTTAAAGCGCCAGGCACACCTGACGTTGTCGAGCTGGGAGTGGCAGCCTCATTGGTTTGTTGACTGCGAATCGAAGATTGGTTAGGCGGCGAATTACGACCAAAGGTTTCCTCGGTTCTCTCTAACTCACCAAAATCCATATCGACCGTTACCTGGGCTCGAACATTTTCTTTGCCCGTAACAGGTTCCAAAATCGCTTGCACCCGCTTAGAAAGTGCGCCTTCGAGCTCGGCAACATACTTCAGTTGCGTGCTGTCTAAACCGGCCAGGCGCTGTGCATTTGGCGCGAGCAAACTGCCTTCCGAATCGACTATGGTGACATTGGCAGGACCCAGATTTGGAACCGAAGATCCCACTAAATTCGTGATAGCTGCTACTTGCTGAGGATCTAAAAATCTTCCTGGATGCATCGTTACAATGACTGAAGCGGTAGGCTTTTCCTGCTCGCGCATAAAAGCGGTCTGCTTGGGAATCGCCAGCATCACCCTTGCTGATTTAACTTGCGCTAAGGAGCTAATGCTGCGAGCCAATTCACCCTCAAGGCCACGCTGGTAATTCACTTGCTCGACAAACTGGCTAGTTCCCATTTTCTGGTTTTCCAGCAACTCAAAGCCGACATTACCAGCCTTAGGCAACCCTTGACCCGCTAAACGAAGACGGGTCTCATAAACAGCGGATTCAGGCACTAAGATTGCTGCCCCGCCTTCAGTAAACTTGTAAGGCACATTCATCTGCTGCAAAGCCGCTACGATGGCAGCCCCGTCACGCTCATTGATACTCGAAAACAAGATTCGATAGTCATCTTTACTTCTTCCAGAAACCGAAACAAACACCATTACGGCAACCACCAAAAACACTGCGGCGAACAAAATCAGGCGCTGCTGAGCGTTTAGCGCTTTATAACGATTTTGTAGGCCTACTAAACTTTGGGGGAGTGCTGTGCCGCCACCGTTAGGACTTTGAACAGGAGTTGCTGAGGTGGGGGCGCCAACAGAGCCAATATTGACTACTGCCGCATCTCGCTCGCTTTCCTGTATTCCCGGTTGCGTTTCTTCACTCAATTTTGATCAATTCCGTCATGTCAGGGAAAATTCTAAAAATAATAATATCACTATATATAGAACATTTTTGCCTATTTTGCCTAAATGTTGATATCCTAAAGCCATATTTACCAAAAAGAGGCAAATATTGCCTCTAAACCACACCCCTTAAAAAAATCGTTACTTGAGCACAAAAACCGACAAGTTACCCTCTCCGCAAGATTCATTAGATGCTACCAAGCATCTCGAGGAGGCTTTTGCAATTTTTTATGCGGAATCCCAAAAACTGGAAGCTCAACAAACTGCGCTTCAAGAAAAGATTAATCAACTCAGTAGCGAGCTCCAAAAATCCAACCAACGCTTGGCGATTCTCTTAAACGCCATTCCAGCAGGGGTTATCTTGCTGGAAAATGAAGTCGTTTTATTACATAACCCTGCTGTGCTGATCTTTCTGCCCCAATTAAAACCTGGGGCCACTTTTGAAATTCCAAGCGATTGGCAAGCTTCTATCACGCCGGGGGAATATCTCATTACCCAAAAGGACGGTCAAAAACGCATTCAAAAAACTGTGCAAGTCGTTCGGATCAACGAAGGCCCACGTAGCTTTATTCAGATCCAAGACATCACTACCAACATTTTGCGTCACGAAGAGACGCAACGAGAAAATCGATTAGCAGCGATGGGTCGTATGGCTGCTGGTATAGCCCATCAATTTAGAACGCCTCTGGCAACCGCCCTGCTATATGCATCGCATCTTTGTGACGGGCAGATCAACGCTGACACCTCTAAGGAATTTGCTGATCGCCTGCGTAAACAATTATTGGATTTAGAAAAGCTCTCGCAAGATATGCTGCGCTTTATTTCGAATAAGCCCAATAAGACTAAGCTGGTAAATCCGGTCCAAATTATTGAAGACGCACAAGCAAGCATTCAGTTTCTCTTTGAAGCCAAGCAAGTCAAACTATCCCTCACAGCCAACAATATAAATAACGGAAACTTATTGGTAGAGCCCAAAGCGATCTCCAATGCCATTGTTGCCATTCTCGAAAATGCTTTAGCTGTTTCTAAAGCCAATCAAACAGTCAGAATGCTAGCGACAAGTAATCAACAAACGCTAACCATTACGATTTCTGATCAAGGCCCAGGCATCGCCAAAGAAATGCTCAAATCCCTATTTGAGCCCTTTTCTACTACCAGCGCTAATGGCACTGGACTTGGTCTTTCGATTGCAAAAAATACGATTGAGAGCTTTCGCGGCAGCATCAGCGCTGAGAACTCTAAACAAGGTGCCATCTTCCAGATCAACCTACCTTATGCCCAACCCTCTTTAAATCATTAAGTCAGAAAACCCTTATGCATGCCAGCGACCCACAGCCATTTCCCGTGATTTTGATCGAAGATGATGATGACCTCAGAGAGGCGATTGCCGTTACTTTGCGGATGAATATGATCGACTTTGTGACTCACCAAAGAGCAGAGACAGTCATCCCCTTATTGCGCCCAGATCTGAAAACAGTTTTAGTAACGGATTACAAATTACCCGGAATGACGGGATTAGATTTACTCAAGATCGCGCAAAAAGAATGTCCTGATCTTCCGGTAGTGATCATGACTGCTTTTGCAGATGCCAAGTTGGCTGTAGAAGCCCTGCGTGCTGGAGCAAGGGATTTTTTAATTAAGCCCTTTGTGCCGCAACAACTCATTGACATCATTGCGCGCCATCAACCTGAGTCGATTAAGGTAAATACCAATGTGGCTCCTGCTAAGGACGCGCCACTAGTTGGCTCAGAAATACGCGCGCCCGAGCATCAATTAATTGCAGCTGACCCTGAAACTATTGCTACGTTTGCTCGCTGCGAGAGAGTGGCAGCAACAGATACAAGCGTCTTGGTAACCGGCCAGTCTGGAGTTGGTAAAGAGTTAGTAGCACGTCACATCCATCTGCATTCAAAAAGAGTAAAAGGCCCTTACGTAGCGATTAACTGCGCAGCGATTCCAGACACCTTACTTGAGTCCATTTTGTTCGGGCATGAAAAAGGCTCCTTTACTGGTGCCACCAAAGCTCAAACTGGTAAATTTGAGCAAGCCCATAAAGGCACACTTTTTTTAGATGAGATTGGTGAAATGCCAGCCTCTTTACAAGCGAAGTTACTGCGGGTACTACAAGACAAAATGGTAGAGCGGATTGGCTCTACCGAATTAATTCAAGCAGATGTTAGAGTAATTGCGGCTACCAATCGCAACCTCCAAGAGCAAGTTAAAAGTGGCAAGTTTCGAGAAGACCTTTACTTTCGATTAGCCGTATTCCCCATCCATGTAGCCGAGCTTTCTAAGCGCCCACTGGATATCTTGCCGCTGGCTGATTTCTTTTTATCCCGCTATCGCCTCAATATTGGTCGAGATCAGCTCACCTTGAGCGAAGGGGCAAAAAAACTACTGCAAACCTATTCTTGGCCAGGAAATGTTCGGGAACTAGAGAATATTGTCCAAAGAGCCGTATTACTAGCAGATGGTGACCAAATCTTGGCAGAAGACTTAGAGCTAGAAGATATGAGTATTCATTCTTTAGAAATGGCAAAAAGTGCCCCTATAGATACGCCACCAGTGGCCCATGAGGCTTTAAATGCAGCTTTGGATAGCGCTATAGATGCCCCAAAAAGTGGCACAAATATTGCATCTATTAATGATGAAACTGGACAAGATATTGATTCAGTAGAGCGTGAACACATTCTGAAAGTTTTGGCCAAAGTAGATGGCAATAGAACCAAGGCAGTGGAAATACTAGGGATTTCAGCAAGAGCACTACGCTACAAGCTGAAATCTTATAAAGAGTCTGGCTTTATTAATGATTGATTTTGTTGGATAATATGACTATGAGTACTCCAAACGTAGATGCCATGATTACCCGGATGCAAGCGCTTGCTGCTGCTGCTAGTGGTAAACCTGTCGCTACAGATACTCAAGGCGCCAATGGAGTTGACTTTTCTGCTATTTTGAAAAATGCCATAGAGAATGTCAATACGGCGCAAAATAGCGCCCAAGCAAAAGCCCAATCATTTTCTACCGGTGCGTCCGATACCTCATTGGAAGATGTGATCGTCTCTTTGCAAAAAGCCAACCTTTCGCTGCAAGGCATGATCGCAGTTCGAAATAAACTAGTTGACGCCTACAAAGAAGTCACCAATCTACAAGTCTAAGATTTCGCTTCAGAGCGATTAATCTTTTGCAGGTCTCTCGAGCGTTTTACCATCTAACTCATAAGCCCAGGCAAGCACTTCTGCGACCGCAGCGTACAGTTTTGGGGGTACTAGCTCATTTAATTTGAGTTGCATTAAGAACTCTACTAATTCAGGCTCAATTTTGGTCGGAATTCCCATTTCCTTGGCTTTCGCCAAAATGGCTTCAGCAATGAAACCTTCGCCTTGTCCCGTAATACGGGGAGCAGCACTATTCATCTCATACTTGAGTGCAACTGCCTTCAGCGTCTTTTTTTCTTCCATCAGATTGATGTCTCGATTTGACCCAGACTAACCCGAGTTTCGGGATCAATATGCGCATGCAGCTGCTCCTCTAAATTCGGAAAAGCCTTTGACAGACTTGCTTGGGCCGAAGAATCAGCCTGAATGGCCAACTGTAGGCTTTCTCCAAACTGAGTGCCAATAATTTTTAAAGGGCCAAGATTGGGTAAGCCCACTTCTAAGGTAATACGAGAGCCTTTTTCTAATTGATTTGGCTGACTAGGGTCTGATCGCCAAGCATCTTCACGGTATAAACGACCTTGTACATTAGGCATCAATTGACCTTGCCATAACAAGTCGCCACGCAAAAGTAATCGTACTGAATCTTGAACTATCGGCGCATTATTTGATAATTGGGCCATGAGCTCACTAGCTTGCTGATGATCACCACTTGGCGCAAAAGAATTACTAACGTCATCAGAGTTACCCGCAGGAAATAGCACCCTCTTTAACTGGTCAGCCGCAAAAATGCCAGAAGCTTGTAAGCTTTGGTACAGGGCACCTAACACTATCTTAGGATCTTGGGCATTAAGGTGATTTACATCGATTGCTGGCCAGCTCACCACCACATTATTTGATGGATTTAAACTCGCTTGCTGGCGAGAGATTGGCACTGATTCTGGCGTATCAGCAACTAAGATATCAGATAGCAACTGACCTAAGGCGGCGCTTCCTAAGCTATCCATCTTGCTTAAATTCTCAGATACCAGGTTATTTAAATTTGCCTGAGTGAGCTTGGCCGGCAAATCAGATTTACCCGAGGATAGATTGGAAATTTCCAATAAAACTGCTTGTTGAACACTGGGCTCGCCAGACTCGAGCATTGTTTTTAATTCTGCCAAATTACCATTTTGCAAAGCAGTTCTGACTGCATTTCCTGCGGCTGAATCCCCTACTGGCATGGGCATATTCAGCGCAATCCGCGGATCTATCGCATTCAAACTTTCAATCACTGATGGGGCAGTTGGTGGGGTAACTAGGTCGTTTTTACGGACGTCCACCATTGGGCTGATGGAGAGGTTTGAAGGAATTGGTATTGGCACGCTACCTCCCTTACTAAATACACTATTCAGCGATCAACGCCTGAAAGCTTGCTAGGCTAAATTCTATATAAGAATAGATGACTCGATTCTAACCCGCTTGACTGAGGCTGACACTATTTGGAGAAAGCTCAATCCAAGCCTCATATAGTGGGGTCAGCGTATTAATGACGTCTTGTACCTTTTCTGGTGAACGACCCACTCTGGCGTTTAATAGTTCTTGCATAGACCATACGTATATGGCGCTCAGATTATGGGCCACATCTTTACCTTTTTCGTAATCCAAGCAACCCAGCAAGCCCTGCTGAATTAAATCACTGGCTTTAATAAAGTACTCAATTCCTAATTTACCTTTTTCAAGTTCTTGCTTAGCGAGTTTTAAATGATCAAAGATGCGTTGATGAATTAACACAATGAGTTCACGAGCGTCGCCACCCAAGACTGCAGTCATCGTCTCGTTTTCTGCGTATCTATAGGCTGCTTTTCTTGACATTATTCAGATATCCAAACTAAGTTATTAGAAGTCATCAATTATTATTTTGACCGTTTGTTAAACCGCTTAATGCATTTGTTAGCGAGTTACTAGTATTACTTAATTTAAACAATAATTCATTTAAAGCGGAGTATTGGCTAATGTAGCTTCTCTGCTTTTGATCTAATTGAAGTTGCAAGGCACGTTCTTTTTTGTTCATATTATCTATATTACTTTGCTCGTTCTTAATCATCTGATCAAAAGCGCCGGCTAATGTCTGGGTGCCTGCATCAGTCGTTGATGTAGTGACCTTCAATAAGGAGGTGAGATAAGAATTTAAAGTAACGTTAGTGGTGTTTTTACTGATTTCTACCCCAGTCTCAGGATCCCTTACTACATAGGTTTGATAACCAACCTTAATTCCCGAGGCTAAAATTGCTGACGCGTTACTCACTTCTTTAAAAGTTGTTGCATTAAATTTTGCCGTGCCATCGTATTTCATTTCAAAACCTAGCTCACCCATACTAATCGTGCCTGGATTGCCAGCCAAAGTGTAATGAATATCGCCATTCAACATCGACTTAATTTGATTTAAAAAATTTAAAGCTGTTGGTGAGCCGGCTAATGAGCCATCAGTTTTGACGCCATTAGCAGAGCTTGCTCTTACGCTTAATTTTTTAGCAGTGGTGACCAAGTCATTAAAAGCATCCACAAGACCTTGCATTACTTGTGGGGCCTGATCTTCCCCCTTATCTACGCTAATACTTTGATGTGCCGTATCGGCCTTAACTAAATTAATGGTGACACCTGATAGGGCATCGGTAATGGTATTTGTACGTCTAGTGTAAGAAACGCCGTCTAGCGTAAAGGCGGCATTTTGAGCAGCCACAATGGTGGGGGCAACCGTTGGGGATCCTAGGCCATTGACCGCCGCTCCCGAGGATGTATGCGAATAAGAGATCGCATTATCAGTGCCCGGCTGGGTTCCCTGGATTTTTAGGGCGTAATTGCTTCCTGACGTTGGAACAATGCTGGCACTGAGATTATCACCAAGGGCATTGACCCAATTTTTCAGATTATCAATCGTGGTGGTGGCCAAAGTTACGCCTGTTGGTGGCGTGTAGGTATATAACCTTGAGCCAATGGTGATCGAAAATGCATCACCCGCAGCCAATCCCGCATTGGCGGTACTGGAGCCAAACTGATCAAAAGTGATCTGAGCGGGCTGAGCGACTTGACTCACTAATATATCGTGCCGCCCTTGAATTGCGCCAGTTGAATTCGTAATCTTGACGATGGTTTCGTCTGAACTGGAGGCAACTGCTGCCGACATAGCAGCTGGATCCTGCAAACTTTCTAATGCTGTTTGGAAACTAGCTACCTTACTCTTTAATGTGCCTAAATCGCTAATAAGCGTAGTCTTGCTAGCGATTTTATCCTTCAGCGCTGTCATCGGCTTATTTTCAGTCGCCATTAACTGCGAGACAATACTAGCCACATCGATACTGGCAGTACCAGAGCTAGTGCTTGAGGATGTGGAGGAAATCGCCATAAATGCCTATTTAAAAAATGCGTTTCTTAAGACGAACTGCATTATTAAGAAAGCAATTTTCATGCCAACTTAGAAGCTTTGGCTAGATTTAGGCCTTTTGATGAATCAGAGCTGAAATCTGATCAAAACTGTGTGCCAATCTCAAGACTTCTTCAGAGGGCATCTGTCTGATCACTTCGCCAGTGCTCGGGTTGGTTACGCGAACCACATGGTAGCCAGTCGAGCCGTCAATCGAAAAGTCCAAATTGCGTCCCATGGAGCTAACAAAACTTTGCATTTGCTGGGCAGCGGCTTCGACTGCTTGGCGGGATTGCTGAGTGATTTGTTGAATATTGGAAGGTTTGAATTCCACGCTAGCTGCAGCGGAAACAGCTTGAGCATCTGTATTAGTGCGAGCACTTACTACCGTACCCATACCTGGAGGTTGATTAAGTTGTGCAGAGCCAGATGGAATGACTGATGCAGCAGATTTACTAGTAATTTCTCCCATTTCCTACTCCCTTAATCTAAAGTCAGAAATCGGCCGATGGGCCGACTTCTACTTAAGATAACCGCTTATTTCAATAATGACAAGATGACGTTAGGCATTTGATTTGCTTGAGCCAACATCGCTGTAGCGGCCTGTTGCATGATCTGACCCTTGGTCAATTGTGCTGTCTCAGAGGCAAAGTCAGTATCCACAATCGCTGAACGCGCATTTTGCATATTGGCACTTTGCGCCATGAGGTTTTGTGAAGAATAAGTAGCACGACCTACTAGAGCACCCATCTTTGCACGCTCGTTAGAGATACGCAGTAGGTCAGCATCGACTACTGAGAAGTCTGTAGCAGTGGTGTCAACAGTAGCGTTGGCTACAGTAAATGAAATTGTAGTACCAACATCAACGCCAGACTGAATATCATAGGTAGTTGAACCGCTGGTATCAAGTAGGTTAACGCCGTTATAAACTGCTTCACGAATAGTCAAATCAACTTGATCTTTAATAGATTGCGCTTCAGTAGTGATCGCTGTTTTTTGATCTGTACTTAGAGCATTGTTACCAAACTCAGTACCCAAAGTTTTCATACGCAACAGCATATCTTGAATCGTAGATAGCGCGGTTTCAGCTACTTGCGCCATACCGATAATGTCACTTAAATTATGGTTCGCTTGCTCAAGACCAGCGATTTGTGAAGACATACCCATACTAATTGCTAAACCAGCAGAGTCGTCTTTTGCGCTATTGATACGCACACCAGATGAGAGTCGTTGTACAGATGTAGCCAATTTAGATTGAGCAGCGCTCAAATTGTTTTGGGCATACACAGAAGCCATGTTTGTATTGATAACGGTTGACATCGTTTTCTCCTAAAATTTTCAGGGCTATTAACATTAGCGCCCCTTGCCTAACCTATTACGGAGATGCCTACCTAAGCGTTTAGATAAACTTCACTTTGAATTCCTTTTGCATGATTTAAAAATATAAGTCATTGATTTTATTAATAAAAATTAATATATTAAAAAGTGTCCTATTACCCGAAGACCACCCCCATTTGCCTTGAGTTGATGCTAAATCTGTGCAAATGGACTTGAAAAAGATGATGTACATCGGCTATTTAGACCCTAAAATAGCATTTCCTTTTATTCGCTCTAGAGCCAATTTCCTACTGTTTTTGAAAGTATTTTTGCCATGCAATTTGACAATCCCCGTTTACAAGCTGGTGTTTCTAACCTGGAGCGCGGTCGCTACGAGGCTGCTTTTGAGGTTTTTTTTGACATTGCAGTCAACGAGGCCGACGAAGAAGCTTCTTTTGCCCTGACCAGAATGTGCTTTGATGGGCAATTAAACCCTGAACAGGTCAATAAGCTATTTGAATGGCTCAATTCCAACAGTCGTGAGAGTAATGGCTATGCCAACTTCAATGTAGGCCTTTTATACGAATTGGGTATAGGCGACATCGCTCGTAATATCAAGACAGCGGTTCATTATTATGAAAAAGCCATCAAAGATGAAGTTTTGGATGCCTATTGCAATCTGGGCAATATATACGTATTCGGTTCAGGCGCTGACCATGGGGTGCCAAAAGATATCCCTAGAGGTGTTGAATTGCTCACTGTGGGAGCCAATGGGGGCAGCCGAGTAGCCGCCTATAACTTGGGTACTTTATACGAAAAAGGCACTGCTATCACCCAAGATTATGACAAAGCATTCTATTTTTTAACGCTGGCCACCTTGCAAAAACACGTGCATGCGCACCGCTGCCTGATTATTTTTGAAAAAGCGATCAAGGGCGATTTCACCAAAGCCTATGATGCTGCAGAGCAACAATTCTGGAAAATTCAAAATATGCGCAAACTCTATCGCGCACTCTAATTGTGCTTATTTTTTGAGCGCCAAGCACTTTAGACGCTCAATTTAGCCCATCCTGGCGCATGACTTCTGCTCATGCGGAAATTTTTGCCTTTTTCACACTTTTGGGGCTTTTTTTACCCCTATTTTTAGTGCGAATGGGGTATATTTAGTGGCAAATATTTCCTTTTCTACCATATATAGTGTTTTTATAAGTTTTGTAGTGCTTTTATTATCCTTAAGGTAATTTTTTGAAGGCTTCTTTTACTCCTGTTTATCTCTACCTAATTAAGATATGAAGATCTTAGGTGTTGACCTCAGCAAAGTAAGGCCATCAGCGCAAGGCGCTATCCCGATCTTAGTCTTGCTCGTCTTAGTGATGATGTTGGTGCCGCTACCAGCTATCTTGCTCGATGTTCTGTTTACTTTCAATATTGCGCTATCGATCATCGTTCTATTTACGGCGATCAATATTAAGACCTTTAAAGACTTTGTTGCCTTCCCAACGGTGTTGCTCCTCACCACCTTGCTGCGCCTGTCATTGAACGTAGCTTCCACCAGAATCGTACTCATGGAGGGCTATAAGGGAACAGACGCTGCTGGAAAAGTGATTGAGGCCTTTGGCGTATTCTTAATTGGCGGTAATTTTGCAGTCGGTATTGTGATTTTTATTGTGATCACCATTATTAACTTTGTGGTGATCACCAAGGGTTCAGGCCGAGTTGCCGAAGTTTCTGCTCGTTTTGCCTTAGATTCAATGCCTGGCAAACAAATGGCGATTGACGCGGATCTCAATGCAGGTCTAATTCAACAAGAAGAGGCAAAATCGCGTCGCGCCGATGTGGCTCAAGAGGCAGACTTTTTTGGCTCCATGGATGGTGCCTCTAAGTTCGTTAGGGGTGATGCCATGGCCGGCATCATGATTTTGGTCATCAACCTCATTGGTGGTTTGCTCATTGGGGTCTTGCAACACAATATGGATTTTGGCAAAGCCTTAGCTACCTTTGCTGCTCTGACCATTGGTGACGGCCTAGTTGCGCAAATCCCTGCGCTCATTATTTCTACTGCGGCCGGTATTTTGGTTACCCGGGTTGCCACTGAAGATGACTTTTCTGGGCAGGTCTCTAAGCAATTTGAAGCAAACAGTAGCGCCCTGGGCGTGGTGGCAGCGGTACTGGGGATCTTGGGTATTCTGCCTGGGATGCCCCACTTTATCTTTTTAGGCTTTGCTTGCCTTTTTGGCGGCTTGGCCTATTTAGCTTATCAAAAGATCGATCGTAATGCTAAGGCAGCTGAACTTGCGGCCTCACAACCTCCCGAGATAAACCAAGAGCTTGAATGGAAAGATGTTCCGATTGTCGAGCCCCTGTCTTTGGAGCTTGCCTATCGACTCATTCCACTCGTAGATAAAGGTGATGAGAGTGATTTGATCAAGCGAATTCGGGCGATCCGGCGCAAGTTTGTTACTCAGGTGGGTTTTTTAATTCCATCAGTGCATATTCGCGATAACTTGCAACTCAATGCAGAAACCTACCGTATCTTGCTCTATGGTGCCGAGGTGGGTCGTGGTCAATGCCTGCCCGATCGCTTGCTGGCTATCCAGCAAAGCGGCAATGAAGCCTTGCCGGGACTAGACGTAAAAGATCCTACTTTCGGTATGCCGGCAGTATGGATTGAGCGTAGTCTGCGAGACGAAGCGATTGCTAAAGGCTATACCGTAGTAGAGCCAGCAGTTGTGATCACTACCCATTTAGATCATTTAATTCATCAATATGCCGGTGAGTTGTTGGGTCGCCAAGAAACGCAAGATTTGGTAGACCACTTTAAGATGAGTTATCCCAAGCTAGTGGAAGATGTGATTCCCAAAATTGTGAGTCTTGCACAGTTGCAACGCCTCTTACAGTTGTTGCTTGATGAAAGCATTCCGATTAAAGATATGCGCACCATCTTAGAAGTCGCTAGTGAGTTTGCCGCTAAGCTAGGTGATCCACTGGAGGTATTGCCCCACATTCGCTATGCGCTAAGACGCACTATTGTTCAGGACTCGCTCGGTGAAGGCAACTCCTACCAAGTACTCGGTATTCAGCCAGAGTTTGAACGCTTAATTGAGCAATCGATTGGTCAAGGTGCCATTGCACCCGATGGTCTAATTGAGCCCTCTTTGGCCCGGATGTTTGGTGAAGAGGTCATTAGCGGAGTTCAAGAATTAGAGAGTCAAAATCTGCCTCCAGTCATTGTCAGTGGCACCCGCACCCGCATGACGCTATCTCGGATTGCCAGAAGAGTTTGCCCCCAAGCGATTGTTTTGGCCCTAAGTGAGTTACCACCGACATCCAACCTTGAATTCTATAAAGTACTTTGCTCCCAAACGGGCAAAACCCCTTAAAATATCATGAGCCACCCTATTTGGAGCAACGCCATGGGCCCCCAAAAATTTACCGCCCCAAGTTCAGCAGAAGCCTTAAAGCTGATACGCACCCGTATGGGCCCCGATGCCATGGTGATCTCCACTACAGATATCGACCATGGCGTAGAAATCGTTGCCATTAGTTCTAAAGACCTTGCTTCACTTTCAGACCCCTCAGTTGCTAGCAGCATGAGCGCAAAAAAAGCAGTGAGCTACTCCCCAAATTACACCTCAAACAGACCGATTGGACGCAGCAACTTAGGCAGTAACTCAGGCAGCAACTTCGGCTCTAGCTTTGATCGTGCCATTGCACCGCCAAGCGCTCGCAATCCTTTTAGCGCAGACTTGCCCTTAGGGTCTTTGCGTCGCAATCCTGCTAGAGTTGAACGTGCTGATCGCTCAGAGCGCTCAGTCAGAGCTCCGGGCTCAGAAACTTTTATACCCACTTCTTTTAATGGCGCTGAACGTATCCGTCGCGGAGATGCAAGCGTCATTAATCCATCGAATAACGATGCTTTTTTTAGCGCTAGCGCTAGCGCCGCCGTCAGTGCCAAAAAGAAACAAGATGCAATTGCCTTTGCAGAAGCAAAAGCAGATGCTAAAGCGGCACTCAATCCGGCTCCGATTGCCAATCAAATCCCAGTTTCCAGTACTACCAGTGCTACGCCCTCAAGCTTGGCAAGTATCAGCACTGATTCCGCATCTGCAGTTAGCGCCCCATCATTACCTGCAGCGGCAAGCTCTCCAAAAGTAGAGCAACTACTCGCTGAAATTAGTGAAGTAAAGTATTTGCTGCAATCTCATGTAGCTGGCAACTTATGGGGCAACATACAACAAGAAAGTTCCCACGTAACCGAGATTGTGAAGCACTTAATCAATAGTGGTTTTTCCCCGAAACTGTGCGCTCAAATTGCGCGTAATTTACCAGATGACTTTAATACCCAACAGCTTATAAAAAACGCGCGTGAACAAGTCAAGTGCTTAATCAAAACTTCTCGGGCGTTTGATATTTTTGATCGGGGTGGTGTCTTTGCCTTTATTGGTCCGACTGGCGTGGGTAAAACCACGACTGTTGCCAAGATTGCAGCGCGTTGTGTCCTGCGTTATGGCCGTAACCAAGTGGCACTACTCACCACTGATACCTACCGAATTGGAGCTCAAGAACAACTCAAGACCTATGCAAAAATTTTAGGTCTGTCTGTTACGGCACTACGGGATAGTGAAGATTTAGCAGCCAAGATTAAAGAATTCTCTAACCGCAAAATTATTTTGTTAGATACCGCTGGTGTAAGTCAGCGGGATACTCTGATGGTTGAGCAATGCCAACTTCTCCAAAATGGATCAGATCGTGCAAAACGGATTTTGGTAATGAGCTCTACTACCGATTTACGCACCCAAGAAGAGGTGATTAATTTGCATAACCAAGCAATGCAAAATAGCCACAACAATAAATTAGACTCTGTCATCATTACCAAAATTGATGAAGCAGCTCACTTAGCGCCAGTCATTGACAGCGTTATCCGTCATGATTTGTCGATTTTGTTTGTTTCAAATGGTCAGCGGGTGCCCGAAGATTTAAGTCTGCCTGATATTAATTATCTGAGTCACCGCGCGATGGCAATGCGTGCTTTTTCTGAAACGTTTTCCATCACTGACGAACAAGTTCCCGCTATTTTGTCCGATCACCTAGGCGACTGGATTCGCAAAGTCAATTCATGAGCACAGCAGTGAGTGGTAACGATCAGGCTGAAGGGCTACGCAATATCTTTGGCGCAGAGCTGTGTCGCGTTATTTGCATTGCAAGCACTCTAGATGCAGATAGCACAATCCATTTAGGCCATGGCACCGCCCAAAGTCTGAAGCAACACAATAACCATGTTTTACTGGTTGATGAAATCCCCCTTGCGCAGCGTAAGACGATGTCTGGATTTTTATATCCCACACGGTATGATTTGGGCCAAGTTTTTAATAACGCAGTTCCTTTATCTCGCAGTATTCGTCAGATTGATGAATATCTTTGGTATGCCACTAGTACCAAGCTGCGATCTGAAGTTGAGCATCGCTTTGCAAAATATCCCCAGTTAGATGTGCGACTTGTTCAAGAAGAGATGGGCATTGACTATGTCATCTTTCCCACGATTGATCCACAAGCGCAAATTGTGGCGTTTTATGGCAGCAATATTCAGCGGATTTTAGTAACCGCTGGTGATCAAGCATCGCTTACTAAAGCCTTAGTGATGTTAAGGCAAATGGCTATTTTCCAGGTCGATGAACCATTAGCGGTCATCATCGTTGGCGGGGAAGATGAGGCCGCTGGTACCGCTGCATTTGAGCGACTACAACATGCAGCCAGATCTGCTTTGCACGAGGAAATCGAATTGATTGGCTGGATTGCTGCGGTAACTGCACAGCGAGTCACATTAGATCCAGATGACCTGAGTTGGAATCCGCCCAGCGAAGGCCCGCGAGAAGAATTTGTTTTGCCGATGGGCTTTTTTAAAGCAATTTCTGCGAAAATTAGCAGTTAATAGCAATCCACCGTTAACCAATTAAGCGATCTGTCATTGAAGCCTTCTAGTTATTTTGCATCTATTGATATTGATGAAGCTATTCGCACTCATTTACCTCTGGTAAAGCGGATAGCCCATCAGATTTGCTCTCGCTTACCGCCTAATGTTGAGGTAGATGATCTCATCCAGGAAGGTTTAACAGGTTTATTAGATGCTCTCAAGCGCTATGAACCCCAGCCCAACTTAGCATTTGAGGCTTATGCTAAAACCCGCATACGGGGTGCTATTTATGACTCCTGCCGCAAAAATGATATTTTGCCGCGCAATCAGCGAGATGAATTGGTTGGAATCGAAAAAGTGACTCGCCGCTTGGAGCAAACCTTGGGACGCCACCCCTCGGAAAAAGAAATTGCGCAAGGCGCTGATTTGAGTATTGAGGCATACCACGCCATCATCACCAACATGGTCCATTTAATGCCGTTAGATGATTTGTCGGATGATCTCATGCCTTCAGATACCGATGAATCTGACCCAATGCGCTCTGTCGCCATGAGTCAATTTGCAGAACGAATAGCCCTTATCTTGTCAGGCTTACCTGATAATGAAAAATTAGTCATGGCCTTGCATTATCAAGAAGATCTATCTTATCGAGAAATTGCCCAAGTCATGAATATTACCCCTGGGCGCATTAGCCAGATCCATACGCAAGGCATGATACGTATTCGGGCAAAACTAAAGTCTTAGTACATTAAACACTTTTTGCCCTAGACTTTGCGAGACAGTACACCGCCTACGGATCCTGGAACACCTCCATCACTTCCGTAAGTCGCGCTTGGCGCTTGCTGAGCAATAAAAGACTGCATGGCAGAGCTGCGTTGCATCGCTAAGCGAATCAGATCCCCATTGATTTGGTGGTTAACTGAGGCTTCATCTAGTAATGCTAATAATTGCTTAGTTTGTGCTGACTCAAATTGGTGAATATCTTGCTTGAGCTTGTCAGCACCTCCTGGATAATTCTGAATAGCATCCAAAGCCTGATTAGTGCTTTCTAGCGATTCTGGAAGTCGATCCATATCGTTAGCCTCTAAAGCTGTACGCAGACCCTCAATAGCACTTGCAATACCCTTTAAGAACTTTAATAAATCGTCAAAAGACATGGATGGATGTGGTTTTACCATCTGAGGGATAGATTTTTCTAAGTAAAAAGAGGGGGGCTAATTGAGCTCAGAATGTGAGCAAGAAGATTACAGTAAAACGAATTAATTAATGCGGGCTTCGTATTAAGGACGACTTGGTTTTTGCCCAATTGCTGCAACAACATCCTTCAACATTGACTGGGAGATCTTGTTGTAATCAATCTCAAACTGACCAGCAGCAACCTTATCGCGTAGTTTTTTAATTAAGAGCTCATCACTAACCTGATTGGTAGCGCTAGTACTGCTGTGCGCTTCAGCAAGCTTGGCTGCTAAACCAATATCTAAATTGACTGCAGGGCGACTGACCGCAGATGCTGAGGTTTGATTTAAAGCTGTGTTAGTTGTATTGGCAGTCGAGTTCGAGCCTGGCACAGGTTTGGCTGTTCCAGTATTTGGCGGAATTAGTGGTGCATTCTCGTTAATTTTCATCTCATTCTCCTCAGTACAACCTAGTAAAACACAACTTCTACAACCAAATACTACCGCAAATTAGCGATTTATTCCATATTAACGCTAATAATTCCTGGCCTCAATACCTTGCCTTGTAAAACCTGCCCGTCGGACAAGCGCACTCTTACCATATCCCCAATCATTCCGGTGGTTTGGGCAACACCTTCACCGGAAACCTGAAAATCTTTACCTGTTAATTGAATCCTAACAGGATCTCCTACTTTTATTACGGCAGATTCTTTCAAATCGTTTAGCCCAATTGGCATGCCCATTTGCAAAGATTTACCCAAAACTCGCTCATAAGCAGCTTTAGGGTTCCGTAGTACATCATCTGGTAGCACGGTTAAATCACCCTCAATTACCCGAATATCCCCAGTTTCAAGCTTTTGGCCAAAAGGTAGGTAGCGGCTGGCTACAACATAATCTCCATAGGCATGAATATTGACTGGCACATTGATTAACCAGGCGGCTTTGGCGCACCGCAATTGGATCATGGACCGACCCCATAAGCGCGCACCTGGGGGAGTCAAAATTTCAATGCTACCGCCCAAGCAAGCTGGAATCGTGAGATTAGGCTCGAGCCATTCAGTCTCCACCCGCAAACCATTGACAGTGGGACTTTTTTGAATAAATCGCTTAATAGCTTGCTCAAGATCTGGGGGTAAAGCAGCATAAAGGCTCTGCGACAGCGTGCAAAATAGCAGCCCAATCAAAAAACGACTAAAGAGCGGCATTATTTGGTAAACCGATCTAAAGCTACCCAAGGGTACACATTATTCATACCATCTAAGGCCATACCAGCCAACCAATAGGGTCGCTCTAGTAATTTAGGAATGTTGAGGTGAATATTCATATTCTGAACCCCTAAAAATTCATGGGCATAAATAGAGTAATGCTGATTACCTACAAGCAGATTAATCATCCTAGCGGGATGCAAAATCTCGCCCAATGCATCGACCTTACTATCCACTGGTTTATTGAGGGCCTCTTCCCCTAAATACTGAATTGCTGAAACAGCATAGTTTTGCCCGTGCCGTCCAAAAAAGACCATGGGCATTCTTAATAAACTAGATGGGCATGATAGACGCACTCCTTCATGATGCATTTCGAGTGAGCCCCCAATTTCAGCCATCATTTTGCCTGCTGACAAGAGATGTTCCGCAGATAAGGATATGTGGTCTAAATCAATAAAAATCATTAAATCTTGCTGAACTGCAAAAATACTCGGACAGGGCGGCAAGATGCTAATGATCGTGACTAGTTGTTGGACGATCTCGGGATCGGCATACACCTCATCAATCAAGAGCTCCTCTGTCAAATTCTCAAATACATGGCGTAATGATTGTTGACCAGCTTTAGTGAGCTCATCTTGCTCACGCCCAAGCAAGAAATCAAGCTCTACAGCATTCCAGTTTTCAGTCTTAGTAACTAAACTTCGTGCTATTTGCATACGATTGAGGTTGTGGGCACGATTCAAGGAAAAGTGCTTATCTAAGAAACGCTGACTACCTGAATAATCTAATGAATTCTCACGCTCTAGAGGACGAGTCAAACCCTCGGGAAAAGAGAATGCTTTGGGCTCAGGAGGAGTAAAAACTACTGGAGACTCTTCATGAAGACGCGGTGCAAATAGGGCGCTCAATTCTGCGATAGAAGGTTCTGGCGATAATTCCTGGATAGTTGGGATCACTGGAGAAGCAGACAACTCAGAGATTGGCGATTTACTAAAGACCAATTCCTCTTCTTTACTGCTGACAGCCTCAATCGCTTCCTGAGTTACATCAGGATCTGCCTCAGCAGGAAGATCTTGCGCTAATACTGCATCAGGATTTTTGGTGATCGGCAAACCATTTTGGATTTGCGATAAATTGGCGGCAAATAATACTTTTGCTTGATTTAATTGCTCTAGAGTGCAAGACGCTCCACTCGCTACCGATGGATGCGTAAATGCGACTTCTGACTTCACTAGACTAACTAGATCATCCAACACCAAAAAAGCTTGTGCATCATTTTTCTTAAAACACTGCGCTAATTCGTTAGTCATCCCACTTAAATCATCTAATCCAGCGCCATCTAGCGCATTAGCTAAATCAACGCTATGCATGATTAATGGCTCAATCGATACTGCTGACGCCGAACCTTTTTTAGGGGCAGCAGTCTGCAGACCTTCAATAGCACGATCAATATCAATTAAAAACAGGGGTTTTTCTTCGGCCATATTTGCATTACGCCTTATAAAAAATCAATTGCATTAGACCCTTGCTTCTCGTTTTAATTCAGCGAAAGCTTTATTCAATCCATCAAATTCACCTTGCCATAACTGAAGATCACGCATGACCTGTTTGGCATCCATACTCAGAAGCTCAATAGCCTCTAAAGAAATCTGTGGCGCCTGCACTTCCATAGGCGTAGCTTGTTCTAGTGCGACAGCGAGCGTCGAGCGCATCTTCGATACAGTAGCCTCGACTCTCTCTACTAATAAATTCAGCTGCTCTGTTTCAACGGCAAGTTGTTTACTAGAATGGTTATCCAATATGGCCAAGTAAAGACGGACACCCTGTTGCTTTAAGGCAGAAAAAGCATCTTGAAGCTGATCTAAAGGTCCGCCCCTACTAATACCCATCTCTTGGCTGTAGGGTGAATTACTACTTTTATCAGACGTATTTGTACGAATCTGGCCACTCTTCTCATGCAGGGTATCAATAGAATGGCGTAATTTGGTATTGAGCTGTGAAAGTACTTTAAAGTGCGTGTCTATTTTCTTAATTTTATTTTTTAAATCATCACTTAACTCGGAAATGACATTCATCACTGTCTTCACATTGAGTTGGTCTGTCGATTGATCAGAATCATTATTTTGTGAATTAGCCTTGGATGTTTTGTTACTTGGCGCACTAGCAAAGCCTAAGTCAATTGTTTTTAATAGCTGACCGGCAGCCCTAGTCTGTTTAGATGCCCGCTGCAAATCTTGCGCATTACGTCGGGTATTCACGAGCGCCATATAAGCACCTAAGATGATTCCAAAAGCGGTAATGATCGAAACTAAAATCAAACCTAAAAATCCGCCAGCATCTTTAAAATCAAAATATTGAATTGATTGAGATTTTTTTTGCGCAGCAAGACGCAAAGACCCATAGTCGTTAGCGAAATCCTTAATTATCCGCATATTCAAAACATAAGCATTCAGCACTGCTACACTTTCTTGCGGTAACTTTGAATACCAAGGACTTTGCGGCACCTTAGGCGCTACATCTGTTAGCTTGAGGTTTGACTTACCAGCTGTTTTTTTACCGACATCAATTTCCAAAAGCACCTTTTGCTCAAGAACTACACCAAGTGATTTTTGAAGGTCTGATATTGTCGCAATATCAGTGATATTTTTTTGCCAAGCATTGTGTGCCTTGACAAAATTACCAATGCTTTCTGCATATTTTTTTACAGCAGATTCAGAGGGAAGTTTATCCAACTCGAGTGATCCCTTAGGGCCAATTAGTACTTCACCTGACCTTGCTAAGACAGCTAAATCATTTAAGCTTTTTTCTTGTGCGAGTATTACTCCGATTGCCTGCTCAGTATTTTTAGCACTTATCAGCACCTCAAGTGGGGTGGAAGGTTTTGGATTTTTCTTGAGATTTTCAGCTTCCTCAGTCTGCTCAGATTTCTCATCGTCATTTTTTTTGTCGGACTTGACAGCATATTTCTCAGGCTTACCGAAAACGACAGCCATTACCTTAGAGTCCAACCTTTGAAAAAGAGCAACTACCGGATTATCGGATAGTGGCAACAAAGGAGTAGACGATTCTGCCTCTTTAGTCGTGCTAGGATTTTTTACAGCTGAAGCCGAAGCTTGGCCACTCAAAGACTTCAATGCAGTAGGTTCACTTATCCCCTTGGTCGACACAGCAGACGCTGAATTAGGACTTAGCTCAGGCTGGTTCTTCAAGTCTGTAGTTGCTGACTTTAAGAAGATCTCAGCTTTTTTTAAGTTTGTAAAAAAAACAGGCTCTAAGGTAACGGGACCGTTTGTTTGCTGCTGTAACTCTTTTAAGAAAGGAATCAAACGTAACACTTGAATCTGTTCGCCATCAATTGATTGCAGATACTTACCTTCAGATACCCAAGAGCGCGCAGAGAGAAAAGCACCGATACTGGCAGCCAACACCAGCGCAAACGAAACATAGGAAACCCATTGCCACAAAAGAATTGGGTGCTGGGAAAAGATATGGCTATTATTTTTCTTATTCATATAAATGATCTCGACTAGCGATTAAGTGACTGATCGGTATTGTCGGCCTTAAGAGACCCCCACCAAATGATAATCAGCGCCGTTGTGATAAAAGAATGAAGAATCAGGTATCGTCTCAGCGTAAAAGGGCCCCACAATATTATTAATCCTGAAACCCAAGCCTTCTTGAGGGCCATTTCTCAAAACAATGATCCAAGGTGCGCTAGACTGCTTTAGAGACTGATGCCAATCCACAAAACTATCTCCGCGTTGATCAAAGCGTAGTAGTTGAAAATGATTACGCAAGCAAATGGGTTCACCCTTATAGACTACAACACCATTAATACGTAGATCTTTCATGCCCTGCTCAGGTTCGGGATGCAAAAAGACGGCATGTATGAATTTTGTCGAAATCGCATAACGGCCGCCATTAATCCGCATTCCTAACCAGTAATCTTGCATTTGTAATGTTGTCATGATTTTTTTCCTGATTCACGACCTTGATACCAAAACATGGCAAGTGCCACAGCAAAAATGAGCACGCTGCACACAAAACCAACAAATGCATCCCCGATCCCCGTCATATACGAAACATTTTTAGCTTCAATCTTGCGTCTCTGGGAAAAGTAAATATCAATGTTTTCTGCAACCTTTTTGCTATGCCAGACAACTATATCTCTGGTTTGCAATTTGACTGGGTTTACACCGGTTGGATCAATCACGTTTTTAGCGATTGCATTTAGACGTCTAGCAATTTGCATTAAATCATTGGACACTTCGGTTCGCCAATCTACCGGGATAGTTGACAATATATCGCGACGATATTGCTCTGCAAGACGTTTTGTCTCAACTTCTGTTAGGTAGATCACATCACCCGGCAGAATGAACTTAATTCCACAATTATTTCCAGTGATTGTCGACCTATCTGCCATGCGCATTGCAACCGTCAAACTATCTCTTTTATTTCTCAATAATTTAACGTTTACATCTGCGGAAGTTTTTTCGTTTAGTGCGAGATAAAAACCTAAGGCAGATTCAATCTTTGTTGCATTAACAGCTAGGATTAAATCGCCTGGTTTTATGCCTGCTGCCTCAGCAGGTGAGCCCAGCTCAATGGACTCTACGGCAGGCAATTCAACTGCGAGCAATGATGCAGAACGTTTGTTTTCAAATTCTGAGAAAAATTGAAAAGTTCGATTCACTGCCTCATCTGTATTAACTGGAATAATCGCCCCATCAACCAATTTTGGAATGTCACTTGATTTTAAGCGTCGCTGATTTTTATTAAGGCGAACGTCAATTTTTTGAGTCGCAACAAAATCATCCAGTACTGGCATCGCTACTTTCAGCTGTTTCAGCTCCGAAGAAGATTCGGATAAATCATTTGCAGCCCCAAGTAATACCAATAAAGAGACCGCAAACAGGAATCCAGAAAAGGTTAAAAACCAAAAATAAATATTTTTTTGTGAGTAGAAAGTAATTTTTTCAGTCACAATGATCATTCACTCTTGCGCGACTTAGCGGCAACTTTATTTGCTACAAGCCTATCGCCAGCGTTATTTAAAATGAAGCGCTTTTTTAGCATCTCTACTTCACGATGCTCAGCCATTAACTGAACCTCAGTCTTGCGCTTATCCATTAAGAGGCGGCAACTAGCAAGATCATCTATCCACTCACCGGACTTCATTTCAATAATGGCTGTTTCCAGAATCTCTCTGCCGGTTAATTCATTAGCCTTAATACGCACTACAAATAAGCGAGTGCTATCAACATCTCGGAGAGTTAATTCAACAAAATAGGTTCTAGCAAAGCGATGATTGATAGCACTTAGCGTATATGGGTAGTTCTGCAAAGTGAATTGAATAACAGTGCCATCATCTAAAGGCATCGGCTCTACCTTCAGCTCTGTAATACCTGCTTTGGCATGCCATTCCAAATCCGTTTGCTGAGCTTCTACATTTTTTCTAGGGAAGGCTCGTGTCTCAAAATAAATCTGATAAAGAGTTTCTGGAAGATGACGTTCAAAAGCAAGATTTTTTAGGACGTCTGCCGTAGATGTAATACGTAAACGCTCTGCCATTAAATCCAACTTCATGTTTGCAATCTTTTGGTTGATAACCTCTTCAAGCTGGTTTGTTTTATTTAAGCTGGTCACCATAATGGGTTCAACTGGGATAGATGAACCAGTATTTTTTACCTCATCAACCACTTTGCTGTAAAAATCACGAATAAAAAAATACAGCAGTGGAATAAGCATGATCACACTGAGGATCATGATCAATTTTCCACTTGTAAAGTTAGTAAACAAGCTCATGACTTTAGCTTCATCAAATTAGAGTGTAAGCATTTTGGTTATTCACACCAACTAGCCGACGCATACCAACGATTTAAGCGTCCTTGTACACGGGCATTTTCAATGGCATTTCTAGTAGACTCAAATTCTTTGAGTGCGGTTTTGCTAGGGTTGTATAGCTCGCAACCCGCTCGAATGCGATCAAGCGCTTTACCAGGGCGTACATTGCGGATGATTAAATCGATACTGCCTGAGCGGAATTTTTGGCGCTCAAAGTATCCTGAATGCCAATAGCGCCCCACCTCAACTTCAGCTGCACCCAAACGAATATCTAGCAAAATCCCATGATCAGAAACATCGGCTACTTTTGCTAATAATTCTTGACCAGCCCCTAGTGAAAGAACGAAATTAAACTGTTCATCACTCGGCCCCAATGTTCTAAACTCTTTGCGACGCTGGATCACAGTGAGTTCTTGCGGGAGAGAGCAGGTTATTAAACTGCCATCTTCATGCATCCTAAAATCACTTGAAAGAAACTGCATTTTTGAGTTTTCAGTACAGGCCACAATAATCTGACTGGTGCCAATAACGCTACTAAATCCCTTAGGAGGCTCGGTCTCTGGCTTTAACACCAATAATCCTTTGTAGATATCGAGGACGGTGGCTGCAAACTCGGCACCAGATCCATCAATCGCATATACCCCTGCCAAAGGGGTTTTACTAATTTCTCGAAGCATAGTTTTAGCAATAGCTGAGTGCTCTATGTGAAATTTAGGATCTATTTTGTCTACTAATTCGGGGGGGTAGGTAATGATGGCCATATAAATTGGAATTAAATTAAGGATTGCAAACTTGTTTTCGTATGATTGCTAGAGCACTATCTTCTGGCACTGGATCATCCGCCAAATTGAAACCAGTCTCTGTTTGTAAAATCTTCTTACCCTGTGCATTTGGTTCAGAGTATTGGATAGTGGCCAAGGTGGAGTAAGTGCCGTACTTACAATTGAATAAAATATTACTGCGCACGGATCCAACGCGCTGTTTCGTGGCTTCGTCTATTGTTTGGCGATTGGTAATAATCCATACCTTTTTTGACTCTGGAGGCAATGCTTTAATAGAGCTTTTATAGTAAGCAATGGAATAGCCTTTTTTATCCAAAACAGTCACCATATCATTTTCGGCCTGAGCCATTGCGAAGCTCGACTCATGAGAGCCCAAAAGCAAAACAATGGTAAAAAAAAGGCGACGTGAATAAATCATGCTAATAATCCAAATTAATGGATGATTATACGATTTTATGGTCTAAATTGAACCGCTTAAGATGGTTTTGCTACTTTTAAGGCAATTGCTGAAATAAGCTGAATTAACCCTAAATAAACATCAAAATCAAGCCATCACTGGCCATCAGGCTTAGCCTCTAATGATTCCTCAATAACAAGAGTCTCTTTGTCGATCACATTTTTGACCCAATATCGCGCTGCCGCAATATTGGTTGTGTAAAAAGCAATTTTGTTGTTTTTTTCTATGGCATAAAAGCGATCACCACGAATACGGTGCTCTGTAATGACAGGATTTTCCATAATATGAAACGCTTTATATAGTCTTCTGACCTCTTATTACGGTCAGTTTTCTGTGTTTGCTTAGATTAATTTAGGCTAAGTTTCCTGGAAATAGCAAGAAAATTTCTTAACCCTTTAATTTATATAGTTTTTTTATTATAAATGGTTAGAATAGTTGCAGTTGATTGCATACTACTTTTGCAACCGAGAAATAGTTCAAATTTAAACAATTTATATGAGCCGAAAGTCTCAAAAAGCCCTCTTTTACAACGTTGAGTTAGGTCAGCAACGATAGAATTTTCACTAGCGAACCACAAGAAAATATAAAAATGGCTATTTCGCTTAATACTAGAGTTAGTCAGCAGGTCACCCTAACACCTCAACTGCAACAAACAATCCGCTTATTGCAGTTATCCAATAACGAACTAGAGCAGGAATTAGCGAAGGCCGCTGAAGATAATCCCTTGCTGGAATTTGAGCCTAATCCAGAAATTGAGTTTAATGCCTCTCAATCTTCTGAACGGCTTGAACAGACACAAAACTCTTGGACCTCAAGCAATAGGGCGTCGCAGGATGATGACGATGACTGGGCAGAGCGCTATGAGCGCATAGCTCATCAACAAACCCTTTTAGAGTATGTCGAGGAGCAAATTCATCTCCTTCATGTAAGTCCACAAGAGCAGTCGATCATTACCTATCTGGCGGGCTGCCTGGATGACAGAGGCTATCTCATTGATGATCTCGAGTCAATTCATGCGGAAATCAAAAATGAACTTGATAGTCAAGAATCAAGCACGCTTTATCTACTAGAGTCCGCACTAAAAAAACTGCAGTCACTTGATCCGCCCGGCATTGGCGGACGCAATTTAGCAGAATGCCTATCCCTGCAAATTGATCGTATTTTAGAAAAACCTATCCCCGATCAATCAGCATGGGAACTAGCCAAATATATTGTCAATACCCATTTAAATAAGGTTGGTTCAAAAGATTGGCTTAAGATCAAACAAGCGAGCAACAAAACTGAGGCAGAAGTTCTCAAAGCGGTAGAGCTCATACGCAGTTTGCAACATAATCCTGGCGCTTACTTCGACCATGAAAACGACCAATGGATTTTGCCGGATGTCGTGGTCAAATCCATCAATAACTTATGGGTTGTCGAATCAAATCCAAATGCAAGACCACGAATCTCACTCAATGGCGAGTACGCCAAAATACTCAAAGAGAGTGGTCAAGGGAAGGTTGATGGAGTCTTAAAACAAAAAATTCTAGAAGCAAGCTGGCTTATTAAAAATATTGCTCAAAGAGAGGATACGATCCTCAGGGTTGCGAATGAAATCGTCAAACATCAACAAAAGTTTTTTTCCATGGGCGCAATTGGAATGAAGCCACTTGTTCTTCGTGAAATAGCAGAAACATTAGAGATGCATGAATCAACAATTTCGAGAGTGACGACACAAAAATATCTATCCTGTCCGCTAGGTATTTTTGAATTTAAATACTTTTTCAGCAGTCAATTAAATTCTGATAAAGGTGTAGCAATATCCTCGACAGCAATCCAAGAACTGATTAAGCGAATTATTCAAGAAGAGCCTGCATTAAAACCTATTTCTGACAGCAGGATTGCTAAGTTACTGGGCGATCAAGGCTATGAAATTGCTAGGCGAACGGTAGCTAAATATCGAGAAGGGATGCGCATTCCAGCGGTGCATCTTCGAAAAAAATAGACTCCTAAGAGTAAAACTCGATACAATTCTTTCCAGCCTTTTTAGCAAGATACATTGCTTTATCAGCCCTCTCAACTAAATCCATCGAACTAAGATTTATATCATCCATGATGGCAATACCAACACTTGCACCTAGCAGTAGTTGTAATGATTCTTTGGATCCAAGCTGAAGAGCTTGCGAAATTACTGCAAGTAATCGATTGGCCAATTGACTGACTAAATCTTTGCTTGTGATGGCTTGTAACGCCAAAACAAACTCATCACCACCCCACCGACAGGCTAAATCCTGAGCCCGAATAGACGCAGAGATTCTTCTGCCAATGATTGATATCACCTCATCTCCAGTACTATGGCCATACTGATCATTAATAGCTTTGAAGTTATCAAGATCAACAAATATTATGGCTGTTAAATGATCTTCCTGGAGAGTCTTCGCCAAAGTAAATTTGAGTTTTTCTAAAAAACTAGTGCGGTCCAATAAGCCAGTTAAATGGTCATGCCTAGTTTCTATTCCAAACTCTTCGCCATAAATCATCAGATCCAGTATGCGGCGCTGAACAGCTGTTGTATTGCTGCCTTCATGAAAATATTTCAATAAATCATTTTGATTTGCAGTCTGTACAAACTGCTGCAAATTGGCGACTAAGTTTGAAAAATACTCAGCTGCTTGAATTGAATCAGCAGCAGAACTTGTGATTAGATTCGAATTATTCTCATTCAAGCTTTCTTCCATTTGAATCCTCTGTAGTCAGTGGCCAGGCGTTACGGTAGAAGATGGGCGATCTGAATACTCACCCTCGCTAAACGAATGTCTAACTTAGTTGCAAACAATCTTCTTAATATCCGACTCAGTTGTAGTAGGTTCAATTTTCATGACATTAGATTTATTTTTCTCAGAGTAAATCTCGTTAAGCTTTTTCGTCTTAGCATCAAAATACATATAAGAAATTAGATAATAGAAGGTACTGTTGTCCTTACAATCTAGGGCGCCACTTGCGCTGAATAAGTTGAAAGTTTGGCTATTTGGGGCAGTTTGATTTTCATTGAAATGCGCAGAAACAGTAAACCAGACATAAGGCCCCTCCGCCTTTCCCCAACCCGATAATAAATACAAAGTGCTTTGAGTATTTTTACTCAATATAGTATCTTTATCGTTTGCTAACTTTGGTTCAGATTTTTGTAAATTTGATTTGAGGGACTGGGGTTCCTGCGTAGATTTTGCAGGGACTATCGTCACCCAGAGTGACATGATTAAAAAGCTGATGACAATCTTCATCATTGCACTCCTGCTTTCTTGAAGCCTTGCCACTTCTCAAAAGCTAGTGGGATAGTTTTACTATCCTCTAGCCCATAAAAAGTTAACTCCCCACCTTTTCTAAGGGCTAAATAAACCTTGCCATTGGCGGGCTCAATTACAAAAGCGGCGCTGGATTCCTCACAATCCGACTTTTTACACCCAGCACCTAGCAGTTGGCTGCCCACATAAATGATGGGTATACTTTCTTCAAATGCATTTTGAAATGCTTCAACCTCTGCTCCAAGCATATAAGCAAGAATGAATTTTCCATTCGCACGCGTTGTCAATATCGAGGAGGGACTGCCAACCAATAAAGGAGCGTAGGTTGCTAGATTTTTTCTCAAATCATTGAATTCTATTTCTTGTTCTTTGGCGAGGATTTTTGCTTCTTTTTCTTTCTCATATTCGCCCTTATATTCCCAAACTTTGAAAGAGGCGTATGCTAAAACGAGGATGAGCAATACATAAAGAAGCCACTTGGTGAAATTCATCACCAACTTCCTTATTTTTGCAGCAGTGGATATTGGTTGTTTGGGCATAGTCCAGGCGATATCTAGTTGATCATCCTGCAAATTGAATTTGCTATTATTAGCTAACTATAAAGCAAATCTTTTGAGACCCCTTAAAGAAAGCGGAAAAACATAACCGAGCTACGCAAACACTAAGCAAATTCGACTTTTTTCTAATAATCACCTACTATGAAGCCATATTTATCATATCAATGTTTAATTTCACCCCAAGGACTAAGTCATCGGTTAGGATTAAAAAATGTCGCAAATAAATTATCTCTAGTGTCGGGTAAATATGAGTAATCTAGACGAATCCGTTGTTAATGAGCTAAAAGAAGTTAATAAACATCTTTCGACAATAGGCGCGCTCTTACAGCAAAAAGATCTAAAATTGGATGAGAGCTTAAATGTCATCCGCAAGGACCTTTGGAATATTAAAAATATTATTTCTGAGGAAATAGCCCAGAATAAAAGTCTACAAAATGGTATCGAAAAAACTATAGAAAACACTATAGAAAAAACCCTGCTTAAGTCTATTGCCTATGTATTTGCTGCCGGAATAATTCTGTACATAGTAGGTAGATTTTTTCTGTGAACCTTAGCAATAAGCTATTGAGATAAAAAATACAACCTTGTCATGACACCTGATACAACCAATCGCCAAAAAAGCTATGCGCATATTGCAAAACTTCTGGATTCTGCGAGCAAATCTTATGAAAATGCTGCGCTTGGTTTAGAACAAGGCGGGAGTGAAGAACAGGCTTACCAGCACATTAAAAATGCACGCACCACCTTAGAGGCAGCATTCCCAGAATTTTTTACTGTACATAAACCATCCCCTATCAGTAAAACAGTTCCGCAGAAACGAGATTACTCAATTATAAAAATAGGCTTAATTGCGGGATTAATCATCGGCATCTTATATACATTTGTGGTGTATGGCCCCACAGGGGATTTAAGTAAAAGCTGGAACACTGAGAATTTCCAGAAGAACGTTGCTTATCCCAAATAACTATTTTTAATCTGTTTTCCTTACAGATTCGATTTTGACAGAATAATCTGTAGGTCCTGTTAATCGCTGCCAGATTGTATCGTTCTCCATCCCTCGATTGACTACCAGATAGCCTACAGAATAAGTGCCTTGATTGGTGAGTAAATTAGTAGAACAAATACGCGCCCCACTGCGATGCGAAACTTCTGCAATATTATTAAAAGCTAGTGTGCGTGACTCTTGAATCAAAGTCTCGTTATTCCGAATCTCTTGGTTTAACAATATTTGTATGTATTCGTCCTTACATTAAGGCAAATCCCGAGTGTAATAACTGTAAAAAAGCCCTCCTGAAGCTAGCAATAAAACAAAGAGGCCTAGAAGGAGAGCAGGGATTTTTATTGGGGTAGGCATACTTATGTCAACACCTCAAACTAATGAGCGAGCTTGCTGACTGCAGATCATCAACCGAAATATCTTATTGATGTTTGATATCACTCTGCTTTAGCTAATAGAACAACATTACTCGGAACCTCTTCATCACTCAAAGAGAGATTTTTTTGCTCAACCGCATCTGGCAATAAACATCTGAGATTACCGTTGACCTTAGCGTCTGGGTGCACATTAATCTGCGCATAGGTAACATCCCCAATGACTACTGCTCCAGGATAAATTTCAACGCGTCCTTTTGCAAAAACCGAACCCTCGATTCTTCCAATAATGATTGCATGTGGGCTGTAAATATTCCCTAATAAGAATCCAGTTGATCCGATTACAGCGGTATGGCCATTACCAGAGCCCTCTTCTTCAATCTGGGAAATATCGCCAATTAAATGCCCTAACAAAAGCATGTTTCCACTATGAATAAAGTCACCCTTCATAATGGAACCGGCCCCAACTGTAGTTAAATACGTCAGTTGAGTGTCTGTATTAGGATTACTTTTTTTAGAAAATTCAAACATTTACAAACCTTAATTTTGTTTCTTTTAACCTGTGGAAACTTTACAGGGAAACTTCCAGTAATTTAATCTGCTTTGCGCCTGCGCTTGGTGAGCGCACTCTCCAACCCTGAAAATACATTTCAACACTATCTAAATCCTGAGTAATCACCACAAATGGAGAGGTGCCTCGAAATGCGTAAGAGGCATTTGACTCTAGATTAACGACGGTTTGTTTCCCAGAATTATCTACAACACAAATGGCTTGCTTAATTAGCGATTTGATATTCACAGTATCTCCCCGTTTAGAGGGGTTGGGCGACTGATAACTGGGCAATTGCGCCTCTTGTTTATAAGGACATTGCTCACTAGGAGTAGTTTGAAGCGCTTGAGCTGGCTGAGTTTCTGGCGATTTAGCTACAGTATCAGAACTCTCGGGCTTGAGAGCTAAGTCTTCATCAGCTTTTAAATCCTGAGTTTCATTTACTACGATGGCTTTTTGCGGGGGTTTCACTAATCCAACAGCTAGAGTGATGATGTTGAATCGATCATTTAACCCATAAATAGCGCCCGTCAGTACTAAAAAACCAAACAGGATTGTCATCACTCTGATTGATACGGCACTAGCCCCAGTAGTACCTAACTTAAACCCATGTTCTTTATTAATCTGATTCAGCGACTCTTCCAGATTCAGAACCTGAGGGCTTGCAAGCTCTGAGGATGATATGGTCTCGTTTCTTGACGGAAGATTCTTTGGACCTGAATCAGTTCTGACTTCCTCATGTTTTGTAGAGGCAGAAATTTTTGGGGCTTCACTAGGCTCAATCGAAGTTTCTTCAATCGATTCCGTGGCGCTAGGATCTATCAAATAAGATGATTCATCTAGCCCCAGAAATTTACCAACTTTCTTTGCAGTGATGACCTTAATTTCAAAAGTGTAAAAAGAGCTCATGCCACCCTCTTCCAACTCCAAAATCATTTTGGCGGACAAACAACATAAGTTGGCAAACTCTGCCCTGGCTAGATTTTTTTTCTCTCTAGCATCTTTTAATACAGAGCCAATAATTTCTAGTTGTGCATAGTGCTTGTGAGGCCGCATTGATGTAACGCCATTAAATTATTGCAACGCACAAATCATCTTGAAAATCTAAGATATCCCATATTCTTTATAAAACAGCATTACTTTTAATAATAGTATGTTATCAAATTATCCTCAAATAAGCTTATTAAAAAGAAATAAACTCAATACATCCCAATGTTAAAATCTTTTAAAGATAATTTAAGGGTTAAAAATGCAGTTAATTTGGATTTCTGGGTCTACTTCATCCATGAAGCAGATAAAAATTACCCGTAAAACTGTTATTAAGATCGCGCTTTTATCCTTTAGCGTGTTTATTCTGATTGGCATGAGTATCCATTTTTTTGGCTTTAGGGTGGCAATCCGCTTTAACCCAGAAATGGCAAAACAAATGGGGGGGGTCATTTCCCGCAAGGAGATGGATGATTTAGAACTCATTTACCAGCAGAAAATCCAAACATTTCAGACGCAGCTCCCCTTGATTGAGAGCAAAATCCTCACCCTGAAGAATTTAAAGGATCAGTTTGCGGAACTATCTATCCCCACAAGTACCAAAGATTAACTTTTATTCCGATAGCTTACACAGTGGGACGCTCCTCTGCGCCTTTCCATAAGTTGTTAGTATTGTTATATCATTAGCGTGTACTTACTTATTCAGGAAAATTCATGGCCGATAACAATCCCAGAGGATCACTTTTCGTAGGCGAAGGGGTAATTGTCAGAGGCACCTTTGAGGTACCAGAAATGGCAGTGGTTGCAGGCCTTGTAGAGGGTGAATTGAACACCAAAGAAGTCTTGGTTGACACCTCAGGAATTGTTAATGGAAGAATCAACGCGGAAGTTGTTGAAGTTCGTGGTGAAGTTACCCAAGGCCTTAATGTCACGAATCATTTGAACGTTCGATCCAGTGCAAAAATTACTGGTCTTACTCAATATGCTGAAATGAGTGTAGAAAAAGGAGCAAAGCTCAGTGGTGAGCTACGCTTAATTGATGCCCCCATATCCTCAGCCAAGCAATCTTTTAGTGAAACTGACATTCATCCAAAAGATGAGATTAGCGATACTGAGTAAATATGCAACACACATAAAATACCTCTACAGATAGAGGTATTTTTTTGCCCCATGATCAGGCAATCGCATGAGCAATAAATTGAATTGATCTATCTTGCACAACTGATCATTCACACATTAATAATAAATTATTGACTTTTAATTTTGTTCCAATTTGCTTGGAAAATTGCGGTTGAATCAGTTGCTCCCTCTGGTTCATCGCTACTTTTGGAAATCATCAAACCGTTTAACTTGGCACCATGCTCAATTCCCAGCTGGCCATAAGTAATATCTCCGCGCACTTCCGCCCCCTCATGTAACTCCACGCGCTCAGTGGCATAAATATTACCCTCAACTCGTCCTGCAACTAGCACCCTAAAAGCATTGATATCGCCTTGCACCACACCAGTGCGTCCAAGAGCAATGCTCACGTTTTTTCCTTGGCGTGATTCTATATTCCCAACAACGCGACCATCAATGCGTAAACTTTCATTCGCAACAATTCGCCCATGAACCTCCGTTGCTGGCCCCACGATTGTTTCAAAGGACTCCATTGTGGGCTGTAGAAACTTAATAGACTGTGATTTTTTGAAGATCATTGTTCATTCCTTTAACTATCATGCAATTACGCAATAAGCTGCTTACTCCAATATTCCCGCCGGACGACTATTCTATCTTTAACTAGACTATCTTTAGGGAATTTTAATCATGGTCTTGATAATTATTGGGGTTGAGGAGTGCTCAGTAGTGAGTGACTACTAACTATATTTCAGATTGATGTGCCATCTGCAGTAACTCCGCTAAGTGCTTTACCTTGCGACCTGTCTCTTGCTCAATCTGCTCTCTACAGCTAAAGCCATTGGTCAGAATGATGGTCTCTGGCTCTGCAGCCCGAATTGCTGGCAACAAAACGAGCTCGCCAACCGCTTTGGATATGCCGACATGCTCTGGATTAAATCCAAATGAACCTGCCATACCGCAGCAACCACTATCAATGAAGTTTGCTTTAGCACCCAAAGCCGCCAGGAGCGCTACATCACCTTTAGTACCAAATAGTGATTTCTGATGGCAATGTGAGTGAACTAGGACATTGCAGTCTAGCTGCGGTGGGGTATAGCCTTGCTCATGCAAGAAATCTCCTAACAAATAACTGCTCGATGCTAAAAGCGTTGCCCTAGGATCGTTCGGGAAAAACTTCAACAATTCATCTTTAAATACCGACATACAGCCTGGCTCAAGACCGACTACTGCGATAGGAGAATTAGGATTTTCATTAATCTCGCTTCCGATCGTATCCAGAATTTTCTCTAGCTTCTGCTTGGCAAGATCTAGAAAACCAAAATCATACAAAGGGCGGCCACAACATAAAGGCGTTTTAGGTAGGGTCGCTTCAAAGCCTGCATGAGCAAGCACTTCCACTGCTGCACTTGCAACCTCTGGATGAAAATGCTCACAGAATGTATCTACCCAAAGAATGACTTTCTTCTGACCAATACTGACATTCTTGGATGGCTTAAATTGCTTTCTAAATGACTGGCTTGCAAACTTGGGCAGGCTACGCTCTTGCGCAATGCCACCAACCCATTTTGCGAGACTAGAGATTACGGGGGTTTGCATGACGCCATTCATCAGCCATGAGAACTTACTTGCCAATGGCGCCCAATCTCCAATGCGACCCATGGTCAAAGCTTGACGAGGCCTACTATTATTCTCGTGATAGTGAGACAAGAACTCAGCCTTATAGGAGGCCATGTCAACGTGGGCAGGACAGTCACTCTTGCAGCCTTTACAAGAAAGACAGGTATCGAGAGCCTCTTTAAGCTCCTTACTTTCCCAACCATCTTGAATGACTTCGCCTTGGATCATTTCCCAAAAGAGTCGTGAACGTCCACGAGTGGAGAAACGCTCTTCTTTTGTAGCTCGATAACTTGGGCACATCGTGCCTACTTTTTCACTACGGCACTTACCCATACCAACACAACGTTCAACGGCTCTCTGGAAGCCATTGCCCTCTTGACTCAAGAAATTCAGACGCGTCTTGATATTAACAATTTTGTATTCTGGGCCCATGCGCAGATTCTCATCTACACGGTAAGGGTGAACTACTTTGCCAGGATTGAGTTTGTTTTGAGGATCCCAGATGCGCTTGAACTCATGCATCGCGCCCATTAACTCTTCACCAAACATGATGGGGAGGAATTCTGCTCTGGCCTGACCATCACCATGCTCGCCCGTGAGCGAACCGCCAAATGCAACCACCAAGGTTGCTGCGTCGCGAATAAAAGATCTAAATTTGGCAACGCCTTCTACAGATCGGAAGTTAAAAGTAATACGCGCATGAATACACCCATCCCCAAAGTGTCCGTAGAGCGAAGTTTCATACTCGTAAGAGTCCACTAATTTCTGGAAAGCCCGCAAGTACTCACCTAAACGCGCTGGATCAACTGCAGCATCTTCCCATCCCACTACCGGGTCGGGGGAGTTTGGATCAATCGATAAATGGGTGGCAGATGCACCATTTTCACGAATCGACCAGATACGCTTTTGTACTAATGGATCGGACTCTAACCAAGTTGATGGTATTGGACCCTTAGTTCTTGCTTTGAAATACTCCTGTGCCTTTTCAGCCTGAGCAACAGCGCCCTCAACGGTATCATCACCGAACTCCACAACTACCCAAGCATTTCCAGCTGGCAATAAGTCGATCTCCGCCTTTGCTAAGTTACGCTCTTGCAAGCCGCGGATAATTTTGTAATCCAAACCTTCGATTGCAATAGGATTAAAAGATTGGTACTCGGGTACAGCATCACCTGCTACATAAATATCTTCAAAGCCAAGTACCAGAACCACGCGCTTAGCGGGACTCTTCACTAATCTCACCTTAGCGGCGAGTGTTAATGCACAGGTTCCCTCGGTCCCGACCAAAGCCTTGGCAACGTTAAATCCATTTTCCGGTAAGAGTTGGTCTAAGTTGTAACCAGAGACGCGACGCTTAATATTTGGGAAGCGCGCACGAATGAGATCAGCATAGCGATCACGTAAAGTCAGCAAGTCTTGATAGATCTGACCCTTTCGCCCACCAGCAGCAATGATGTCTTGCAATTCTTGATCAGATGTTGGACCAACCCAAAAACGCTCACCGTCATAAGTCAGAATTTCCAGAGCTTCGGTATTTTCTAGTGTCTTGCCGGCCATCACCGAATGGGCGCCACAAGAGTTATTGGCAACCATACCACCTAAGGTACAACGGCTATGCGTAGAAGGATCTGGCGCAAAAGTTAAGCCATGTAGCTCAGCCGCATCACGCAGTGAATCACAAATGACTCCGGGTTCAACAAGCGCATTACCGGCCGCAGGGTCTAAGGAAAGAATATGGTTGCAATACTTTGAGATATCAAAGACCACCGCATTATTGACCGTCTGGCCATTCATGGAGGTACCAGCGCCACGCATGAGCACTGGAGCCTTATTACGATGACAAATCTCGATGCCTTTGACAAATTCTTCGGTATTTTTCGGGGTAACAACCCCAATCGGAATTTGACGGTAATTAGAAGCTTCTGATGCGTAAACCGCCTGATGAGCCGTATCAAAATGAACGGAGCTTCCAAGAGCTGCCGTGAGCTCAACGTTGAGCTGCTCCCACTGAGAAATACTACCCATATTCAATCCTTGTTAGATGCAATGACCCCTTTAAGGGCATTGGGCATTTTATCAACTCCCAGCCATTTCTGTTTGAGCCCCTTGTTTGACAAAAGCCCCATAGCAAGCAAGAATCCCCTTCATGAATAAAGCTCCTAAGGTACTGGCATTTGATGTATTTGGCACGGTAGTCGACTGGCATGGCTCCATAGCCGCTGAGGTCACTCGACTGGGGCTTGTGGCTGATCCCGATGCCTTTGCTACTGCATGGCGGCAAGGTTACAGGCCAGCTATGGCTCGGGTACGGTCTGGTGAATTGCCTTGGACCAAAATTGATGATCTCCATCACATGATCCTGATTGATGTTCTCAAGACATTTAAAGTCCACTCTTTATCTGAAAGTCAAATACAAGATCTCAATCTCGTTTGGCATAGACTCAATCCCTGGCCAGAGGCTGTCGAGGGTCTGCACAAGCTGAAAAGTCAGTTCACGATCGTCACTCTCTCAAATGGCAATATGGGCTTATTAGCTAATATGGCAAAAAACGCAGGCTTGCCTTGGGACTTAATTCTTTCAGCTGAAGTTTTCCGTCACTACAAACCAGATCCCGAAACCTATTTGGGTGTAGCAGACATCTTCAATCTTGCAGCTGAGGAAGTCATGTTGGTAGCAGCGCATAAGGATGATCTAGAGGCTGCCCATGCCTGTGGGTTACAAACAGCCTTTATTGAGCGCCCACTAGAGTTTGGTAAAAATCATTTGCGCAATGATCTGCATGTCGAGCAATTTACCAACTACCATGCAAAAGATTTTCTGGATCTTGCTCGCCAGTTAGGCGTATCGGATCCAGATCAACACTAGACGTACTCAGCAACCTCTACGAGATTATTGTCTGGGTCACGCAAGTAGACCGAACGAATGGGTCCAAGAGCACCTCGTCTTGGTACAGGCCCAACATCAATAGCAACGCCCTGCTTCTGAAGATGCGCGATAAAGTCATCCAAGGGAATTACTGCAATTAAACAAAAGTCTCCCGAACCAATCGTGGGTACTTTAGCCTTGGTAGGTGTTTCAGTATTTTTATCCTGAAGATTGATTTTTAACTGCCCGAAACGCAATGAATACCGTGGCTGCCCTTCAGGGCCGGTAAAGAACTCGCGCTCAAAACCCAATGCTTTTTCATACCACTGAGTCGTGAGCTCAATATCAGTCACAGTCAGAACAATGTGATCAATACGATCGATGATATTTTTCAAAACAATCTCCAAGATGATTGGTAATAATTGAGCAACTTACCCAAAACATCATACCGAAGAATTGAAGGGGATAGCTATACAGAAGTTTTAGAGATGAAGAAAGCCTTCGGAACTTCAGTACACCAAACCACACCGTCCCCTACCTGACCTGTTTGGCAAATAGTGACGATACGGTCCATCAGGACTTCTGCAATCTCATCGTTACAGACGATTTCAATCTTCACTTTTGCCGAGTAGTCAGTTAACTCATCTTTAATATTGAATTTGGCGGTTCGATTAGGAGCGCTACAGCCTTCAACCTTAGTCACAGTCATCCCTGGAAAACCTGGGGTTTCTAGCAACGCTGTTCTGAGAGCAGCTAACTTATTTGGGCGAATAACCGCCTTCACTTCCATCATGCTTCCACCTCTTTATCTTCAAACCATCTATATAAGACGGGGAGTACTAGTAATGTTAATGCGGTTGAGGTAATCAAACCCGAGATCACCACGGCTGCTAGCGGGCGCGTCACCTCAGAACCTGGGCCGCCAGAAAATAGCATTGGCACCAAAGCCAGCATAGCGACTGAGGCAGTCATCATGACTGGCCTAAAGCGATGACCACAACCATGTAATAGCGCATCTTCCATAGAGTAACCATCTTCACGTAATTGCTTAATGAATGAGATCAGCACCACACCATTGAGTACCGCAATACCCCAGAGATTAATAAACCCAACCGCCGCAGGTACAGATAGATACTCGCCGGATATAAATAAACCAAATACACCGCCTATAGAGGCAAATGGTAAGACCAAAATAATCAATCCAGCCAAGCGCAATGACTTGAAGAGCATAAAGAGCAGGAAATAGATCGCTAAGATGGTTAGCGGAATAATGATCATCAGACGCGCCATCGCCCGCTGCATATTCTCAAACTGGCCACCCCACTGCAATGAATAACCTTGTGGAAGCTCCACTTGTTTAGCAATCAACTCTTGAGCTTCTTTAACAAAGCCGCCCAGATCTCGTCCATCAACGTTCACACCCACTACCAAACGACGCTTGCCAGACTCTCTAGAAATCTGCGCCGGGCCATCGACCAGGGCAATATCGGCTAGGTCGCGCATAAGCACCTGAGCGCCATCTGGAGAATGCAAAATAATATTGCTGATTGCATCTACGTTATCTCGATAAGGGGCTGGATAACGCAATAGCAAGGGAAATCTTCTCTCACCTTCATACACAATACTAGCTTGCTTGCCGCCAATAGCAGTTTCAATCACATCATTGACATCGGAAACATTAATGCCGTAGCGAGCAATTGCATCACGGTTAATCGTGATGTTTAAGTAATTTTGACCAGAAGCCTGCTCTATACGCAAGTCATTACTACCCTTCATTTTGGTCAGGATCTGACTAATTTGACCACCTAGCTTTTGTAGAGTAACTAGATCATCTCCAAAAATTTTGATTGCGACCTGAGAGCGAACTCCGGAGACCATCTCATCAACACGTGCTGCAATGGGCTGAGAAATGGAGAGCTCAATTCCCGGCAAAGTTTTTAACTTGTCACGGATTTGTTGGGCAATTTCTTCCTGGCTAAACTTGCGATCACTTATAGGCTTGAGCGTCACAATCGGATCAGATTCATTAGGCTGACCCGGATCTGCAGGAGACTCACCCTTCCCTAAACGAGATACTGCCATCTTCACATCTGGAATGGTCATGATCCGTTTGATCGCCTCAAACTCCAACTTAATGGATTCATCTAAAGAAATATTTGGGGCACGAATGATGACTGGCGTAATCGAACCCTCTTGCATCACTGGAATAAACGCCTTTCCAAGCAAGGTAAATCCAATGATGCTGGCAACCAATCCCATCAAGGATCTTTTAACAACTAACTTAGGATTGGCGAGACACCAATGCAACCAGCGCTCATACGGTGCGCGCAAACGAGCCACAATTTTTGTGTCATCTTCACTCCCGCCCTTCAGAACGTAAGAGCACAAGACTGGTGATAAGGTAAATGAAAGAATGAGGGAGATGGTTAATGCAATGGCAATCGTAATCGCCATAGGTGCGAACATTTTTCCTTCCATGCCCTCCAAGGAAAGCAGTGGCATGAAAACCAAAATAATGATGCCCACACCAAATAAGACTGGTGTACCAACCTCAGTAGCGGCCTCCAAAATAATACGAATCTTCGACTCGCCCATTTTGAGTCTTTCGCCTAACTTGGCAAAGGTGTTTTCTACCACTACTACAGATCCATCCACCATAATGCCGATCGCAATCGCAAGACCTCCAAGAGACATCAGGTTGGCAGAGATACCGTAACGGTTCATCACCAAGAAGGTCAACAGGGGCGTCAAAATTAAAGTCGCCACCACAATCAGGGAAGAGCGAACATCACCCAGGAATAAAAATAGCAAGATGACTACGAGAATGACACCTTCAATCAATACCTTAGCAACATTAAACATCGCTGCATTGACAAGATCTGTACGATCGTAAAACGGTACGAT
Source organism: Polynucleobacter bastaniensis (assembly GCF_018882205.1). GTDB lineage: Bacteria > Pseudomonadota > Gammaproteobacteria > Burkholderiales > Burkholderiaceae > Polynucleobacter > Polynucleobacter bastaniensis. The sequence goes on along the minus strand of NZ_JACVOU010000004.1, from coordinate 86,886 downwards.
TTGGAGTCCATCAGGTAATAACTTGCCCTCATTAATCTCTGCTACTTTGAGCTTGATGCGATTAACTACTTCGCGCGCGTTACCACCACGGATCATTTGAATGATTCCAGCAACGCTTTCGGTATAGCCATTCTTAATGGCAGCACCCTGCCGAATTTCGCTCCCAATGCTTACTTCAGCCACATTCCTGACATAGACCGGAATACCTTTGACTTCCTTAAGAATAATTTTGCCGATATCCTCAGGCTTAGTGATCAGGCCCACACCTCGGATCAGATAGCGCTCTGCATAGGTAGGCAGCTGCCCACCGCCGGAGTTTGCATTATTTCTAGCCAGTGCCTCATAGATATCTCGAAGACCTACTTGATAGTGACGCAATCTTTCAGGGTTTACTAAAACCTGATACTCGCGTGCATAACCGCCTTGCGTATTAATCTCAGCAACACCAGAAATTGAACGCAACATTGGACGAACAACCCAATCCTGAATCGTGCGACGCTCCTCAAGTTCCTCAACCGTCAACTGCCGATCGCCATCGGAAGGATGATCGAGCGTGTATTGATAGATTTCTCCCAAACCAGTCGACGGTGGCGCCATTACTGGAGTGATGCCGATTGGCATAGCAGAGGCTACCTCAATCAAACGCTCTGTAACCAGCTGCCTTGCAAAGTAGAGATCCGTCTTTTCTGTAAAGACTAATGTAATCACTGATAGGCCATTACGATTGAGTGAGCGCATCTCCGTTAAGCCGGGTAAGCCCGTCATACTCAATTCAATCGGTACCGTTACAAAACGCTCAACCTCTTCTGGAGATCGCCCTGGGGCTTTCGCTGCAATCTGAATCTGAACGTTAGTCACATCCGGAAAGGCATCGACCGATAAGCGTTTTGTTGCCAGTAAGCCCGCAACAAACAATACCAGCGCCATGATGACAACTAATAAACGCTGTTGTAGTGAAAGGCGAACAATTTTTTCAATCATCGTGACTAACCACCGCTCAACTGTCTCTTACGTTCAGTATTTAAATGGAAGGCACCATTGACGGCGATTTCTTGACCATCCTTCAGGCCGGAGATCACGGGACGATAACCCCTGCCCTCAGGGCCCAATTTCACCGTGACCATCCGATAGGTATCTTCATCCTCACGTATGAAGACATGATCATGGTTATCTTCACGGATCACAGCGCTAGATGGAACTAGCAAGCGCTCAGTAGGCTGACTCTCAATCATCATGGTTGCCAACATACCTGGCTTGATGAGGCTATCCTTATTTGGCACTTCCATTCTGACAACTACTGTGCGTGTTTGCGGGTTAACGATCGAATCTACGTGAGCAACCACACCCTCAATTGATGAGCCTCGCAAGGCGGGGATTACCAGAGTGACTTTCTGACCCTTATGAATAAGGTAGGCATTACTCTCCGGAATCTCCGAGACAGCCCAAAGAGAACTCAGATCAGCAACAGTGAATAAAGCATCGGCAGGCTGAACTACTTGCCCCTTATTAATTTTGCGCTCAACAATCTCACCCGGGATAGTTGCAATGACATTATTGATTGATTCAATCACACCCGATTTTGCCAAACGATCAATGCTGGGTTGATCCATTCCTTGAACGCGCAATTGGTCATTGCTAGCCCGATACTCGGCCTTTGCACTACTAGCTTCAGCTTCACGCTTTTGTAGCTCTGCCAAAGCAATCACATCCTCTTTATACAAAATTCTGGCACGATTAGCCGCTTGATCGGCTAACTGACTCGCACTCTTCGCTTTTAAAAAGGAAAGTTGTGATTGCGTCAATTCAGTAGAGGTAATTTTCGCTAAAATATCACCCTGCTTTACAAGCTGACCAGGGATAGCCAAGATGTCAGAGACGCGGCCCGTCACATTTGCTCCAATACGCGACAGAAATAATTCATTGAAATCAATACGGCCAGAGGCACGCAGTTCCTCCACAAAGATACCGGTGTAGATGCTTCCGTAGGTAATCATGTTGCGTAAGTCCTGATTCACAATCACCACATTGGGATCTTGGACAGATTTAATCCTCGGGCTGCGATCAAATACGTTGAAGTAATTCAGGATGATCAAAAATAAGCAAAACCACGGAAAGTAAAAAAGACTTTTTTGTGTCCACTGAGGACTCTTGTCATACCGCTGAGCGACGCGAGGTAAGTGAGCGCTAAACCACTCATGAGTCAAAACATATAAATCATTCTGGGTTTTGATAACAACAGCGATCCATTCCTGTACATAGACTTTTGCAATCGCCAAGTATTGGGAATACCAAGCCTTTAACTGATCTACCATTACTGTGAACTTTTGCTTCATTGCTTTCCACTCTCAATTTTTGCAAGCCACTCTGGGCTTGCCCTTAAACGCTGAATCTCCGTAAGGACAGAAGCCAAATCAAAACGAGCCTTAATCAAATCATTACGAGCTACTCTGAATGTTCTTTGCGCATCTAAATACTCGAGCATTCCTCGCTCACCATAACGATAAGAAACCTCTGCAATTCTTCTGGCACTCGATGCCAACTGAACAACCTCTTGATCTAATATTTTTACTTGATAGCTCGTCATTTGGTAAAGCTTATAAGCGGTCTCTAATTGCTGCTCAAGACTTTGACTTTGAGCATTCAATTGATTCTTGGCTCTGGATGCATTAGCCTCTGCCTCAGCAATTTGCCCACCCTTAAAATCCCAAATCGGAATACTCACCACTAAGCCATATAGGCGATCAGTAAAGTTTGGGTCGTTATATTGCTGCGCTTTTATGGAAAGTCGAGGTAAGCGCGAGTTCTGCTCAAAACTTAGCTTTGACTCAGTTGCCTCGACATCTGCTTTTGCCTTTTGCAACTCAGGACTTTGCGCATGAAGCTCACTGAGTAATATGGGTAAAGGAGGTAAGGGCTCCATCTTGAGAGTTTGCGGTACAACCTCATAGTCAGGTGGCAAGCTATGCCCTACTACCTGCCTCAGCTGGCCCTTGGCCTGTTCAACCCTGAGCTTACTAGATTCAGCATTAATTTGCGCATTCAGAAATTCAGTTTGCGCTCGGATCAATTCAAATCGAGCGGTATCGCCGACGTCATAACGAATTTGCATGCGATCGCGAATTTGCTTTGTCAGACTCAAATCCTCTTCGGCAGCTTTTAATTCTGCATCGCGACGCATCAATTCATAAAAACGCTGCTGTACTCTGGAAATCATTTCGATTTCAAAAGCGATACGGGTTGCCTCTGCAGCACGGACATTCGCCTCGGCAGCATTGACTCTAGGGTAGCGGGTGTAAGGCATATCCAAAGGCTGGGTCACTGACCACGACGAGACATTGCCGGTAGTTAACGGCCCAGATACCGACCTCTGCTGTCCGGTATTCATTTCAAAATCAGGATTGGGGATCGCGCGAGCTGAAGAGAGTTGCCCCCTAATGGCTTTGGATTGATCCCGCGCTGATAACACCTGGGGACTCGACTCCAGTGCAATTCCAATGAGCTCATTGACCGTCAATGGCTTTTGAACTTGCGCACTGACGCCTCCTATAGATAGGAAACATATCAGGAGTATCGGCGCGAACCTCATGGCACTCATTACCAAACTTTGAGAAGATAAATAAGAACTTTGATTATCTCGCCACGCTGGATCGACAGCTGACAAAATTCCCAAAATCAGGGATTTGCGCATAATTTCTGGCAAGTAAAGAAAAGATTGGGGCTGCATATTCAAAAGATAACCATTTATAAAGATTTAAATGGTCTTGCCTTGATATTGATTCACCTCTATACCGGACCCAAAGGTCGAATTGACGATAAAAAGGACTCAGATAGCTGAGCAGGCTACTCCCCACATATTCAAGAGATATTAGATCACACTTATGTCGAATGAATTGCATTTGAAATAATTTACTCATGTGTAGACATGTTTTGAAAATCGGCCATATTGCTGGCTTTTGTGAAATGCCTTTTGCACCAGCTTGTATATTTTCTTCAAACACATTTCAAGCGCTATGCGCTTATCTCTAGCGGTCATGCTAACCTCGATTTGATGATGATCAAATGTCTCCAAGATCACTACGCAATTTTGATTACAAGTGGTCTTAGCGGACGAAATTGTTGAGTAGCAAATCTTCATTTTCCGCACCACCCATAAAAGTCGTTTTAAAGAAAATTTCACGCGATTTTCTGTGAAGACTTTTAATTCTGGCTCGACCTCTTCCTGAGCCTCTAAGATCACAGTCATAAACATCTCCTTTGTTAAACACCTATACAGAATAGACAGATATTCTTTCCTAATAAAGAAGAATTTAATTGAGTTTATTTCAGTATTTAACTGAATATTTTTGGGTAAAAAAATGCCCTCAAAAAGAGGGCAAAAAGAGAACAGCAGGAAAAACTAGTCGATCACTACAGCCATCAGGGCTGTTGCAGCACCAGCGCCGATTGCTGGGATACCCCAACGCTCAAGCATAGGCAAGGAGCTACCGGTGACTACCTCTACCGGAATATCGCTGATTTCTAGTAGCTTGGCAGTTGTGGAGTTTTCAAATAAACGGCTCAGAGAATTTTTCTTTGAAGTGCCAACCACAATGCGGTCACATTCAAGTCGCACAGCCTCATCACGAATGGCAGTTCCCGTGTCTCCGCAGACGTAGGTAAACGAAAATTTCAGGCCCTGCTTTTCGAGATAAGCCGATGCTGATGCTGATGCTAGAGCTGCCCGCTCAGCATGCCACTCATTAACTGTTTGCTTGCTCAAATATTTTCCGATGTGACGATATAAGGTAGGCTGTACATTACACAGATGAAAAGATGCATTAGGATCTTGACCATAAGTCTTTACAGCATGCTTTACTGCCATCTCTGAATTTTTTGAACTATCTACTGGAATCAGAATTTTATTCATGTTACTTTCTCCAAAATGAATTGACTGCTGTGATGAAACAATATTTGCAGACTCCGGAATAACAACCGAAGGGGCAATGACATCTTCAAGCGCACGTCTACTTCTAATAAAGCCGCTAGTTAATACACCTAAAACAACCACCACTTGAATGAGGTACTCCAAGACTGGACTCTGAGAAGCAAGCCACTCTTGAGAAATAGGCTCTGAAATCATCATTTTTGCAGCCGTCCATGCAAGGACAGCAGCGCCTAAGTAAGTCACAGAGGGATAGCGCTCAACAATTTTCAGTATTTGGGTTGAACCCCAGATAACGACTGGGATACTAATGAGGAGACCCAATACAACCAGCACATAACTACCGTGTGATGCGCCTGCTACTGCAAGTACGTTATCCAGACCCATGATGGCATCGGCAATCACAATGGTTTTCATGGCACCCCAAAAGGTAGTGGAAGCATTACCGTGCTCATCATTCTCTTGCTCGGGATTGAGTAAGCGATATGCAATCCAAACCAACAATAAGCCACCAATTAACATCAAACCAGGGATCTTCAATAAATAGACCACCACCAGTGTCATGGCGCTTCTCACTGCAATTGCACCAACGGCGCCCCAAATAATGGCTTTTTTCTGCAGATGTGCTGGCAGATTTCTCGCAGCCATCGCAATAACAATGGCGTTGTCACCCGCAAGCACTAAGTCAATGACAATAATTGCCAGTAATGCCGAAAAAAACTCCGGGCTAAATAGTTCCACTTTCATCTCCCCAAAAAATCACCCATGAATTCCATGGATTTCTATGGGGTTAATTTAGGCTGATTTGCTTTAAGTTAAAAGCAGATATATATTGATAATAATTTCGTAAAAAACTGATAATTAAAAATGCTCTATAACTACCGGCACCTATACTACTTTTGGGTAGTAGCCAAAGAAGGCAGTATGTCTCGAGCCGCTGAACGTCTCAATATCGCAATTCAGACGATTAGCGCCCAAGTTCATGAATTAGAGAAATCTCTCGGCTATTTACTATTTAAACCGGCTGGTCGTGGCATTACTCTAACGGAATCTGGATTTGCAGCCCTAGAAATTGCGGATCAGATTTTTCTCTTAGGCGAGCGACTGCCTGAAGCGGTGAGAGAAGCTGCAAGCTCCCGCAAAATCAAAATTACGGTTGGCGTCTCTGATGGACTCCCTAAACTCCTAACTCGGCAACTGCTAGCACCGATTCTGGAGAGGAGCGGTGTACAGCTAATTGCACATGAGGGTGAATTTGAAGACCTCCTGGCTGATCTAGCTTTGCATCGATTAGATATCGTGCTCGCTGACAGACCCGCCCCTGCCAACAAAAATCTTCACGTCTACAGCGAAGAATTAATTAAGACATCAATTGCTTGGTTTGGCCCCAAGAAACTGCTCAAACAATCTAAGAAACCATTTCCCGAATGTCTTAATGAGTTACCCGTCCTACTACCAACCTCTCACTCGAAAGTTCGCCATTTAATTGATCAATGGTTTGCTGAAAACCACATCATCCCCAATATTACGGGGGAGTTTGAGGATAGCGCCCTACTAAAAACCTTTGCAGCTAGCGGCCTCGGAGTCTTTCCAGCCGGAGAAAGTATTAGGAAAGATTTACAAGAAACCTATCACATTGAAATGATTGGTAAATGTGAGCATGTTTACGAATACTTTTATGCCATTCGTTCAGAAAAGAAAATTCAGCACCCGCTCGTAGAAGCAATTATTAGACGTTAGACCATGGCAAATTTCCTAGACCCCGCAATTCTGTTTTTCCTATTTGGCGCATTTGCTGGCGCCATTAAATCCAACCTAGAAATTCCTCCCCCAATAGCCCGCTTTTTATCGCTTTACCTGCTAATGGCCTTAGGTCTCAAGGGAGGATTTGCCCTACATAAATCAGGCTTTACAACAGAGATTGCACTCTCACTAGGCTTGGCTATCTTTTTGGCTATTTTGATTCCTATCATTGCTTACCAAATCCTCAGAACCAAACTCAATGCGTTTGATGCAGCAGCTATAGCCGCAACCTATGGCTCTGTTAGTGCAGTTACATTCATTACTGCCACCCAATACTTAGATCAATTTAATATTGCTTACGGGGGTCACATGGCAGCAGCCATGGCTCTCATGGAGTCCCCAGCGATCATATTGGCAATTGTCTTAGCAAATAAAGCGAGGGCAGCGCACGCAAAACAAACCCAAACAGGACTTCAACAAACCGGTATCTCAAAAATCCTGCATGAGTCATTCACCGATGGTGCGCAGCTCCTGCTACTAGGCTCAATGGTGGTCGGCCTGATGAGCGGCGATGCTGGTCAAAAACTCATGGCACCGTTTTCTATTGATCTTTTTAAAGGTATGCTCGCATTTTTCCTATTAGATATGGGCTTAATGGCAGCCCGAAATATCAAGGGCTTGTATGGCAAACCTCCTATTACCCTGCTCTACGCCATCGCTTCCCCACTTTCACATGCCTTGATTGCACTAGCCTTCTGCAAACTTATTGGCCTACCACTTGGTGACACTATTTTATTGATGGTGCTTGCTTCAAGCGCCTCTTATATTGCCGTACCAGCAGTTTTACGACATGCATTGCCTGAGGTGAATCCAGCCCTTTATATGGGTATGTCTTTAGGCATCACCTTCCCATTCAATATTATTTTGGGCATACCGCTTTATGCCATGATTGCAAAATTAGTAATGTAATCAGTCCATGGGTATTTATTCCAATAGAACAGCAAGCGTGTTAACAAAGCACGGTAAAGAGCATGTATTGACTGCAGTCTTACAGCCCGCTACCGGGGTGGAGATAAAGCATACTGATGCTTACGATACCGATCTACTGGGAACTTTTACTCTGGAAACGCCCAGGTATGGCAGTCAGCTCGATGCCGTCAGAAAAAAAGCTCAGATCGGTATGGAGCTGATCGGCACAGACCTAGGCCTAGCAAATGAAGGCTCGTTTAGTGCCGACCCATATACTGGGATGCTGGCATGGAATAGTGAACTAGTTATTCTGATTGACTCAAAACTACAATTAGAAATCACAGGGTTTTATAGCGCCCCCGCACAAAATAATAATGCCTATGTAAAACATTGGGAAGAGTTAGAAAAATTTGCGCATACTGCACTTTTTCCATCGCATCTTCTGGTGATTAAACCTACAGATCAATACCATCCCCAATCAATCAAGAATATTAGCAATATCCAGCAGCTAAAGGATGCCTTTGAATGGGCCTCAACGCACTCTTCAAAGGGGATTGTTTATGTTGAAAATGATCTCAGAGCCTTTGCTAATCCTACGCGCATGGAAAATATTCGGCTAGCCACTCTCGATCTTGCAAATAAGATCAATTCCTTATGCCCAGCATGCCAGACACCAGGCTATTGGATCAAAGACATCCAGCGCGGCTTACCCTGTAATGCCTGTGGCATGCCTACCAATCAAGAGATCACAAAAATATGGGGTTGCCTTAAATGTGAACATCGAGACGTCAAGGCCATCAAGACACTCAAATTTGCAGACCCATCTCTTTGCAGTCACTGCAATCCGTAATTTAATCCTTGGATTTTTTATGCTCTTGATTAATTTTCATGGGCCTTATTTTTAATTTACTTGCTTTTTGTTTACTTCTTTGTTTTCTTTACCGCAGCACTACTCTTTTCAAAACTTGAATATGAATCTGTCATAGCCGCTCGAATTAGCTCAAAATTCTCAAGTGCACTATTAAAGGAAGCTTTAAATATCGAGGTATATGGCTCAGCACCCGCAGGCGAATTTTGTGTTGCCTCGTTCACAAAATGAATTAAGTCATGCTGCGACTCTTTGATCATCGTCTCAGCAATTTTTGCCAACTCTTTATTTCCGCTGGCCAAGGCTTGAAACAGTTGGGACTGATACTCAGCCACCTCTTTAGCGGCATCTTGCAATACCTCAGCATGCACATAATCAAATGCCGACTTAGGATCTTGCGTTTTCATGAGCTCTGCTACTTTGGCTTGCATTCGAGAAGATAGCTCTTGTGCAGCGCGCTGATTTAATTGAGCGATCTCCTGTGCGCTTGTTAGCGCTACCTGGCCAGCTGCCTTAGCAGCCTTCATACCCTTAGTATGATTTGCCATCATATTCAAGTCAAATGGGTTCTTACTCATGTATATCTCCGTAGTTTAATTAGTAATTTATTTAATCTACTCCTGAACGCTGGGCATTGAGATAGAGAAATACCACTAGAGGCATGCAGAAATGCAAAAGGGCGCTCAGGCGCCCTTTTAGGTGTAGCAAGCTAGCTACCTTGGTTTAGCGTACAACGATATTTGCACCCTGACGCAACTGGGAGAGGAATTCAAACTGCTTCTTCTGAATCAAGCCATTACGAATAACCGCTTTCGCTTGTTCATAAGTTGGGGGCTTGCTAGTTTTTTTGTCTTCCAACTTGATTAAATACCATCCCTGTGGCATCTGAATCGGAGTAGGAGAAACCTGGCCCTTAGATAGGACTGTGAGAACAGTAGCAATCTGTGGCAAGGTTTGCCCAGCCTGCACCCAGCCTATAGCCCCACCTTGAACCTTATTGGGTGCAAGCGAAACACTCTTAGCCACTTTATCAAAAGACTCACCTTTCTTAATTCTGGCTAGGGCGGCTTGTGCATCAGCCTCAGTAGCAACAGCAATATCACTCACCTTATATTCCACAATCATGCCTTGTGGGCCTAAAGTAGCGATCTCACGGTTGTACTCCGCTTGCACGTCAGCATCACTCACTGGATTTCTTGACATGTAAGTAGATAACTCGAGATCTGCCAAATAATTTTGCCGAATCAATGCTAGCTGACTATTCGCTCTGTCAGAGTTAGCAAGTCCATCTTTCTCAGCTTGCTGAGAAAGGAGTGATATTTCAATCATTTTTCCTAAGACTGCATTACGAAGATCTGGAGAATCTTTTTGACCTTGCGCTAAGGCCGCCTGAATACCTTGCTCAACAACATCATTGCTGATGATCACTCCATTAACTGAAGCAGCAGCATTCACAGGTAGTGCATTCTGGGAATATGCGGTCGTTGAAATGCCTAAAGCTATCACTAGGCTTGCAAGATGAGAAATAGAAAGGGATTTCATGGATAACTCTTTTCTAAAATGTAGAAGTAATATTAACAGTTTGCGATCATTAAAAAACCATGGTTGCAGGGATTGGCTCAAACGGCGCAGCCGACTCGGCTCCCTGCGCTTGAGCCTGCTCCTCACCATCGGGATTTTTGACATAGCGAGCATCAATAGGTGCATTCGGACGCTGACCGATAGAGGGAGGCTCTAGATAAACCGGGCCTGCAGGAGTCTCTACGGGCGCAATGGGCTGGCTATTAAACTCCTGAATTTGGGTGGGAGTATAGGGTGAGAAGGTCTGAGCAATTACAGTCATTGGAAATATAAAGAAGAAAGAAATTGCTTTAAGTCGAATGAAGATATTCATGAATCTTTCCTAGCTTAGGCAAAAGCCATCAGTAATTAATTTAATACTAGCCACTAATAAGAAAAATTGGACGATGATGTAGTACCACTTAGCCGAAATCTTTTTAGCCAAATAAAATCCTAGGTAAACGCCTGACGGCACTAAAGGTAAAAACAGTATCGAAGTACTTAATTGATTGAAGTTGAGTAAATCAAGATAAGCATAGGGAACTAGCTTCCCAAAATTCATTACAGTGAAAAAAACGCCTAATGTTGAAGAGTAAACGATGGGGGAGACTTTCTCTCTTAGCATATAGATTGTGATGGGGGGTCCACCTAAATGCGCAACAAAAGAGGTGAATCCGGATATACCCCCCATCAATCTGCCAAGCCACGGAAATGACTTCGCCTCATTTAGATCAATGCGCGACATCACAACACTTTGGATCAAAAAGAGGAAGGTAAAAATTCCAATCGAAAGAGAGAGAATCTTGGGGGTAATAGCCGAAAAGAAGAGATAGCCCAAAAGCATTCCAAATGCAGCAGGCAATAAAACTAACTTCAGTATTCGCCAATCGGCATTTTTGAGAAATCGTCGCAGCCCAACTAAATCAATTGCGATCAACAGCGGCAACATCACTGCTAAAGCCTCATTGATACTGGACTGGCTTGCCATTAGCGGTAAGGAGAGCACTCCTAGGCCAGCACCGAATCCACTTTTAGAAATACCCACAAGAATGACACTAATCGCCGCAAATATAAAAAAGGCAGTGGAGTGGTCGTTAAAGGCTTGAAAAAAAGAAATCATGAAAAGTTTACTAAATACATAATAAGTCAGGAGTCATTTTAGGGCTAAAAAGGTATCCTAAGACAAATAGGCTTTCCAACTTATAACTCATGAATATGTCAATCCCATTTACCAATACGTCCTATAAGCTTAGCGATAGGAGTCATTACCAGATTCGTCCTATCCAAGCAAATGATCGAGAGCGAATCATTGAGCTATTCAATCATCTCTCACCTGAGAGTCGCTATCTCAGATTTGCCCATGCCATCTCAAAACTTCCAGATGACTTTCTCGATGATATTTTGCACTTGGACTATAAAAAGGAAATGGCCTTACTTGCGATAATCGCAAGTCCCACTGGTACCGAGGAGATTATTGGCATTGCACGCTATGTGACGCCGCCCAATCGAAATGCTTGTGAGTTCTCTTTGAGCGTAAGTGATAACCATACCACCCATGGTGTGGGCACACATTTGATGCTGGATCTCATTGAACATGCCAAAAAGAATGAATTACAGGAAATGATTGGCTATGTCTTGAGCAAAAATTCTAGAATGCTGCATCTAGTCTCTGATCTGGGCTTTCAGATTCATGTCCAAGATGATGACCCTGACTTTAAAACTGTGAGTCTGACACTGTAAAACAATCAAACCAAATCTACTCAGAAAACTCCATCCTCATCTTGAAATAGGACTGGGCTTACGAGTCTTTATTTGCTATTCTGCAGCATCACTTAAAGGATTTTTATGACGAACGATACTCAAACCCAAAACGACGAAGATTTTGATTACGGGTGCGAATGCGCCATGACGCTCTTAAATGAGCCAACAGAAGATTGTTTAAATGATCTGATCGATGAGCTTGATGAAGATGGCATGATAGCCACAGAAGTAGTTTACGGTCTCTTGGCAACCATTCTCATGAGCATCACCTCAGAGGATGAAGATGATGAGGAAGTACAGTAAAACGAACTAAGCTGAGATTTGCAGGGCGAATTGATCCATGGCACTTGCCATGGCGATATCTAACTCAGTCAGAGCCTTCATTGAATGGGTGCTCAATTTCACTGACACCTTATTCCAAGCATTTGACCAGTCTGGGTGATGATCCAACTCCTCAGCGAAGTCTGCACACAGCGTCATAAACTCAAAAGCGCTCTTAAAGTCCCTAAATACAAACACCCGCTCCAGCTCTTGAGTATTCAGATTTACCTGCCACTCAGGTAACACTTTTGAAAAGTCAAAATCTTTGGCAAGTAAATTCGGTTTAGACATTGGGAGCCCCTACACTCTGAGATAGTTTTTGTAAATCTTCTGGATACAGCCAGCGCCACTCACCCTCAGGCAAATCTGCTGGCATGATGTATTGTCCGATTTCGGTACGGTGCAATTTGGCAACATGATTACCTACTGCAGCCATCATTCGCTTTACTTGATGATAGCGACCCTCAACAATCGTCATTGCTAAAACATGCTCTCCAAGCTGCTGGCATGCTGTAGCAAAACAAGGTTTTGGATCATCATCTAAAACTACGCCTGTTAATAAATGATCGATTTGTTTTTGGGTAATGGGCTCTGGCGTGGTGATCTCATATACTTTTCCAATATTTTTCTTGGGCGTGGTCATCTTATGAATAAACTGGCCGTCATCTGAAATCAAAATTAAGCCAGTAGTATCAAAGTCCAAGCGTCCAACACATTGCAAGCCTCGCTCTACAAAAGGTTTAGGCAATAAACTGTAGACGCTGGGGTGATGCGTAGTTTTGTGAGAGCACTCATAGTTTGGCGGCTTGTTAAAAGCGATGTAGGCTTTTTCATGAAACTCCCAATCTTTGCCCTCCACATTAAGTATTAATCCCTCGGTAGCAATGCGCTCTTCTGGATCATAAGCTGGAATACCATTGACCTTAACTAGGTCGGCATAGACTAAATCGCTGCAAAAGCGCCTAGTGCCAAAGCCTTGGCTAAATAGTATTTTTTCGAGAGAGATTGGTTTGGCCATACTTTGCCGAGAATACTACAAAGCCGCCCTCACAGGAGCCGTAGAGTGAAGCCGTTATGATGGATACATCTTGCTTTCAAGCCGCTTACTTACTACTGCCATGCTCTCAACCCCAGCCCCTAGAAATTCCCTTCACACTCGTGAAATTACTTTTCAGGGCTACGCTCGAGAAGATGGTCTATGGGACATTGAGGCGCATTTGCGAGATTTTAAATTTCAGCCATTTACCACCGGTGGAAAAACCTGGGAGCCAGGCCAAGCTTTCCACGATATGTGGGTTCGCATTACTGTTAATACTGAATTAGTAATTCAAGCAATTGAAGTGGCCATGGATAGCCACCCCCACCCAGAATGCCCAAAAGTAATACCCCCAATGGATGCACTGATTGGTACTCGCATTGGTAAGGGCTGGCGAAAAACGATTAATGAACACCTTGGAGGTATTAAGGGGTGCACTCATTTACGAGAACTTCTGAGCAACATTGCTACTGCTGCATTTCAGTCTATTCCAGGAGCACTATTTGACCCGGATGACAATAAACCGCCACTCTATTTGGGAACCTGTAAATCTTGGGATTTCGACGGACCAGTAGTGATGCGCGTCTACCCCCAGTTTTACAAATGGAAACCTACAATCTAGGTTTTATTGCAATTCACCCCGGTGAACATTAAAACCATTGAAAGCCTGCTGCACTGGCATTAACTCTACTAAATTAATATTCATATGACTTGGTAAGTTAGCAGACCAATAAATCGCCTCCGCTACATCATCTGCACTTAATGCTTTCACGCCGGTGTAGACCTTACCAGCCTTACTATCATCACCCTTAAAACGTACATTCGAAAACTCAGTTCCAGCGCACATTCCAGGCTCAACGCAAGTCACACGTACTGGCGTGCCAATTAAATCAGCCCTGAGATTTAAGCTAAATTGCTGAACAAAGGCTTTAGTACCTCCGTAGACGTTGCCACCCGGATAGGGATAATTTGCCGCTACTGAACCTAGATTAATCACATGGCCACACTTGCGCTCTACCATTCCGGGTAAAAAGGCACGCGTCATGTGCACTAGCCCCTTGATATTGGTATCAATCATTCGATCCCAATCCGTGAGCAAGGCTTGATGTGCCGGCTCAAGGCCTAAAGCCAATCCAGCGTTATTAACTAATACTGTTACTTTGGCAAATTGGGCTGGTAGTGTGGCCGCGAGTCCATCAACTATTGCGCTATCGCAAACATCGACAGCTAAGGTGAGTAATTTTTTCTGCTGCTCTGCCGGTAGGGATACTTTCAAAGCTTCCAGGCGCTCGGCTCTTCTGCCCAGGGCGATTACTTGATGGCCATGCGCTAAAAACCGTCTCGCAGTTGCCTCTCCAAAGCCGGCAGTGGCGCCGGTGACTAAAACTGTATGTTCCATATGTTCTACTTACTTTTCTAGTTGACTATGACATTTATATTACTGGGTATATCGTATTGTTACGTATTGTTACTCACTTCCTAATTTCATTGTCTGAGTACTACTCAAGCAATGTTCACTAGACAATCTTTCTGGATAGAGGCTGCATTCGACTTCACTAGAGCCTCCACCAACCAGACTTGAAAATCTTCGGTACTCATATTAAGTTGCTTGCGTATATTTTCTAATACTGGTGTTCCTGCGATCCATTGCTTTACCTTTGGCATCTCGCGACTTCGCCATTCCAACAGCTTGTACTTGAGGAGTACTTTAGCCCCATGACGTGCATTGCGATCAGCATCGCTGGAGAGGTAATCAAGGCGGGATTTTGCGGTCTCAATCGATTTCCTGACATCCGTAAAGGGCTTGCCATGTCCAGGAATAACCAAAGCAACGGGGAGCCCTTCAATTAACTCTAAGGTCTGCGCCACTTCTTCAAAGCCACCCTCACCCCAGAGCTCAGGAAAGATGACTCCAAAACCCTCTTCCCATAATGCATCGGCAGAGATCAAGATTTGATGTTGCTCTTGATACAACATGATTGAATGGTTGTCATGGCCTGGAGCAGCCAGAATTTGCCAGCGATAAGAGCCTAAGAGTATTTCTTCGCCGGGCACTAAGAGAGCTTGGTGACTAAAGCGTGGGCACTCTTGTCCCAGCTGTTCAAAACTGAGTAAATTCTCATCCCAGTCTTGCACGGCGGTTGCCTCCGCCTCTGGTATCCAGATCTCGCAATCAAATACTTCTGATAAAGCTGCGTTACCCCCACAATGATCCGAATGCAGGTGGGTGTTAACTACCTTATTGAGCTTATTTAAACCCTGCTGCTTCAGTACATTCGTGACTAGATCAACAGTCATCTGCTGATGTGCACAGTACCCACTATCGACCAGCGATACATCCTCCCTACTAAAGAGTAAAACATTGTTTGCTGATAACCACCCGCGCTCGAAAATTTCTATTCCGGGTGGGAGCAAGTAATTACCGATACGCTTTTCAAATACCATCAGTTTTTTTGCGAAGTGACTTCAAGCTTTTGAATATCGAATTGCTGCTGCTTTAAGCGCTGCAATAAATCGGCATAGACTTTGGGGTCGAGTTGAGGAGTCCTTGATAACACCCAAAGATATTCCCTTCTAGGATCGCTCACAGCTGCTAATTGATATTGCGAATCTATATCAATCACCCAGTAATCGCCCCACACTAAAGGCAAAAAAGAGAGCCACTCGGGGGCAAAACGTACTTCTAATTTAGGTGAATCCTTGCTGCCAATTTGGCGAGCCAAACCCTCTGCCTCCGAAATATCACCACCGGCAGTTTTGCAGCTATTGAGGACCCGAAGATTACCATCCGACTTAGCGCTATAAACAGCCTTGGTATTGGAGACACATTTTTTCTGAAACCAATTCGGGAATTTTGCAATCTCGTACCAAGTGCCGAGGTAACGAGGGACCTCTAAAGTAGCTATAGTCCTCACTGGCTGATCGCCTGGCTGAGCCAAAACCTGCGTAGATCCGAAGCAAATCAGTAGCAAGCCCATTAGAGCAAGCAATGAATCGCGAGAGCGAGGAAATAGGGTCATGAGCACAATATCTTTAAATGGTAAATCGCTTGCCCAAAAGCTTACGAATATAAGGAATCCTACAACATAAGAGTAATAGCAAAACCACTGCATAGATTGTGACGGTATCTAGATCATTCTTGCCTGCCTTGTGCCACCAATAGTGGAGGATTGCAGTGCAGGCAATGAGATAAATGAGTCGATGTAACATCGCCCAGCGACGAGCCAGCTTTCTTTGCGCCCAGTGGGTAGAGGTCAGCGCTAGTGGCAATAGCAAAACCAGGCTAATAAAGCCCATGGTAATAAAGGGCCGCTTCACTATATCTTTGAGCATTTCTACTAGATCAAAATCCTGATCTAGCCAAAGCCAAATGACAAAATGGAGTGATGCATAAAAGAAACTAAATAGGCCCAACATTCTGCGATACCGAATCCACGTCGTTGAATTCGTTAACAAACGCAATGGCGTCATCGCCAGCGTCAGGCATAAGAAGACTAGTGCCCACGTTCCCGTTGAGCGCGTAATGAACTCAATCGGATTCGCGCCCAAGCCATCGGTAAACCCTAACCAAATCAAACGATCTAGCGGGAGTAGCGCCAATAGGAAAATCAGTAACTTCATCCCACTTTACTTATCGTTTTGCATCAATAGAATTTCTTCAAATCCATCCCGGCATACATACTCGCAACTTGATCGCCATACCCATTAAACATTTGGGTTTTGATTTTGGGGGCAAAGGCACCTTTAGAGTCGCCGATTCGGCGCTCAGTCGCTTGACTCCAGCGAGGGTGATCAACCGAAGGATTTACATTGGAATAAAACCCATACTCACGCGCATCAAACTGGCTCCAGCTAGTCTTAGGCATTTCTTCTGTTAAACGAATTTTTACAATCGACTTCGCACTCTTAAAGCCATATTTCCAGGGCACCACAATTCTGACTGGGGCGCCATTTTGGTTTGGTAGCGTCTCACCATAAAGGCCAAAAGTGAGTAGCGTCAGGGGGTTCATGGCCTCATCCAAGCGCAGACCTTCGCGATAAGGCCACTCGATAATCTGACTCTTGAGACCCGGCATTTGCTTGCGATCGGCTAAGGTAATAAATTCAACATACTTAGCAGAACCTAAAGGCTGCACTTGATTCAGCAATTTGGACAGAGAGTAACCATCCCAAGGAATGACCATCGACCAACCCTCAACGCAGCGCATACGATAAATACGCTCTTCCATCGGAGCAAGTTTAAGTAAAGCATCTATATCCAAGGTCATCGGCTTTTTAACCAAACCTTCAATCGTCACCGTCCATGGCCGAGTTTGCAAACTATGGGCATAAGCAGCGGGATCTGATTTATCCGTTCCAAACTCATAAAAGTTGTTATAGCCAGTGACGTACTGATAACTGGTTGATTCCTCTTTCAGAACAAAGTTTGGGTTTGGTGTAGCAATTAACTTTTGAGAATTGCCAGCAAGAGCCTCGCGCGAGAACCAAGGTGCGAGTGCCAGACCAAAGGCGCCAGCCGCAGCACTCTTAATTAAGTCTCGACGTCCCTCAAAGACTGCTTTAGGGGTAATTTCCTGGGAAAGTCGCTTTTGCTCATTTGTAGACATATCAAAGTCTCCTCAATGGATTTAATCTCATAGTAACAATAGGATCTTATTCTCCTACGCCTACCATTTTATTGCTGAGCTACTGTACCGACCCAAAATGCGGACAAGAAAAAGGGTAAACCCAGCGGTTTACCCTTCTCGTAAAGCAAGTTGATCTTAAGTGGCTGATGCCGTTTTTAAGATGTTATTTAAGGTAGCACTTGGACACATCACCGCCACGAACTTGTCGTGATCAGGCATGTAGTAGCCACCAATATCGGCCGGTTTGCCTTGTACCGCTTTGAACTCAGCAACAATCTTTTGCTCGTTCTCAGTCAATGCTTTTGCAATCGGAGCAAAGTGGGCTTGCAATTCTTTATCTTCGGTTTGCGCAGCTAAGGCCTGGGCCCAATACATCGCCAGATAAAACTGGCTACCGCGATTATCTAGCTCACCAGTGCGTGGTGATGGTGACTTATTATTATCTAACAATGAGCCGGTAGCCTCATCTAAAGTGCGAGCTAAAATTTTGACTTTGGCATTACCAGTCTTATCACCAATATCCTCCAAAGAAACTGCTAGAGCCAAGAACTCGCCTAAGGAATCCCAGCGCAAATGATTTTCTTCGACCAGCTGTTGAACGTGCTTAGGAGCAGAACCACCCGCACCAGTTTCAAAGAGGCCGCCGCCAGCCATCAATGGAACGATAGATAACATCTTGGCGCTGGTACCGAGCTCCATAATTGGGAACAAGTCAGTGAGGTAATCGCGCAAAATGTTGCCAGTTACAGAGATCGTATCTTTGCCGCGAATGATGCGCTCTAAGGTGTAGCGCATTGCGCGAGTCTGCGACATGATCTGAATATCTACGCCTGTTAAGTCATGGTCTTTCAAATAGGTTTGCACCTTCTTGATCAATTCAGCTTCATGTGGACGATACTCATCTAGCCAGAACACGGCTGGAGTATGCGACAAGCGTGCGCGGTTTACGGCTAACTTCACCCAGTCACGAATCGGCGCATCTTTAACCTGACACATACGCCAGATGTCGCCCTCTTCCACATTCTGCTCCAGTAAGACTGTGCCATCATCCGCAACAATGCGAGCCACACCAGCCTCAGTGATTTCAAAGGTCTTGTCATGTGAGCCGTACTCTTCGGCCTGCTGAGCCATCAAGCCCACATTGGGTACTGTACCCATCGTTTTTGGATCGAAGTTACCGTGCGTCTTACAAAAGTTAATGATCTCTTGATAGATGCGAGCAAAAGTACTTTCTGGAATGACCGCTTTAGTGTCATGCAAACGACCATCAGCACCCCACATCTTGCCGCCTACACGAATCATTGCTGGCATCGATGCATCTACGATCACGTCACTTGGTGAATGGAGATTGGTAATGCCTTTGGCAGAGTCCACCATAGCCAAGGCTGGACGGTGCTCATGGCAAGCATGCAAGTCCTGAATGATTTCTTCGCGCTTGGATTCTGGCAAAGTCTTGATTTTTTCGTACAAGCTACTCATACCGTTGTTCGGATTTACACCCAACTCATCAAACAATTTGCCATGCTTTTCAAATGCATCTTTGTAGAAAATCTTTACAGCGTGACCAAACACGATAGGGTGTGACACCTTCATCATGGTGGCCTTGACGTGCAAGGACAACATCATGCCAGTCTTGTAAGCATCTTCGATCTCTTGTTCATAGAATTCGCAGAGTGCTTTTTTACTCATGAACATGCTGTCAATAATTTCACCAGCAATCAAGCTCACTTTTGGCTTAAGAACAATCGTCTTGCCACTCTTGGTTACTAGATCCATCTTCACATCACATGCTTTAGTCATGGTCATTGACTTCTCACCTGCGTAGAAGTCGCCACCATGCATGTGCGATACGTGCGTACGGGAGGCTTGACTCCATTCACCCATCGAGTGCGGATTCTTACGGGCATAACGCTTAACAGCGTTTGGTGCACGGCGATCAGAGTTACCTTCGCGTAATACGGGGTTTACTGCGCTACCCAAACACTTGGAGTAACGCGCACGAATTTCTTTTTCAGCATCATTTTTAGGATCATCTGGAAAATCAGGGATTTTGTAACCCTTGGCTTGCAACTCTTTAATAGCAGCGAGCAACTGTGGAACTGAAGCACTGATATTGGGCAACTTAATGATGTTGGTATCGGGCAATAAAGTCATACGACCCAGCTCAGCCAAATTATCGGGAACTTTTTGCTCTGCAGTTAAACAATCAGAGAAGTTTGACAAGATACGCGCCGCAACAGAAATATCGCTTTCTACAACCTGAACTCCCACTGGCGCTGTAAAAGTACGAATGATTGGCAAAAATGCACAGGTTGCCAATAAGGGCGCCTCATCTGTCAGCGTGTAAATAATCTTTGATTGCTCTGAAGCCATTGATGTTTCCTCGATATGGGTAAATATTAGGAGCCGGCCATATACCGAACCACTCTCGCATTCCGTACGCAACACTTCAGGCGCTTGTGGCTATCTTGGGTGTAATTTCACGTACTGGACCGAGAAATCTATTTTAAATCATCGACCCCAGCAATTTCAGGGGATTTGGGCTGCAAATTGGTATAAGTGCCGCAATTTAAGGGAATCCACCATGCCCAGCCTGCACTCACTTACATCGTAAACTGCAATGCATGATGAACAAGCACCCCCTACTCAATAAAAACCTCTTACTGTTGATTCTCTGCCAGGGCTTGTTTTTGACCAATAATGTGACCTTTATCGCCATTAATGGCCTAGTAGGCCTCAGTCTGAGTCCAGTCGCCTGGATGGCCACCTTGCCCGTAATGGGCTACGTTGTCGGGGGCGCCTTCTCAACCTCCATTGTTGCCAAAACCCAAAATTACTTTGGTCGCAAGATTTCTTTTCAGCTGGGCCTTCTGGTAGCTGTCTTTTCAGCCCTTCTATGCGCCTATGCCGCCGTTTCCAAAAACTTCTGGCTACTGGTGCTCGGCACCTTTATTGCAGGCTATTACAGCGCCAACGGGCAACTCTATCGATTTGCGGCTGCTGAGTTGACTTCGGTCAGCCAGAGAGATAAGGCAGTCTCTTGGGTGTTAGCTGGCGGGATTCTTGGTGCAGTGATTGGACCCAACCTTGCCTCATGGACTAAAGACTTCTTTGATACCGCCTTCTTGGGCGCTTACCTCACTCTCTCGATAGCCGGCTTGATTGGCGTCATCGTGATGCAATTCATCCATTTTCCAGAAGAGTTCGAGACGCAGCATTCACTTTCAGCCGGCAGGAGTCTTAAAACCATTCTGCAACAACCGGTCTTTCTAGTTGCCGTGATCGGCGCCTCTCTGGGATACGGCGTCATGAACTTGCTCATGGCAGCCACCCCCCTTGCCATGCAAATTTGCGAACTCCCGTTTTCGGATACGGCTATGGTTTTAGAGTGGCATGTGATTGGCATGTTCGCGCCCGGTTTCTTTACTGGCTCACTCATTCAGCGTTTTGGCACACTCAAAATTATGGGTGTTGGAGTCATCCTCAATCTCCTGTGTATTGCAATTGCACTTACCGGTGTCGACTTCCACCAATTTTTAATTGCCTTATTTTTACTGGGCGTTGGCTGGAACTTTTTATTTACCGGTTCCACATCGTTAGCGATGACTGCATACCGACCAGAAGAGCGTGATAAAGCTCAGGCAGCAATTAATTTCTTTGTGTTTGGCACCATGGCTTTCACCTCTTTCGGCTCTGGAGCGCTGATTACCTCTCAGGGCTGGAATATCCTCAATCTAGGATCGCTACTTCCCGTCGCCGTCACTGCTGGTGCTTTGATTTGGCTGAGCGCTAATCTTAAGAAGACTAGCGCCTCATCTAGCGCTTAAGAAGCTTTTGCTAAAGGTAGATTGAAGAGCAGGTTTTGCGGTTTGAGTTTGAGCTGCTTCTCATCATTCATGGCAATACCCATGTATACCGGCTTTCCAGCCTGAGCTTGAGTCACTGCAGCCTCATCAATAAAGTCCAAACGGAATAAGCAAATCACTTTCTCAAGTTCGTCGGTATCAACCGGTTCTTTGTTGTAGAGCTTATTGAGGATATCTGTCGCTGCAGCATCTAGGCCAACATGCCAAGACCATTTAGGATCAGAGATTTGCTGCATTGGTGTAACGCGCACTTGGGCACCTAAAAAGTGCTGCACCCATTTTTCGAGGACGCGACAAAAATGATTAATAGGCGGCTGACCAAAGTTCAGCTGTACTGCAAAATCATAGTCCTCGCTCTTATCCCAATAGAGTTCCGCGTTTTCTTCATGCAAGACATCTAAGTCGATAGAGCGCATAGACATCGACTTGCTCTTGAGCAGATCCATGATGTTGCCAGTCTCCCCTGCCTGCGCATTTCGAGTCACAACCTCATCATCCGCGCCCATAACCACGCCGTCCTCCAACACAGTGATCTTTTGAGTCCGAAAGAAGAGTTCACCCATGCGCACATCCAAGGGATGGCAATTCTCACCCAAAATATGCCGAATAAATATTTGCGCTAGTTGAGATATAAATAGAGGCGGCACATCTACGCCATCACCCTTAAATAAGCTCATGTAAAAGTTTTCTAATGAGCTAGCGGCCAATAGCTTGGCTCGATATCTCAGCCACACTTGGTAGTTCACCTGAATATCGGAATCTGCCATGCCAGCAATTTCCTCATCGGAAATCACTGCGCGGGGGTTCGCATGTAGGCGCTGATGTAAGCCGCGCTCAACATCGCAGGATTCAGGAACGAGTTTTAACTCAGGGCACAATAAGTAGGTGCGCAGAAAATCATCGGTTACCAACAATTGCTTGTCCGACCCCACTGTAAGGGTTTTGTATGCAGAATGAGGCCAGAAATTTGTCATGTTAGTTTGCTCGCACAAAAAGATTACGCTCAGAATATACTAGCCCTTCTATTTCAGCCAAAGAGGAAGATAAACGTGAGCGAACTCCAGAAAATAGATACCGTTGTGGGTGATGGCACCGAAGCGGTTGCCGGCAATGATGTAGACGTGCACTACACCGGATGGTTATTTGATGAGAATGCGCCTGAGCACAAAGGCCAGAAGTTTGATAGCTCCCTCGATCGCGGCCAATTATTCAACTTTCCTTTAGGCGCCGGCCATGTCATCAAGGGCTGGGATGAAGGCGTACAAGGCATGAAAATTGGTGGTAAGCGCACTTTAATTATTCCATCTGAGATGGGCTATGGTCCACGTGGTGCCGGTGGCGTAATTCCTCCAAATGCAACTTTGGTATTTGATGTAGAGCTTCATGGCGTAAATTAATTCCGAACCTGCATTCGCAAGTAATAAGGCCACTCAATTAAATAAACTGAGTGGCCTTTATTTTTTTCCCTAGAGAAAACTGCAGATCTTATGAGCGCAAATCTTTGCCGTTCAAAGTGAATTTATTAGATGTTGTTGGCTGACACAAACTAATCAAACGATTTCTTTCGGCCAGCACCTTATCAGCATAGCCACCATCATTCTCTGCATTTGCAGCACCAACATAGTATTTCAAGCCATTACGTAATGAGCCGCTAGTGGCAATCAAATACTTCAAGATGTAAGCGCCCACCCGAATATTCACCTCAGGCTTTACTGCATCAGTAGCGCCACCATACAATGCGTACTTATCTTTATGAATCGCAGTCATCACCTGCATCAAGCCTTCAGCACCAGCATGGCTTTTGATCAGAGGATTAAAGTTGGACTCTACCGAAATCACGGCGAGCAACAGCACCGGGTCAATTTTGACTTCTTTTGCAATCAACACAGTATTAGAAACATATTCCTCAATCTTGGCGCGATCTAATTTGTACTTCTTCTCAAAAAAGTCAGCTACTGCGCGTTGATTTTGAATGGAAACCATCAGCTTTGAGTCCAGTGCCTCAGGATCAATTTTTGAAGTAGGAATGCGATCAGCCAAGTGGGAGATCGGTTTTACTTGGGTATGCGCCACTGAGGGCATCAACAGGGCAACTGTTTGTTGCTTGGCGCTAAATAAACCACTACCAGGCATGGCCGATGAATTTCCGTAAAGTACATTGGTAATTTCTTCATCAGCAGATGCCTTAGCAGTCGCTTCTTGATACTGATCGAGCATGCTGAAACCGTTTTGCCAAACTATATGGCGAGCTTCGTCTGGAACCAGGATTCGAGCTAAATCGAAAGCACCTGCTTGAGTTCCGTTACCGGAAAGCCAGAGTCCTACGGTCATGAACACGGTCACAATCAATAGACCATTCATGACTCTGTAGACAGGGGATAGAGCATGAGCGAGCAAATTCTTAGCGTAAGCCGTTGCTGGCTGCGCTAGTTGCGTGTCACTCGAATTAGCAGAAAAACATTTAATCATTTGTAGTCTTGCAGGGCCTCAAAAAATCAATACTCAGATTTATGTTGCATTGCAATAAGTAAAAAACATGAGTCACTGTAAAAAGGTTCTTATATCAAGTCAAGAATAAGGAAACTGATTTCCATAACTTATAGGTCTTGAAATAGAGATGATCCCTGTGAGAGCCTGTAAATTTGATATTTTCTGTATTAATTTCAATAGCTTATAGAAGTTAGTAAGGGCTTATTTCATATAATAAAAAAGGGCTCAAAATCCGACTTTTTTACTATTTTCACCCCTCGAAAGAGTTGCTTAACCCGTACATCTAGTATTTTGATGGGCTAAATTTTCTACCGGTAGTGTTTTTTCGCTCATGAGCGCATTTGTACTTGAGTCCGTCCTGCCGTGTTTTTGCTTGCTTGAGATATCAGACAAAAGACATCTAAGCACTCATCAATACTAGCTATATGGCTAGCTTGATCCCCAAATACGAGCAAAACCTTTACCACCTGATATCGACACTCATTACACTGACATGCAATGAAATTCCTGGCCACATTCCTCTTAATTAGCTCACTTTGGCTGCCACTGAGTACCCTGGCTATCTTCGACCAATGCCAAGATCTATTCCCAGCCCAACAAATACCTAGTACTGCCCAGGCCGGTCGGGACCTCTGTTTTGATGATTTCGCGATCTACTACTCGCCTTTAGACAAAAAGCCCATCTACACCGTTGAGAGGTTAAATAGCGAGCAACTCCAGGCGACGCACCCCCGCCGAACCAATCAGTTCTACGAAGAGGCCAGACTCCCAGCACATGAACGCGCCCTACTGGCAGACTATCGTGGCAGTGGATATGACCGGGGTCACAACGTGCCAGCTGGCGACATGACAACCGAGAGGGGAATGGCGCAATCATTCTCTCTGGCAAATATGATGCCGCAGGCTCGGCAAAACAATCAGGGCATCTGGGCCAAACGGGTTGAAGAGCCTACCAGGATGTACATCAAGCGCGTAAAAGGCGATGTCTATGTCTTTACTGGATCTGTGGGTCATGCCGGCAGCATTGGTAAAGGCAAGGTCACCATTCCGAGTCATCTTTATAAGCTGGTCTACGATCCTGCCAAAAAATTAGCTTGGGCTTATTGGGTTGAAAACACCGATGATGCGCAAATGAGTGCGCCGATCTCCTATGCCGAGCTCATTCAGAAGACTGGCATCGACTTTCATCTACCGATAGAGGTCGGCGGAAGCAAGTCCAGTAAACCAGTTGAAAAGAGCAGTTCGGAGGCCAAACCTATGGTGGGTGGCTGGTATCCCGTTTTTTTTGATCAGTATTCGGCTGAGAAGCTTACGGCATTGATCTCCAA
Source organism: Polynucleobacter bastaniensis (assembly GCF_018882205.1). Lineage (GTDB taxonomy): Bacteria > Pseudomonadota > Gammaproteobacteria > Burkholderiales > Burkholderiaceae > Polynucleobacter > Polynucleobacter bastaniensis. Next base: position 61,395 of record NZ_JACVOU010000004.1, on the reverse strand, counting down.
TATCAATTCAGGAAAGGTTGCCAGCGTGCAGATTCAATACGACCACAATCTTGAGCTGGCTCAAAAGCTGGCGCAAGAAATTCAGGCGCAAAGTGCATTGCAGGTCACCCTCTCCCAAAGCAGTCCGCCAGATTCACCTAATGCGGTCTATGAACGCAATCGCGTGACAGCAATAGTTCGCTCCAAGTAAGTCTTTACTGCTTGCGGGTATGGGGAGCAAGTCCATAGGCCCGCTGGATAGGGGCTAATAATCCGCGTAAGCCATTGTGATCTAAGGTGTGCATCAGCTCTAGCAACTGACCCAGCTCGCTCTTCGGAAATCCTTCGCGCGCAAACCACGCTAAATAATTACTAGGCAAGTCTGCAAGTGCACGGCCAGCATGCTTGCCGAATGGCATCTTCATTGTGACCAGCTTCACCAGGGCTTCTGAATCCATAGACCCAAATCTTACAAGCTAGGGGGTATTCCCAGGCAAAAACTCAACACCAAAGCACGCAGGGTTAATTTCTCAATTGAGAATTGTTCTCATTTACTGTATATTAAGAATCATTCTCATTTACTTTTATTGACCACCCTACTAGACCATGAAAATGACTATCAAAAGACTTGTTGCCTTTAGCATCCTCTTAGCCACAGCCCTGCACTTCTCATTCGCAAATGCGGGTGAAGGTGCATTTGGTTGGATTTACACCCTCGATCTCCAGCCCAAAGGAAAACTCGAGTTTGAACAACGCTTACAACTCAGTAAACAACAAGCTGCCGGCACCTACGATGCCTGGACAGCTAGGACTGAGTTGGAATATGGCCTTACCAATGATTTACAAATTGCTGGTTACATCAATTCCTACTACACCAGCGCAAGTCAGAATTACACCAACTCAGAAGCTTGTGGCGATAGCCCAAGCTGTACAGGTGGGTATGGAGTGCCATCCAGTCATGACCCAGCCACTCCCTATAGAAAAAGTGGCATTGAGGGTGGATCACTAGAAGCTATTTACCGACTTACCAATCCAGTGACATCGCCCGTTGGCGTTGGTCTGTATTTAGAACCAACCTGGGGAAGAAACAAAGATGAAATTGAAGCTCGCCTACTCTTGCAATCCAATTTCATTGACGATCGATTGGTTTTGGCAGGTAACGTAGTTGTAGCGAATGAACGCTTAAAGTTTATTGAAAATGGTAACGTACCAGAATCGATGCTCGACTTCCTTGTGGGCGCGAGTTATCGATTTGCACCTAAATGGTCCGCAGGCGTTGAGGCACGCTTCCACAATGACTACTCAGAGTTGAATTTACGTAATCAAGTCCAACGTGCCACTTTTGTAGGGCCTAATATGCACTACGCCGCTAAAGATTGGTGGGTCACGGGCGCTTGGCGCTATCAGCTCAAAGGTGGAACCTGCATGGGTGGCGGGGAAGCCGAGTGCTCCAATGCTCGAGTTTGGGATAGCCATTCAGTGAATGAATTTATCGTCAAAGTTGGATTTCCTCTGAACTAATGAAATGAATATGAACTGGAAACCTCACCCCCTATTCATCATTGGCCTAGCTATGACAAGCGCACCCATCATTGCACAGGCCAAGATTTATGTATCCGTTGAACAAGCCCAAAAGATACTGCTACCTAATAAATCGCTTGTTAAAAATCCCATGATCATCGCCGATGAGCTGCAAGACAAAATGCGCTCAGCTTCGAGTATTCGTCACCCCTTTCAAGGAGACCAAATTTGGAGGGCGGCTGACGGAAGCTGGTTTATCGTAGATGAAGTAGTCGGTAAACATGAAATGATTACTTACGCGGTAGCACTCAATCCATCGGGTGCAGTAACTGGAATTGAGATTCTGGAATATGTTGAATCTTATGGATATGAAGTAGCAGAAGCCAACTGGCGTAAACAATTCGTCGGAAAAACGGCTGTAGATCCCATCAAGCTCAATCAAGATATTCAGAATATTGGTGGTGCTACTCTCTCCTGCAAACATCTGACTGATGGCGTTAAGCGGGTTGCGGTCTTATATGAGATCGCTTTAAAAAATCAGACCTTAAGCCTAAAAGCAAAATGATTCGCTGCAAGCCGCTCTTGGGTACTTTCGTAGAAATCAGGATTGAAGACCAATCACCCCCATTGAAAGCGCTAGATGAGGCTTTTTTAGCTGTTGAACAAGTGCAATTCCTGATGTGCTTTCACAATCCTAATAGCGAGCTTTCCCAGATCAACGCCAGATCCTATTTAGAGCCTGTTCGAATTCACCCATGGACAGCTGAGGTTCTCAGGATCGCAAAAGAGATTTACCTCCAATCCCAAGGTGTATTTAATTGTGGGGTTGGCCATCACCTGGTGGAAGCAGGCCTACTCCCTAAGCATGGCAAGCTCAATAATTACTCATTTGGAGGTATTGAAGATCTCCAATTGATTGAACACTTCCTGGTTCGATCGTCACTACCGCTTTGCCTTGATCTTGGTGGTATTGCCAAAGGCTACGCAGTAGATAAAGCCGTTGAAGCTTTACTTGCTAATGGCGTCCAAGCTGGATCAGTCAACGCGGGCGGGGATATCCGCATATTCGGAGGTCGTTCTCAAGCTATTCAAATCCGTAATCCATCAAAACCGCATGAACTCATCCAGATTGGCAGCATGTCAGCGGGTGCGATTGCCACTAGCAGCCTCTACTTTGCAAACCGTAGTAGCGGCTCAAAGAGCTTTATGGTGAATCCCCTTAATCAAGGGCATATTGAGTTTTCAGAGTCTTACTCAGTGGTCGCAACTAGATGTGTCTACGCAGACGCCTTAACTAAGGTCGTGAGTATTTCCAGAAATACTCGCCATCCTTGCTTAAGTCATTTTTCTGCCCAAGCAATCCGCATCCCCGATACCCAATCCCCATGAAGAATACAAATCGCCTTGGCAAGATGCCAACATGGCAAAAACACTTTGTTCAAATTGGTATGTTTGCTTGCTCCCTCACCGGGACAGTTTATTTACTTGGACATGAATTCCATATTGAACGGGCCGTATTGGGAACCCATTCGGTATTGGCATGGCACGGCATTGCTGCCATATTGGCTACGATGGCTCTAGGCTCAGTCTTGCCCTTTCATCTGAAAGCGGGCCTGAAGTCCAAAAGAAAGTTATTGAGTGGTTTAAGTCAATTGGCTTTTTTAGCCATTTTATTAGTATCGGGCGCTTTGTTGTACTACGGCCCTGCAGAAATTCGAGACGAGGTTATTGCAACACACTGGATGATTGGTATTGTCTTCTTTGCTATCTTTTTGCTACACGGTATCTATACCAAAAAACTACCGTCTTAAATACAAATAAGACATATTGAGTAAGTTGATCACAATATGTCTTAATCAAAACTTGCGGCACTCACTTAGAGCAAAAATTATTTCCCAATAATAAGTAGGCTGGGCAAAAACGGAAAATACCAGTAGTCATAGGAATCAGTCCGAGCCAACCCCACCAACCTACGATACCGTTAGCTGCAAGTCCAACCAGCACAATGCCTACTGAGATTCTTAAAATACGATCGATACCGCCGACGTTACATTTCATATTGAACTCCCTTTAAAAACGGTTAAAGAATTGATTACTTTTTACAGTAATGCTTGTAAAGCAAACTCATTACGGCAACAGCAACTTCGCTAGATAGGGTGTAGTAAATTTGCTTGCCTTCTCTACGTGTTTTCACTAGCCTTTCTTTACGCAACACGGTAAGTTGCTGCGAGAGAGTTGGCTGATGTAGATCCAGTGCCGCCTCTAACTCACCAACACATTTTTCTGCTTGACCGATTTCACATAAGAGCATCATGCGATCTCGATTGGATAGGACCTTCATGAGCTTGCAGGCATCCTCTGCGGCTGATTGCATCTTCTTTAACTCCGATTTGGAGAATGGTGTATTCATGGTCATTCTCTAATCAGGGTGCATTCAAAGGAATCTTTAAATACGAGACTCCATTGCTATCAGGTTCAGGAAAATGTCCGGCTCGTATATTGACCTGGATAGACGGCAAAATAAGTGTTGGCATCTCTAAAGTGCTATCTCGTGTGGTTCGCATTTCCACAAATTGCGCTTCAGTCACACCGTCATGTACATGAATATTATTTACCCTCTCATCAGCAACAGTGGTCACTCCAGTCGCGGGTCGATTTTTTGGCGGATAGTCATGGCACATATACAACTTGGTCTGACCAGGATAAGACAAAATCTTTTGAATAGATCGATAGAGTGTCTTCGCATCACCACCCGGAAAATCACAACGGGCTGTACCGACATCTGGCATAAACAGGGTATCGCCCACAAAGATGGCATCGCCGATTTCATAAGCCATACAAGCAGGTGTATGGCCCGGTACAAAAAGTGCCTTTAAGGAGAGATTTCCGAATGTGAGTGATTCACCCTCTTTCAGTAAGTAGTCAAATTGAGTGCCGTCCGCTTTAAAGTGATCATCTAGATTAAAGATACCTTTAAATACCACCTGCACATTAGCAATGTGATCACCGATCACCAACTTGCCGCCTAATTGACTTTGTAAATAAGGGGCAGCCGTTAAATGGTCTGCATGAGCATGGGTCTCTAGGATCCAATCCACTTGGAGCTGGCGCTTCTTAACAAAGGCAATCACCTCATCAGCAGACTTGGTAGTAGTTCTGCCTGATTTAGGGTCGTAGTTCAAGACAGAGTCGATGATGACGCATGGACTTGCCTCATCTTCATAGACCACATAGGTATAAGTCCAAGTTTCAGGGTCAAAAAAGTCTTTAATCAAGGGGGTGGGCTTGGTAGTCAACATATTCTTTCAGGTGAATAAATAATATATATATTTATATACTATATTAATATAAAATAAATTGCAATGGATTACTCAACCCTTATCGGCCCAGCACTAGGCACTCTGGTAGGCATCCTCATGGGTCTTACTGGAGCCGGGGGCGGGATTTTGTCTGTACCGCTCTTAGTCTTCTTTCTGGGACTATCCATTGCGGAGGCAGCCCCAATTGCGCTATGTGCAGTTGCCCTAGCTTCTACTATTGGCGCCATTCTGGGCCTCAAAAATAAGATCTTGCGCTATAAAGCAGCAGGTTTTATGGCGATCTTTGGTTTAGCGCTATCGCCACTAGGGCTTTGGCTTGCGCCTCAAATTCCGAATGCACCCTTACAGATTTTCTTTAGCCTCATCTTGTTATTTGTGGCTATTCGTTTATTGAGGCAGGCTCGCAATCAGATTAAGGGCATCCTAGAAGAAAATAGAAAGCCTCCACCCTGCCTCATCAACCCTACTATTGGGAAACTCCAATGGACCCTGCCTTGTGCTCGCGCCCTGATGCTCGCCGGCAGTATTGCAGGCTTCCTATCTGGCCTCTTAGGTGTTGGCGGTGGTTTCATCATCGTGCCTGCACTGAAGCGCTATACCGACCTACCTGTCAAATCCATCGTTGCCACCTCGCTGGGAGTGCTCGCTATCATCACTGGTGGCGGAGTAATATTCTCGGCAGTTAGCGGTAGCTTAAATATCTTCGTTGCTGCGCCTTTTGCACTTGCTGCCTTAGGTGGACTATTGATTGGACTACTTCTCGGTAAAAAATTAAGTGGTCCGCATACTCAACTCATTTTCTCGATCTTCACTCTTATCATTGCTGTTAATCTCCTAATTAAAGGAGCGCTAACTTTGAATCTGTGAGGCCATCCGACTAATTCAAAACAAGAAAATTAAGGGCTGGTTTACTCTCCAATAGAAAACCCTCTTTCGAGGGCTTTTGAATAACACGGTGCTGCTAAATCCTAGTGGCTACTAGCACCGCCTAAGTAAGCTGCTTTCACTGCTGGATCATGCATTAACTTATCAGCTGGGCCATGCGTTGCAATCTTACCGTTCTCAAGAACATAACCGTAGTCTGCAACCTTTAGAGCCGCTGCAGCGAACTGCTCAACCAATAGCATCGTCACACCTTGTGATTTGAGATTAGAGATAATTCTGAAAACTTCCTCAACCAAAATTGGTGCCAAGCCCATTGAAGGCTCATCCAAGAGAATGATCTCTGGATTGAGCATCACGGCACGAGCCATTGCCAACATCTGTTGCTCACCACCTGACAATGTACCGGCCAATTGATTACGACGCTCTTTTAAGCGCGGGAACATCTCAAGAGATCTCTCGAGATCGTTCTTGATGTCGCCCTTTGGACGGCTACCCGTAAAGCGTGGAAATGCACCCAAGAGGAGATTGTCATTCACAGACATCGTCGTAAATACACGACGACCTTCTGGGCTATGTGCCAAACCAAGGCGTGCGATTTTATGAGAGTCATAGCCATCAATTTTTTCACCACCTAAGGTAACTTCACCGCCAGTTGGTTTAATCATGCCAGTAATGGCACGCATCGTCGTTGTTTTACCAGCGCCGTTTGACCCGATCAAAGTAATGACTTGTCCTTTAGGAACATCAATATTGATGCCGTGCAGAACTTTTACTTTGCCGTAGCCTGCTTCAAGATTCTTAATAGATAACATGGTATTTACCGATTCAATATGGTTCTAGTGATTAAGTACCCAAGTAGGCATGAATCACCTTCTCGTCTGCCTGAACTTCAGCTGGTTTACCTTCTGCAATCTTCTGACCGAAGTCCAATACAGAAACGATATCGCAGACTGACATCACCACATCCATATGATGCTCAATCAGGATGAAGGTAATACCGCTATCGCGGATCTTACGAATAATGCGCAAGAGTTCTTTAATGTCTGGGGCTGTCAAACCAGCAGCTGGCTCATCCAACAAGAGCAATTCTGGATCCAAAGCCAAGGCACGGGCGATCTCTAAGGAGCGTTGTTTACCGTATGGCAAATTACGCGCCTCTTCATTCGCTAAATCTTCCAAGCCCACAAACTTCAGCAAGGCCATCGCACGAGCATATGCTTCTTGCGATTCCTTTTTGTAGCTTGGCAGGTTCAGCGCAATCTCGAACATATTGGATTTAAAGGTGTGATGCAAGCCAACCAAAATATTTTGGATGGCAGTCATTTCACCGAAGAGCTGAACGTTTTGGAAGGTACGTGCGATACCAGATAAAGCAATATCAGAGGAAGTGCGACCAACTACGCTCTGACCTGCATACAGCACATTACCAGCTGTAGGCTGATAGATACCAGTCAGAACGTTCATCATGGTGCTCTTACCGGAGCCGTTTGGACCAATCAGACCATGAATAGTTCCGCGCTTAATACTGAGGTCAACATTGTTCAGAGCCTTCAAGCCACCAAACTGCATCAGCACAGAGTCAACCTTAAGAAGCTCGGTGCCTGCATTTTGATTGTTGACTGCGCTAATGAAGCTGATTGAATCATCAATGTCGTCTGCTTTTTCACCACGGGTGGTAACTGTTTTACCGACGATGGATTGGTAGAAGCTCTTCGCAAAACCAACGATACCGTTTTGAAGGTAATACACCACCAACAAAATCATGAAGCCGAAAATACTCAAACGCCAATCGGAGATTCTGTCTAACCAGAATGAGAATGCTGCCAGACCAACCACTCCTGCCAAAGGCACCATCACGCGTCTTGGCGTGGTGACTTTCTTGGAGAGAGCCATAGCCGCACCAACTGCAACCACAACTGCGATCGTAGAAGCAACGATACGGAATAAATTAATATCGTCGAGAAGCTTTGGCAATAGAACAATAATCGCCGCACCTAGTAAGGCACCCAAACGAGACTTACGGCCACCCATAATGACTGCCAACAAGAAAAGGACGGCTAATTCATTGTTATAGGTATTTGGGGAGATGTATTGCTCCGAGTAAGCATACAAGCAACCAGCCAGACCAGCAAAGCCAGCACTAATTACGAAGGCAATGACTTTGAAGCGATAAACCGAGACACCCATACAGTCGCAAGCCACCGGACTATCACGTAAGGCCTCAAAAGCACGGCCCATCTGGGATTTAACAAAACGGTCAACCACTACCATCGCAATAATCAAAACAATACAGACCAACCAGAAAAACTGTGCCTTTGACATTGGGGCACCCATCAGATCAGGCTTAGGAATTTTGATTCCTAATGGGCCTTCTGTGAGCCATGTCATCTCGTTAATTAAGATCTGGGCAATTGTTCCAAATGCCAAGGTCACCATGGCTAAATAAGGTCCAATCACTTTCAGTGCAGGCAGGGCCAAGATTCCACCGAAGATCGCTGTGACAACGATTGATGCTGGCAAGGTCAGCCAAATTGGAGTGCCGAAATGGAAAAACAATACACCAGCGGTATACGAACCAATTCCGAACAATGCAGCATGACCTAAAGAAACTTGACCAACGTAACCCACCACGATATCTAAGCCATATAACAGAATGGTGTAAATCAGAATCGTTTCTATCAAATGAATGTAGTACGGATTACTAATGAATAAAGGCAGGCTGAATAAGCCAACAATTGCAATTAATAGGGGTAATAGAGACTTCGATTTCATTATTAAACTTTCTTGATTGCAGTTTTACCAAAGAGACCAGATGGCTTAAATGCAAGCACTAATAAGAGCAAGATCAAGCCTGGTACGTCTTTGTAGCCAGTAGAAATATAAAAGCCTGTGGCAGTCTCAACAATTCCGAGAATCAAACCACCCACAATGATTCCCATACCACTGGATAGGCCGCCAATAATGGCCACTGCAAATGCTTTTAAACCCAAAGCGCCACCCATAGCAGCGCCAGTTAATGTCAACGGTGCAATCAGCACACCTGCGAAGGCAGCAGTTAAGGATGACAGTGCATAGGAGAAGGTAATTACCAAGCTAGTATTAATACCCATTAAGCCGGCAGCATCGCGATCGTTTGCCGTTGCGACAACCGCTTTACCGTAAATTGTTTTACGGTTAAAGAACTCCACCAACAACATCATGACTAAGGCTCCGACTACAACCAAGATTTCCATTGGCAAAATATTTGCCCCAAGAAATTCCATTGGCTCCATCGGCAGCGGGGATGGAAATGGCAATGCATCACGACCCCAAATGTTTTCAGCGACGTTCTTAAAAATAATGCCCAATGCGATAGTGGACATAATCCAACCGAACTCAGACTTAATCTTAATAGCGGGACGAACACCAATCAGCTCAACGAAGCCGCCTTGCACCATACCGAAAAGGCAGACTATTGGAATCATGAGCCAGTAGTTCATGCCGAACATGTCAACGCAGGTCAGACCAACCAAGGCGCCCAACATTAAGGCCTCACCTTGACCGAAATTCAATGTGCCAGATGTGGCAAAAGTCAGCTGAAAGCCGAAAGCAATGACCGCGTAGATCATGCCCACCGCTATACCGCTGGAGAGGATTTGTGCAAACATTTCCATGATGTAGACCTAAAAAATTCTAAAACTGTTTTATGAACGATCCGACATTGTAAGCAAAACGCCGCCTTGCGGGCGGCGTTTTGCTTATTAATACCTTTTAAATTGCTTCAGTACGGAAAATTTGAGTTTCCGCACCCACTCTAAGAAGGATTACTTCTTCTTAGCTGTTGCATCTTCAGCATTCAAGAACTCAACCTTGCCGTCCTCAACAATGCCCATCACTACATCTTTAGCTTTGATAGCCTCATGGTCAGTTGCGCTAAATGGCTTGTTATAAGTCATTACAACGCCCTCAACTGGAGTTTTCAGATCTTGCAATGCGGCCAAGATCTTTGGACCTTCTGTACCCTTAGCTTGCTTGATAGCAGCTGCCAAGAGATATACAGAGTCGTAACCTTGAGCTGCTGACACTGGGGAAGCGATGATGCCGTTCTTTGGTTTGAAATCCTTCAGGTATGCCTCAACGAAAGCTTTACGCTTTGGTGTTGTTGGGGGATTCTGAATGAAAGTCTCTGGCATTGTTGCGCCGTTACCATTCTTGCCAGCTGTATCAATGAAGCTGGCCATAGACAATGTCCATGAACCGATCATTGGCTTTTTCCAACCCAATTTCGCCATACCGTTAGCAATTTGTGCCAACTCAGGTCCAATTGCATAAGTCAAAATAACCTCTGCACCAGCATTTTTTGCCTTGAGCAACTGTGAAGTCATATCAACGTCACCGAGGTTGAACTTTTCAGTAGCAACTGGAGTGACGCCATAAGTCTTGAGCGCTTTTTCCATATCCTCACGACCTAGCTGACCATAGTTAGTAGAGTCAGCCAAGATAGCTACTTTCTTCAAGCCACGCTTCTCAACCGCTTCTTTAGCGATCATTGGAGCTTGGATGTTGTCAGCAGCAGAGGTACGGAATACATAGTTTTCAGCAGCATTTGGAAATTGCTTAGTTACCAAAGTACCAGTAGCAACGTTGTTGATGACTGGAATCTTTGCCTCTTGGAAGAAGCGTTGTGATGCCAAGGCCACACCAGTATTGATATAACCCAGAGTAGCAGCCACTTTTTCGTTATTGATTAATTCTTGTGCAATTTGTACGCCACGCTCGTTTTTAGCCTCGTCATCGCGCTCAACTAAAACAATCTTGTTGCCGTCAATGCCACCAGCTGCGTTAATTTCTTTAGTAGCCAAACGCACGCCATCACGCATACTCACGCCCATTGAAGCTGAGCCGCCAGTGAATGGGCCGATTACGCCTACTTTGATATCGGCAGCATAAGCGCCGGTTGATAACATTGCAGCAGCTGCCACTGCAAAAATGTGACGACGAATATTCATAAAGTCTCCATGACTAAAAATGCTAATTAAATAAGTTCTTTTTTAGGTACTTCTTAAGGCGAGTGGCTATCTTACAGTCATTTAGGGGCAAAAAAAGGGCTCAGTATTAGGGTTTTACATTAGCCCCTAGGGATAAAGGTCGTTTTAAAAAAACTGACGACTTTTTTCCCGCAATGCGGGCCAGAAAAGATTCACCACTAAACCAGCAATTACGAGGCCTGCAGCCATGATTTTCCAGTCTGGCAAGGTCTCACCCAGGAAAAAGGCTGACGCCCCCATTCCAAAGATAGGTACTAGCAGGGGGGCAGGAGCGACCACAGCTGCTGGGTGCCTAGAGAGCAACCAGCCCCAAGCAGCATAGCCAAACAGAGTATTAGCCCATGCCTGCCAGAGCACTCCAATCCAAGCTCCCATGGGCGCCACCAAGGTAACTTCCCATAAATGGCTGGCACCACCCTCAAAAATGAGTGAAACAAGCAGTAAAGGAGGTATTGAGAAAGCGCTTGCCCAAACTACATAAGACAGCATATTGATGGCACCAGCCCTGCGGCTCACTGTATTTGCAATCCCCCAAGAGAAACCGGCAAACACGACTAAGGCCAGACCCAGGAAAGTCGTTGTAGCATCGGTGTGCAGCGCAATAATGACCAAACCCGTCATCGCTATCGCTACGGCCACTGCCTGATACAACCTGAGACTTTCTTTAGCAAAGAACATCGCAAAGCCAATCGTAAAAAATACCTGCGTCTGAATTACCAATGATGCAAGTCCAGGGGAGATACGCCCATCAATCGCGAAATACATCACGCCGAACTGCCCTAACCCAGTTGCCAAACCATAGATACACAGGTTTACCCAAGAGACTTTGGGTTTAGGCATAAAAAATACTACCGGCAATAAAGCAAAGATATATCGCAGGGCGGCGAACAAAAATGGTGGGAAGCTTTCAAGAGAAACCTTGATCACTACAAAGTTCGTTCCCCAAACAGCAACGATGGCGAGCGCTAGCAATAAATGGCTTGCAGGAAGCCCGGGATGCAACTGCGAACTGCCGGATATTTTTGAACTACTCACCAGTAAGCAATTCAACAGCGCGTTGCGCAATCATCATCGTAGGCGCTGCAGTATTGCCAGAAGTAATAGTTGGCATTGCGGAGGCATCAACCACTCTCAGATGATGAATGCCTCTCACTCGTAATTGTGAATCTAGTACTGCCATCGGATCATCATCGCGCCCCATCTTGCAGGTGCCTACTGGATGAAAAATTGTCGTGCCAATATCTCCGGCGGCTTTGATGAGTTCTTCATCACTTTGATATTGCTTGCCTGGCTTGTACTCATCTGGCGTATATGGCTTGAGCGCGGGGCTTGCCACAATCTTGCGCGTGAGACGCAATGCATCTGCTGCTACTTTGCGATCTTCGTCGGTTGATAAATAATTGGGCGCAATCACTGGAGGCGCTTCTGGATCAATCGAGCTGATGTGCACACTACCGCGTGATGTTGGTCGCAAGTTACAAACGCTGGCAGTAATTGCATTAAAGGAATGCAAATCTTCGCCAAACTTTTCTAGTGATAGCGGTTGCACGTGATACTCCAAATTGGCAGAGGGCTGATCTGGTGAGCTATATGCAAAAGCACCCAGCTGTGAAGGGGCCATCGACATCGGGCCAGAGCGCTTAAATGCATACTCCATGCCAATGAGCAGCTTGCCAAACCAGGTGTTCGCCTTCGTATTGAGAGTCTTAATACCATTGACCTTGTAGATCATGCGCAATTGCAAATGGTCTTGTAAGTTTTCACCCACGCCCGGTAAATCTGTGATGACGGGGATGCCCAGTTTATTCAGATGCGTAGCTGATCCAACGCCCGAGCGCTCTAGAACCTGCACACTACCAATGGCGCCTGCACTCAAAATCACTTCGCCTTGATGGGTAGCATCAGCAGCAGTGCAACGCACATCGATTATTTTGCCATCTTGAATATATTGAACGCCGAAGCAATTTTTAGAACTTGGATCAATTAATAACTTATTAACCATCGCTTCAGTAATCACAGTGAGGTTAGACCGCTTAGCGGCATCACGCAAAAATGCTTTGGAAGTATTCAGGCGCCAACCTTTACGCTGACTCACATCAAAGTAACCGACTCCGAAGTTATCGCCCTGGTTAAAGTCATCTGATGCCGGAATGCCTACCTCTACTGCAGCTTCTTTGAAAACATCCATGATGGGCCAACGCAAACGCTGCTGAGACACAGTCCACTCACCGCCTTTGCCATGCCACTGATTAGCAGCACCGTGATAGTCCTCAAATGATTTGTAGCGACGCAATGCATTTTTCCAAGACCATGAGTCGTCACCGGTTGCCTGAACCCAAGATGCGTAATCACCTTCTTGGCCACGCATATAAATCATGCCGTTGATAGATGAGCAGCCACCTAAAACCCGACCGCGTGGATATAGCAGTGAGCGTCCGTTGAGACCTTTTTCAGCAGCAGTCTTAAAACGCCAATCCGCTCTTGGGTTGTCGATGCAATATAAGTAGCCAACTGGTACATGTATCCAGATGTAGTTGTCGTTCTTACCAGCCTCAATTAGAAGAACTCGTTTAGCGGGGTTCTCAGTCAGGCGTTTAGCCAACATACAGCCCGCGCTGCCAGCGCCGATGATGATGTAGTCGTAGGTGTTTTGTGAAGAGGCTTGGGTCATGTCTCTGTATTTATATGTATATGGAGCACTGTACTCATTATTCACCATCCTAACGAATCAAGTAATTCTTGTTACTTTTGTTGATTTGATATAAAATCAGTATTGATCTAATATTAGATCATGAGAACTACCTTTAAAAAAGCTTTTACCCAGTTTGTAAAAAAGGCTTCCAAGCCTTTGCAGTTAGCAATTGAAATCAGGGTCGCTGAAGTTTGCGATAACCCTAGGATAGGTCAACAAAAGCTAGGAGACCTTCAGGGTGTATTTGTTTATAAATTTCGCTTTAACGCAAAAGAATATTTAATGGCATACCAATTTGATCATTTTGCAGGTGCAATAGAAATAACTTGGATTAAATTTTGCCAAATAGGGCCTCATGAAAATTTTTACACTCAATTAAAAAAATCAATTCGATTTAAATGACAACTTCAAGCCATTTCAATACAGAAAGTTAGATCTATATATGACTCAATTCATGAACGCAGAGGATCTTTTTGCTCATGTGCAAAAAATGCCCTCGAAAGAACGCATTAAATTTTTCTCTTTAGTTGCAATAAATGCCTTCCAAGAGACTGAATACACGCATGAGCAAGTATTTGGACATCTCAGAAATACTTCATTTTCAGCAGAAGAGGCCGCAGAGTTTTTAGAAATCTCGCTTCCCACTTTACGAAGACATGTACAGTCCGGCAGATTAAAGCCTACATCAATCATTGGAAGAAGCCAGTTATTTTCTAGCGCCGATCTGAAGCTACTAAAACAGAAAATCAATAAAGAATAATTAAAGTTTAATACCCGTCTAAAATAACAATATGCATGTCAATGAAAAGAACCGCACCCCCAAGAAAGATGATCTTGATGATGGGCCCAGCAAATCCGAGCTAAAGCGCTTGATGACCGAGCGCCAAAAGCTGGCTGAAGTTCTAGCAGCGCTTAGTACTGATGCCTTGAAGACCATACCAATGGATGAGGCTATTAAGGCCTCCATTGCTGAAACCAACAAGATTAAGAGTTTTGAGGCAATCCGTCGTCATAAGCAGTATCTTGGCAAACTCATGCGCTTTTTAGATGAAGAAGAGTTGGATGCCATTCAGAAACGTTTAGATGCCATCCAAGGGATTAGCAAGGCAGAGACTGCAAAGCTGCATCATCTAGAGTCTTATCGTGATCGCCTAATCGCAAATGATGAAACCTTTACCAAGATGATTGAGCAATATCCCGATATGGATATTCAGAACATGCGCACCCTTATTCGCAATGCTCGAAAAGAAAAAGAAACCAATAAACCCCCTAAGGCTTATCGAGAAATCTTTCGCGTCTTAAAGGATATGGGTATTTAGAATTTAATTCTCCTAGATGGTAGTTCTACCCATCGATAGAGATAATTAGCGGCCTGCCAACTTGCCACAATAGAAAAAAATATTAGGACGATCGCCGTTGCGCCATCATGGTGTTGACTCATGCCCCAGCTGATATAAATCGTATTAGCCAGCAAAATAAAACAGAAGTGCATTAAAAAAACGCAGTACGACCTTCTGCTACACCACAAGATGCCATTCACCAACTTATGCATTCGTGAATTTTTCTTTTCACGCCATCGATCAAGGTACGCCCAATCACCCCAAAAAATCAGCATAATCGCAACAACGTAAGCTAAAAAGTTACGAAACCAAATCTGCTGGAAACTACTAATAACAATAGCTACCCCAATCACTATTATCAGCAGGCTGGCGAGGCGATTAATCAATTGATCAGGATAATTTTTACAAAGCTGTGCCAGAACGCCTAAGCCATAAGGGCCCATGAAGTAGATGAAATAATTTTCATATTCACCATGTCTATTAAAGTACAGCAAAGATAAAACGCAGACTATAGCCAAAATCCAGATTGCGGATCTGAAGGCAGGAAACATTCCTAAGAGGATCGCCAGGATGGCATATAGCTGCCAATCTATTCCCACATACCATATGCCAGCAGAAATTGAATCTAAACCTAAAATACCCTGAAGGAAAAATAAATGCGCTAGAAATTGCCCCAATGTTTCTGATTCTCCAACAAATTCATCTTGAACCCAAAAACGTGCAAGCCATGCGCAAGTAATAGTAATAATTAATGCCACTACATAAGGAGCGAATAATCGTATGTAACGATTGAAAATCGTCCTAAGCAGAATGTGTGGATTTTTTAAATCTTTTGCACGCGTGAGTGACTTAGCCGCCAAATAACCACCCAGCACCAAAAAGATCTGCACAGCAAAACGGCCATATTCAAACAGCCAAGTCATCATTATTGGAAAAGAGTTTCGAGCATCCTCAGCCAACTGACCATAGTTCGAAAAATGGTGAAAAACAATCGCAAAAGCTGCGAAAGTCTTTAAGAAATCAACTAAAAGATAATGATTTTTAGATTGCAATGCGGCGATCTATTTTGATTTTGACTTTGTCTTTGTCTTGCCCATCAAAGAGGCGAGCATAGGATTGCTACTAGCCAGCTCCTTTTTGGTTTTAGCAATGCCCTCTGCCGTACCTGGCTTTGGCGTCTTAGCAGCATTTTTCATGCGTTGTGCAGTTGCCAGAGCTAGGTTTTTATACAGATCTGTTTTTTTCATCGACATAGCGCTTTAATTTTTAAATATTTTTCTACAAAGCATTATCCACTGTATCAATAAAGTCCCTAATGGTGCGGTTAAATGCCTCTGCTTGCTCAATATTAGATAAGTGTGCTGCATCTTCCAGTATGACTAACTTTGAGACATCAATCATGCGGTTGAGCACAATGGCTTGATCGACCGTACAGGCTGGATCCTGACGCCCTGTCAGAATCAATGTTGGGGTCTTAATTTTTAAGAGCATAGTAGTTTGTGCCATATCCCTTACGGCACTTGCGCATCCCAGGTAACCCTCAACTCCGGTACCCAAAATCATCTCGCGCACTTTGGCAATATCTTGAGGCGCGCGAGCAATGAATGGTGCCGTAAACCAGCGCTTGATGGTGCCATCTACCAAGCCAGCAATGCCTTCTTTGCGCGCAAGCTCAAAACGCTCCTCCCACAAACTACGTGGAGGCATTTCACTTGCTGTGTCGCAGAGAGATAAAGAATAGACTCGCTCCGGAAAACGGGCACCTAGTTGCTGACCAATCATCCCGCCCATCGATAGTCCAATGAAATGGACCTTATCAATCTTCAGGGCATCCAATAATGCTACTGCATCATCCGCCAATTGAGGGATGCTGTAGGGCGCTGGGGTTGTTTCGGAATCGCCATGGCCACGCTTATCAAAACGAAGGACTCGATAACGATCGCTTAATGCAGGCACATTCCAATCCCACATACTGCAGTCAGACATGAGGCTATTGGCCATCATCACCACATGGCTATCGCTAGGGCCATCGAAACGATAGGCAATATCGACCCCGTTCACCTTGGTGATCTGTTTTTCTAGTATTTGGCTCATTTGTCTCTGCTTTCTAGCTGGTTCAGCAATTTGTATATTTCCCATCTTGATCATGGAGATCTTGAAAGGAGCATGGTAGATTATCCAATGAAACTATAAAAATACTTAGGAGACATGATGCAAAAGACATTGCAATCCCCTCGTTTACCCAAGCGCAACTTGATGTTGAGCCTATTCATTGGCTTAGGGCTTTGCCTCAACCTGATTTCCACGGCTAACGCGCAAAGCTACCCTAATCGCACGGTAAAAATGATTGTGCCCCTCACTACTGGATCCGGCGCTGACATTGCCGGCCGAATTGTTGCCAAAAACCTTTCTGAGACTTGGAAACAATCCGTCATTATTGAAAATCGTCCTGGTGCTGGTGGCTTAATCGGTACTGGTGCAGTTGTCAGTGCTGAACCGGATGGCTATACCCTTCTAGTGCAATCCGCCTCATATGCAGCCAATCCAGCCATTTATAAAAAGCTACCTTACGACCCACTCAAAAGCCTAATAGATGTCAATATCCTTGGGCAAACACCGTACGTCTTAATCACCTCCGCAGATGGTCCTTATCAATCCGTTCGTGATTTGATTATTGCGGCCAAGTCAAAGCCAGGCGAGATTACTTTTGCATCTGCTGGCGTTGGTAGCTCAACTCACCTTGCGGCTGAATACTTTAATCAAATGATGGGCATCAAGCTCATACATGTGCCTTACAAAGGATCTCCAGAAGCGATTCAAGATACCATGGCCGGGCGTACCGCTTTTTATATGGCACCACTCGATACTGCCATCGGTCAACTCAAAGGCGGCAAAGTGAGAGCACTTGGGGTTACTAGTAAGGCGCGTAATGCTGCTGTACCAGATATTCCTAGTATTGCCGAGTTAGGCTATGCCAACTTTGAAATTGGTCTTTGGTTTGGTGTGTGGGCGCCGGCCGGCACACCGGCAGCAATTGTGAAAAAGATTAATCAAGATATCAATCTGGCGATGCAATCTCCCGAAGTGAAAACTGCTTATGAGTCTAAAGGCATCAAAGCAACCCCCATGAGCCCACAAGAGTTCGGTAAGTTTGTGCGCGAAGAAATGGCGAAGTATCAGAAGATTGCCAAAGACGCCAACATTGAACCTCAGTAATTTGTCCACAGTAAATTGAAATCAACTGACGCTGCACCAGTCTGCCAAGCCCCAGATCCAGAAATTCGATCACCAAAGATTGTGTTTCCTGCTGGGGCAGTGGATTGCCATGCTCACATATGTGGGCCAGCTCTGGAGTTTCCTTATGTACGGGAGCGTATCTACACTCCGCCTGATGCTACGCTGACCCAATACGAATCTCTATTACATATGTTGGGGGTTGATCGCGCCGTCTTAGTACAGCCCAGCGTATACGGCACCGATAATCGAGCCATGCTCGCAGCACTCTCTACGAACCCTAATAAATTTCGTGGGGTTGCAGTCATAGATAGCAATATTGCAGATGCCGAACTGGAGAGACTTCATCAAGCTGGCGTGAGAGGCATTCGTTGTAATGTTGTCGATGTTGCCGATAAATCGAAGGGTTTACCGATTGAGGAATTAACTGCCATCGCCAAACGGATTCAACCTTTTGGTTGGCATTTAGAGCTACTCGCCCACGTTAATGAATACCCCGATCTCGCTAATACATTTGCAGATTTTCCGGTTGACTTGGTCTTTGGTCACTTTGGTTACTCCCATACAAAACATAGCATCAATGACAAAGGTTTTCAGGGTCTGCTAGAGCTTCTGAAAAATAACAAAGCCTGGGTCAAGATGACTGGACCTTATCGCATTTGTGATGGGAACTTTCCCTATGCGGACATGCAAGTTTTTAATGATGCCGTAATCAAGGCTAACAGCAAGCGATTAATCTGGGGTAGCGATTGGCCTCATGTCATGGTCAAAAAGCAAATGCCGCATGACGCTGATCTCTGCGATCTGCTTGGATCTTGGGTATCTGATCCAGAGCTTAGAAAAGCCATCCTGTCCGATAATCCCTGTATGCTATATGACTTCCCTGCCTTTACTGGCAACCACTAGATACAAATAAGCAATTCGCAAGAAAGAATATAAACCTCATGGATAACACGTTTACTATTATTTTCGGCATCGTCGCCATGCTTCTTCCGCTAGTAGTAGGGCGCCTGGTATGGAAACGCTTTGATCAATACTTTGGTCGTAATGATGAAGCTTATATGGATACCTTGGAGTATTTCCTAAAGAAGATTGGCTTCACCATTTTGGTTGCCTTCATCCTATTGTGGATTGGCATCAGCCTAGTATTCAGCGGCAGCCCCAATTACTAATAGAAGTAAAAGTTAGGAAGACTCTGCCATCATGAATGATCAACTCCTCAGCATTCTCAAGAAAGCCAAGCTCAACTTTGCGGTGCTCGCCAGTATTCTGGTGCTCGCAGTTGTTGGCAAGCTGACTAATCCCGAGTTCACCAACGGAATCTTCTTGATGGCGGATCAACTGGTTTCTGAACTCGTTCTATTGTTTGTTGCCATTACCTTGGGCGCATTTATTCCGAACTTCAAGTTAGTGGTGCTCGGTGCAATCGCTGCCTTTATTGCCGCAGCCATTGCTATTCAAACAGGTGTGTTTACCTACCTGACAACTGACTACCTTTTTGCCGTTCTGATTGTCGTTTTGGGATTTGCATCGATTGCCAATCTCTACAGGCATTACAGGGAATTTAGTCTTTAATACTTAAGATTGATCCATAGCCATAAGCGCTGAATTTCAAGGGCTCTTTTAGCTTGTCTTAGATTCTTAAATGATAAAAACTATCATCTCGGAAAATGAGAAACAACATAACGGGATGTTGTTTTTGTAAAGTGCCCCGCATCAATACTCTCTAGAGAATCACTGGTATCACCAAATCGAGTAATGCACCCTTCTGTATTGCATAAGATTTTTACGATTGAAATGTATTTCACGTTCAACTTTTCGGCCATCTTTTCCATGTCTGGATCGATAAGTAAAAAGTCTCTTTGCTTGCTCAATCCAAACCACATTCGATAGGGGATATTGGGGTCTCGATCTGATAGATATTTCAGATAAAGCTGTTTATAAAGACTGTCACTCCAAACTGGAGCCGGACCAACTAAATCAATTTCATCAATACCAGCCCTCTTTAGCCTAACTAGCGTAGCCTCAATCTGCTGCCAGTCATAGTCGGTCCAATTGGCAGCAATTACTAATTTAGCAGGCCTCTGACTCACAATACGCTCAAAAATTTGCTCATTACCTGCTGTGCAATTCTTGCGATTTGGTAACTCAATACCCAAAATCGGCGGGCAGCCGTTGTATCCGAGGCGGGATATTCGATAGCTGGCGCCAAAGTACTCTTCATATCCAATCAGTAAATGAGCTGCATAAGAATCGCCCCATAAAAATAATGCGGGCTTACGTAACTCTTCTTTTGTAAAACAGATCGCATCCACAGGAGCGCCTACTTTTGGCAAAGAACAATCAATTTTTGGGGGTCCAATGTTTAAAGCAGATTCCGATGGGTCCTTAATAGATAAGGTATGTAAAAGTGGTGGAAGCCTAAATTGAATTTGATTCAGTCTAAATGTCAGCCCATCACGCTGATACGCATTAAAGCCGATATACCCAATTATTATCAGGAGAACGGCCAAGATGCTTGCCTTAGTTTTATTAAATTGATTTGTTCGAATTGGTTTTTCAATAAGGTAATAAGTCAAGACCGATAAAACAATCGACGCTATAAGCATCAAGGCACGAATTTCAGCAGAAGGTAATTGACCCTGCAAAATATGCGCAAAAGAAAGTAGCGGCCAATGCCACAAATACAGTGGAAAGCTGATCAGGCCAATCCACACCAACAGGCGATTAGATAACAGTATGCGATTGATGCAGGCATGCGGGCCAGCGGCTATCAAAAATGCAGAACCTAAAGTAGGCAATAGAGCCCAATAGCCTGGAAAAGACGACTCTTTGTTAATGAGTGCAGCGCCAAAGACCAGCAATGCAAAACCAAGAATTGAAATGCAGTGGTTCAGCCTCGATTGACCTAAGAAACCATTGGATGCCCCAAGTACAGTAAGCGTTTTTTTGCGATCGAGCGCAATGTAGGCCAGAATAGCCCCAATCATGAGTTCCCAGAAACGTGTAATAGGGGAATAAAAAGCTGCGGTGAAATGCAATTCATGATGTACCTCATACACGTTTATCGCAAATGAGATTATTGCCATAGCCAATCCTAGCCAAAGGAGATTAACCCTCCTTTTCCATACTAGGAAAACCAAAATTGGCCATGCAAAATAGAACTGCTCTTCAATCCCCAGCGACCATAAATGCAGAAGTGGCTTTGTATCAGAAGCGTTATCAAAATAGCCGCTTTCATTCCAAAATACCAAATTAGCTACAAAGCCTGCGCCCCCAGCCATGTGAAGACCTAATTGGGCAAATTCATCTGCCAGTAAATTAAACCAACCAAATGCAAAGCAAAAAGTGAGAACCACAAACAGGGCGGGAAAAATACGTTTAATACGCCGTATATAGAACTGAACAATACTGAAATCATCGGCCATCAACTGCTTATAGATAATGGTAGATATCAAAAATCCTGAGATAACAAAAAAGACATCTACCCCAATAAAGCCGCCGGGAATCACACTGGGGAATGCGTGATAGACCACAACAAACAGGATTGCTATGGCGCGTAAGCCATCAATATCTGGTCTATAAGCGATATGGCCTTTATCAGCCCGAAGGGGTTGCATTGAATGGCCTAAGGTTTCAAGAGGCGTTGTGTGGGTTCTGGCACTAAGATTGTTGGGTCCATTCTTAATAGAGCGGCACCTTGCCACTCTTTTCTTGACTCAAAGTACGAACACTAAGCCTAGACCAGAAAACAAGGACATTAAAATATACCAGCCTTCTTTATACCCATTTATATATATAGATTCAATATTTAAGTATTTGTAGTTATGGTTATAGCCCTAGACAATCAGGGTCTATGTACAAATATGACTATATTGACCAATCTCTTGTAGATCAACGGGTTAACCAATTCCGAGACCAGGTTGAACGACACCTTAACGGCACACTGGCCGAAGAAGAGTTCCGCCCTCTCCGTCTACAGAATGGCCTCTACCATCAGCGCCATGCATATATGCTGCGTGTCGCCATTCCTTATGGCTTGCTAAGTGCCAAGCAATTGCGTGCCCTCGCCTTCATTGCCGATAAATATGATCGTGGCTATGGTCACTTTACGACTCGTCAAAACATTCAGTTCAACTGGGTAGAGCTAGAGCAGACTCCAGATATCTTGGCTGAGTTAGCCAAAGTAGAAATGCATGCGATCCAAACATCGGGTAACTGCATTCGCAACATCACCAGCGATGCCTTTGCTGGTGTTGCTGCAGATGAATATGTCGATCCCCGTCCTGTTTGTGAACTACTGCGCCAATGGTCAACCTTACATCCAGAGTTTGCTCACCTGCCACGCAAGTTTAAGTTTGCAATTAATGGCGCTAAAGAAGATCGCACTGTCTTGCTTTGCCATGATGTCGGCATTGAGCTCAAGAAAAATCCAGCTATTAATAATGGTGAATTGACGAATGAACTCACTGCGGATATCTATGCAGGTGGAGGCATGGGCCGTACACCCATATTGGGATCATTAATTAAGCGAGGTTTGCCATGGCAAGTTCTGCCAAGTTATCTGACTGCACTCTTGCGTGTATATAACCGCTTTGGTAGAAGAGACAATCTCTACAAAGCCCGTATCAAGATCTTAGTAAAGGCTTTAGGTCCAGAAGAGTTCGCACGCCAAGTTGAAGGTGAATGGGAAAAACTTCACAATGAAGCAAAACCGAGTAAAGATAATTTCACACAGGCTGAGTGGGAACGTGTTGCTAAACACTTTACAAAGCCGGCATACCAAAAGTTCCATGCAGTTAACAATGAAGCTATTCTTGCTGCTGCGCCAGAAGCTGAAAGAGCTGCCTTTACCCGTTGGCTAGAGCGTAACGTCAAACCCCATCAAGTGCCCGGCTATGCCAGCGTGATTCTCTCGCTCAAGCCACATGGCACTGTTGCCCCCGGGGATGCCACTAGCGCGCAGATGAACGCCATTGCCGACTTAGCAGACCAATATAGTTTTGGCGAATTGCGCGTTACGCATGAGCAAAACTTAGTACTGGCAGATGTTGAACAAACGCAATTACTCAATCTTTGGCGCGCAGCTAAGAGCCATAATGTAGCCCTACCCAATATTGGATTACTTACCGACATCATTGCTTGCCCTGGTGGGGATTTCTGCTCACTAGCTAATGCGAAGTCACTCCCTATTGCTAAAGTAATTCAAGAACGTTTTGATAATTTAGATTACCTATTTGATTTGGGTGACATCAGTTTAAACATTTCAGGATGTATTAATTCTTGCGGCCATCACCACGTTGGCAATATTGGTGTCCTGGGTGTCGATAAGGATGGTGAAGAGTGGTATCAAATTACTTTGGGTGGCGAGCAAGGTAATGATGCTTCTATTGGCAAAGTGATTGGCCCTTCTTTCTACGCTAATGAAATCCCTGATGTCATGACTAGCCTTATTAATACCTATGTCGAGCAACGTACATGCGATGAGCCTTTTATCGAAACTTATAGACGCCTGGGTGCAATACCCTTTAAAGAGGCGGCGTATAAGAGCAATGGCAAGCACTCGAAGGGGGCAACAGCCTAGTGATGGAAAAACTATGAACCAGCAAATTATCTCCTTTCCAAAAAATGGCAAGCCCACCCTCATCACTAATGAATGGCAGGTCTGGGATGGTGAGCGTGATGAAGGTGGCATAGCGGATTCAGAACATGGATTACATAAAGTATTGGTGCCGTTTCATTGGTGGATTACGCATCACAAAAATGCTGACATCATCAGCAGAGTAAGCCAGGGTGAAATTGGTGTGTGGTTTTCTGCCGATGATGACATCCTCAAGCATGCTGAACTCATTGAGGAAGGTAAAAGTTTTTGGCCAGTGGTTGGGGCACACTTCCCTATTTTTAGAGATGGTAGAAGCTTTAGTACTGCAGCCCTATTTAGAGACCGCTTTCAATGGCAAGGTGAGGTCCGTGCGATTGGGGATGTCTTAATTGATCAACTTTTACAAGGTGCACGCGTAGGTTTTGATGCTTTTGAGCTGCGTTCCGACCAAAATTTGGATATCGGACTAAAGCAGTTTGACCTCTTTAGCGTGACCACCCAAAATAGTTGGCGCGATACCCGTAGCAGTCTAGCAAGCAACTAGGTCACGATTAGCAAAAAATGAGTAATGTAAATAAACTCGGTAGGGTGTATTTGGTGGGTGCCGGCCCTGGCGCAGCCGATCTGATTACCGTGCGTGGTGCCAGGCTTTTGGGGATAGCTAATATTGTGTTTCATGATGCATTGGTGGATCCAGCGATGCTCGAACTCTGTCCACAAGCTATTAAAGAGCCTGTTGGTAAACGTTGTGGCAAGCTGTCTTCAGCACAACATTTCATTAACAAAAGATTAATTGATGCCGCACAAAAATACACAGTAATTGTTCGTCTTAAGGGTGGCGACCCCATGATGTTTGGCAGGGCTGACGAAGAGATTCGCGCCCTAAAAAAAGCAGGAATTAGAGTAGAGGTGGTGCCTGGCATTACAGCCGCATTGGCTGGCGCTGCGGCCATTCAGCAATCACTCACATTGCGGGGCGTCAGTAGAAGCGTGGCTTTTGTTACTTTGGCACAAGGCACTGAAAATCTTGGCGATAACGGTAGTCAGAAACAGCCAATTCAAAACCCTCAAGCTGATACCTTGGTGTATTACATGGGTCGTAAAGATGCCGCACACATTGCCAAGCAATTGATAGATAACGGCTCACAGCAAAGCAGCAATACACCTGTACATATTTTAGAAGCCGTCAGCGCGAAGAATGAGCGTCACTGGTCTAGCACGCTAGGAGAGCTAGCCAATGGCAAAGCAAATGACTGGTTTGATAGTAAATCTCCAGCACTGATTATGGTTGGCGAAGCCTTGAGAGAAAAACAGCAAGCCAGAGATAACACCAATCAAGCAGAAAACTTAAAGAGCTCTAGCACTGAATTCAATAATGGCTTGCAAGACAGTCTCATCTTCACCGACAGCAGGCGTAGCGCGTAAGCTCACCTGAGGAAACTTATCCTGACAAGCAGATAACAAAACTGGAAAGTCATTACGCAAATGGCCCCCTTGGCCAAAAAAAACTGGCACCACTATTACCTCAGTAGCACCACTAGCCACATGAGAGGCGATGGCCTCTTCAAGACTCGGTTGCATCAATTCCAAAAAGGCCAATTCCACTACCACATTTGGATGCCGGGCTTTCCAGAGAGTAGCTAGACGATCAAAGGGCTCGCGCCAACGGACATCACGAGCGCCATGACCAAATAAAACGATTGCCTTCGTATCCATATCTATGTAAACCTTTTTAAATAGAAGTCTTACCCACCTAAGCTTAACCTGAATTGGAGCTCTACACCGAGATAGCCATATGACACATTTGCTGAGCCAAACTTGGTTTATTGCCTTAATAGGCTCCACCCTGATTGGTGCTGTCTTGTCTGCAGTTCACCATACTGAAGTCATAGCGCATAAAACCGGTAAGCCCTATGGAACCCTGGTACTCTCAATTAGCGTCACCATTATGAAGTCTCTCTGATCATTATCATGATGCTGGAAGGGCGCGAAGGCTCTGAATTTATTGCCTATGATACCGTCTTTGCAACAGTCATGATTGTTGTTAACGGGGTAATTGGACTATGCATCTTCATGGTCGACTGAAAACATTATGAAATGATATTCCGTAATGAGGGTACTAATCCTGGGCTACCAGTTCTTATGCATTAGCTACATTTATTTTGGTGATGCCTATGGTAACTATTGGCATCCCGAGCCCTGTCTTCACCAAGAGTTAGCTAGCTTTTTGGGTATCACCTCTTTCACCATTTATAGCGCCCTCTTATTTTTCCGAACAATGGCTCATCGGGATTACTACCTCCCCAAGACAGAAGATCAAAAGACGAATGGCACTTTATATACTGCCAAACCTAGCACACTCAAAACCAGTAATAGCGCAGTCTTTTTGTTTGTCCTGCTTGCAGCAGTGGTTAGTTTGGCAGAAGTACTCAATCAAGCCATTGAGGCCGGAGTGAGAGTCACGGGAGCCCCAAAGACTGTAGTGGGATAGTAATTGCGATGCTAGTCGTAATGCCTGAAGCTTATGCAGCCGTCAGAGCTAAACGAGCAATCGACTCCAGAGTAGTCTTAACTTGGCCCTATGTTACGCTTTAGCCAGCATTAAACTATTTATTCCTACCGTGGTAGCAATAGAAATTTGCTTCAATCTTCCATTGAGTCTAGGTATTAGCAATCTCAATATAGTGTTACTGTGCCCACCCCTCTTTATTGGCGCATTTACATTGGCAACTAGCAGAACTAATCTGCTGCAAGGAGTGGTGTACCTAATTATTTTCTTTGAATACCTATTCTTGAGCACAGTTCCGTAAAAGAAATATGATAAGAGGGAAATATTCAAAGTTACTTTAAACGAATCATTAAGTTTAATGCCTGCTTCAGATTTTTTCTTTTTAATAAGAAGTTAATATACAGTGAATCCTATATTTTCAAAAAATCAAAAAAATATTCTTAGGGGGTGTTACTTTTGAAAAATACCACAATAATGAATTCAGAATTAATTCTGAGTAATTGGACGCTCATAGTTTAGAACCCCCATTCCAATCAACCGTATCACTAGTTGGCTGATAGCCAGGCACTAAATTTTTAATTATTCCTACAATCAACTGACCATCAGAAACATCTAAGGCAAAATTAAGTCTATCAAGTTCCTGCTGTAATTTATTCCAAGGTAAAAACTCTTCATGCGCCTTCATAATTTTTGGGTGACTCGTTGGCTGTGGATTGTCACCAATCAAAAGTTCTTCATAGAGCTTTTCTCCTGGTCGCAGACCAGTGACAGCAATCTCAATATCGCCATGAGGGTGAGCCTTATCTTTGACCAATAATCCTGACAAATAAATCATCTTGACAGCTAAATCGTGGATGCGGACGGGCTCCCCCATATCTAATACAAATACATCTCCGCCAACAGCCATTGCACTAGCCTGAATAACCAACTGCGCTGCCTCAGGAATGGTCATGAAATACCGAGTAACCTCAGGGTGAGTTAATGTAATGGGGCCGCCTGCCGCAATTTGAGCGCTGAAAAGTGGTGCCACAGAGCCTGATGACCCAAGCACATTCCCAAAACGTACCATAGAGAAATTGGTCATGTGGCGCTCTTTAGTTGTATTGTCGGCCATTGACTGCAACACCAGCTCAGCAATACGCTTACTCACCCCCATGATATTAGTTGGTCTAACCGCTTTATCTGTACTCACTAAAATAAATTGGGATACGCAACACTCTAAACTTACCTGAGCACAGACTAGAGTTCCATAAACATTATTCCTAATGCCTTCAGCGGGATTTTTCTCTACCAAAGGCACATGCTTATATGCCGCCGCATGAAAGACAGTATCGGGCTGATGAGCGCTAAATATCTTGTGCATTAGCCCGGCATCTCTAACTGATGCCATACAGGGAATCAGTTTAATTGATACATCTTTAATGAGGGTTGGCTGAGCGTCCCCGATTGCCATTCCTCCTTCAAAGTCATTTACCTGCAGAGAAGCAACTTTCTGTAACTCTTCATTAATTTGATAAAGAGAATGTTCGCTGATATCAATCAAAATCAGCGATTTTGGCGAAAACTTAATAATTTGTCGACAGAGCTCACCACCAATGGAGCCACCTGCTCCAGTTACCAGAACAACCTTATTGCGAATATTTTTTTCCAACAATGTAACATCCGGATCAACCACCTTACGACCCAGCAAGTCGTTCATATCCAAGTCATGCAAATCGGTGACTCTGACTCGACCAGAGACCATATCGAGCATTCCAGGTAAGGTTCGAACACGTACCCCCAAACCATTTAAAGAGCCAATGATTTCATTTCTGCGATTTTGACTTGCCGAAGGAATCGCTAAAAGTATTTCTGTAATACCTAATCGACGAATTAGATTACGTACATCAATATTAGGGTACACAAGGATTCCATTAACAGTGCTTCCCTGCAAATTAGAATCATCATCAAAAAAACCTTTGACCAATATTTCTTTACTTGTAGACAAACCAGCTGCCAATTGACGGCCTGCTGAGCCAGCCCCATAAATTAAGGCAGCGGACTGAGCCCGATTTAAGGATTGCCCAACATAATTTATACTACCTAACCAATGGCGAACAAAGTATCGACTAGATCCAATTCCGATAAATAATAGGATAGGCTGGATGATACCAATTGAGCGAGGCACATCACCCACACCGATAATAGTAAATATAGAGAAAATCAATACTGTATAAATAATGAAAACGCGCACTATCGATAGAAAAGCCAATGTACCAATAAATCTAAAAATAGCCCGATATAAACCAAATATAATAAATAGGGGGCATGAAATACTAATAGTGGCAAAGAAAAGAAGCCACTGCTTACCTTGCGGCTGACCCCATTGATCCAATCGAAGCCCAAGCGCAAGCCAAACACTAAAAGCACAAATTAGGAGATCGAACAATATCACCAAACCCCTCTTAACTGAGCGTGGTAGATTTAATAAAAACTGTTTAGCATCATAGATTAGCATGCAATTATTATAAATTACATATCTTAATGAAAGGAATTATGAGCATTAATGGCGAAGATTACCCATTTCAATTGAAGATTTACTAAGATTATCAAGTCTTAGTTAATAGCTATCAATCTAAATAAATTAGTGGAGAAAAAAAATTAGTTGGTTGATTGAATTTAACAACTAAAGTTAATGAGACACTCCAGAGAGAAAGGCAACCTTTAAGAGGGTTAGCCGTAATATCTTTATATCAAACATGAAAGACTGTTTTTGGAGGTACTCCAAATCGAATTGAACTTTTGTTGGGATCGATAATTCATCTCTGCCATTCACTTGAGCCCATCCTGTTAATCCCGGTAATAACTTATTAACCCCATAATGAGTGCGCAAGGTGATTAAGTCATCCTGATTAAATAGCGCTGGACGCGGCCCTACAAAGCTCATATCGCCAATTAAAATACTCCATAGTTGCGGCAATTCATCAAGACTGGTTTTCCTTAAAAATGGACCCACTTTAATCATGTGACTTTCAAAATCTAAAAGTAAGTGGGTGGCAACTACTGGCGCCCCTTCAGTCATAGTTCGGAATTTGGGCATTCGGAAAAGTATATTATTCTTACCTACCCGGTCGGACCAATACAAAGCTGTTCCAGCTGAACTGCACTTTATTACTATAAAAATCAACGCCATTGGGAGCAAAAAAAATAATAATAGAAATGAAGCAAATATCAAATCGAAAGATCTTTTTATTTTTAAGTTTTTCATATGGCATCAATAGATAAATTTTTATAGCGTTATTGCTCAAGACCCCAAAAAATATCTAAATGCAATCTTCGCAATCAAGGGGAAAAAGATCACTGCTTCACAGGTTATTTGAAGCCAGTCATCGCAAAATATACTTTAATATGATTAGACATTAAGATCAGCTTAGATTCATGATATTTATCATATCGATATTAACTAATCTAGAATCAAAAACCTCGACGGCGAGCCTTCTGCTCTTGTGACCCATTCTTTCCAGCTCTGACTTATTAGAGAGAATTAATTCAATACCACAAACCAAAGAATTTATATCTCTCGGCTCAACAAGATAACCATTAACACCATTAATGACGGTATCTCTGCAACCTGAAACATCAGTAGTAATGATTGGTCTCCCCATTGCCATTGCTTCCAATGTGCTTCTAGGTAATCCCTCATGATAGGAAGGTAGAACAAAAATATGGCAAGACTCTATATAAGGACGAACATCATTCACTTCGCCAATAAATTCAACAACCCCACTTTCAGAAAAATTATCTATGATCTCTCGTTTAATGCCGTCGGGAGAAGGATCAAATGCACCCAAGATTGAAAAACGAAGTTCTGGATTTTTTTTCTTCATTATTTCTGCTGCGTAACAATACTCAAGCACTCCTTTTGAGTGCAACAACCTAGCCACCATCAGAAAAGTTAATTCGGACTTAGGTAAAGGTTTATATTCAAAAAAATTTAGATTAACACCTGATCCAGATACTTTATGACTTTTACTTTTACATATAATTTTTTCATTATTAAAATAATTTAAGTCATCAATGTTTTGAAAAATCACACCCTTAGATCTAATTAGGGAGATTCTATAAAGTGAAGAGGCTATTTTTTTTAAAGGATCGCCTAGGAGATAATCTGAATTAAATGCATATCCAAGGCCTGTTATTAATGCAAAGAACTTAAAGCTTTTAAAAAAATGAGAAATCAGACCAACCCAAATTACCGATTTAATTGTAAATGCCAATATCACTTCAGGCTTTTTGACGATTAGTATTTTATAAAGTGTAAAAAGACTATATAGATCAAAGAAAACATTCAACCCACTTCTATTTAATGGATATCCCATAAATTCAACACCTATTTTTTTGAGGCAGTCAACATGTGTAGCGTCTAAATCTTCGTTAGAAGCAATTACAATAACTTCATGTCCACATTCTAAGATTTTTTCTATTAACTCTTTGCGAAAATTAATTATTGACCTTAAGTTTGGCCCAACAAAAATGACCTTGGCCATTTTTATTTAAACCAAATCATTGCAGTACCAGTCTACAGTCTCGATAATCCCGGACATCAAATCGTACTGCGGTGCGTACCCTATATCTCTTTTAGCCTTTGAGATTTCTGCTAATGAATGCCTAATATCTCCCACTCTAAAATCTCCATAGTTAATACGTGAAGTCTGAGAAGGCCCAATTTTATTTGCAACTACTTGGGTGATAATTTTAATGAGGTCATTAAGGGTAGTCCTATCTCCAACTGCAATGTTATAAATTTTATCAGATTCAGATTTATGTTCGCTAACTGCTGCAAGTATATTTGCTTGAATAACATTTTTTATATAGCAAAAGTCCCTACTTGTTTCACCATCGCCATATATATCAATACCCTCGCCTTTAATAACAGCAGATATCCACTTTGGAATTACTGCCGCATATTCTCCATTAACATTTTGTCTTTTTCCAAAAACATTAAAGTACCTAAGCCCAGCCACATCGAGGCCATACGTCCGTCTAAAAACTTCCGCATAAAGCTCATCACATAACTTTGTTGTTGCATAAGGTGATAATGGCTTACCAATTTTTGTCTCAACTTTTGGTAAATCTGGATGATCGCCATACACAGAGCTGGATGAAGCATAGACAAACTTGGAAACAGAGGATGATTTAGCCGCGAACAGCATATTTAAGAACCCGTTTATATTTACTGCATTTGTTCCTAAGGGGTTCTTGATAGACCGAGAAATTGATCCCAGAGCCGCTTGATGCAAAACATAATCTACCCCCTCGCAGGCCTTCATGCAACTTTCCAAATTTAAAATATCAAATTCAAGAAACTTAAAGTTATCCCACTTCTTTTGACCTACAGTATTTTTAACCTCATGCAAATTTTCTATATAACCTGTTGATAAGTTATCAATACCAATTACATATTGATCCAAATTCAATAGCTCCTCCAAAAGATTTGAGCCAATAAATCCACAAACACCTGTTACCAACCATTTTTTTGAATTGGCTTTTAACCTACCTTGGACTTTAGAATAATTTGACATTGAATAATCTAAAGCCTCCATATATCATAATCACCTTCGCAATAATCTAAATTCGTAAACTTTGACTTAAGATCCATAAAAACTCCTTTCGATCTTAACTTATGTGTTAAGGATGAAAAAGGCATTTGAAGATAATGCAAATGAGGAACTGCTAAAATTACGGCGTCGATATTTTCAGGTACATCATCCCAAAAATTAACTGCAATCCCGTATTCATGCATTACAGCGTTTTGATCAGCCAATGGATCATGCGCATACACCTTACATCCAAAGCCAGTTAATGAATTGTATAAATCAAAAACCTTTGAGTTTCTAATATCAGAACAATCCTCTTTGAAAGTCAAGCCCAATATGGCGACTCGAGATGATTCTATATTAGTGTTATTGCTAGAAAATATGCGGATTAACTGTTCAGCGACATAATTTGCCATATTATCATTGATCCTTCTGCCAGCCAAGATAACCTCAGGTTGATATTGCATTTGCTGCGCTTTATAAGTTAAATAGTACGGGTCCACTCCAATACAATGCCCACCAACTAAACCCGGCCTAAATGGGATGAAATTCCATTTAGTTTCTGCCGCCTTAAGAACCTCCTCCGTGTCCAAGCCAAGCTTATGAAAGATAATTGATAACTCATTCATAAGTGCTATATTTAAGTCTCGCTGAGTATTTTCTATAACTTTAGCCGCCTCAGCCACTTTAATGCTCCCAGCTAAATATACGCCAGCCTTAACCACTGATCCATATAATTCACCCAACACTTCAAGTGTCTCACTAGTATCGCCGGATACAACTTTAGTAATGTCAACAAGCGTCCTTTTTCGATCGCCAGGGTTTACTCTTTCTGGAGAATATCCCACATTGAAGTCATTCAACCACCTCATACCCGATACTGACTCTAGGATCGGAATACATATTTCCTCTGTTGCGCCTGGATAGACAGTTGATTCATAAATAACAGTAACTCCTTTTTTCATTACTGCCGCCGCCAATTTGGAGGCCGAAGTCAAATAAGACAAGTCAGGATCGCTACGCCCATCAACCGGGGTCGGCACTGCAATAATAATAAAATCTGAGTCGGATAAGTCTGATGGATCCCTTGAAAATTTCAAACAAGTTGAATCATTAAAAAGTACTTTTTCTATCTCTCCCGTGCGATCAATTGAATTTTTAAGCTCAGTAATTCTTTCCGGATTTATATCAAATCCAACTGTTTCATATATTTTTCCAAACTCAATTGCCAGCGGAAGCCCAACGTACCCCAAACCAACTACAGCTATTTTTTTACCTACAAGCGAATTGCGCATTAACTTAACCATTGTCAGCTTCCTAAAACTATTAATTTATATTTCTTCTGCAATGTACCAAGACTGAAACATTAGGATTGGCCACAAGATCTTTTCCGCATTTCTCTTTCCACTTAAATGCTCTGACCATTTCTTTTGAATGAATTCAGCATTAAATAGACTATGTTTTTTTAACTCCCTAGCCGACAATAAAGATTCCGCCCATTCTTTAAGTGGACCTCTTAACCATTCTGCCAAAGGCATTGAGAAACCTTTTTTGGCTCTATTAAACATGTCTTCGTCTAGATATTTCGAAAGAATTTTTCTAAGAATATATTTACCTGAACCGTTATTGAACTTTAGATCATCAGGCAATGCGAATGCCAACTCAATCACCCTTCGGTCTAAAAATGGCATCCTAGCCTCGAGACCAACCGACATAGTCATTCGATCGGACTTTACCAAAATATCATCCGGAAGATACCCGTGGAAGTCCTCTAACATCATTTTCATTGCCACACTTAGACGTGGATGGGCATCAAAGTATGAGGTATCCCACCCCACATCGGAGTATGACATCAAGGATGAAATATCTGAAGACTGACTCACTAATTTTAAATATAACTCTTTTGAAGTTTTAGCGCCGATTGCATCAACAACTTTGTAATATTTATCCACAAACTCACCTGGCTCCTCAAATTTTTTAAATAAAATTTTTGCTATTTGCAGAGCCTTATCGACATTAGGCACACTCATACTTGCCATAACTCTATGGACAATTCCTCTAAAAAAATAAGGTATAGCAGTTATTTTTGGAAGATGATAATGAGCGCTGATATGTCTGTTGTATCCCCCAAACAACTCATCCCCCCCATCTCCAGTTAAAACAACTTTTATATTTCTTTTTACATAATCAGCCAATAAAAATGTAGGTATCTGCGATGAATCTGCAAACGGCTCATCAAACTTCAATGCAATATCTGGAACAATCTTAGAAGCAATTTGACCAGTTAGGTATATACGATTATTTTCACATCCAATTGCATCTGCAACTGCTGTTGCATGCCTAGATTCATCATATTGCTCCTCGTTAAATGCTACTGTAAAAGTTTGAATTGGGGTCTTCGAATTTTTCTGCATTAATGTACATATTAGAGAAGAGTCAATCCCTCCAGATAAAAAGGCGCCGACGGGAACATCAGCCTTCATTTGGAGATCAATGACATTTAATAAAATCCTCTCTAGGTTATCTGAGCTGGAAATAATATCCCCTTGCAAATATTTTTTTTGAATATCTAATTCCCAGTAAGGTTTCTTACTAATTACTTCTCCTTTTAGATTTATTTCTAACAAATATCCTGGCTCTAATTTGAATATTTGGCTATAAATTGAAAGTGGTGCTGGGACGTAGCCCAATTGAATAAACTGATACAAGGCGGTTCTATTAATAACACCACAAAATTTAGGGTGCTGTTTAATTGCCTTGAGTTCAGAGGCAAAAATGAACGCATCACCTTGCCATCCATAGTACAGGGGCTTCTCCCCAACTCTATCCCTTCCAAGGATTAAAGTTTCCTCTTGTAAATCAAAAACTGCAAATGAAAACATCCCGGAAGACATAGTTACAGCTTTTTCTACACCAAAGGCCTCAATTAGGTTCACAAATACTTCAGTATCTGAGTGCCCTCTCCAATCAATACATGGATTCCTCCTGTTTTCAAGAAGTATTTGCTTTAACTCGCTAGCATTATAAATCTCACCATTAAATGTAATTACAAATCTACCAAAAGCTGAAAACATTGGCTGATGACCGGCTGATGTTAAATCTAAAATGGACAATCTTCGATGACCCAATGAAACTTTAGCATCTGCGGACACCCAAACACCCTCGCCATCAGGTCCTCGATGGGAAATTGATTTAATCATACGGATTAAAATGTTGCGTGAAGTTAAAAGAGATATGGGGTTAGGACTTATAAAGCCAGCAACACCACACATAATTATTTTACCAACCCTACTGCACACCAATATGGGGATTTATCACTAAACACAATATTTTCAAGGCCAGCATGCTCCATCATTGACTGTATTTGGAGCCTAGAGTAACGGTGCTCAAGCCGAGTACCAAATCTGTCCAATGAATCAGTACACATCACATAGAATCCAGCTCGCCTATAGGAAGAAAGGGGGAAAGAGCCCACCTCCATACCAAAATACTCAAATAGCAGTGCCAATCTTGAAAGAGGTAGATAAATTAAAAAAGCAATCAATTGAGTAATAATAATTTTCAAAAAAAATGGTAATTTACAAACAAAGAGGCGTATAAAATCTGAGATTTTCCATAATAATCTAAACCAAAGAGGTCTATTGTCGAAGGCATAATATAAGTAAACTAAAAAAGGAGCCCCTCTTTTTAAAAGACGAACGCAATCTTTTAAAGCGGCCTCCGTGTCTGGAATGTGGTGCAGGACTCCCAAACTATAAGCAAAGTCCAATGATCTTGGACTGATTTCAGAGCGGTCAATTGTTGCTCGAATAAATTTACAATTAGAAAAGTCGGTTAGATTAACTTTAGCGACATCAATAGAGTTGCTAGGGTCAATACAAATTAATTGCCCAACACGTGGCGCTACAAATTTTGCCCATCTACCACTACCACAACCAATGTCTGCGCCAATTGAATCAGAATTAATTTTCGACCAAGGGAAAATTTCGAAGTATGCATTAAAGTATGACCTAGAATCAGAGTCGCTTAATCTATTTTGGGAATAAAATTTCCACTCCTTGCCAAAACCCTCAATTGTTTTTTCATCTTTATTCTCTGATCTCATGATTTTTCAATAACAGTAATGTTCTGTTTAAAACCTTCCTTAATTCCAATAAAAAACATGACAATAGGATTTGTCGATAACGATTTAATTGACTTTAAAAAAGATTCAGCAAAGAGTCCTATTAAGAGCCATAAAAAGCTCATAAATGCAAAATCCCAAGATTTTCTAGTCCTATAAAACAAGACATATTCCTTGGTTTTAGTCATTAACCTTATATTTTCTTGAGGCCTATTGATAGGTGAGTATAGATGAGTAACTCTTGCTAAAGTATTAATATAACAATCACCAAGTTTAACCTTGTTAACACGTGAACAATAATCATAATCTTCCAACATGAAAAATTTATTTTTTAAATCAAATGGGACAAGATCAAACACAGACCTTCTCCAGGCAGTAATACCGCCAGAAAGGATATAACATGGAATAAATTTTAAATCTGTATTCCTTTTTAGATTGAACCTAGGATCGTAAAAAATACCCAAATGAAATAAATTATAAAAAAAATTATAAAAAAAAGAATTGTTTGGGCTATTAGTAATAAGCCCGGAACAACCAATCATATTA
This sequence comes from Polynucleobacter bastaniensis, assembly GCF_018882205.1. Lineage (GTDB taxonomy): Bacteria > Pseudomonadota > Gammaproteobacteria > Burkholderiales > Burkholderiaceae > Polynucleobacter > Polynucleobacter bastaniensis. Next base: position 25,041 of record NZ_JACVOU010000004.1, on the reverse strand, counting down.
GGATTATCTAAAAAACCTAAATACAAATTATTAATAAATTCAGAATCTAAAATTAAATCATCCTCAAGAAAACATATTACATTGTAATTGCTATGAAGATAGCCTGAATATTTTGCTTCAACTAAACCAGAAATATCTTTATTATGAATATAAATTAAGTTAATATCAGAAGGAATGAGAGACTTGCAAATTTCAATATGACTCAAATCGTCACTTTGATCTACGATTATTAATTCAGCAGGAAAATTAGATTGATTGGAAAGTGATTTAAGAAAATTTATTAAATCCTTAGGCCTATTTTTTGTTGGGACTACAACAGACATACTATAAGAATTCATCTAAATTTGCTCGCGAACTTACAACTGAAATATATAGCACCGACAGCGATAAATGTATGCATTGCATTATTTATATCTGCATCAATCCCAAAGCAAACCAAATTATTAATAAAAAGTAATAAAATTGTAATTTTTATATATAAATTTTTAGACATGAAATACAATCTAGAAATTAGTTTCATATAAAAATATAGAAATAAGGGTGAAAGAAATCCAAAGATAAGTAAAAAAAGTCCAAACAAGCTATATGGTTGTGAATTATATGTTGCAAATAATGAATGCTTATCACCAACCAAGTTAAATATATCACCTCCGTTCAGCAAGAGCGATAGAATTTCAGAACTAGGAGCTATTGTTTCAACAAAAGGAGTACCAGGCAAGACTAAATTAAGAGTAGATTTAAAAATATATTCTATAAAGTCAATTTTTTTATCCTGTAAAAAGTTGTCTTTAAACACCATATTAAATATTAAAAAGTATTGATCAATAGATCCCCAAGCTAATCTTTGAAAAATCCTATTTAAATTTTCAATAAAAATGTTAAATTCAATTAATCTATTCAAGCTATCAAACACATTTAATTTTAAGTTTGATAGTCTAATTTCATTGACAAAGTAAAATATCCAAAATGATGAAAGTACTAATAGAATTGAGCCTCTAATGTCAATTGATATTACCTTAGCATTCTTAAATTCAAGACTAAGAGCAAGTGGAAACAAAATCATCTCAATAAAAATAACCAATACAGATGCCTTAGATCCAAATAAAGTTAACACTACAACATAATAAATGAAAAAAAAAGAATAAAAATAAATAATTTTTTTATTAAAATTACAAGTATTTAAATAATTGAAAAAATAAGCGGAGATAAACAAAATTAGCGCATTATCATAGAGAATATAAGAAATAATACTTTCTGAAGGTATAAAATCACTAGTCTTATAGATTTCAAAATCCATTTTTCTCAATATAGAATAAATTGAAATAGTTAATATAGCTATAATTAAATACTTCCATTTTATCTTTTCAGGTTCTAGATCCTTTAAATTTTTTTTTACTCTTAAGCCGTACCAGCTTGCTATATAAAATAGCATTAAGGCAATCAATCCAAATGAATTGGTTTCATGAAGATAGACTCCATCAACCATGAAAGCTTTACCGTATTGATATTCATCACCTTTATAAGAAATATAAAATAATGGTAAAACTAAAAACAAAAAACTATATAAGAGTAGGCAAAGCGAAAGAGGGTTTTGTATTAATGCTTTATCATTATAAATTAATATTAATAAAATAATTAATACAACAGAAAGTATTGTAAATGAAAAATTAATATTATCTTTAATCATTGAAAAAGCTATGATATTTGCTACAATTGCAATTAATATTATCTGAAAATATTTAATAATTTTTTCATATAATGTTATTCCGTTAACTATTTTAATCATTTAGAATACGATACCATTTTTCTAATTTTTTAGAACTCTCAAAATAGTTATTTTTACCGATAAAATAGTTTGTTTTTGAACTAATATCTAAAAAGAATTTTTGAAACTCATCATAAGTCCGAGCAATAGAAATTTCAAACTCACTGTACCGGCCTAAACTAAAATCAAAAGAATCTGCATCTAACACCTGCAATACCTTTAATCCAACTTCACTTGATTCTATTGCAGTTGAAGACAATGAACTTGTAATTGCAATATCATGTATTTCCATAGATTTTTCTATTCCATAATCTATTACATTCACTCTATCATTAACTAGATCTTTATATGCAGGGTGCTCTTTAAATGTAAACTCAAAAAATGAAGAAACAATATTTTCAGTTTCAAATTTTTCAATCCAATTGATAATTTTTATAGTATTTAGTTTTAAATAGTCACAATAAACAATAACTTTATATTTTCCACTTTTCTTTGTATAATTTTTTCTTATTTTATCTATATACATATATCTCAAAGCTTCGACCTCTATAATCTTTTTTAATACTAATCTCTTATCGCTTAACTGTTCATTTGCATTTTTACTATTAACTAGTATTATATCAGGGGTTGATTTGTTAGAGTTATTTGCCTTAGTCCCGAAACTCTCTAGATTAAAATACCTCAAGTCCCACGGTCTGATGGTGCTATGCGCGACTCCGTAATTAGTAGCTTTAACTACCTTATTTCCAGCAGATATTAACGCATGCTCCCATGGTTGATTTTCATACAAGAAGAATACTTTATTTAACTTATTTAGCTTTAAAAAGACTTCTTCGAATAAAGAGTATCTGTAGCAAAAATCAATCGCTTCTTTACCATAAAGACTTTTTACCATGGGGTGAAACTGATGATTAATAAATAATTCATCAAATTTATCAACTGAATTAAGTGCTTTATTTATAAATTTATTGGAATTGGATAAAAGCTTTAGATACAATAAAAATGTTTGGCCTAAGACTCTCCCATTAATAAAGGAATCAGTTAGAAAATGTTGACTTCCTTTATCTACCTGATTTCTTTTGTTGTTTATTATGCTCATTGCTTTTGCATAATTCTTAGTTAATGGTGATTTAATATATGAATGCATCCATATAACAGGGATTCCCCATTCAATAATTTTTTCCTCTAATACCCCCCAATAGCCAAAAGAATATCCTTTTTTATTTGGATATAAGTGTGCTAATACATCAAAAAATACTATCTTTGCCTCTAAATTCAAAATAGGCCTATTATTAAATTTGAAATATATGTATCTACTTAATATTTTTATTAAAAAATATATTATTGAAATGAAAACGTAAATATATTTTTTATATAATAAAAATTTATTATATTTATTTTGTTTAAAATATTTATTTAAATTCTTATCAATAATGAGTATTTGGTTACTGTTATCATTTTTTTTCACTACATATTCATTAAATGCGATAAGCTTAATTACATCTAGTATTTCTGAATCTTTGCCAGCATTAAACTTCTGCATTAATGAAGTGGCATTCCAGTAATTGAACTTGTTTGATATATCAAAGCAATCAGATACTTTATATCCTTCTAAAGTAGTATTTGCTACTGAATTAAGCCTTTCTAAATATATTATTTTCAACTGATCTGTGTTTTGCTCTATAACTCGAGGTAATGATATTATCCTTTCCCCAGTTCTGTATGATGACCACTGTACGAGCACTTCATTCGGGGAGGGCATGTATTTATCATCATCTTTAGTAACTATTAATTTCATACAAAAGCATTACCGCTCAGCTTTCACTCATGTTGATGAGTGGCACCGTGTTGTTTTCTAGCCCTCTAATTGCCGCCAATCCCATTTCATATATTGCCTCCTCGGAACTTCCTCCTATATGAGGTGTTCCTATAAAACTATCTAATAGCAACAAGGGATTTTTTGTAGCAGGCTCTATCTCAAAGACATCGAATGCTGCGCCCGACACTTTTCCACTACGCATAAACTTTAGCAAGGACTCTTCACTTACGATACCTCCTCTAGCAGTATTTACGATCATTACATTATTTTTCATCTCGTTAAATTCATCATCACTCAATAGCTTTGATGTTGATGAGTCCAGTGGCAAGTGAATAGAAATGATATCTGACTCATTCAGAAGAAATTTTAGGTCAGCCTTTATCACATTAAATTTGGCGTTAAAGTCGCTGTATTCAATCCTATCAAATACAATTATTTTGCAATTAAATGGTGCTAAAAGTCTTATTAATTCCTTTCCTACATTTCCGCAGCCAATCACACCAAAAGTCTTTCCACTTAACTGGCCACCTATGCATTGAAGCCATTCGCCCCTTATCAAAGAGCTATTTCCCACCATGGTTCTTCTAACAAGTGAAAGCGCAAATGATAAGGCAAGCTCAGCAACAGCCAATTTATTTACACCTGGCGTCCAGCCTAAGCGCCTACCCTCTAGTGCCATTGCATTTTGATCTATCATGTCAAGACCAACGCCATATTTACTAATAATCTTTAGCTTTGGTAAATTTTTTAAAATTTCTAAATTTATTTTCTCAAGCCCTATAATTGCCGCATCTCGATCTAGAAGAAAGTCTGTAAGTTCATCGCCCTCATACTGCTTACCTGACTCATTAAATTTCACATCAGAATACTTCTCTTGAAGTAAGGATCTCAATTTCCCATTTCTAGAAAATGATCGTGAACAAACACCGATTTTCATATTTAATTTCAATTTATAGCGACCTTACCATTCGTTGCAGTCACATTTAATGCGTATGGATGATTGCCTGGCATTGCACTAACTACTCCGCCTGCTCCTTCTACTATTGCTATACCAGCTGCAACATCCCATATCATTATTTCATTTTCTGAATAAAACTCAATATCACCCCTTGCTAATTTTATTAGCGATATTGAAGCAGATCCCAACATTCTGATTTTTGCAAAAGAATTAAATAAATTTATTAAAATGTGGGTTATGGTTTCATTTAAGATCAATCGAGATGGCTTTCCTGTACAAGCGACACTGATACTTGGATCATTTTTATCTGAAACAATTATTTTTGACCCATTTACAAAAGATCCAACGCCTCTCCCCCCCCAATAGATATCCCCGCTAGGATATTCGACAACAACCCCAAACAAGGGAGTCATGCCAGAATATAAAGCTATTGAAATACCACATGGGCCTAAATTTCTTACAAAATTTATTGTTCCATCCAGTGGGTCAACTATCCACCAAAGTTTTGGCTTGGTAATGGTGTCGACATCTGCCGCTCCATATTCTTCTTCAGAAAGAATAGGAATATTCGTTTTTTTTAATTTCTTTTCAATCAATATATTTAGCTCTATATCAATTTTCGACTTTAATTCATGTAAATCTTCCGATTGAATTAAAGAATAGTCTCGATTATTGATATTTTTTAAATGCTGCAAAGACTCTCTCGCTGTATTTATTGCAAGATCAATCAACTCTGGACTATAAGTCATTCTTTAGTAATCTAATGAAATAGGAGCTTACGAGGTGATCAATTATTAGATGGCAATCTTCAGCTGGGCCATATTCCCCAATATCTGTAGGTATATGAATGCAATATTGTGATATTTCCTTCATTTTTCCACCTGTAAATCCAACCAATGAACATGATTTCATCTTTACTTTATTTGCATATTCCAATGCTAAAACTAAGTTCTCTGAATTCCCGGAGGCTGAAATAGCAACTAGTAAATCACCCTCATTTGCCAAGGATTCGAGCTGCCTGACGAATATCTGACTATATCCAAAATCATTTGCTATTGCAGTAATAATGGATTGATTATCACAAAGACTGATAGCTTTAAATGCAGGGGTTGCCTTACACCCAATACTTAGGTCATTTGCAAAATGACTTGCTGTTGAGGCGCTACCACCATTTCCAATAAAAAAAATCTGCGAATTACTCTCTCTCGCTGCAAGCAGTAGATTAACAAATACTTTGATTTGAGAAATGTCTATACAATCAAGTACATACTTCAAGTAATCAAAATAATTTTTAGAAAATTGTGAGATGTCATTTGAATATATTTTATCAATATTGTTTTTCATATTATGTTATTTTAAATTTATTTGACCAATTTTTGTCGGATTTATAAATATTATTAACCAGCTCCATTGTCTTTAATGCGTCGAAGGACGACCCGAAATTAATATTTAAATTTTGGGTTATACATTTTGTAAAAACTTGCATTTCATTATCCCAGGATGGATCTTTGTTATATCTAATTGTTTGCTCCCAAGGGTCACCCCGATCGTTATCGGGGTCCGCTTTGATTATAGTCAAAGTTTCAGCACCATAGCTTTTTGTCCCAGTTAATAAACCCCCTAAAATTAAAGAGCCTTTCTCTAGATTAATATCAAGATTAAATCTGTGTCTCCACTGAGTTGCTGATGAATGGATCATTCCAACAATGCCTTCACCCGTTTTCATTAATGCATATGCATTATCTTCAACATCGTACCCCCAATGGCTATTAGATATATGACTGCATACTTCAATAAATTCCCCGCAGAATAATCTCATGATGTCGAGCATATGAATTCCCTGGTCTAATAATACGCCACCACCAGCAATATCTCTCTTTGTTCTCCAATCAGGTTGATTAAACGTTATTAATTTCGCCTTTCCATAAACCCCGCGAATGCTTAAAATATTCCCAAGTTCTTTGGTATCTAAAATTTTTAAAGCATATTGAACTGATTCATGATATCGATGATTAAATCCATACATTAATTTTAAGTTAGGGTATTTAGCCTCCTCTATACGAACATTTAATATATCCTGAACCGTCCTACCCGGAGGCTTTTCACAAAAAACATGGGCACCTTTTTTTAGTCCCGCAATAGTAACTAACGAGGCGATGTCATTTGTCAAGCAAACAATGATTACATCCAAATCCTCTTCAAGCATATCCAGATAATTAGAAAAATACTTTATATCATCTACCTTAGCACTTTCTTGCAAGATGTTACGGTCGCATATTGCTTTAACTTCGAAATCAGGAATTTTATTAATACACTCGTGTCTTCTTTTTCCAACTATGCCATAACCAGCAATTCCTACCCTATAAGACATCCGTATCCCTGAGTAAATTTAATGAATAGTCAAGATAAAGATCATCAATCTTCATCAACTCTTCGACCTTAGCTATGTCAGGAGCCACATCAACCCCGATTAATTTGTCTGCTGTTAAATGCATTCTAACTGTGCCTTTGTTCTCTAACACTCTATTCATATCAATTGATTCACTCACCTCTAAAAATGATTCCGGTATTTCATTAAAATCTATTAATGCATCCCTCCTGAAAGCAATAATACCTGTTTGCATAAATGCTTTGTTCATATCAAACTGTGTTGGGTCGAAGGGAATCGGCTGTCTCGAAAAATACAATGCATCACTGTCCTTATCAACAACAACTTTAATATTATTCCTATCAGTGAAGTCATCAACACCGCCAAACCTAGTCATAACATTTACAATATTTACGCTCTCATCCACAAAAATTTTACTAAGCTCATCAAGCAAACTTGGATTTACCAATGGCTCATCACCCTGCACCATTACTACTATATCTACATGCCCAACCTTTTTCTCAGCTTCCATCATGGCCTCAGCAGTTCTTGTTGTTGCTCGAGTATGCCCGTCAGATGTCATTAGAATAAGGCCGCCAAAGTCAGCTACGCAAGATGCTATTGATTGATCACAAGTCGCAACATATACACCTACAAATGATTTAGCCCTAACTGCGCGCAAATAGCAGTGGCCAATCATTGGAATACCGCATATATTTTTTAATGGCTTATTAGGAAACCTGCTGGACGCCATTCTCGAGGGAATAATGCAGATTGCCTTCATTTTCTTAAAGAATCAATTACTTTTATTGATTGTCTTGCCATGATATCAATCATTCTCATATCTACACCGCAAGCTATAAATTTATATCCATCTAATACTGCCGCACTCAATAATTCAGGAATGGGCTCAACAATATGCATTCCCGGGGTGCAGCCAGCCTCTGACCCCAATTTCAAAATTTTTTTTAACGCATCCTTATATACTTCAGAGTTAAATTCTCCCGGAACTCCGAGGGAGCAAGATAGGTCGTAAGGTCCAATCAAAAATACATCCACGCCAGGAACGGATAAAATCTCACTTAAATTTTCCACCGCCTCCTTACTCTCAATCATTGGAATAACAAGTGGGCCCGATGCTTCTACCCAATTAAAATATTCTAGAAAATTAGTTCCATACGCTTGAGCTCTCCCCAAACCAACCCCCCTTGTGCCAGAGGGTCCGTAGCGAGTCGATGAGATGGCTTCGAGCACTTCTGCCTTAGTAGTAATATTAGGGACGATAATCCCTGCAGCACCACCATCAAGTGCCCGCTTAATTAAGTTTTCGTCATTACTAGTTACCCTCACTAGGGCTGGAACCCCACTTATATCAATAATCCGTATTAACTCGCCCATTTTTTCAATGCCAATTGTGCTGTGTTCTAGGTCAACGACAATCCAATCAAAGCCTGCATTGGCATATATTTCGGCAATACTTAATTCCGGAAGAGTGATCCAAGCACCCGCTGAAATCTTATCCTTAATCCTACTTCGCAATGCAAATGTACTTCTCATAGAGCGCCTTTATTTACATAGATAACATCAACCCAATCAGTTCTTCCATTCATGGGATTTTTTGCTATATGAGAAATATCATACAAAGTAAATCCAGAAGGTATTAAGTACTTCTCTAAATCTGAAAATGATAAAGAGCGTTCATAATAATCATAAAACATTAACTCAGTCACAACCACCTTTACAGCACTCAAGCGTGCACCGAGTCCAGAGAGTACTTCTGGCTCATGCCCCTGAGTGTCGATTTTTAATAAATCAATGGATTGAATATTTCGATCTTGACAATAGTCATTGAGTGAAACCGTCTTTACTAAACGACCATGATTGATGACCCTCTCATATTCTTGAATACGATCTAGATCTTTTTTCAACTCAGCGTTTAAATAAATTGAATCTAAGCTAGATAAGTTAATCTTGTTAAAGCCTGCCAAACCGCTGCTAATTTCATGCGTGAAAAAAGGCCTATCTTCAGTAGTTGCACCTACAGCGCAACTATTAATATATATTTTATCGGCCGATGAGCTTAGATTTGATGCAATTTTAAATAAGCTATCAGCGCACTCTACTTGGGGCTCAAAAGCATGAATGATTGCATTTGGCCACAAATTAATAAATTCCTCGATTGAGCTACCATTATTTGCGCCAACATCAAATATTGTAGGGGTTTCTATTTCTCCAAGAATGTGCCTTAAGACCTTCTGTCTATCAAATTTAGATAAATACTCAGCAGTTCTCTCTTGGTTTGTTTTATAGTTCATATTAATTTTTACTTATAGTTTTTATTAATCCAAATTTGATTGAATACCGCATTGAAATCTTTACTATTTTCAACGGTTTCAGAATGCAGTTTTGCAATCATCTCAAAATTATTTGAAACTAAAATGGATCTAGTTAGTTCTGATTGCTCAATAAATTGATCGTTAATTTCCACTAAGATACTCTTTACTTCTTTTAATAATCTAGTCGCCCCCTTCAATATTAAATGCTCTATTCCATCTACATCGATTTTTAAATAATCAGGCGGGTCAAGACCCAAACTATAAACAGCAAAATCTAAAGAAATTCCATAAATACTATATTGAAATATAGGCTTCAATTCGTTTCCATCATGCCCCAGAGGTTCGCCGAATGTAGATAACGCACCACCTTGAATAATATTAGATAGATAAAATTTTCCAAAACCTTCCCCATCACTTAACGCCAAAGGAAATATTCTTACTAAATTATCTAACTTATTTATATAAATATTTTTGCATAAAAGCTCTAAATTAAATACTGATGGCTCAAATGCAACAACATGGGAACCTTTCTTAGAAGCTGCATAACATGAATATAACCCAATATTAGCGCCTATATCCCATAAATTAGCGCCCTCCTCAAATTCATCTATCCATTTAAGTGTTTCAGGCTCTTTCGTAGAAAATGTACTAGCTCTATATCTACTAAGGGTATTTGGTACATAAAAATTTAGATCTATATCTTCATGCTTAATTAGTAATTTATTATTCTGAGATGTGGTATTAACTAAATCAAGAAAATAACGCGCTAAGCGAATCCGCAAAAGAGCAGATACAAATAAAACAGCTAAATAACTCATTAATTGCTTTAACGTCGTCTTCATTTTCTAGTCCTTAATATATATATTATATAAAGGGCTATTTTTATCCCCCGTAAAAGCCACCTTTTTTGCAATTCGTCTTTTTAAAACGTTGTTTAATAAAATATAAACTTTTCGACAATTTTTATCAATAAAATTATAATTTATAGTGTATCTCTCGAACGGTTCAGCCTCTCTTTTAACTATAATTAAATTATTGTCAAACTTTTCAGCGTCCCTTCCAAAGGATATAGATGCAATATGTCCATCAGGCGCCAATCCAAGTACTAAAATATTTATATTATGCTTAAGCAATTTTTCATACTTTTTTAAAGCAAAAGCAGCACTATATTTGACATTAAAAAAATGGTATACATTTACATTTCTGCATCTAGAGTAAATCTTTTTTATTGCCCTATAATTACTAAATTTATTGTATTTATCCACGCATCTTTCATCCGCTAAGAACATTTTAATATTTTTCAAATTTCCTGCAGTTATCATTTCAGCCAACCTGCAATGAACTAACGATGCAGCCTTTCCCGCCGCTGTCATAATTCGCACACCACCATTCTTTTTATAATTATGTTTTATTTCTCTGTAAATTATTTTAGCGGAGGTGTTAATCCAATCTCGTTTAATGTTTAAGATTGAATAATTTTTTCTTTTTAAATAAAAAATAGCTACTTCCTTACGCCAATATACTCAAATACACCAGATGTATGTGGCTTTAATTTGTAGAAAAACAAAAGCGCTTTTTTAACATAAGCTACAAAAAATAAACAATTTTGCATTCTTATCGTTGTATAGTTTTGAAAAGGATAGTCTAAGACTGTTAGTCCATTATTATATGTTGGGGCAGAGTCATACCTATTTACTGTAAAAAGAAACCTCGAACTTTTAAACACGTTTGAATTTATATATTTATTGAACCAATATCGACTCATCTCACCGAGCGATAAAAAATTAGTTACTAAATCAACTTTAGCGTCTTTTAAGAAATCAAAAAGCTCAACTGGAACTAATATGAAATCATATTTACTAATAAACTCAGAATCTATTATTCCATTGGCTAAAATATCGCTTGCATTTGCAATTTTCAAATCCGGAAACTTATTTGATAAATAATATTCTGCAAGTATCATCTGCCCTTCTAAATCAACAAGTATATGTTTACTTTGAGGAATATTGAATTTAATTAATCCAGAAAATACGCCATAACTAGATCCAATATCTAAGCCAATAAAATCATTTGGTAATTCTCTACTGATTATTTTCTCAAATATGCTGTAAAAATATATGTGCCTTAAATACCTACCAGTTAAATTTTTAGACTTATGCCTATAATGCATTGGATTGCCAATTGCAGAATCTTCATTAGCAGCAAGTATTCTAATTGCACCTTCTTTTTCAACAATTGCTAATTGTTTTTTAATCAAACGCAACTCACCTCGCCTTGAACCAATTAAATAATTGATAATACTCATGAACCTATAAAATATTTTATTTTTAAAATATATATTTTTTAATGCAACTGAAGGATAATCGCTAACATATATTTGCTTACCTCTAAAATTTTCTAAATTTTCTAAATTAAGAACATTAAAGTTGTCATACAGTAACCCAAGATTTATTTGATTACGCTCAGACCAATCGCCAATATCATAATATTTCTGATTTTTAACATAAAGTCTTAATGCCTCTGCTCCTAAATTGATTTTCTTGTAAAGCTCTATATTTTCAATATAATTTTTCACCTAATCACCACCCACCCTGAAAATTCTCCATATCTAAATATTTGCTCTGATTTAAATCCTTTCGTATTTTCTTCGAAAAATTTATTGGGCAAAGGTCTTTGCTGACCAGCTAGCGACATTTCTTTCTTTACAATCTCTTTAGGATTAACTCCAGATGAAACCTTACCAGCTATTGTAAGCCTTCTCATTACAGTTCCTAAATATCCATCAACAGCTTCTACCTTATCAAATATTATTAGCGCACCACCTTTTTTCATTTTTGAAAGCAGATTTTGGAAAAAATTTTCTTGTTCACTAACGGGTAAAAACATTATCAATAAAAAACATACGCAAAAGTCATAATTCTCAATTTCAATTTCTCTAACATCAGAAACAATTAATTCACCAACACCTCTCCATATCCTTGCCATTTCCTCACTGTAGTCTACTGAAATAGCTTTAACACACCTTTTTTCAATTTCACTCTTTAGTGATAATGTAATATTTCCTGTGCTTGCTCCAAGGTCATACATAATCCCTTTTTCTGGTAGATAATGCCTGCCAAAATGAGCAACCATATCTGTAACCATCTCGTACCATGGTAACTGCTCTCTTACATGTTTTTCAAAGTTGTCAGCAACTGATTTATTCTTGAAAGTCCAATCATCTGGTATTTCTGTCAAATCACCATACGTACCAGTTATTTTTTCTTCACTTTTATTCATTTTTGACAATCCCTCTTAAAACTTATTGCGTTCGTTTCATTATTTTAATAATTGATTTATTTTATTTTCAATACGTATGCTGGCGCTTGAATCTTGATAATGATTGAAGTACTTCAAAATAGAACTCCAATCTCCAAAGTCTGAATTTTTTGCCCCAATCTTTGCTTCCCTCATCTCTATTATGGAGGCTATAACGCTTTCCATGCTAGCTCTTTCGATATTTACCTTTTCATATATCATATCTACAATACACTTGTAGGTTACAGAATTTAAAAGCGCCACCCTTTTCCCGCACAAGGCAGCCTCAAGCGCTGCAGTACCACCGAATTTGTGTGAAATACATATATCAGATGCATGAGCAGCCTCAGCAGGAAGCACATCATTTCTTTTTCCAATCTTTCCACTCGCTAACTCGAAATACCTTCCGGAGCTAATGGCCTTATTGATTAAACAATCTTTTTTGTACCATATACTCGGTCTGTACCTAAAAAATTGTGGCTTTACTATCAAGCCAACCTCTTTGTTCTCTAGTAAATATTTAATTAGGCAAATAAATTCCTGATAGTGGGATTCATTACTAACAGTCCCCCATTTGTCATGATCAACACGCTCATCAAAATAACAAATCACAAAATTTACACCTGATTTTTTAAAATTTTCCCTAAGTTCATTTGCACGGCCTATCAAAACAGGATTATTAAAATCAAATAAATACCCATTAGGTATTATATTTTTCGGTCCAAATTTACCTAACGTATAAATATTATTATATAAATTTGAGAATGTAAAAAAATAATCGGAATTAGTTAACATCATAGTTGAGATTCCTCCCAAATTAGAATATTGATAACCAATCGTCTTAATATTAAAATTTTCTGAAATTGCCTCTATTGCATCTGAGAATTCATAATATGGCTCTTCATTTACAAATACTGTAATTTTTAAATGCAAAACTAGAGCGCCCATCAACTCTGAATTTCTTAATAGAATAATCATTCTTAATAGGATTAAAATATTCTTATGTGTTATATTTAATATAAGCTTGTACCTTACTTTTCGAATATTACTAATATAATCAGATTGATTATATTTTTTAAGAATACTATTTAATATACTAAATTCAATAGGATAAACATTTATTTTATTGAAAGTAGTTATGCTCAATCCTTTAGCATAACTAAAACCATCACCTAAAATATAAATAAATTTATCCGATAATTGACCTTCGATTCCCCTCCAATAAGGTTGCCCACGTAAGGATTTATCTATGTCTAACGTATTCGTGCATATTGTTAGGACAGAATTTTTCTTATTATTTGGTAATTTTTGATATTTAAAGAAATCTCTAAATTTTATAGATCCTAAAAATCCTTTATATATTAAAATTCCGAATAATTTAACCAGCGCTTTCGATCTAACAATCCAATTACTATACAGATTAAAATTTACTTCTGGATAATATTTTTTAATATTCTCAAAATTAACCTCGCAAGAATCCATCATAACAAAAGATATTGGTTCTTTGAATAAGCTAAGAATTACCTCTGCCTGTAATGTGAATCTAAAAATCTCTGGTAGCAATTTTTTTGCGTAATGCAACACAACAACTTCTTGCTTTAAAACTTTATATATAGGTTTTATTTCTTCTTGTGATTCTAACTCCTCGTTTGCCAAATCTATGGCTATTTTATTAGCTAATTTTGAGGCTACAAAGCTAACAGACTCTCCAGCTCTGTCTTTTAAATTTCCAGAAAAAAAATTTATATGACTAACCTCAATGCCTTGTATTAATATTATTATCTCGACAATTAAACTATGTGACCTATCTTCAAGTACGCATATTTTCTTCTCTCCAATAGACAGTATTTTCAAAACTGAAGAAAAGCTTAACCTATCAAGATAAATCATATTTTATTGGATTTAATAAATAATAATGATATTAATTTTTTATGATGTTATTATATCTAGATAAATTTCTATAATATAATTCTTAACTATAATAATATTATAAATATAATCTTTCTTAAATATTGATTTTTCATATAGGTAGGATTATTTATTAAACTAAACCTATTATTACAGAAAAAATAGCGCTTTTTGAAGCGGCCTAAAGGTTAAAAAAGCATAGCCTTACTAATTCTAAAATAAATAAATGCTTAACTATAGAATTTATAGTTGAATAAAATCGACTTTGCCACCTGAATACACATATACTTTAATCATATATATTTCATTATAGCTACACAACTTTCAAGTATATTAATTACACAGGGCTACTAATAAACCCCCACTAAAGAATGGTTGCCTAAAGATAGTATATCAGCCACCTCTTGACCCAGTAATTCTTCGCCCTCTAAATATTTTTTTATTGTTTTATCTATATAAGATAAATCAAAGTATTCCTCATTCAGAAGATTAATAAATGATTTTTCACGGAACCTACTCTTAAATATTGGGGAATACGAAGATGAATGTAGTATTTCACCTCCTAAACTAAACTCAGGCCTTATATCGTAGGTGTAAGCATGTGGTCCAGATTGGTATTCGTATGGATAATCAATTCTATTCTGTAACATCCATTTTAATGGATATTTCGTATTATTTAAATCTAATCCCCTACCCCAATCTTCAGGCATAGCTGATAAAAAATCGATAATTTGAGAATCATAAAATGGCATGTGGCATTTCAAACCATGATGAACAGCAGTATGCTCTAAGGTTGAAACAGTAGATCCCTGCCAGTGAAATGAATGGTAAAGGTGGAGATAAAAAGAATATAAATTATCTGGTGTAATTTCTTGTAGAATTTCCCCAAAATACTTAGACTCAGATATAGATGAATAATTATGAGCCCCATTGGTTGTTAGTAATTTTGTGTTGTTGATTGAATAAAATGGTAACCGCCCAGGCCTTAAGAAAAATGAGGAAAGCAATTGGTTCGTGATGCCTTCCTTAGTGTCAGCTGCTTTATCCAATTTAATTTGACTATTTTTGTCAAGAAAAATATTCCAAACGGGATCCACTTTATAAGTACCATTTAATATTTGCTGATAAAAAGTTGGGCCAAATAAGTAAGAGGCCATTTTATCGCTATACTCCCTAAAATCACGAGAGGCCGGATGGAATATCGTTACATATTGACTGAATCCTAAATTATGCGCTCCATCACTTATTTCGCCCGCAAATATAGCCTCATTTCCATTTGAAATTCTAGCAGCAGCCTCGGCTAATTTCCAATGGTTTATCCCAACCAAACTAGCAAATTGCTGGGATCGAAAAATTGGTAATATATCACCTAGAATATTTCCAACATCCTTAGTATAGTCAAGCTCAACAACGACTAATTCAATTGAATAGTATTCTGCAAATGCTTTAGCTCTATCAATTTCAAACTGATTAATTACGCCACTCCTATCTGAATATCTCATTCGACCTATGATGGCCTTCACCTTTCTGTTACCATGTAAATGAATTAAGGTAGCTAGTATTGCTGTGGAATCCCAGCCTGAAGACAGGTATACAATATTTCCATCACTTGATGATCTCGATCTTATTGCCTCTATAAAAAAATTAGCGTACCTATTGAGATCTTTATGTTCATAAACAGGGGAAATTGTTCGAGGCTTAAATTTCCTCAGCAGTATACTTAGCGCGCCATCTTTATAAAAGAAACCTTGATTTACTCCGAGACGGGTGACATTTTTATAAATAGTGTCTTGCTTTGCGGGTCTAGATCCGTAAATTGCTAGACTATGGGCTAATCCAACTTCATTTAGCTCCGACCTAGCGATTGATATTGGCAGAGCATCCATGCCAGATGCAAATATATATCCCCCCTCAATTTTTTGACAATAAATGTCAATACGACCATATTGATCTGTCCAAATCTCTATTCCAGTTTCATTATGTACTTTTAAAAGTACAAATCTTCCCTCTATATTTGGTATTAAATCAGGATTTTCTAATAATCCCGGATCTATCTTAATCAATGTCGGGGGAGATAGTGAGCCGTCGGCTTGTCGAATTCCTACCAAATAACCAAATAAATAAAACTTATTTCCGGTAGTGTTAGTCCATGAATGAAAGAGGTTATTTCCTTCAATTTTTAAATTATCGCTAATGAAATGCGTAAGCTGAAATTTATTAAATAAACTTTTGTATTGGTGAAATTTACCACAAGATATTCTAATATCTGTCATTCAATCCTGACTTTCTTTTTAATCAAACTTATCATCAAAGTTTCCTGTTTACTTATATTATCAGAAATAGTGATGGCTTTAAAATTCAAAGCTTACCTGATGCAGGAGATCAATCATAAATGTTCCAAATTCAAATGTTATGGGCTATCCTTTTAATGATAAAGTAAAATACTCATTAGATGCTTAGAATTAAATTTTTTGATAGGGTCTTACATTAATACTTAATTGTTTGAAACCTCTCATCTTCAAGCAATCCGTTATAAAAAATATTGTAGTAATTTTATTTGGCTTACTAATTATTATTTGTATAAATGATGTTATCACTTCAAGCTTTTTTAATTATGATCTGATAAAACTGAGGATATTTTACTACAATGCATCGAGATCATTAATGCGATGAAAGGTACGCCTGATGATTTTTTCACTTATTTTATTACCTACAAAAAATGGGGGGACTGTTCCCATAAATAAACCATTTGCAATTATACTTAACTCGACTTTAGTCAAATCACATGGGGCAGTAAACTCTCTATGTACACCAAAAAGATCTTTTAAAATCTTTTCTGGAGAAAATCCTGATACAGCAGAAAAAATATCGAGTAATAGCACTGGGTTAAGAGGAACCGTCATTATTCCCTCGTTTGGTATAAATCGATGCTCAAAGCGCAGATGAACCCCCTTCATAAACTGGATGGCTGGATGATCAAAAGATATAGGCAACACAGCTTGCTGCTCATTCTCTTTGCTGAATTTAATCAACTCCCCAAGCATAGCCTTGCAACAATCCTCATAAAACTCTGGTAGAAATCCAAAATCAAGCACTTGATTCTTATTAGAAATAAAGTATCCAATAAATTTATTTCCAATCATTATTTCAATAAATTTATATAGATTCATTTCTGAGACTTGATATAAGATCCATTGCCATTGCTCTGTAGATCTATGAATTAAACCCCAGTCATTTTTTGCGGTATTTATCCTTGCTTTTTCATATTCATGAATGCGATTATAAAAAAAACATTCCTTACAATAAGCTTTTGGTGATAATAAATAACCTGGTTCTATTTTTTCTATGAAACATTTAGCATATGAGCTAGCTGTAATAAAACCAAATCTAGCGTAATAATTCTCCATTATTTTTCTGCCGCTACCTATTCCTAGAGGGAAATTCAATTTACTTAAAATAGCTAAGGATTTATTTAGGAATGTGATGCCGTAAAATGGTTGAATAGAATCAATTTTACTGACACAATAATCGCCAATACCGATAATGTCAAAATTGATATTACCCAATTTTATTTTACGTATGCTATATCTGATACACGCTACAACTTTAAAGTTTTTTTTAGCTATAATAAATCTTGATGGAATATAATCATCCTGAATGATCTGGGCACGTTTTTGGGTAATAAGATTATTTTTGGTATAACCGCCAGGGAAGCTAATCGAATAAAGTTCTAAGGCTTGCCTAACATCCTCACTTGTACTTCCAAATTTAATTTCAATTTGATTCATTTTTTATCATAGACCTCTACATGAGGGGAACTGCGATAACATCATCAAAAAATTATGTTTGTAGTTTAAAAACATAAACTAATAATATTGTTCGCAATATTTATGTAGCGACCTTCCCTATGTTTTTGAACCATAATTAGATACCGCTTAAATATACTCAAATTGCTTGCATTGAGAGTGCTTTAAATTCAAGTTAACAATATTCTACAATTTATTTAAAATTCTTTAGCCTTTATTTAGAATCATTTTTATTATGTGATTAATCCATGATCGATCTATATCTTGGTGAATAGGTATAGGAAGAACTCTCTCTACTGAGATTTCAGCATTTTCTCCCATCCTTTCAATCATTCTATATCCTGCAGATAAGCCAAGCTCTGCAATTTCACCCTCTGGATAAGAGCTCTGAATTGGAATAGCGCATGGTAAACGATCTACTGGCTTTGGCAGCCAACTAAGAGCATATGGCCAAAGAATTTCTAGGTTTTTTTGACGCATAGATACAATTTTTTCCCAATTTTTTATTCCTGAAAAAATTTCACTAACTTGTGATTTTGAAATTCCGCCCATATTTGGCTCTATACCCTCCCAGCATAAATGAGCTCCCAATGCCACCTTTCCGAATAATCGTAAAGACCATAAAAATACACCGCCACCTCGATTGTCCCGAAGTTTTTGAGCTATAAGCGCTGATTTCTCAGTACGACACCAGAGCACTCCCCCAGATGTAGTGCCCAAAATTTTCGGTAATGACCATATTTCAAAACTACCGCCTCCAGGAAATAATTTTGTACCAATTTTACAAAGCGTATCGACACAATCTTCAATCGTATTTTCGGGTAAATCAACCTCCTGAACAAAGCCCCATTGGTGATAAACAACTCTTAAATTTTCTTTTTTTGCATATGGGCCGCTTAATGGGGTTGAAACTCTTGAAATTGTATCTAAAACACAATGGCTAGCGTAAGAAAATACACCAACAAAATCTTTCCTAGATACATTACTTTGCAGTAAGGCAGCAGAAAGAGCTGCCCGCCCGCTAGAAAATAAAACAGGGTAGCCCGATGGAAACATCTCATGGAGTCGCGCTTCAACCTTTTCTATACTCTTTGTACAAAAAAGTGATTTGATAACATTGAATAAATTACTTTTAGGCCAAAGAAAATGCTCAATTTTCATATTCACGTATTACTTTCAGTTTCCTGAAAATTAAGAAGACAATGCATGGCGCAATAGATAGCGTGGGAACATATGCGAGGAGAATCCCTGCTTAAAATTACCTATCGATATTTCTTTAGCTGTGGGTTGAGGTTTAGCGGATAGATAAGGCCTTGTTCCTAGGCGATACCAATGAACCCCTCTTTTTTTTAGTTCAAGAATAGCCTGAAATTGAATAAGATGCCCTAATGGCCGATCAAACAAGTCACGCCTATAGGCGCCAACACTATAAAATCCCTCGTCACGAGTAAAATTAAAAAAACCTCCTCCAACCATTGCCCCGGCTTGGTCCCTTAAGTACACCAGAAATCCATCTTTATTCACGATGTCGTCAAAATGAACTTTCCAGGTCAAGTCAGAGCGAGTCTTCCTGCCTGCAACAAAATAATGAAGATTTTTAAACTCATTCCAAACATGTTCATCAGAAACGTCCAATACAGCGATACTCCATTCATTTTTCCTAGGAATAACTAATGATCTATAGCTTTTTCTAAATCCAGCCTTAATGTCACTAACTGTCCTTTGAAGATCAACAAATAAATCGTATTGAATCGTACAAGATGCGCCATTAAGCATGGCTTCTGAGTGCCAAGGTGAAAGCCCAATTAAATCACTAAACATCACCTGGCTTTCAAATTCAGATACTTTAATCTTAATTGCAAGAAACTCGGCCATCTCTATACATTTTTTAAAAATTCTTTTTTGAGTGATATTTGGACAACTAGCAATAAAAAGGGGGGGTAATATTGGCAGACCCTGGGAGCTCAGCGTCTCGCTATTACAGTTAGTTGACATGCTTAGAGGCCAGATAGCTACGGGCTCATTATTCCAATTAATTACCATTGATATATCTTCGCTCTTACTAACGTGAGATTTATGATTGGCCCACTGAAATTCCAAACTATTATTTGTATATAGGACTGGAATATAAGAGGCACCCCTGAGAACAGTCATCCATTTATCTAAAGATTCCAATCGAAAACTAATATTTAGTCCATTAATATCAGCGTAATTTTTAACTACATTAACATACATAGCTTTATGCTTTTCTGAGATAGATCATTTTGAATACCCCCTATAGTGAGGGTATTATTCCATAATTGTAATTTGAGCTCTCTATTCCATTCTATTTTTTTATCAAGGACAATACTCAAAATAACGGGAATTAAGAACCATATAAGTCTCAAGCTAACTTCAGTTAACCATTAAATGAAAATATCAGGATCATAATTAGATACTAAAAAGGTAATTTTATTACCTTAGATTAAGAATTCTGTTTATTAATCTATAAAAAATCTATTTCGCTATTAAACAATATTTTTTATAACAGTCTAACGATTCGTCTAATTGACTAGCTGATAATGAACAATGGACTGAATTACCAGCCATCTAATTTCGGATTTTACTTACTACACTAACCCATCCCCGTTAAACTTATCACTTTTTATTAACCGAGTTTTTTAGCATGCTATTTTTATATAGGCAGAATAACTTTACAAAAATGAAAATGATACTAAGCCACTGAATACAAAGCTACATAGTCAACCCACCAGAAACTGAAAGTGTTACTCCAGTTATGTGCCTTGAAGATGGGCCTATTAAAAATGCAATTACTTCCGCTATCTCTTCTGGTTGAGCGAGCCTACGTAATGGCGTGTTCATCTTAGCTAGCATTTTAGTCTTTTCTGGAACGTTGGTAAGCATATCTGTTTGAGTCATGCCGGGGGCGACTATATTAACTCGAATTCCTCTTGGCCCATACTCAACTGCAATCGTCTTTCCTAAGGCAGTTAATGCTGCTTTAGTAACAACATATGAGCTTTGGTTAATTGGAGGCACCCCTTCAGTAAAAATTGACCCTAAGAAAACTATAGATCCCGTACCAGACTCAATCATCTTTGGCAATGCTCTTTGAACGCAATTAAATGCACCTTTCAATTGAGTATTTAAATCATTTTCCTGCTTAGGCCAGGCTTGCTCTAGAAAGGACTGAGGTTCAGGATTTAACGCAGCACAATGGACAATATGCTTAATATATCCGATAGCACTTTCAATGTTTGAGAATATTTTGTCAACATCCGCCATAGATGACACATCACCCATAGCTAACAATGCTATTCCGCCTGCATCTTGAATATCATTGGCAACAAGATTGGCTGCGCTTTCATTCTGAAGATAATTTATCACCACTGGGTAACCAAGCGATGCCAATTTCTTCGCTGTTGCAGCACCTATTCCTCTACTAGCCCCTGTAATTAAAACTGGTTCCTTTTTTTCCATATCTTCCTTATTTGAAGTTTCATGTAAATTAAGTAGCTTTACCTTGGCTTGCCCAGAGACAATATTGTTACCAAGTTGATTTGTAATCGTAATATCCAGCACTAAAATTCTAGAAGCAGTAGATATCTGTTTTACTACTGCATTGACCACAATTTCATCGCCTACAAATGCAGGTGCCATAAATTCTAATGTTTGCGAAAGCCAAAGAGCGCCCGGACCTGGCAAAAGCATGCCAATCATTGTTGAAATATAAGATGAAGTTAACATTCCATGAACTACTGGCCTACCAAACTGCGTTCTCTTTGCAAAATTCTTGTCCAGATGAACTGGATTAAAGTCACCAGTTAAATTTGCAAAAGCATCTATATCCTCTTGAGTAATTAAATGCTTAAGAACACAGGCTTTACCAACCTCAAATTTATTTATGTCATCAGATAAAAATTCTGGAAGCATTTGTAAATTTAGTACCATTTTAATACTGTCGAACCAAAAATAAAACCAGCCCCAACTCCAGAAATTACAACTAAATCACCCCTTTTTAGATTATCGTTGCACACTGAATCACAAAGCGCTATGGCTAGTGATGCATCTGCAGTATTGCCATACTTATCAATGTTAATCAAAGTTTTAGAAAGTGGTAAATTCATTCTAGCCATCATGTATTCTATCAATCGCAAGTTGGCTTGATGAAAAATAAAAAAATTTACATCTTTTACTGTTTTACCAATTTTACCAAGAGAGCGATTTATTACGATCGGTTGATATTTAATGACCTGTTTCCAAACCTCAAGTCCATTGAGCTCGTAATTTTGTAAGGAATTATTTGCATCTTTCTCGCGAAATGGAAAGCTTGAGCCTCCGCCACGCATACGCACTGCATCAAATACTTTGCCATTTGATAATATTTCGTTATGTAGAAACCCATAACCAGCGGGAACCTGTTTAAGAATTGCAGCCCCGGCACCATCGCCAAAATAAATTGCAGAATTTGGATCGCTCCAATCAATAAAACGAGACTGTAAAGCCAATCCTATTACTAGAGCATATTTAATGGTTGAATCTAGCCTCATTCGATCGGATACTATTCCGAGTCCAACCTGAAATCCAGTGCAATTTGCCATTACATCAAATGCGCCCGCATTAATAGCTCCAAGTTCCTCTTGAATTCTACAAGACACTGCTGGGAAAACATAATCTCCCGTAAACGTACAAGTCACAATTAATCCAAGTTGATCTGGCAAAATACCAGCCATCGTTAAAGCGGCTTTTGCCGCCTTAACGCCCATTTCGGATGCTGACTCGTTCTTTCCAGCTCTACGTCTCTCTAAAATACCAGTTTTTTCTTCTATATAACCAGGAGATAGCCCTGTTTCTCTTTCAATCCGATCATTTAGAATTATCTCATCTGGTAAGTATTTACCAACACCAGATACACTTACACCATACGTTTCGGAATTAAAACTTATTGTCATTAAGATTTACAGTCTTCTTTACAAATATTGTAATTTAAATTTAGCCATTCTCTAGCTGAATCTGCAAGCCAATAATTATTGTGCCCTGGAAACAATACATCCTCATTTTTCAATATATTCTTTAGCTTTTCAATAGATTCATTTAATAACAAAGGACTTCCGCCAGGAAGATCTGATCTGCCAATTTCTTCGTATAGAAGTGTGTCGCCAGTAAATATTGCCCCACCCCATAAATAACATACACTCCCCGAAGTGTGTCCAGGCAGATGCATATACCTAATTAACTGCCCCCCAAAATATAGAGAGGCATCATCTATAAAAAGAGGGTTTTGAGGTACTTTAATTTTTCTTTTATCTAAACTCATTGCATATAGAGGCGCTTGTCTAAGTAAGCCTTTATCAGCTGAATGCAAGTAAAAAGATATTTTGTATCTTTCTGCAATAGCAGAAACTGAGTAGATATGATCATGATGAGCATGAGTTAATAAAATATATTTCAAATTACCGCCAAAATCATCAATAAGCTTGATAATCTCATGCTCATCATCGCCAGGATCAACAACTGAACTGCTGTCAATTTAGGTCCAATACCAAAGAGAGTTTTTCTATAGTAAATCATTGCAGCAACATGGGTTGATTCTGGATTATTTTGGGCACTTGGGTTTGAGGTGCTGGTGGTCTGTAACCTAAAGCGCTATGAGGCCTGACTTGGTTATAGTGCTTGACCCACTCCCCCACGATGATCTGGGCTTCTTTTAGGCTATAGAAGATTTCTCCATCTAATAAATTGTCTCTGAAGGTGCCATTAAAGCTTTCACAAAAGCCATTCTCCCAAGGACTACCCGGTTCAATGTAAGCGGTTTTCACTCCAACCCCAGATAACCAACTACGTAGCTCTTTAGCAATAAATTCTGGGCCATTGTCCGATCGAATATATTGCGGGATACCGTTGTCAATCATGGCGTTGGCCAGTTGTTCAATCACCTGGATCGATCCAATTCTTCTAGCGCAGTGGATCGTTAAACACTTTCTAGTGAACTCATCAATCAGGGTGAGCATCCGGATCTTGCCACCATACGCATCTCTAATGAACACAAAGTCATAACTCCAAACATGATTGGGATAGTTGGCTCGAAGCCGCATACAACTGCCATCGTTAAACCAGAGCCTACCTCTAGGAGGTTGCTTTTGTGGGATCTTCAGACCCTCTTGCCGCCAGATACGAGCTACCTTGCTTGTCGTAGCTTGTCCCCAGCCGGCATTACGCATCATCCCAGCAATAAATCGATAACCATATCGGCCATAGGTGCTCGCCATACGGATGACTTCAGCCCGTAGGGGCTCTTCGTCATCTTTAGGCAGTGGCATATAACGATAAGCTGCTCTGGATAGCCCCACTAATTCACAAGCTAAGCGCTCTGATGTTGAGTATTTATTCATCAACACCTGAGCAGCTGTTTTGCGTTTAGCAGGGCTTAGAAGTTTCCCTTAATGACTTCCTTAAGCATGACCTCGCGCAAGGAGAGATCGGCAACAAGCTTCTTTAAGCGGGTATTTTCTAGCTCTAGATCTTTGTACTTACGAGCCTGATCGACTTTCATACCGCCGTAGATCTTGCGCCAACGGTAATAGCTTTGCTCAACCGTACCCACTTCTTTACAAGCCTGGGCTAGGGTTTTGCCATTGGTGGTTAAAACATCGATTTGACGCAATAAGGTGACGATTTGCTCGGGTTTAAGACGCTGACCTTTTGCCATATTTAGCACTCCTTTAAGGTGAAGATTATCAAAAATCCTCTCTTCTAGGGTGGTACTAAAAATCAGGTCAGTTCA
>NZ_JACVOU010000003.1 GCF_018882205.1 Polynucleobacter bastaniensis | reverse complement strand
GACGCAATAAGGTGACGATTTGCTCGGGTTTAAGACGCTGACCTTTTGCCATATTTAGCACTCCTTTAAGGTGAAGATTATCAAAAATCCTCTCTTCTAGGGTGGTACTAAAAATCAGGTCAGTTCAAAGACCGATGTCACCTACTTGAATGAGCAGATCAATGCTGAGAGCACTCAGTCCATCCAATCAAAGGAATATGGATTAAGAGAGCTTGCTGAAAATTTCCCCAATACTCCGTTTGTATTACAAGTTCAATCTGAAGACAAAATTAAGCGATTGAATGTTAAGCCAATTTCGACAGCTGAGCTCATTAAGGGTCAGAATATTGTTCTCTCAGTCTTTGGTATGGAGCAACGGGGAAAACAGGTATCTACTGCTATTGGAAAGTTTAAGCTCACCGAACAATTAGATGCAGCCACTGATCAAATGCAATACCTCATTACAGTAACCGGTGATGGCGGGATTGCACAGATTAAGATGTTAAAGAAAGAGTGGGATAGCTTGACTAAGGTTGGCCTCATTGAAGAATGAGCTTAATTAGGTAATCGATATGGCACGCTTATTTCCTAAAATTGATCCCTCAGAGATCCAAAATCCTGGTGAAAGAAAAGTTGCTGAGGCCCTTGTTTCTCAGCTACCTAGCCGTGTAGAAATTTTCCATGGCTTTCATTGGATGGGCGATGGTCGTAAAGGTACAGTTATTGAGGGCGAGTGTGATTTTGTTGTTTTAGATCCGGAGTATGGATTGCTATTTGTTGAGGTTAAAGGTGGCTCACTATCTTTTGATCCTGAAAAAATGGAGTGGCGTAGAGAAGCATCTCGGGGTGAATCTCGCTTACTAAGCAAAGATCCTTTTGAGCAGGTGAGAAAAAGCATGCATGAGTTAGTAGATCGTGTGATTTCTGAATTGCCTGGTGCAAAAGGGACATTGCCCTTTACCTATGCATATGCCGTTGCATTCCCAGATTGTCGATACACTGGCGCCTTGCCACCTAGTATTGTGCCCAGTCAATTATTTGATGCTAATAAATGCGCCAATATTAAAGAGAGTATTGAGAAGGCATTTGCTTTATTTCACCGTCCTGATCATAAAGAGCTCTCACCCCAGCAGGTACAAGCTATACATGAGGCTTTGTTTCCAAAGTATGCAATTGTCCCCGTGATTTGGCGAAAGGTTGAAGATCAAGAGGCGCGTCTTAATCGCTTAACAAGCGAACAGCAAAATCTTTTAAATTTTTTGGGTGATCATAAGTTAGCATCCATCAAGGGAGTTGCTGGATCAGGAAAGACAATCTTAGCTTTAGCCAAAGCCCAGGAAATGGCGCGCGCAGGATTGCGTACATTATTTTTATGCTACAACCGCCCTTTAAAAGATTGGGCCATTGAAGTATTGCCAGATGATGTAACAGGCAATCTAGTCATTGATACCTACCATGGCCTAGTATCAGATTTTTGTAATGCTGCCAAAATTCGGTTCCAACCTCCTGAAGGTGATAGCGCTAGTAGTTTTTGGCGAGATATTGCGCCAGAAAAATTGATTGAGGCCTGCTCATTAGTTGATCAAAATCAAAAGTTTGATGCTGTGATTATTGATGAAGGTCAGGACTTTTATGATCTATGGTGGACAAGCCTTGATGATATTTTTAAAGATCCTGCTAGCAAGGCCTGCTATTACGTCTTTTTCGATCCAAATCAAAATATCTATGTACATAGCCCATCCATTCCAGCCGAACTTGGAGCACCATTTCAGCTGCCTATTAATTGTAGGAATACCGTCAAAATTGCGCACCACTGTGCTGAGCTAGTAAACCAGACGAATAAGGTGCGAGATGGAGCTCCGCTTGGGGATGAGCCAGAATTTTTAGAAGTGAATAATATGAGTGAAGCAGTTTTATTAGCTGGTAAAAAAGTACGTGAATGGTGTATGTCAGGTACTGGCGGCTTAAAAACATCACAAGTCGCAATTTTGGCATCCAAAACTACAGACAAAGATTGGTCGTCTGCTTTAAAAACAGTTACCTCAACTAGTGACCTTGGAAAATGGAGGGCTGGACAAGGTGTATTGATATCCCCTTGGCGGCGATTTAAGGGTCTTGAGGCTGATGCCATTGTGATTATTGAGGATTTCCAACAGTCTGAGAATCAGACTGAAAAAGCAAATCAATACGTGGCTCGCTCAAGGGCTAAGCACTTGCTTTCTATTATTCAAATTACTTCATAGCAATAGTTAGCTAATTATGGATCGTCTTTTAAAAGCTATTGCGGTATGTGCTGATCAGTTACCGCCTGGAAGGGTAGAGTCATTAGCAAAAAAATAGCTGCTTTTGAGCCGGGCCAATCTTCGCTATTGCTATCTGAGATCGTCGGTGGCGGAGTTGTGTCGCCATACGTCAATGAGCTCATTAGTGCATGGCAAGGTACAAATATCAGGGCTAGTGAACTGGCTTTAATGTTGCTGTCAGCTCGTCAAGTGGTGATTCAAAAAGATGCTAATCAATCAATCGAGTTAGTTTGGACGGGGCCTGTTACCTCGGTAGTTTCAGCTAGAAAAACAGAGCAAGTATTGCTTCAGGTAATCAACCAAGCAAAGTCAGAACTTATCATTACAAGTTTTGTCGCATATAAAGTTGATTCAATAATTCATGCTTTAAATAGTGCATGTGAAAGAAGGGTGCATTTATTTTTACTCCTTGAGTCATCAATTGATGATGGAGGAAGTATAGAAATTGATGTTATTGCCAAAATGAAAAAAGCGATTCCAAGGGCCCATGTTTATGGTTGGAAAGATAAGGCTGCTGAATTTGAGGGTGGAAGGGTGCATGCAAAAGTTGCCGTTGCGGATAAAAGCACATGCTTTATTACCAGCGCTAATCTAACGGGTTATGCCATGGAAAAAAATATGGAGCTTGGATTGCTGATTAATGGTGGCGCAATTCCGGGGTTAATTTCAGACCACCTAAAAGCTTTAGTGGATACGAAAGTTTTGAATGAAATTTAAGCTTTTGAAAAATAAGGCTCTCAATATGAGCTTCAGGGTCATTATATTTAATGATTACGAACTATTTGGGGTTAAAAATGTTAGGGACAATTGAGGACCCAAAGACGGATGAAATTGGCCATATTCTCAAGCAGCTGGGTGCAATTCGAACTAATACCTCTGAAAAAAGGGCATTACTTAATCGTTTGAAAATAGTACTTAAAGCGTCTGGATATCAAGAGTTCATTGGTAAGGCTAACAGATACGGATTTGGTCCTATTGGAGCATCATATTTATATCAGGTGCCTGATAAAAAAAGGGGGCACTTACAATCATTTCGCTGCAAACTTGTGAGGTTGGTATGTGTTGGATCTGGACGGTTTGATCGCAATATTATGGTTGGGGAATATAAAGGTTAGTTTCTAATGCGGGAGTAATAACTTGTTTAATTTTAAATCTCTGCTACTTGCCACTAAATCAAGTCTTGATATTGAAAATTTAGTAAAGAATAATCAGGTCTGTCTTGTTCGTCATACGATGAAACATCGGACTGATGGAGACTGGTCAAATTTTGATAGGATCTTAAAATTTGATAATGATATGTTGCTTGTATTTACTGCAAAACAATCCAAAGATGTTTTTTCCAAATACAAGCTAATAATTACCTTTGTGGCTACAGAAAGTTATGGGTCTTTATTGAGGGGTGCATTTTTCAACGAGGGTTTAAATTCCAAGCCAATACCTAAGGAGCAATTCATAAAAAAGCATGAATCTAAGTATAAGGAATGGCAGACCTATACTTCAAGAAATAATATACCGGAGACTGCAAATATTTTTTATGATCTTAAGGCTTGTGATATTTTTCAGGAATTTAATAATAGGCTAATTATTAATTGGGGATCGGCAGCTCAAAGTTGGGTGCAGAAAAAATTAGATAAAGAAATATTAGAAATATTGCCGAAAGGTTATGTTATTGACTTTCCTGGATGGGATAGGGTCTTAATTAGTCATCAGGAACTAATTGAAATAACACGTAATCCTACAGGTAACAGAGGTTGGTATAAGTTTTTATCAGAACATGATGGCGTATATGTGATTCTTGATACAAAGACTAATCACAAATATATTGGTTCTGCATATTCTTCCAGAGCGGATGGAGGTGGAATATGGGGGCGCTGGGCCTCATATGCGAACACTGGTCATAATGGAAATAAAGCTCTAAGGGAGCTTGATGACTTAGATCCAACGAATCGCGATAACTTTATGTATTCCATACATTACGTTGTGCCAAGAAGTCCAATCTCCAGAAATGATGTTCTTTTTTACGAGCAATTACTTAAAAGGAAAATTGGCGGAGAATTAAATCGAAACTAATGGCATAGATATTTAAGAATATATCAATTTTGCAGGTGTTCAAGCAGCATTTTCTTTCGACTTGAACTCACTCTTACCGTAATTTTGCTCTCAGATTTAATTTTTTGTGAATTATTAAAGGTCTTCTTTAACTCTGGTACAGAAACCCCAAATGCTAATCTTGCACACTGCACAATCACCCGATACCTTAGCATCCTTCTTGGCATATCCTTCCAAATACTATGCTCCGTCTGTATTTCACTCAAGTACTCTTTCACTTCAATTGGGACTACTCGATCATTCCGATAGATCGCACATCCCATCCAGATAGGTATCCCATTAACAAGTTCAGTCGACTCAGTAAAACTAATACCGCTAAAAGCAGGGTGGCCATTAATTAGCCTTGACCAGCCATCAATCGTAATAAACGCTTGCCAGTGACCATCCTCATATCGATGAATTGATAGTTCATCGGCAAACGGATCTAACGCATGCTTAGCAATCAATCTCAATGCATTGAGCTGAGCTGCCTCTGGTGTATATGGTGTTTGATTAAGCCAGGTAGTTAGCTCACCAGTTGTACACCCTATTTTCTTTATTGCCGATGCTAATAACTTGTCATAAGTACTCACCTCAGCTTTAATTCTTACACTTTTAGTTTGTTTGGCTTTTCCATTGGGGGCTGCTGAATTGACCCCCTCGCTCTTTAGATTAATCTTAAAACTACTCACTTCATCATCCAATAAATCTTCTTTGATATTGAGTAGGCTCACTTCGTTATTTATATCCATGTTTTCTCCTTATATTCTTTCTAATCATCCAAGCTTTTAATTACTAGGCGCCTGCTGTTTTGGGCCGGCATCTTAAAGCGCTCAAACACTTCTTTTTCCTCAAGCTCAAGACGCTTACTATCCAAGCGAAAGCTCGGTTTTGGGGCTTTCCAGGTCGCAATCACGTTGCCTTGGTAGCGAAGCACTTCGGCTTCTTTCATCTCATTCATGATGTGCTGCTTGAGCTGTGTAATCTTTTCATCCACATCATCGCCTTGCTTACTCAATGATTGCAGCTGCCGAATGAGCTCAACTGTTTTTGGATTAGCCTCTATAGTTTTTGAAGGATCACTCTTTTTAAAGAGTGCTTGATAGTCGCCTTCTGTTTGCGCTGGAGGTGGGGTGTTTTTGAGAACATATCCATTCCAAAAGTGCAGTGCCTTTTTAATGACAAGCGCTTCTAACTCGAGATCACGCTCTATTTCATAAATCCGAAAGTCGCTATTGCCAAAGAGCACTGCTAAGTCGCATTGCTCAATACCCGTAATGGCCATGTACCAAATGCATTGACACAAATAACTCATAGGCACTTGATCAGTACCTGGCTCTCCCCATTCACCTCTAGCAAATGGATTGGCTGTCTTGCATTCCAAGAGGCGGGTTGCAGGATTGCTTAGTCCATTACCTAAGACAAATCGATCTACATGCGCACTCATCATAGGGTAAGTAGGGTGGATATAGATAGACTCATCATGAAGAAGCTCAAAGCCGGAAGCTCGGGCGTATTCGGATGCTACAAACTCTTCTGCAAAGGATCCAAAGCGCAGGGGCAGGGAGTCGAGTTGCCGAACTTCTTTACCAGTCTTTTCCATCCAGACTTCCAGTGGGGTGCGGAACTTAGAGAGGCCTAAGATGGCGCCAATATCAGAACCACCTATGTATTTCGCGCGATCCTGTGTAAAATCTTGATTCATAAGCATTTTTTATCTCCAATTAAGTATTAAATATTACGTTAATGAAATATTTAATATCATTATAGGGTAATTTTAGATTGATTACAAGTGGTCAAATCAAAGCAGCCCGCGCTTTGCTGGGATTAACAGTGGCTGAATTGGCAAAGACTGCTGGTATAGGCTTTACCACCATGGTTCGACTTGAATCTTCCGAAGGAGTACCCGCGGGAAATGTCAAAACTCTGACATCAGTAAAGAATGCCGTTGAAAAAGCCGGTATCGAATTCATCGGCACCCCAGACGATGGCGCTGGTGTGCGCTGGAAGTCTAAAAAAGCCTAAAAATAGTTTTTCGTAGTATCACTAAGCTCAATCTATGAGCTTAGCCCCCCGTACTCTCATCCTTACGTTGCATAACCGCCTGCTTTTGCCACTTTCGCAAATAAAGGCAAACCTAGGAGAAGAGTCATGGTCAATGGCAAAGCGTTAGAAGTAGTCCTCAATACCCGCAAAGCGGTCGTAGCAAGTAATTCAGGCGAGAGCTTAGATGTTCTATTGCGCTTGCGCGCGCATGAACAAGAGGTGGGGCGTACGAGAACACCTCTAGCTGTTTCCCTTGTGATTGACCGCTCGGGCTCTATGAATGATGGCAAGTTGGAAGAAGCTAAGCGCTGCGCTATCGATTTACTAAATCGCTTGCAAGATGATGATCAGGTTTCAGTAGTGATCTATGACGATACTGTTGAAGTGTTGCTAGAGACTATGAAAGCGCGCATCGCCAAAACCTTATTACCCATTCGCCTAGATGATGTTCATCCAGGCGGTATGACTGATTTGCATGGCGGCTGGCTCTCTGGAGCGCAATCTCTAGCTCCGATAGTCTCGCGCGATAGCCATGTGATGAGTCGTGTGATATTGCTATCGGATGGCCAGGCCAATGAAGGCATTACCTCGGTAGAAGCGATTTGCAAGCATGTGCGCGATTTAGCAAGTGCTGGTGTCACCACATCAACGGTTGGTATTGGTCTTGGATTTAATGAAGAGCTCATGACTGCCATTGCCACTGCAGGGCAAGGTAACAGTTGGTATGGTCAACGGGCTCAAGACCTAGCTGAATCCTTTGATGCAGAGATGGGCTTTTTAACCAATTTAGTTTGGCAAGACGTTCGAGTACATTTACAAACCCCGCTCTTGGCGCATATGGGTCAAATCAAAGTGCGCAATGACTATGTAAAAAATGCTGGAGGTCAATATTGCTTGCCATCGATTGCTGCCGGCTCTGAAGTGTGGATGGCCATTTCCTTATCGATGTCTGAAGTCATACACTTGCAGGACAATGGCTCCGTTCTACGTTGCACAATCTTAGCTAAAGACAAAACTGGCACTCAGCACGAATTTACTGTCGCCCTGCCACAACTGCCAGTGGTAGAACTTCCTGATTACCGCTTAGCTCAAGTCGATGAATTGGTTGCGCGCCGTTTTAATGAGGTTGAGGCTGCCGATATTCAGCGTGAGGCTAGAGGCCACGTACAGCGTCGCAATTGGGATGGGGTAGAGCGCTTAATTAGCCAGTTAGAAGAGCGCTCACAACATAACCCGTGGCTGATGGAAACCGTGCAGTACCTTCGTAAGTTACTCGCGCGCCGCGATCACGAGACCATGGAAAAAGAGCTAATGTATTCATCAGATAAGCTTAAAAACCGGGCAGCAAGTTTAGATGATTCCATCATGTTCTGCATGTCAGAGGAGGCTATAAAGCCAGCGTTCTTAAGAAAAAAGGTATCTCAAGGGCGCAATACGGATTCACAAGGTGATGTGCAAAAGTAGATTTTAATAAGTCATCAGGTATGTTGCAGTGCAATTCACCTGATGACTTTTTTTGCGCTCATGTCAGAAAAAATAGTTCACTTTTTTCTGACAAATAAATAATTTTTCTGCTAAAGTATATTTAAGTTAACAGTAACTCCAAAAAATTATCGTTAATTACATGAGCGGATCAAAAACCCTTATGGCCTGTGAAGTAGATGCAGCCCAAACCCTGCAGTCGTCAAACCCGACAAATCAACCCACAGTTTTGCAAAACACAATTTAGTCGTAATTCCTAAACGGACCAAAGACCGTTTAGTTGGTGATGACGGACCAAATACCGTCGCATTGCTAATTTCAAAAAGCCAGATAGGTCACCAAACCAATAGCACGTTTTACCGACGTCCAAACTCCGTCGCGCTTGTGGTCAAAACCCACAAACAACTTGTTTTTTTAGCGCGTTTGTGCGCCTTTCCTTTTGGGTAATCCTGTGGGTTGGCGCTCGTTCGCAACACATTGAATTGAATGAATAAGGAATAGCCATGCCCACAGATATTAAAGATGTTGTTACAGAAGTAAATAAAGAAGAAGTGGTAGAGGTAGGTGGTTTAGTACAGGCCTGTGAGCCTACTCGAGCTCATGGCCAAACAGGCCCAAAGACGGAGCGAGGCAAGTGGCGCTCAAAATGGAACTCTCTAAAGCATGGGCGTTACGCTAAGAGCACTTTATTGCCGTTTGAAGATGAAGCAGCTTTTAAGAGTCATCTGCGCGAGATACGCGCAGCCTTACTTCCGAATGATTACGTTGAGCAGCAAATCGTGGATGAATATAGTCATGCACTCTGGCGCTTGCAACGCCAGGAAAATCGCACGGCCTATGAGCGCGAGAAAATTCTTGATAAGTTAACGCCGCCAATGATGGCTAATATGCTGGGTTTATCACCCGAGTACTGCGCCGCTGCTCCTGACTACTTGCTCAATCTCAAAACGAAGATTGCCCGTTCACAAGAAAGCCTAGCTAACGCTGCCTATGAACAATATGAGCGTTTGATGGAAGGGGCTCAAGGTATCACCAACTTCAATTTGGTGTGGCGTAACTTTCCGGATTTATTTAATGCCTTAGGTATGCATATCAATCGGTTAGGTTCATTAAGACCACTCTTTACCCCCAATCAAAAGGATCTCGATCTGGCCTGGCAACAGCGTCCAGAAAAAGTCCGGGAGTATTTGGAGGTCGTAAGTAAGGAGCTCTTTTACTTAGCAAACTTTAATGAGTACAAGCCGCAGATTCGTTTGTATATGGAGTCTTGGTACTTTGCTCAGCATCATGAGTTAAAGAGATTAGAGCGCGATGATGCAGGGCTCATGGCTGAGCGCAAACACGCTAATGCCATGCTCGATAAATTGATGCAATTGCGCAAGACGCAATATACCTTGTGGGCAGCTGCGCCAAAAGAGTTGCCGATGCATGGTTTTAGACCACCCAAGGAGATTGATTTTCGAAAAGATTAAAAAGCATTTTTTTGCGAAACGAAATGGTTTTTATTCCATAAAAACAAGTACTTAACATTTTTGCTCTTTAACAATCTAGATCATTTTTAGCTCCACCAGCGCCCAATAAGGATCAATTGGCGGCGCTGGTGGTGGATTTTTTGCCCGATACACATTGCGATGAATGACGCGTTAATATCTATTGAAGAATATCGCAGTATTCATCAAGGACTGAGGAGACTTTCATGGATGATTTCATGGACGATTTGGTATATAAAAAACGTGGCAAAGGCTCTGCTGTAGCTTCTGCTGATCCCTCACCGAGCCCATCAGGCGCAAATTCTCCATTACCCACGCTAGCTCAGCTCCAGGAAAAACAGCGTAGTGAACTCATTGAGATGGCCCAAGTGCGCTTTGGCATTAAGGGCGGTGCTGTGCAAATCAATCTAGCGCCATTGCAGATTCATTTAGGCATGACTCAAAAAGAAATCTTTAAGGCTTTATTAGATGCCCCAGAAGCTGAGCACGCTGACCAAGTACTCTATGCACTAGCTAAAGGGGAGATTGATGCCGATATGGCCAATCAAATCTTAGCTAGCTTGGCACTTTTAGATAAGTTTAAGAAAATCAAAATAGAGTCTTAAGAGCTTGAACTGAGATGCACTCATCAGATGCACTATTGTGTGCTGTGCACACGAAGAAAAAAAGAGAGAGCAAACAGGCCAATCAACCCGATAATAAATTTGACATATTTAGAATATTTGATAAGAATACGCAGATAGAAATTTTATCTGCATAACTTATGCCCTTTGAGCACTGTTCGGAATGTAAACGCTGTTGCAACGTTGATCCGGGTTATGCACCTCTTGAAATTACCCTCACTGCTAAAGAAACCAAAACCTATCGCTCCATTTGTATTGAGAGGCATTGTCAATATTTAGGTAAACAGGGTTGCACTTTAGGCAAAGCAAAGCCGTTTAGCTGCAAGATGTATCCTCTAGTCTATAAGCCTGCTACCCAAGAATTTTTATACGATACCGAGTGCCCGGTGATGCCAAAATACATCGGCCAGCTCAAGATAGCGGGCTCGCAGGCCAATGAACACCTCGCTTTCATCCAAAAAGAGATTGCTGTACTCTCGCAAAAAGATGAAGACTTTTTAGTGCGCAATTTTGGAATTGATGAGCAATATTTTGAGACTAAAAAGTTGCCCCTTGCCAATATTCCCAATATTCCCAATATTCCCAATATTTCTACTAAGCGCGCTACGCACTCCAAAAGAGCTGCTGACAAAAATGCTGTGCGCTCATAACCCTGCCTTATTCAATATTGACTTCTTACTTCGGAAATCTTGCTATGCACGCTTTAGTCCAGACTCCAATTGAGCCGCTCACTGAGCTGTCAGAGTTAGCACCAATAGCGCATCTTGACAATACAGTCCATGAAGTGGCATACCAAAGTTGGACTAAAGATAATTTATGGGTCTTAAGCGAGCATGAAGAGACCCAGTACTACACCACGCGCTGGGATGCACTGTGTCCTTACATTGAAGT
Organism: Polynucleobacter bastaniensis; assembly: GCF_018882205.1. Taxonomy (GTDB): domain Bacteria; phylum Pseudomonadota; class Gammaproteobacteria; order Burkholderiales; family Burkholderiaceae; genus Polynucleobacter; species Polynucleobacter bastaniensis. The sequence goes on along the minus strand of NZ_JACVOU010000003.1, from coordinate 349,184 downwards.
AACGCCAGCCATGATTGAGATGGCCCCTAAACCCTTTGTGGTTTACGCTGTGCCCCCCAAGAGCCAATTTGGCGTGCCGATTAAAGACCGCTATGGCTTAGTGCATGCTACTTCACCCCAGTTTTGGGCAGACGAGTACCGCATTCGTAAATTTAAAGAATTGGATAAGCAATTTCGCCACTTTACGGTGATTCAAAAAGTGGTCGATGGCAAAGAGATTACTGCGCAGTACCTCTATGAGATTGGCGGTACCCATTTTGAGAGCTACTGGATTGCGCAAGCAGAAGTAGAGGGTTTTGTCGATTATGTACGCAATTTACCCGTACTTATCATTCAGGTGTTCGCTGCTAATGGGGATGTGGTCTTATCGGACGTATCGATTATTTTGCGCAAAGAAAATCAACTCTATGGCAGCTTTTGCCAATGGAATCGCGACTACAAAAATCGCTCGCCAGGAATCTATGCCTGTCTATTGGCGACGCGCTGGGCGCAGCAAAACAATTTGCAGTTTTACAATTTAGGGCCAGTAGATGAGTATGGCTACAAGGGATTATTTGTAACGGACTATGAGCCTATCTTTGCCTTAGTAGTCTCTGATCCCAATCACCCGATTGTGGTCGATCCCACCTCACCGATTAATGTGGATTTTGAAAAAGAGCAGATTAATCAACTCTACCGTGACCCCCAAAAGGCATCTCAAACCGGGACTGCCTTGTTTTAATCGCCAATTTCTTTAATCGGGCACTATTTAGAAGGTGTGCTTCTCGCCAAAGGCCTTGTCGTAGTCCATGAGTAACTCTTCCCCTTTTTTAATCGCTCGCAGGCTCTTAAATTGACCTGATTTCTTCAGTTCAATATTGGGCTTTTTAGAGTGATTCAGATAAATCCCTAAAGTCATGGCGTTCATACCAATTTTAGGAATGAGGGTCTTCTTGTCATCGTAATAACAAAAGAGGTGGATTTGTTTTTTAACTTCAGGCGGAATGTTTGCGAGCTCTTTTTTAGTGAAGGAAATTTCAGCATTACCCAGCCAACTCACTAGTGGGTTGATGCCTTTGGGAATACTACGGAGCGCAAAGACGCCGACCCCATGGGTTTTTGAGCTACCGATGTGACAAAAGACTTCTTGCCTAAGGTGCTTGAGAATTCTCTTTTTATCAATTTTCATAAGTTTGCAAGTAAAGCGGTTCCAAAACTCTCAAAAAATCAGTGTAATGGAAGGTTGCAAATTACGGGATCCCAAAAGCGTAAGGCTCAAAGTGGCTTGGGTAAAAAAAGGGGGGTGGACGAGCCCGACCCCCGGCACTGACAGAATTGGGTTTGGCTGCTTCGTTCCCGACCTGACCAGGTTATCCAAACCGCCATGCGGGGAGGCCCGTCCATTTCCTATTTTAGCTTGTTAGAATGGAGTACATGACAGCATTGGCTTTAGCCCGTTCGTGGCGTCCTAAAACTTTCCCTGAATTACTTGGTCAAGACCATGTAGTAAAGGCTCTCAGTCACGCTCTAGATCAAGGTCGTCTTCATCACGCGTGGCTGTTTACCGGTACCAGAGGGGTTGGTAAGACGACCATCTCACGAATTATGGCCAAAGCCCTCAATTGCATTGGTGAGGATGGTCAAGGCAAGATGACATCAACACCTTGTGGCAAGTGCCCAGCCTGTGTTGGTATCGATCAAGGTCGATTTGTTGATTATGTAGAGATGGATGCTGCGAGTAATCGCGGAATTGACGATATTCGTGATTTGCTAGAAAAGGCTGCTTATGCGCCAGCCAATGCACGCTTTAAGGTCTACATGATTGACGAGGTGCATATGCTCAGTAAAGAAGCATTTAATGCACTCCTAAAAACATTAGAGGAACCTCCTGAGCACATCAAATTTATCTTGGCGACGACTGATCCCCAAAAGATCCCGGTCACCATTTTGTCGCGTTGCTTGCAGTTTAATCTCAAGCAAATGCCAGTACCGCTCATCGTGGAGCATCTAGAAAAAGTACTTGCTGCAGAAAAAGTGGAATGTGAGACCAATGCACTGCGTGTTTTAGCAAAAGCAGCACAAGGCTCCATGCGTGATGCTTTATCACTGACGGATCAAGCCATTGCTTATGCTGCTGGCAAAGTTTCTGAAGAAGCCGTGCGCGGCATGCTCGGCACGCTCGATGACGCTTACCTCATTAAAATTTTAGATGCACTGATTGCCAAAGATGGCGCAACACTATTGGCGATTTCCAATGAAATGGGTGAGCGCAGCATGTCTTTCTCATTAGCGCTGGCTGACCTCTCTAGCCTCATTCAGAAAATCGCAGCCGCGCAAATTGTTCCCGAATCTGTTTTAGAAGACTGGCCAGAAGCGGCAGAGATTCATCGCTTAGCTAATGCACTGACAAAAGAAGAAGCGCAACTCTTTTACCAAATTAGCATTACTAGCCGTCCCGATTTATCACTAGCGCCAGATGAGCAAACGGGCTTTGCAATGACGCTCCTACGGATGCTAGCCTTTCGTCCCGGCAATGAAACTCCCAGCAGAGCAGGGGGCAACAGCAGTAACAGCAGCAACAGCAGCAACAGCAGTAACTCCGCACCGCCGGTAGCTTCGGTAATATCAGCACCTCGATCACCCAGACCAGCAAACCAAACAGCTGCCCCAGTCAGGTCTGTAGCTCCAGCTCCTGCTCCGGTTGTAGCGCCAGCTAAGCCTACTGCATCAGCGCCAACTGCGTCCAGCGCCGAGCGTCCAGACTGGCATACCTTGATGCGCCAGTTGCCAATTAAAGGCCTTGTGCAACAGTTAGCATTTCAGACAGAGTTACAAGATTGGGAAGATTCACCAGCAGGTGTGCGCGCTACGGTAGTGACTCCCATGCCGCAATTAGCTTCTGAAGCTTCTATTAGTCGTCTTGCAGATACACTGACTGCACACTTTGGTAAGCCTGTGAAAGTCGTCATCGAAAAAGGTGAAGTGGAAGGCAAGACTGTCGCTAAAGTCGATGCCCAGATTCATCAAGAGAAAAGACTCAATGCAGAGCAATTGATTGCGCAAGATCCATTTATTCAGCAATTACAAAAAGAGTTTGGAGCCAAAGTAGTGGGTGGCTCTGTGAAGCCAATCTAAAGATCAGAAAACAAAAGGAATAAAGCGATGATGAAAGGTGGCCTTGCGGGTTTGATGAAACAAGCCCAGCAGATGCAAGAGAAGATGAAAGTAGCGCAAGAGCAATTGGCTGCGCTAGAAGTCACTGGCCAAGCTGCTGGTGGTTTAGTAAAAATCACTATCTCTGGCAAACACGAAATGAAGCGTGTGCAGATTGATCCAGGTGCAATGGATGATCGCGAGATGTTAGAGGACTTACTGGTTACTGCGTATACAGAAGCATTCAAACAGGTAGAGGCTGCTAGCTCACAAGTGATGTCTGGTGCTACTGCGGGTATGCCGATGCCTCCTGGCTTTAAGTTGCCGTTTTAATCATGAACCAAAAGCTTTTCATTTAATGGCACGTCAAGAAGTTCCACAAGATGCCCTTGGTCGTTTGATCGAGGCACTACGCGTATTGCCTGGAGTAGGACCCAAGTCGGCGCAGCGCATGGCTTTCTATCTGCTGCAGCATGATCGCAATGGTGCTGCTGTACTTGCCCAGTCATTAGGTGAGGCAGTAGAGACTGTAGGCCACTGCGCTCGTTGCAATACTTTCTCAGAAACTCAAATCTGTGTCACTTGTATGGATGATCGTCGTGATCCATCCCTGCTGTGCATTGTGGAAACACCGGCCGACCAAGTGATGGTCGAGCAGACTATGAGTTTTAAGGGAAATTACTTTGTCTTAATGGGGCGCATCTCACCACTCGATGGCATGGGCCCTAATGAAATTCATTTTGATCGACTACTAGGTCGCATTGAAGCGCCTGATACTGGAGTACCGGTCAGAGAAGTCGTTCTAGCAACGAATTTCACTAGTGAAGGTGAGGCTACTGCCCACTACATTGGTGAAGTACTCAAATCCAAAGGGATTAAAGTCACCAGAATCGCCAGAGGTATCCCAGTGGGTGGTGAGCTTGAGTATGTCGATGCAGGCACCTTAGCCAGAGCGCTGATGGATCGTCGCTAATCTCTTCAAAATTAAGTGGTCACTGAGCCGACATAAATTTTAGGTATATTGCAGCTCACACGCTAAGTATTATGAAATTCTGAATGACCCACAAATCCTACGTTCTTCTATTGAGCTTGCTTGCTGCCCTTAGTAGCACGTCTGCGCTCGCCCAGAAGGCCGGATCTGGTTCAGACCAAATTGCAACCTTTGCCTCACCCATTGAGAGCTTTCCCACTGAAGGAGAGCTCTTTGGATTGCCGGTAAACATTCACGGCCAAACGACTTATATTAATCAGCGTTATAAGAATTTCAATTCATCTTATTCTGGCCAGAATAGTTTGAATGCTCAGAAATCTATGAGTTATACCTGGTCAGGTACCCTGTTTATGGGCGCACGCCTTGCACCCAATACCGATGTCTATTTCAATCCAGAGGTGGTTTCTGGAGTGCCATTTTCGGGCTTGGTGGGTCTTGGTGGTTTTACTAACGGCGAAGCAACTAAAGCCGGTGGCGTGCAAGCCAAGTTTTACTCTGCTCGCGCCTTTGCTCGTCATACGATTAATCAAGAGGGCGATAAAGTTGTTCTGGAGGATGAGGCGAATCAAATTACTCAGACCGTGAGTAGCAATCGCGTAGTGCTCACTGGCGGTCAGTTCTCCACACTCGATATTTTTGACGATAGCCGTTATGCCAAAGATCCCCGTGTTCAGTTTATGAACTGGGGCAATATGACTTATCTGGCCTATGACTACGCCGCCGATGCGCGAGGTTATAGCTGGGGCTTAGCAGGTGAGTGGTATTTGGATAACTGGGTGATGCGTGCCTCGCGCATGCTCGCTCCAAAGTCACCCAATGGCCGTGACCTCAATTGGCAAATCTTTAATGCCTATGGAGATCAAGTAGAGGTGGAGCGCCAGCATAACATTGCTGACCTGCCAGGCAAGGTCAGCGTCTTAGCCTACCGCAACAAAATGATCTTGGCACGCTTTGAGGATGCTACGAACTATATTGATCAAAATCCAGGAGCACGTCAGGGTACGCAAGCGATTAACAATGTACGCAATAGCAATCAAATCAAGACAGGTATTGGTATACATGGTGAGCAGGCCCTGACCAAAGACCTTGGTATCTATGGCCGTGCGTTCACATCCGATGGTAAGACCGAGACTATGTCATTTACTGAAGCAGACAATTCCATATCTGTAGGTATGGGGATGAATGGCACCAGTTGGCAGCGCCCTAGTGATAGCGTTGGTATTTCGATGATGCAAAACGGTTTATCCAGTTATCGTCGTGGTTACCTAAAAGCAGGCGGCGTGTCTTATTTCATTGGTGACTACGCTAGCCCGAGTCAGACGATTTCGTATTCACCTGAGCGCATTGGTGAGATCTATTACAACGCTACTGTGATCAAGAACGTGCTTGCGGGTGTGAACTTCCAGCACATCATCAATCCGGCCTATAATTCGGCGCGTGGACCGGTCAACATCCTGTCTTTCAGGGTTCATGCTGAATTCTAGGCATTGCAAGCGGGGGTAAATTGATTATTGTGTTTAGAATCAATAAGTTATAAAACTCCAATAATTCGACTTTTGGAGTTTCTCACCTATAATCTTCTAATTCCCTTTCAAACATAGGTAAACCTGTGCTTTGGGCTACAAAAACAGCATTAGTACAGATTTAGAGGTAGCCGATTTGATTTACGGCCAGATAAAAACGAGTGAATTTGTTATTGCTACTGCAATTCCCATGAAACGGGTTGCCTGTGTATTTGCCTCGCTGATTTTTACCTCCCCTGTATTTGCCCAGATAAATGCTCCGATTCCGGCGAGCGTCACAGTCCAAGTGAGTCAATCTAACGATTCTTTATCTACGCCGCCAGTAGTGAGTAATGACACTGCCAACCCTGCAAATGCCGCATCACTATTTGCACCAGTTACAAAGAGCGATACACCTAAGATTTATACCAAGGGTGCGCCATCTGGTCCAACGGATATGGATTTGCGCCAACTGTGGAATGAGCTCAAACTCAATAACCCACAGTTATCTTCATTGCGCGAGTCCTATTTATCCGCCAAGGCAACTGTGCCGCAGATTAATGCGCCAATCAATCCTCAGGTGGGTTTGGTCTGGTCGGGCATGCCAGTAAATTCTCCATTTGCATTGGGGGGAGCCAATGCTCCTAGTACTGCAAATCCTGGTGGTATCAGTAACAATAATTCCATTTCGATTGCACAGCCATTTCAGTTTCCTGGCAAGAAGAGTTTGGCATCTGATATTGCTAATACCAATGCTGAGGCACTCTTAGCGCAAAGCGAATCTACCTACTTACAGCTAGGCGCTCAACTATCGACTTTGTATTACACCGCTTTAGCATCGCAAAAACAGTTACAGGTGCTCAAAGAATCGGTCATGCGTTTGGAGATGATTAAGAACGTAGCCAAAGCGCGCTATGCCAATAATGCGGCTGCTTATGTTGAGTATCTCAATGCGCAAGTAGCGCAAAGCGCAGTGCAAGCGGATCAATTTAATGTTGAGCGTCAGTTATCGGTCGCCTTAAACAATATCAATACCTTAGTAGGTCGCCACTCCAGAGAAAAACTCATCTTACGTGGTGATGTGCGTCGTGCTATGAACAGCGTACCAACCTTGCTTGAGTTAGAAGATTACGCAGAAACTAGTCATCCTTCATTAAAGAGTTCCGCTTTGCAATTGGATGCTGCTCGTAAGGGTGTTGATTTGGCAAAGAAGGCTTACTTGCCCGATTTTCAGGTGATTGGATCTTCGTTTACGCCACGCGGACCATTTGCAGCTAACAATGGTGCGATGTTTTATCAGCTAGAGCTTGATCTCATCATTCCGCTGTATTTCTTTACCAAAGAAAGGTATGGGGTAGAACAAGCACAGCGTAATCAAGCGGCTGCAGAGGCAGGCAATATCTCCAATCGTCAACAAATTGTGTTGGCCGTCAATAGTGCTTATGCTAGCTATGAGCAAGCGAAGAATCAAACCCAGTTTTTAAAAGAGCGCCAAGTTCCGCAAGCAGATGCTGCTTATAAGGTGGGCTTAACGCAGTACTCAAATAATGGTCAGGGATTTAACGATCTCTTGACAGCGCAAACGCAATTGCGCAATCTTGAAGTTCAATTAGCGCTTGCAGAGAGTAATCTATTGCAAGCACAGGCAGTGTTGCTAGTGACCTCTGGCAAAGAACCTTTTTAAGGAGCAGTGTTGAAAGACCAAATTCTTTCTTTTCTAAAGCAACTTGCTGATAAAGCAAAACCTTTTATTGATAAAGCTAAGCCTATCGTTGATAAAGGTCTGCGCTTTGGCGGACATCATTTGCAAGTGGCATTTGCCAGTATTTCCGGTTTGTATTGGAATCTGAGCCCGCAAAATCGCCAGCGCGTTCGCTTAGTTGCTGTTGCATTTGCTATTCTCTCAATCGGTATTGTTTTAGGCCGCATTACCAATGTCAATCGTACTGTCAAAATCGAAGCCTCTGATAAAGCACTTAAAGTAGATAAAAGCGGTATTTTGGAATTAAAACTTCCGGGTATCAAACTGAACCCAGAAATCTACACCTTCCAAACTGCTATTAAAGTGCAGGTGCCAGTAGATATTAAAGTGCCAGGCCGCCTCGCATTTAATGCCGAAAAATCTAAAGTCTTATCTGCGCGCGCACCAGGTCGGGTAGAGCGTATTTACGCTTTTGATGGTGCTGAGGTCAATATAGGCTCACCCGTTGTAGAGCTCTATAGCCCGGAATTTATTTCCGCACAGCAAGAGTATTTGCTGTCATCCAAAACCGCTAGGGTATTGGAATCGACTAAGACGATGAGTGATTTACTGGGCGATGCCCGAATCACGCAGCAGGCTGCAGCAAACCGTATGCGTAATCTCGGTGCTGGCGATGCTGATATTCGGTCCATTGAAGCAACTGGCAGGACTCAGAATAATTTAATCATGCGCGCTCCCTTAAAAGGGGTGGTGGTTAAACGTAATGTAGAGCCAGGATCTGCAGTGAGTTCTGGAGATGTGATTGCGACCTTGGCAGACCCAAAGCAACTGTGGTTTTTGGGAAATGTGTTTGAGCAAGATTTTCGTTTTGTCAAGCCAGGCCAAAAAATGGTGCTGCAAGTAGAGGCTTATCCAGGTAAAGAGTTTGTCGCATATGCAAACTATGTAGCTCCGACTGTGGATCCGCAAACTCGAGCCTTATTAATTCGTGCAGATATTGACAATGAAGATGATCTCTTACGTCCGGATATGTATGCTTCAGCAAAACTGACAACCGGCATGGCGGATGCTATCGTTGTGCCACAAACTGCTGTCGTACGCATTCGGGAGATGCGTTACATCATTATTAAAGTGGGCGATGAAGCCTATCGCCGCCTACCTGTTAAAGGCTATGACCTGAACAGTAAGACCTTTGCGATTACTCAGGGTGTTGAGCCAGGCGCGCGTATCTTGGCTGAGGGTGCTGTTTTGTTAAATGATCGATTTGCTAAACAGGAAGACTAAGTGAGCGCATTTACCTCCTTTATTCGAGGCGTACTTGAGAAACGTGTGCTGGTCATCGTTGGCTCAGTCGTGCTCCTCGGTTTGGGGATGTTCAGTCTTTCTAAATTACCAATTCAGCCATACCCAGGAGTGGCGCCATTAACTATTCAGGCGATTTCTCAATGGCCCGGGAGAAGTACGACTGAGGTAGAGCAGCAAGTTACCATCCCCGTTGAGAATGCATTAGCAGGTATTCCTGGCCTACAGGCTTTCCGCTCAGTTTCTTTATTCGGTTTATCAGTTGTCACGCTCAAATTCGATGACACGACAGATCCATTTAGAGCGCGCCAACGTTTCATTACCAGTTTGTCTAATGTGGCTTTTCCCCCTGGAGTTACTTCAAGCGTCAGTCCAGATTCTGATGCTACTGGCGAGATCATGCGTTACGAGGTCAAGTCGGATTACGCCTCTTCCACCCAATTAAAAACATTACAAAATTACGATATTTATAAGGCCTTAAAGCAAACCCCAGGTGTGGCTGATGTCTCCTCATTTGGTGGCAAGGTACGTCAGTATCAGGTGATTGTGAGTCCAGAAAGTCTGCAATCTAAGGGCGTAACTGTCAATGAACTCATTGCTGCCTTAACCAATGCCAACAGCAACACTGGCGGTGGCTTATTACCGAGTGGCGAGCAGCAATTTGTGGTGCGTGGTGTAGGCCTGCTAAAAAATCTTGATGACATTAAGCGTGTTGTGATTACCATTCGCAATAATGTGCCAGTTCGCATTGGTGATGTCGCTAGAGTCGAGATTGGTAATGCGCCGCGCTTAGGCTTATTCCAATTTAATGACAACCCAGATTCAGTAGAGGGTATCGTTTACTTACGTCGTGGCGAGGATGCTACCGAAGTATTAGCCCGTGTTCGTAGTACGGTTGACAATATCAATCGGCAAGTCCTTCCACCCGGCATCCAAGTAAAACCCTTCTATGACCGACAGGTACTTTTAGATATCACCATTGGTACCGTGAAGCACACCCTGTTTTTTGGTATCTCTTTAGTGCTGGCGGTTCTATTTTTCTTCTTGGGTAATTTACGGGCAGCAGCAGTAGTTGCAGCAGTAATACCTTTGGCACTTTGTGTATCGTTTATTCAGATGCATCTTTGGAGTGTGCCAGCCAACCTGATTTCTTTAGGTGCGATTGACTTCGGTGTGATCGTGGATTCGGCTGTGATTCTGACTGAGAATGTCATGCGTCACTTAGAGGAAGGTGGTAAGCGCCTCAATCAAAGCATTATCTTGGCCACGAGTGAAGTACAACGCGCGATGATCTATTCCACAGGAATCATTATCGTTGCCTATTCCCCATTGTTCTTTATGGGTGGAGTTGAGGGCATCATCTTTAAGCCAATGGCATTTACGATGGGCTTTGCGCTGATTGCGGCTGTGATTCTGAGTTTAACTTTCTTGCCCGCCATGATCTCTTTGGTCTTTGGTGAGAACTTGCATCACAAGCCACCAGGATTTATGACTAAGCTTCTCAATGCGTACAAACCGCTCTTGAGAAAGTGGATGGATCGTCCGTTAACTGTCTTCTCTGTGGCAGTCTTTGTTTTGGGTCTGACCTTATTGAGTGTGACTCGTCTTGGAACAGCATTCCTACCTACTCTAGAAGAAAATAATATTTGGTTACGCGTCACCTTGCCAAATACTGTAGATCTAGATTACTCCGTCAAGGTAGCTAATCAGTTGCGCGAAACATTCTTAAAGCAAGCTGAGATTGAAAAGGTTGCCGCCCAGATTGGTCGTCCTGATGATGGTACTGATTCCACCGGTGTATTTAATCAAGAGTACGGTCTATATCTCAAGAGTCCCGACAAGATGCCAAAGGGCTCTAGCAAAAAGGATTTGATTACCCATTTGGAGAGTGAGCTCAATAAGATCCCCGGCATCACTTATAGTTTCTCGCAATACATTCAGGACAATGTTAACGAAGCACTCTCTGGCGTGAAGGGTGAGAACTCCGTCAAAATCTATGGCACGGACTTAGAGGTTCTAGATCAAAAAGCCCATGAGGTGATTGAACAGCTCAAAAAAGTACGCGGGGTTGCTGATGAAGGTATTTTGAAAGAGCTTGGTCAGCCAACCCTCAATATTCAGATTGATCGTGAGCGTGCCGCTCGCTACGGTATTAATGTGAGTGACATTGAGACGGTGGTCGCTAATGCTATTGGTGGAGCCGCAGTGACCAATCTCTTGGAAGATGAAAAAACCTTCGGTATCGCCATTCGTTTAAATGAGGGTAGCCGTAATGATATTGCGGATATTGGACACCTTTTAGTGGATTCACCTAGCGGAGCCTCGATTCCTCTGTCGATGGTCGCCACGGTTCAGTTAAGTGATGGCCCGTTCTTTATTTATCGTGAAGCAGGCAAGCGCTATATCGCGATTAAATTTAGTGTCCGTGGCCGAGACTTAGGTAGCGCCGTAGAGGATGCGCAGTTCTTGGTTGAGAAAAATATTACCTTGCCGCCAAATTACTCGATTAGTTGGGATGGTCAATTTAATCAAATGAAGCAGGCACAGAAGAAGTTGATGCTAATCGTGCCATTGGCATTGTTAGGCATCTTTTTATTACTAGTGAGTGCTTTTGGTAATTTCCGTGACGCAGTGATCGTGATGATTAACGTACCATTTGCAGCTATTGGCGGTGTCATTGCTTTGCATCTTGCGGGTGAGACCTTAAGCATTTCTGCTTTCTTCGGATTCTTATCTTTGTTTGGTATTGCGATTCAGGATGGTGTGATTCTGATCTCCTTTATTAATAAGACGGCAGCTACCGAGCATGGTGAGATGAAGGATGTCATGGTGGAGGGCGCATCATTGCGCGTTCGACCAGTCTTGATGACGGCTGCACTTTCAGGTTTAGGCTTACTGCCTGCAGCTTTGTCCCACTCGATAGGCTCTGAGGCTCAACGCCCCCTAGCTCTAGTGATTGTGGGCGGCATGGTAACAACGACTATTTTGACCCTCTTGGTATTGCCAGTAATATATGGATGGTTCAGAGGTCGTGCATTAACCCAGACGGCAAAAGCTTAAGGCTCCCAAGAAAGCATTGATATTGATGAGTGAAAACACAAAGCAGCCACACATTTTGATTTCAAATGATGATGGCTATCTCGCTCCTGGTCTTTTAGCCCTAGTTAATGCCATTCGCCCATTAGGTCGCGTGACAGTGATTGCTCCTGAGCAAAATCACAGTGGCGCATCGAACTCATTAACACTCTCACGACCGCTATCAATTCATCGGGTTGCTGGAGGAGAGCGCGATGGCTTCTTATTTATTAATGGCACCCCAACGGATTGTGTGCATATTGCCATGACGGGCTTCTTAGACGAAAAACCAGACTTGGTAGTATCTGGCATCAATCAAGGTGAGAACATGGGTGAAGACACTTTGTACTCCGGCACTGTTGCCGCTGCAGTTGAAGGTGTGATGTTTGGCGTCCCCGGAATTGCCTTCTCACAAATCGATAAAGGCTGGAATCAAATTGAGGATGCTGCAAAAGCAGCGCACGATATCGTTGCGCAAATGCTGGCATCTAGGTTGACTCACACCGATGGCGCTGCTACTTTGCTGAACGTCAATATTCCAAATCGCCCCTATGCCGACCTTCATCGCTGGCGTGTAACGCGTTTAGGTAATCGCCATCACTCGCAACCAGTAGTAGTGCAAAAAAGTCCCCGTGGTGATGACATTTATTGGATTGGTGCTGCAGGGCATGCCAAAGATAGTTCTGATGGTACGGATTTTCATGCAATTGATGAAGGGTGTATCTCGATCACGCCGATGCAATTAGATCTCACACATCATGCGCGCTTGGCTGCCATGCGAGCTAACGGCTGGACACGCGGTTGAAGTCAGCGGCAGAGCGTAATGCCGGTCATCGGCAAGCTTTAGCTGCGAAAGTACTCGCTGCTGGGGTCAAGCATGCTAAAACTTTAGAAGCCATCGCTACTGTTCCGCGTCATGCATTTATGGATGCGGGTATGCATCCTCAAGCCTACGAAGATACTGCTTTACCAATCGGGCATTCACAAACGATTTCCAAGCCATCGGTAGTGGCACGCATGATTGAGCTTTTGCATAAACCCAAACAATCTTTGGGAAAAGTATTAGAAATCGGCACTGGTTGTGGCTACCAAGCAGCAGTGCTTAGCTTGTTATCCGATGAGGTGTATTCGATTGAGCGTATTCGTCCTTTGCACGATATGGCGAGAGATAAGCTGCGACCTTTTCGGATTAAAAACCTGCGCCTCATTTACGGGGATGGCATCCTGGGCTTGCCTCAAGCAGCCCCGTTTGATGGCATCATTTTGGCAGCAGCTGGCTTGGGTATCCCGGATGCCCTATTGGAGCAACTGGCGATTGGTGGGCGCCTAGTGGCTCCGGTTGCCAAGAATGAGAAAGAGCAGCAATTAGTTATGGTGGAGCGAATGAGCTCCCAGCGCTATCAAAGAACCGTTCTGGACGAGGTCTTTTTTGTGCCCTTACAATCAGGGGTAGTATGAAAATCCTTATGAATACTTTACCTAAATACCTGCTATTGCTAATTGCAATGGCTTCTTTGTTGCTCAATGTCGGTTGCTCAACTACACCTAGAGCCAAGCCAGCGATTGTGGTTGATCGTAGTGTTGGCGACAATAATGAGGCAACACCTCCAGGCTACTATCGCGTTAAGCGTGGTGATACCTTGGCCCGCATTGCTCTAGATAATGGTCAGTCCCCACGTGATTTAGCGCAGTGGAATAATTTATCGAACCCAAACTTAATTGAAGTAGATGACCTCATTTTAGTAAGGCCACCAGCTAGCAGCAAAATGACTGTTAAGCCTATTCCCAAAACCGCTGGCGAACTACCCAAAACCGATGCGCTAAAAGTAGACGCTGCTAAAGAAGCACCCAAAGAAATCGTTGCTGAGCCAGGTATTCGTTTATCTTGGCCAGCTAAAGGTAAGGTAACTGATGATTTCAGTGAGAAGACCAAGGGCATTGATATTGCAGGTAAGCTAGGCGACCCAGTAACGGCAGCCTCTGAGGGTAAGGTGGTTTACGCTGGTAATAGCTTGCGTGGCTACGGCAATCTTGTCATCATCAAGCATGACAATACTTATCTCACGGCCTACGCTCACAACCGTACACTTTTAGTTAAAGAGGGTGATGCGGTTAAGAAGGGGCAGAGGATTGCTGAGATGGGCGATACCGATGCAACTTCAGTCAAGCTCCACTTTGAATTACGTGTGAATGGCAAGCCGGTGAATCCAACGCCATACATACAGTAATTGCTTTCAATTCATTGCTAGCGATTTAAGTATGGCAACCGTTCTCGTCTTCGATATTGAAACTATTCCTGATGTTGCGGGACTGCGTCGCCTCAATGACTATCCGGATACGCTTTCAGATAGTGAAGTTGCCGCTAAAGCCATGGCGGAGCGCGCCGAGAAAACTGGTAGCGATTTTCTCCCGCTGTATTTGCAATGTATCTGCGCTATCTCCTGCGTTATTCGTAGAACCAGCAAAGACGGCTCACCACAAATTAAGGTTGGCACGCTAGGTAGTGCGCAAGATGATGAGAAAGTATTGATTCAGACCTTCTTTGAGCTTGTTGAAAAATATACCCCGCAATTAGTCTCTTGGAATGGCAGCGGTTTTGATTTGCCGGTGCTGCATTACCGTGCATTAGCAAACCACGTTCAAGCACCGCGCTATTGGGAGATGGGCGAGAGCCAAGAAAACGATAGCCGTGATTTCAAGTGGAACAATTACATCAGTCGTTATCACATGCGCCATTTAGATCTAATGGATCTCTTAGCTAAATTTAATGGCCGCGCTAATGCACCTTTAGATGGCCTCGCAAAACTCTGCGGTTTCCCGGGTAAGATGGGAATGGATGGCAGCCAAGTATGGCCTGCGTATCAAGAAGGCAGAATTGATGAGATTCGTCGCTACTGCGAAACCGATGTGGTCAATACCTATTTGATGTATTGCCGCTTTCAACTGCTGCGTGGTGGTTTTTCATTAGAAGAATACAAAGAAGAAATTACTTTCGTTAAAGCGTATTTAGAGAAAGAATCTAAAGAGCCGCATGGCGAGCAGTGGCAAGAATATCTCCTCGGTTTTACTCCGGATGCGTAGAGGAGAAAAGCCAGTCCACATTGTGGTGACTGAGCCAGTACGAGTTGATTCTCTTGATCTAGATGCGCAAGGGATTGCACGCTTGGTGCCCAATGAAGAGGAGGCTGCCCAAGGTCAAAGCGGTAAAGTCATCTTTATTCAAGGGGCGCTACCAACTGAACTAGTCACTTACATCATTACACGTGATAAAGCCCGTTTCAGTAAAGCCAAAGTTCTTGATATTCAGAGGCCTGCCGTATTTAGGGCAGAACCGAAGTGCAAAGCGTTCGGTGTATGCGGTGGTTGCACTATGCAGCACTTGGATATTCGAGCGCAGGTGGCCATGAAGCAGCGCGTACTGGAAGATGATCTAAAGCACATTGCTAAAGTTACTCCAGAAGAAATTCTTCGCCCGATGGGTGGTCCCGCTTGGGAGTATCGCCATCGTGCACGCTTAAGTGCCGTCAATCGCTCAATCAAAAAAGGTACCGTACTGATTGGCTTTCATGAAGGCAAGAGTGGCTACGTTGCTGATATGACTGCTTGCGAGATTTTGCCAAAACATGTTTCCGATTTGTTGCCAGCAATGCGTCAGTTGGTCAATGGTTTATCCATTGTGGATCGCATGCCCCAAATCGAAATCGCTGTAGGCGAGCCTGAGGATCCTAATTCAGATGATCCTAAAAAAAGAAAGCCTGTCACTGCATTGGTTTTCAGAAATCTCTCACCACTAACGCCAGCAGACGAAAAGTTACTTAGAGACTTTGCAGATGAACATCAGGTCTGGGTATGGTTGCAGCCCAAAGGTATAGAAACCGTTGCGCCGTTCTACCCATTAACAGGCAAGCTTTGCTACCGCCTGCCTGAGTTTGAAATCGAGATGCCTTTTAAGCCAGCGGATTTCACACAAGTTAATCACATGATGAATCGTGCCTTGGTAAGTAGGGCGATTCGCCTCTTAGATGTCAAGGCAAGTGATCGTGTGCTCGACTTATTCTGCGGTATTGGCAACTTCACCTTGCCGCTGGCAAGACGAGCAAGTGCCGTCTTAGGTATTGAGGGCTTAGAAACTCTAACAACCAGAGCTAAAGTCAATGCGGAGCACAATCTGCTCGCAGACAAGGCGAGCTTTACGCAAAGTAATCTTTTTGAAGTGACAGCCGATACGATTGCTTCATGGGGTAAGGCTGAGCGCTGGTTAATGGATCCGCCACGGGAAGGTGCCATGGAGATCTGCCAAGCCCTAGCCCAATTAAATAAGGGGGGCAGTGATCTGCCGCCGCAACGTATTGTCTACGTCTCCTGCAATCCCAAAACTCTAGCTAGAGATACAGAGATTTTGTGTCATGAAGCAGGCTATATTCTCAAGAGTGCGGGCATCATCAATATGTTTCCCCATACCTCCCATGTGGAATCCATGGCGGTATTTGAAAGATCTTGACAGCAGTAGTTTGCAATTGAGATAAAGAAAAAGGCACCCGCAGGTGCCTTTTCTATTGAAGCTTAACTAATGCTTAGTCTTTATTGCCACCCACAATGCCCAAGAGTGCGAGCAAGTTGGTAAAGACGTTATAGACATCTAGGTAGATGGCTAAAGTAGCCATTACGTAGTTGGTCTCGCCACCATTGATAATACGCTGTACGTCAACCAAGATGAAAGCTGAGAAGATCGCAATTGCGAGAATCATCACAGTGAGCATCAAAGCTGGTAGTTGCAACCAGATATTGGCCAATGAAGCCACGATCAAGAGCAGTACGCCTACCATCAACCATTTACCCATGCCTGAGAAGTCGCTCTTGCTCACGGTAGCGATGGATGCCATGACCGCAAAAATTGCTGCCGTGCCACCAAAGGCCAACATGATCAAGGTTGCGCCATTACTGTAGCTATTGAGGGTATAACCAACTAGGCCGGACATCATGATGCCCATAAAGAAGGTGAAGCCTAAAAGCAGCAGAACGCCTGCTCCCGTGTCTTTGTTTTTCTCAATCGCCCAAAAGAAACCAAAAGCGATTGCCATAAAGACGATAAAGCCTAGAAAAGGACTGCCCGCCATGAAGTTAAGCCCAAAAGCAACGCCGAGCCATGCGCCAATGACGGTTGGAACCATCGAGAGGGCCAAAAGGGCGTAGGTGTTGCGCAGAACGCGGTTGCGTACTTGAGGGGTGCTAATCGAGCTAGTTTGCCCAAAGCCGTAAGAGTTAAGATCGCTCATATTGACTCCTTTTTTCAAAGTAAAAACATAAGCCCACAAGGGACTGTTGACAGTAAGTATAGACAAAATAGGGTAATTTCAAGCCCCCCATGAAAAGGACTACAACTTAAAGGGTTATGCCCTGTAAATTCAAGGGCTTAGCCACGCTAGGATCAGGGTAAATACGGTCAGCCGATGTATAATTTGGGGGTCGCCGAAATCCTGGCGCGTTGTAGGAAGTAGGGGAGATCATCTCTCTGGTCCCAAATCAGCGCCAATTCAGCAAAACCTTTGAAATCACTATTGGAGTTTTACATGGCTATTGAACGCACCCTTTCTATCATCAAACCTGACGCAGTAGCAAAAAACGTGATCGGCAAGATCTATGACCGTTTCGAATCTGCTGGTTTGAAGATTATTGCGTCCAGAATGGCGCATTTGTCACAAGCTGAAGCTGAACAGTTCTATGCAGTTCACTCAGCACGTCCTTTCTTTAAAGATTTGGTGAGCTTCATGATTTCTGGCCCTGTCATGATTCAGGTATTGGAAGGCGAAGGCGCCATTGCTAAGAACCGTGACTTGATGGGTGCTACCGATCCTAAGAAGGCAGACAAAGGCACTATCCGTGCTGACTTTGCTGACAGCATCGATGCAAACGCGGTTCATGGCTCTGATGCTCCTGAAACTGCTGCTGTCGAAGTGGCATTCTTCTTCGCTGGCATGAACGTTTTCAATCGTTAATTCACGATTGCTAACGAAAAAGCTATTTAATACATAAGTAGGCGCATTGACTTCCCCGCGCGTAAATCTCTTAGATTTTGACGCTGACCAAATGGCAGCGTATGTCGCGGGGTTGAATGAAAAGCCCTTTCGGGCGAAGCAACTCATGCAGTGGATCCACCAACGTGGTGTATCCAACATCAACGACATGAGTGATCTAGCAAAAAGCTTTAGAGCAACATTGCTCGACAAGGCAGAAGTGCTTTCACTTCCAATCATTAAAGACGAGCATGCAGCCGATGGCACCCGTAAGTGGTTGCTCGATGTTGGTGCTGGAAATGCTGTCGAGTCCGTATTTATTCCTGAAGATGATCGTGGCACCTTGTGTATTTCATCTCAGGCTGGTTGCGCTGTCAATTGCCGTTTTTGCTCAACCGGGCATCAAGGCTTTTCACGCAACCTCACCGCCGGTGAAATCATTGGCCAACTCTGGTTTGCTGAGCATTTGCTCCGCACGGATCCAAATGCCGTTCGCCGTATTGAAAAATACCCCACCCCAGGTTGGGAGCATACAGGTCGCGTGATCTCCAATGTGGTGTTAATGGGCATGGGTGAACCGCTACTTAACTATGACAACGTGGTGACAGCTTTACGTTTGATGCTTGATGACAGGGCTTATGGTTTATCGCGTCGTCGCGTGACGCTATCTACCTCTGGGGTAGTGCCGATGATTGATCGCTTGGCACAAGATTGCCCGGTTGCATTGGCGGTGTCATTGCACGCACCAAATGACAAGCTACGCGATCAACTCGTTCCACTCAATCAAAAATATCCCTTAAGAGAATTACTTGCTGCGTGCGAGCGGTATTTACCCTTTGCCCCAAGAGATTTCTTAACCTTTGAATACTGCATGCTCGATGGCGTCAATGACTCTGACATCCAGGCTAAAGAACTGGTGCGTTTATTGGCAAACATCAAGTGCAAAATTAATCTGATTCCATTTAATCCTTTTCCAGAATCTGGATTAAAACGCTCATCAGCGCAGCGTGTTCATGCCTTCGCCGGCATTTTGTTAGACGCGGGTATGGTGGCCACGGTTCGTAAAACCCGTGGCGATGATATTGCTGCAGCTTGTGGTCAATTAGCGGGTGATGTGGTTGACCGGACTAAAGTGCGTGAGCGTGCCGTGCATGACAAGCAGATTCATTTGGGTCAAGAAGATGAACCTGATAGTCTTGACGATGATGATGAAGAAGAGCAAGAGTACCAAGCCGAGCACCCAGTGCAATGGCTTAAAAGATTAGACGACTAATTTACAAAAAGAGTCCTATGAGTGATACATCTAGCAATCCTGCAAAGCTACCATTAGGCCCATCGCCAAAGCGGGAAACACGTCAGGCAACGGTTGCCTGGAAAACCAACATCATTACGATTGGTGGCAATGCACCTGTGCGCGTGCAATCGATGACTAATACCGACACTGCTGATGCAGTCGGTACCGCTATTCAGGTTAAGGAATTGGCCCGAGCTGGTTCAGAGATGGTGCGCATTACGGTAGATACGCCAGCTGCGGCTGAAGCAGTGCCCTATATTCGTGAACAGTTAGACAAGATGGATGTCTTAGTGCCACTGATTGGTGACTTTCATTACAACGGTCATACCTTATTAAAAGACTACCCTGAGTGCGCCAAGGCCTTATCAAAGTATCGAATCAATCCCGGTAACGTAGGTAAGGGCGCTAAACGTGATCCGCAATTTGCGCAAATGATTGAAGCGGCTTGTACATACGACAAGCCGATTCGGATTGGCGTGAACTGGGGCAGCTTGGATCAAGATTTGCTAGCGAGCATTATGGATGCCAATGCCGCACTACCAGTTCCCAAGACTGCGCAAGAGGTCATGATTGAGGCTTTGATACAGTCAGCTTTGCAGTCCGCTGAAAAAGCAGTGGAGTTTGGTATGAATCCAAACCAAATTATTTTGTCTTGCAAAGTTAGTAATGTCCAAGATTTGGTAGCGGTGTACCGTGATCTTGCCAATCGCTCAGATTACCCATTGCATTTAGGCTTAACCGAGGCAGGCATGGGAAGTAAAGGGATTGTTTCTTCCACTGCTGCATTGGGTATCTTATTGCAAGAGGGTATTGGCGACACCATTCGTGTTTCCTTAACGCCTGACCCAGGTGCGCCACGAGAGAATGAAATCATTGTGGCCCAAGAGATTTTGCAAACCATGGGATTGCGTAACTTCACACCCATGGTGATTGCCTGTCCGGGCTGTGGTAGAACGACGAGTACTACATTTCAAGAGCTAGCAGCTGATATTCAATCGTATCTGCGTCAGCAAATGCCGGTATGGAAAAAAACCCATCCAGGTGTTGAAGCGATGAATGTCGCTGTGATGGGTTGTATTGTCAATGGCCCAGGTGAGAGTAAGCATGCCAATATTGGGATCTCATTGCCGGGCACTGGCGAGACTCCAGCTGCACCGGTGTTCGTGGATGGCGTCAAAGTCAAAACTTTGCGTGGCGATAATATTGCTCAAGAGTTTCAGGTCATTGTCGACGAGTACGTCAAGCAAAATTACGCCCCTAAATAAAAACAAAACAAAAGCAAGAACAAAAAATAAAAACATATAGCAACAATAAAAAAGAAATCCACCAAAGTACCTCATGACAGACCAGGCAAATCCAGCTAAATCACAAAAGATTCAAAAAATTAATGGCGTACGTGGCATGAATGATCTCTTGCCAGCAGATGCTGCGCAGTGGACACATTTAGAGCATGTTCTGCGTGATCTCACACGCGCCTACGGTTATGAATTCCTCCGCACTCCGATTGTGGAGGCGACTGCAGTATTTCAGCGCGGTATTGGTGAAGTCACCGATATTGTTGAAAAAGAAATGTATTCGTTTGAAGACCGCCTAAATGGTGAGCAGCTCACATTACGTCCAGAAGGCACTGCCGCTGTCGTGCGCGCCGTGGTTGAAAACAATTTACTGTACGAAGGACCAAAGCGTCTTTGGTATACCGGACCAATGTTCCGCCATGAGCGCCCACAGCGTGGTCGCTATCGCCAGTTCTATCAATTTGGTATTGAGGCGATGGGCTTTGCTGGACCAGATATCGATGCAGAAATTATTTTGATGGGCCAACGTTTGTGGGACGAACTCGGCTTGAAGGGCGTGCGTCTAGAGATTAATTCTTTAGGGCAAGCTCCTGAGCGTGTAGAACATCGCGCCGCCTTGGTTACCTACTTCGAGAAAAATAAAGAACAGCTCGATGAAGATTCGCAGCGCCGTTTATTAACGAACCCATTGCGCATCTTGGATTCTAAGAATCTGGCAATGCAAGATTTGATTGAAGGTGCACCCAAGTTATTGGATTTCTTGGGCGAAGAATCGCTCAAGCATTTTGAGGATGTACAAGCTTTACTCAAGGCGAATAACATCCCTTGCAAAATCAACCCCCGTTTAGTGCGTGGTTTGGATTACTACAACCTGACCGTCTTCGAGTGGATCACCGAAGAGTTAGGTGCTCAAGGCACGATTGCTGGTGGCGGTCGCTATGACCCCTTAATTGAGCGTATGGGTGGTAAAGCTGCTCCGGCCTGCGGTTGGGCAATGGGCATGGAGCGTGTCTTGGAGTTGATGAAGGTTTCAGGGTCTTTGCCAGAAGCACAGTCTCAATGCGATGCTTTTGTGATTCACCAAGGGGGTGAGACTTTAACTTCCGCCATGATCATTGCTGAGCGCCTGCGTAATGCGGGCATCGATGTCATCCTGTTTTGCCCTCCTGATGGTCAGGCTGCCAGCTTTAAATCACAAATGAAGAAGGCAGATTCGAGTGGGGCAGCCTATGCTGTCATCATTGGGCCAGATGAATTAGCTAAGAATGAGGCTCAGCTCAAAGATTTGCGTAGCACCGGTGTACAGAAAGCAGTAGCCCTCGACAGCGTTGTAGAAGCGGTAATTGATGCCATAGTTGGCGCCACCGAATAGAATGAAGACATTTATTATTACTACTGTATTTATTTGCTTGGATTGACATGCCTTTAGACCTACAAGAACAAGAACAATTAGATCAACTTAAAGCATTTTGGCAAAAGTATCGCAATCTGATCACTGGTGTGATCACGGCTGCTTTATTTGCCTATGCAGGGTATAGCGGATATCAATGGTGGCGTACTAGCCAAGCTGCAGCGGCATCTCAGTTATACGAGACCATGATTACTGCGATTAATAAGGGTGATAAAGATCAGACTTTACTTGCTGCTGATGATTTGCAAAAACAGTTCTCTAGTACGCCCTATGCAGCAATGTCCAGTTTAGTAGCTGCAAAAATTGCCTCTGATGCAGGTGACACAGCAAAGGCGATGGATTATTTGCGCTGGGCTGCTAAGAATGCATCTGACCAAGGATATTTAGCTTTAGCTAAATTACGCCTTGCAGCTCAATTAATTGAGTTGGGTACAGAAAAAGATTTTGCAGAAGTGGATGCAATCCTAAAAGAAAAACCCATCTCCGGTTTTGAGGCCTTGTGGTTAGAGCGTCGCGGAGATTGGTATCTAGCGCAAAAGAATATGGCTGATGCGCGCAAGAGCTATGAAGCTGCTTGGAAGCAGTTAAATGATGCAAAAGAATTCCCTGAAGAGGCGCGTCGTCTCTTGAAGGTTAAATTAGATGCCGTCGGAGGAGTAGCTCTGTGATGATGGATTGCAAACGCGTAGCAAAACTAGCAAGTACAGCTGTAGTACTAGGCTCTGTAGTAGTAGCCCTTGTAGCTTGTTCAGGCGGCTCACGTGTACGCAAGCCTGCTGAGCTAGCTCCTGTTAGCAATCAATTTGACTTTACTCCCATATGGACAACTAGCGTAGGTTCATCTGAGTCATTTAATTTTCATCCTGCAGTAGCAGGTGATGCTGTTTATGCCGCTTCTCATCGCGGTAATCTGGCTAAGATTGATTTACGCACTGGTCAAAAAGTATGGGAAGTATCTGTCCCAGATCGCCTATCGATTGGACCTGGATCGGATGGCCGTACTACGGCAGTGGTCACCACCAAAGGAACGGTCTATGCCTACGACGATACTGGTAAGGCTATTTGGAACGTGAGCGTTGGCAGTGAGGTCTTATCAGAGCCGGTGGTTGCTGGCGGTGTGGTCATCATTCGCACCTTGGATAATCGCTTTGTTGGTTTTGATACGCAGACAGGTGTGCGCAAGTGGACTTATCAGCGTCAACAATCCGCTTTGTCATTGCGCGTGGGTTACGGCATGCTTGCGATTGGTAATGAGGTGATTGTGACTGGGTTTTCTGGTGGACGCTTTGGCATGATTGCAATTGCGAACGGAGGCCTTGTTTGGGAAACCCCGGTTTCGTTTCCAAAGGGATTTTCTGAAATTGAGCGCCTCAATGATGTGACGGCTAAGCCAAGTATGGAAGGCGAAATCATTTGCGCCGTTTCTTATCAAGGTCGTATAGGTTGCGGTCAAGCGCGCACAGGTAATTTATTGTGGTTCAAAGATTATTCAAGCTATACCGGCACAGCTCAAAGCCCTGATTTGGTTTTCTCCTCAAACGAAAAATCCCATGTCACTGCATTTGCGGTGAAAGATGGTTCACAAGCTTGGGAAAATACGCAGCTGACATTTAGGGATGTTGGTGAGCCGATGGCGGTTGGTAAGGTATTACTCCTTGGTGATGCGCAAGGTTATGTGCATGCACTCTCACAAGCGAATGGTGAAATGCTGGCACGCATTCGTCATGACAGTAGTCCCATTACAGCCGCACCGATTGCGGTGAACGGACTCATCTTGGTTCAGTCTCAAGGTGGAAAACTAGCGGCGTACAGTCCAAAATGAATCCTGTAATTACTATTGTCGGTCGTCCTAACGTTGGCAAATCGACACTCTTTAATCGCTTAACGCGTTCACGTGATGCTTTGGTCGCTGATTTCTCGGGCCTAACCCGTGATCGCCACTACGGCAAAGGTCGCATTGGCGAACGTGCATTTATTTGCGTAGACACCGGTGGTTTTGAGCCTGTAGCGAAGACCGGCATTGTTGCCGAGATGGCTAAGCAAACCAAGCAAGCCGTTGCTGAATCTGACATCATTATTTTCTTGGTAGATGGCCGTTTGGGTATGGCTCCTCAAGATCGCGTGATTGCGGATTTCTTACGCAAGACGGGTAGACCGATCATCCTGGCAGTAAACAAAACTGAAGGCATGCAGTCTGGTGTAGTCACAGCAGATTTTCATGAGCTGGGTTTAGGCGAGCCATTTCCGATCTCATCAGCGCACGGTGATGGTGTGCGTGGTTTGATTGATGATGCTTTGGATTCTTTAGGTATTCCAGAGCCAGAACCAGAAGAACAAGAAAACGACCCTAATCGCCCAATGAAGATTGCGGTAGTAGGTCGTCCTAACGTAGGTAAATCCACCCTGATCAATAAATTGATCGGTGAAGAGCGTGTAATTGCATTCGATATGCCCGGTACAACGCGTGATGCGATTGAAGTGCCGTTTGAGCGTAATGGTAAGCCTTACATCTTGGTAGACACGGCAGGTCTGCGCCGTCGTGGAAAAGTATTTGAAGCAATTGAGAAATTCTCGGTTGTTAAAACATTGCAAGCGATTGCGGATTGCAATGTGGTCATTTTGATGCTCGATGCCCAGCAGGATATCTCTGAACAAGATGCCCATATCGCTGGATTTATTGTGGAGGCAGGGCGTGCATTAGTCGTTGCCGTGAACAAGTGGGACGGTCTTGATACTTACGTTAAAGAGCGTGCACGTTTAGAGATTGCTCAAAAATTACGCTTTCTCGATTTTGCAAACGTACACCCGATTTCGGCTAAGAAGGGCACTGGTCTCAAAGAGCTATTTAAGGACGTTGATTTAGCTTATGCCGCAGCGATGGCCAAATTACCAACCCCGAAACTCACCCGCATTTTGCAAGATGCCATTGAGCACCAGCAGCCTAAGCGCGTTGGCATGGGGCGTCCAAAATTGCGCTACGCCCACCAAGGCGGTATGAATCCCCCTATTGTGGTGATTCATGGCACATCCTTGAGCGGTGTAACTGATAGCTACAAGCGCTATCTCGAGGGTCGCTTTAGAGAAGTCTTCAAGTTGCGCGGCACTCCTTTGCGTATTCAGATGAATACCGCTAAAAACCCTTACATTGATGCGGACAAGGGCAAAAAAGGTAAAAAGAAGTAAAAAAGTAAAATTAGAGCTACAGTTTTAATTGTGTTTCAAGTAAGGGGCTTGATTTCTGACTATCAGCCCCCTTATGTTGGAGGTAGCCAGTAAAAGTAAGTAGTAAAAGCAAACAGTAGAAGTAAATAGTAGAAATCAGCAGCAAAACAATAAATAAAAAAAGCAAGACTCCCAAAATAGCAGCAATAAATAAAAACCATTAAGGAGCAGTATGAATAACAGCAAAATCCAATTACTACAGGATCCTTTTCTCAATGCCTTGCGCAAAGAGCATGTTCCCGTCTCCATCTATCTTGTTAACGGTATCAAGCTGCAAGGCAATATTGAATCATTCGATCAATATGTTGTTCTCTTGCGTAACACTGTAACTCAGATGGTCTACAAGCACGCTATTTCTACAATTGTTCCTGCTCGTGCAGTGGAGTTCCGTACGGAAGAAGTTAACCCTGTTTAAAACTGGTGTAGATGCGGCGCGTGCCGTTTTAGTTGGTGTCGATACAGGCCGCGAAGATTTTGCGGACAGCATGGCAGAGCTCAGCCTGCTTGCAGAGAGTGCTGGCTCCGTACCCATCACTAGCGTGATTGCCCGCAAGGGTAAGACGGATCCCGCTTTATTTATTGGTTCAGGTAAGGCGAACGAAGTTAAAAAAGCGATGGAAGAACAAGGTGCCGAATTGGTTATCTTTAACCATCCGTTATCCCCGACTCAGCAACGCAATTTAGAGCGCCATATTGGCTTTCATGTGATGGACCGTACGGGGCTGATTTTGGATATCTTTAGCCAAAGAGCACAAAGTCATATTGGTAAAACGCAGGTTGAGTTAGCGCAGGTTCGCTACCGTATGTCTAGACTAGTGCGTGCCTGGAGTCACTTGGAGCGTCAACGCGGCGGTATTGGTGTTCGTGGCGGTCCTGGTGAAACCCAGATGGAGCTCGATCGACGGATGCTAGCAACCAAGGCTAAACGTCTAGAGTCTGAACTTGAGAAGCTTCAGCGCCAGCAAAGAACCCAAAGAAGAGCTCGAAACAGAAGGGACGTTTTTTCAGTTTCGCTGGTGGGTTATACGAATGCCGGTAAATCGACTTTGTTTAATTCCCTTACAAAAGCAGGGACTTATGCGGCAGATCAGTTATTTGCAACCCTGGATACGACCTCCCGTAAAGTCCATTTAGACGGTGTGGGTTCAATTGTGGTTTCTGACACAGTAGGCTTTATCCGTGAGTTGCCGCACCAGCTGGTAGAGGCCTTCAGAGCCACCTTAGATGAAACCATTCATGCGGATCTGATTCTGCACGTGATTGACGCCTGTAGCCCAGTCGCAAGGGAGCAAAAGGCTGAAGTAGAGGCTGTTTTACGAGAAATTGGAGCCGATGACATCCCCCGCATAGAGATCATGAACAAGATTGACCAGATGCCCCAGACCTTTACGGAAGGTGCTGTCCTGGTGCGCGATTCTGAGGGCATTCCAAGTCAGGTTTTCCTTTCCGCTAAGACAGGCCTAGGCCTTGATTTATTGCGATCAGCCCTTGCTGAATGCTCCCAAATGACTGATAGAATAAGGATCGAGCAGAATCGCTCTAAGGTTCAAATGGACCCAGACGAGTTTTTAGCTCCTTTACCAGAACGACCAGAAACTTCCGAATTTAATCCGATACCTAACCGTAAGTACTCACCAAACGATGCGTAAATTTCTCGAACTGTTTTCGGTCAATGATCCAGGCTGGGGTAACAGTGCCCCGGGTAACGGATCTAAAGACGCTAAAGAGGGCTCAGCTTCTGACAAGGCTCCTAAAGTAGATCCTGCTAAACCGGGGTCGGATAAGCCTGTTGAAACCCCACCTCAAAATCAGCCCGCACGACCCAATGGTCCACCAGACCTTGATGAGTTGTGGCGCGACTTTAATGACCGCCTGAGCGGTATTTTTGGTGGTAACAAAAAGCCAGGCTCCACATCAAGTGCGCCAATAAATAAGCCGAACAGTACAGATATTCCTCCACCATCGCAGCGCGGTAATGGCGGCGGTAGTGGTGGCGGTGGGTTTAATGTACCCAACTTTAATTTCACCAACCCCTTTGGTTCCAAAGTCACAGTGATCATGGCTGCCGGCGGAGTATTTTTACTGTGGATTTTTAGTGGTTTCTACATCATTCAAGAAGGCCAGTCGGGCGTAGTTACTACGTTTGGTAAGTATGCTTACACCGCAGGCCCCGGTATTAACTGGCGTATGCCTTGGCCTGTTCAGACTGAGCAAGTTGTCAACGTCTCCGGAGTGCGTTCCGTTGAGGTCGGTCGCTCTATTTTGATTAAAGCAACAAATCAAAAAGATACTTCCATGCTTACGGAAGATGAAAACATTATTGATGTTCGCTTTGCAGTTCAGTACCGCTTAAAAGATCCAACCGATTATTTATTTAACAATCGCGATCCCGATACTACTGTGGTGCAAGCTGCCGAAACAGCAGTACGTGAAATTGTGGCACGCAGCAAGATGGATACCGTTTTGTATGAAGGTCGTGAAAAGATTGCGATTGATTTGGCTGCCTCAATACAGAAAATTCTAGATAGCTATAAAACTGGTATTTACGTGACGAGCGTGACCGTTCAAAACGTTCAGCCACCTGAGCAAGTGCAAGCTTCATTTGATGATGCTGTTAAGGCTGGTCAAGATCAGGAGCGCCTCAAGAGTGAAGGCCAAGCCTATGCCAACGACATCATTCCACGTGCAAAAGGTACGGCTGATCGACTGATTCAAGAGGCTGAAGGATATAAGGCTAGGGTGGTTGCAACCGCAGAGGGTGATGCAAATCGCTTCAAGCAAGTCCAGACTGAATATGCAAAAGCACCCGCCGTGACTCGTGATCGTATGTACATTGATAGCATGCGCGAGATGTATAACAACGTATCTAAAGTTTTGGTAGATACTACCAAGAGCAATAGCATGCTGTATTTACCTCTCGATAAAATCATTGCACAAGTCAGCGCAGAAAGTGCCCAAGTCGCTACTGGTCAGGCAGCAGCTGCAACGCCTACTGGGTCTGTGACAGTGGGAGGTGCGACAGGCAATCCAGCGGCCCCATTTAGTAACAATGCAACTACCCCAAGCCCAAGCAATACCTCAGGTGTTGGTGCTTCCGAAAAACGCGACGGCCTAAGAAACCGTGATAGAGGGGATGCAAGATAATGAATGCAAATCGTCTCTTAGCTGCTATAGCTGGCCTGATCGGCCTTTTCTATTTACTGACTTCAAGTATTTTTGTAGTCGATCAGCGTAACTATGCTGTGGTGTTTTCATTTGGGCAAATTGTGCGCGTGATTGAACAGCCCGGCTTGCAAGCGAAGCTCCCGGCGCCTTTTGAAAACGTCCGCTTCTTTGATCGTCGTATTTTGACTATTGATACACCAGAAGCAGAGCGCTTTATTACCTCTGAGAAGAAAAATCTCTTGGTAGATTCTTATGTGAAGTGGCGGATTGTTGATCCTCGCAAGTTCTTTGTCAGCTTTAAAGGTGATGAACGCTTGGCACAAGATCGCTTAACTCAGTTAGTACGTTCTGCCTTGAACGAGGAGTTCACTAAACGCACAGTCAGAGAGATCATTTCTGATCAACGTGAGCAAGTGATGCAGGGTATTCGTAAAAAGGTAGCGGATGATGCTTCAGATATTGGCGTTGAAATCGTCGACGTTCGCCTCAAGCGTGTAGATCTACTAGCTGAAATTAGTGATTCTGTTTATCGGCGTATGGAAGCAGAGCGTAAACGCGTTGCCAATGAGCTACGTTCCACGGGTGCTGCAGAGTCCGACAAGATTCGAGCCAATGCAGAACGTCAGCGTGACACGATCTTAGCCGAAGCCTATCGTGAAGCACAAATGATTAAAGGTTCTGGCGACGCAAGGGCTACGGCTTTATATGCTGATGCATTTGGGCGTGACCCTCAATTTGCTCAGTTTTATCAGAGCCTCCAGGCTTATCGAAGTTCCTTTAAAGACAAGAGGGATGTCATAGTCGTTGAACCCAATGGCGAGTTCTTCAAATTCATGAACAAAAAAAATTAAGATTGAATATTTCAAATCATGAATCGCTGGTTACTTCCTGAAGATGTTGCTGATGTTTTGCCAGCCGAGGCTCGTAAGGTAGAGACTTTGCGTCGCGCTATTCTGGATTTATATCAGTCCTATGGCTATGAGCTAGTTGCCCCTCCTATATTGGAGTTTCTAGATTCTTTGCTGACTGGTACTGGTTCAGATCTAAATCTACAAACATTTAAATTGGTTGATCAGTTATCTGGCCGAACATTAGGCCTGCGTGCCGACATGACTCCGCAAGTTGCTCGGATTGATGCGCACTTACTCAATCGTAAAGGCATAACCCGCCTTTGCTATGCAGGATCTGTTGCCCATGCACGCACACCAGTAGGTAGCTCTGCTCGTGAAGAATTGCAACTTGGCGCAGAGATTTATGGATGCGCTACTTGGGAAGCGGATTTTGAGGCGATCTCCTTATTACTAAAAACCTTGAGTGTTGCTGGACTGAATAAGGTCTACCTCGATCTCTCACATGCAGGTGTGCTTGAAGGAATTCTGGATGGGCAAGTTAAAGAGAAGACTGATGTCGAGGCTTTGTATAGCTTATTACAAAGCAAAGATCGCCCACGCTTAGCGATTTGGTCTAAATGCTTACCGGCCAAGTCTGCGAAAGCCTTAATGGCGCTTACTGAATTAAATGGGCCTTGTGCGCAAGTAATGGCCGGCGCTAGAAAGTCTTTACCGAAACATCCATTGATTGATGAGGCCTTAGCTCAATTAGAAAAATTAGCCGCAGCAACTGATGCACTTCCAGGTAATGTTGAGCTCAGTATTGATCTAGCGGATTTACGTGGATATCAATATCACAGCGGTGTGATGTTCGCGGCTTACGTTGATCAGTTGCCACAACCAATTGCGAGAGGTGGCAGATACGATCACGTTGGCCAAGCATTTGGACGCTCCCGTCCTGCTACTGGCTTTTCAATGGATTTATTGACCCTGGCTACCCTTGCGCCTGTAGTGCAAAGAAAGCCCGCTATCGTAGCGCCTTGGACGCTAGATACTGACCTAGCGGCCAAGATTGCCGAGTTGCGCGATGCTGGTGAAGTAGTCATTCAGGCTCCTAGTGGTGATGCTGTAGAGACTGCTGAATATCTTTGTGATCGTGGGCTAGTAAAGCAAGGGAGCTCATGGGTAGTAAAAAAGCAGTAAATACTATTTGAACAACACATTAATTCTGTAATTATCTTTTGGATTTCATTATGTCTTTAAAGCAACAAGCTCATGGTCGTAACGTCGTTGTCATTGGTACCCAGTGGGGTGACGAGGGCAAGGGAAAGGTAGTAGATTGGTTGACTGACCATGCGCAAGCAGTTGTACGTTTTCAGGGTGGACATAACGCAGGTCATACGCTGATTATTGGCGGTAAAAAAACGATTTTGCGTCTGATCCCCTCCGGAATCATGCATAAGAACGTGATTTGCTACATTGGTAATGGTGTTGTACTCTCTCCAGAAGCACTCTTTAAAGAAATTGGTGAGTTAGAAGCTGCCGGCTTAGATGTGCAGTCCCGATTGAAGATTTCTGAAGCAACAACGTTAATCTTGCCTTATCACGTAGCCATTGATCATGCCCGTGAGAAAAAACGTGGTGATGCCAAGATTGGTACAACTGGTCGTGGTATCGGACCAGCCTATGAAGATAAGGTGGCACGACGCGCTTTACGTGTTCAGGATTTGTTTTATCCGGAAAAGTTTGCCGCGCAATTGCGTGAGAACTTGGAATATCACAACTTCATGCTCACAAATTACTATGGGGCCGAGCCAGTTGAGTTTCAAAAGACATTAGAAGAAGCCATGTTTTATGCAGGGCGTATTAAGCCAATGGTGGTTGATGTCTCAAGCGCCTTATATGCAGCAGAGCAAGCAGGCCAAAACTTATTGTTCGAAGGTGCGCAAGGTACTTTGCTAGATATCGATCATGGCACCTACCCATACGTGACCTCCAGTAACTGTGTGGCTGGTAATGCTGCTGCTGGATCTGGCGTTGGCCCGGATTCTTTGCAATATATCTTGGGTATCACTAAGGCATATTGCACGCGTGTTGGCGCTGGCCCATTCCCAAGTGAGTTATACGACTTTGATAACCCAGCCAAGCAAGATCCTGTTGGTATCCGTCTGGCTGAAGTGGGTAAGGAGTTTGGTTCTGTTACCGGCCGTCCACGTCGCACTGGTTGGTTAGATGCTGCCGCACTCAAGCGCTCTATTCAGATCAATGGATTGACCGGACTTTGCATTACTAAGCTGGACGTACTGGATGGCTTTGAGACTATTCGTCTTTGTGTGGGCTATATCCTTGATGGTCAAAAATTAGATGTATTACCGCGTGGCGCTGAAGCTGTTGCGCATTGTGAGCCAATTTATGAGGATTTTCCAGGTTGGAAAGGAA
The DNA here is from genome assembly GCF_018882205.1 of Polynucleobacter bastaniensis. GTDB lineage: Bacteria > Pseudomonadota > Gammaproteobacteria > Burkholderiales > Burkholderiaceae > Polynucleobacter > Polynucleobacter bastaniensis. The sequence goes on along the minus strand of NZ_JACVOU010000003.1, from coordinate 317,810 downwards.
CAACTTTTGGTATTCGTGAATGGGACAAACTCCCAATTGAGGCACAGAAGTTCCTGCGTCGTATCGAAGAAGTTGCAGGAAAGCCGATTGCCATGGTCTCAACAGGACCGGAGCGCGATGAAACGATTCTTCTGCAACATCCATTCAAAGGTTAATCAAGCGCCTCCTTTTTAACTTTTATATTTAATTTACACATTCGCTTTGGGATTTAGAAATGACAGCACGTACACAATGTAATAGCCTTCAAGTAGCTACACCGCTTTACCGTTTTATTGAAGATCAAGTTTTGCCCGGCACAGGAATTAAAAGCGCAGACTTTTGGAAAGGTTTTGACGAGATCGTTAAAGATCTGAGTCCAAAGAACGAAGCTTTACTAGCTAAGCGTGATCGCTTGCAATTGGATTTGGATAAATGGCATCAAGCCAACCCAGGCCCGATCAAAGATATGCCCGCTTATCGCAAGTACTTAAAAGAAATTGGTTATATCGACGATGTACCTGCCAAAGTGATGGCTACTACTCAGAATGTGGATGACGAACTGGCCCTGCAAGCCGGTCCTCAGCTGGTTGTTCCGGTGCTCAATGCGCGCTATGCCTTAAATGCTGCAAACGCGCGTTGGGGCTCTTTGTACGATGCTCTTTACGGCACAGATGTTATTTCTGAAGAAGATGGCGCTACCAAGGCCGGAGCCTACAACCCTATTCGTGGTGCTAAGGTAGTCGCCTACGCGCGTCAATTTTTAGATCAAGCCGCTCCTTTGGCTAAAGCCTCTTACACCGATGTAGTTGCCTATGCCGTTGTAGATAAAAAACTGTCCGTGAAATTAAAAGACGGCAGCACAACAGGTTTGATTAATGATAAACAGTTTGTTGGCTATCAAGGCGATGCCTCTGCACCATCATCTGTCTTGTTGCGTAATCATGGCATTCATATTGATATTCAAATTGATAAGACAAAAACTATTGGTGCTTCTGATTTAGCGGGCGTAAATGATGTGGTGCTTGAAGCTGCACTCTCAACCATCCTAGACTTAGAAGACTCAGTAGCAGTGGTGGATGGCGATGACAAAGTGCTGGCTTATGAGAATTGGTTGGGCATTCTCAAGGGCACCTTAGTTGAAGAAGTCAGCAAAGGTGGTAAGACTTTCACCCGCACGCTCAATGCAGATCGCAAATACACAGCCGGTATTGGTGCTGTCAATGCTAAAGATGGCCTTGTGACTTTGCATGGCCGATCACTCTTGTTTCTGCGTAACGTTGGTCACTTGATGACTAACCCCGCCATCATTACTGGCGATGGTAAGGAAATCTACGAAGGCATCTTAGATGCGGTAGTGACTGTCTTGATTGCTTTGTATGACATCAATCGCCCAGCGACTCAGGCTATTGGTAATACACGTAAGGGCTCGGTCTATATTGTTAAGCCAAAAATGCACAGTGCTGAAGAAGTGGCATTTGCTGGCGAGCTCTTTGGTCGGGTTGAGAAATTACTTGGCTTACCTGAGAACACAGTCAAATTGGGCATCATGGATGAAGAGCGCCGTATGAGTGTCAACATTAAAGCTGCCATCGCTGCCGCTGGTGCTCGTGTTGCCTTTATTAATACTGGATTCTTAGACCGCACTGGTGATGAAATGCATACCGGTATGTATGGTGGCGCTATGGTTCGTAAGGGTAGGATGAAGATTGCTAAATGGTTCGGAGCTTATGAGCGCCGTAATGTGTTGGCAGGCTTAGATTGTGGCTTACGTGGTCGCGCACAGATTGGTAAGGGCATGTGGCCTGCACCAGATCTCATGAAAGAAATGGTGGAACAAAAAGCTGCACACCCTCAAGCTGGAGCGAATACTGCTTGGGTACCTTCGCCGACTGCCGCTACTTTGCATGCAATTCACTATCACCAGGTCGATGTAGCCAAGATCCAAGAGGATATGGAAAAGCAGGACACTGCAGCCGAGTATGAGGCCTTAACCGATGATCTCTTGACGGTACCCATTGCGCTGTATCCTGATTGGACTAAAGAGGAAATTCGCGAAGCTCTGAATAATAATTGCCAAGGTATTTTGGGTTATGTAGTTCGCTGGATTGATCAAGGCGTTGGTTGTTCTAAGGTGCCTGATATCTATAACGTAGGCTTAATGGAAGATCGCGCAACATTACGTATTTCTAGTCAGCACATTGCTAACTGGTTGCTGCATAAGTATGTAAGCAAAGCCGAAGTAGAGGAAGCTATGCAACGAATGGCTACTATCGTGGATAGTCAAAATGCTGGCGATCCCTTGTATAAGCCGATGATGCCAAACTATAAGGATTCTTATGCTTATCAAGCTGCAAGCGATCTGATCTTTAAAGGTCTTGAGCAGCCAAACGGGTATACCGAACCATTGCTGCATGCTTGGCGTTTGAAGGTTAAGCAGGCGCAAGCAAAGTAATCTGAGGTGAGTAGCAAATGTGAATGGATTTGTCGAAAGGCAAGTCCATTTTTTCTTTGCTCAGAACTTCCCTAAATTCCTCTACACTTCCGACTGCCCTATGCTGAATTTTTTAAACCTCTTCACCAGACTATCTAATAGTCGCGGCCAAGAGCTGGGCTTTCAAGTGAACGATGGGGGTAGGGAGCTTGCAGGATTCAAGGGTGGGGCTGGTGACTGTGTGGTTCGAGCGATTGCGATTGCTGCCCAATTACCTTATTTGCAAGTCTATGAAGATCTTCGTGCTGCTAATGCAGCTTATGCTGATCAGCGAAATGACAAGTTGGCTAGGCGTCTCAACGCCAGGGGCGCTTCACCGCGTAACGGCAATCATCGCAATGTGTTTCATGATTACATTGTGGGTCATGGATTTGATTGGGTGCCTACTATGCAGGTTGGTGCTGGCTGTAAAGTGCATTTACTAGCAAATGAGTTACCCTCGGGTAGATTAATTGTGAAGGTTTCTAAGCACCTGACAGCTGTCATTGATGGTGTTATTCAAGATACCCATAACCCGTCTCGGGGTGGGTCACGCTGTGTTTATGGTTATTACATCTTGCGCTAGGGGTACTACAGATAAAGAAAAAGCCTCCAAAGGACAGAGGCTTATTTCATAAAAACGACCAATAACAGCCTAAAACAGAGCTAAATCAGCAATAAATTACCAATTTCCACTAGTTCTACGTGATTCCTGCTCCATTACTTTAGCTTCGCTAAATGCTGCTGCCAACACTAGGAAAAAGTCTTTAATTGCCAATAAAGGCTTAAAGCTGATAGCTGATGCCTGTTGAAACTGTACTGAGTTTGAATGTGCCATGGTGAGCTCCTTAAGGGTTAACCCTAATGATACACCTTATTCTTAGCAATTGCAGCTTCTGCCTATAAAGCCCCACCTTGATGATGCGGCTTGCTTACTTTCTGCTAGGCGGGCTATATTCACAAGGATAAACAAGCGGCGTAAATCAATATATTTGAAAAAGAAAGATTGTGATGATTTCATTTAAAAGACCAGATGGCAATTCAGTAGAGGCCTATTTGATTGAGCCAAGCAACCCAGTAAATGCTCCTGGCGTGGTGGTAATTCAAGAGTGGTGGGGCCTTGATGATGAGATCAAGAATGTTGCTAACCGTTTAGCTAAGGCAGGATACCGTGCCTTGGTTCCGGATTTATACCGCGGCAAGCTCGCCCTGGAAGCAAATGAGGCAGAGCATCTCATGAATGATCTGAATTTTGGTGATGCTGCTAGTCAAGATATTCGTGGTGCTGTTCAGTACCTCAAGGCAACAGGTAGCGCAAAAGTTGCTGTCACCGGTTTTTGTATGGGCGGAGCGCTCACAGTCCTGTCAGCCGGCCTTGTTCCAGAATGTGATGCAACAGTGGTTTGGTATGGTTACCCTCCGCTGGAGTATGTTGATGCGCCGGCTATTAAAAAGCCGATGTTGGCACACTGGGCTCTTCATGATGAATTTTTCTCCATTGCTGGTGTAGATCAACTCGAGGGGAGGTTGAAATCCGCTGGAGTTGATTATGATTTTCAGCGCTACGATGCTAAACATGCATTCGCCAATCCAAAGTCAGACGCTAGGGGCTTGCCACCATTGCAATACAACCCAGCTGCCGCTGATTTGGCCTGGAATCGCACGATGGCTTTCCTAAAAACTCAGCTAACTGCATAAGCACTTTACTTACAGATTTACTTTATGCATCTTTTTTCCGAAAATCTCGCTGTTGAACTTTCTTCTTATTACCGAAATCTTGCCTTAGGGCATGGGGTGATTCCCAAGGTCTTTACCTTGGTCAATGGAGAAGGGAGTCAATACCTCTTTTTTATTGATGACTTGCGTATGAATACGGAAGAAGAAAATCTTTTTTTGGCGTATGTCGTGCAGGAGCATGAGGCAGTTTGCTACGCTCGTGGAACTTTAGTGGTCCTAGAGAAGTCTCAACAGCTCATTGAATTTGCAGTGATTGATCAGGATGATGCGCAAGCAATCGTGTGCTCCGCCCAACTGACGAGAGATATTGACGATAAGCCGATTGGGTTAACGGAGTTTGAAAAGATCTTGGCTCCCAAAAAGACAATCTTCTTTAGTGGACTCTTTGAGCCGATTGAGCTATCCGAAGATAGGGCGGAAGGGTTTGAGGGTCTTTGGGATGAAATGAAACCCAAGATTTTGCATCGTTCTATGGGGCTCTAGTTCTTCGATATGACGAATCAAACTGAGAAAGAAGTTCGAGTCAATTTAGCTGCAGCCTATCGTCTCGCTGCGTTGAAGGGGTGGGATGATGGTATTTATACCCATATTTCAGCTTCTATTCCAAATGAAGAGGGCGCTTACCTCATCAATCAATTTGGTTTGCGCTTTGATGAAGTATCCCCAGATAATTTAGTCAAGGTGAATGTTCAAGGAGAAATCCTCTCAGGCCTAGGGCCAGTGAATCAATCTGGTTTTGCTATTCATGGAGCGGTACATGCGGCTAGACCAGACGCGGCATGCGTGCTGCATCTACATGTTGATTCCGTCATTGCTGTCTCAGCACAAAAGCAAGGTCTACTACCAATATCGCAGCATGCCTTACGTTTCTATAGTGATATCGAAAGGCATCGCTATCAAGGGCTAGCCTTATCAGCCTCAGAGCAAGTAGGTCTCATATCAGCCCTGGGAGATAAAAAAGCTTTATTGTTAGAAAACCACGGCAGCATCATTTGTGGAGTCAGTATTCAGCAGGCATTTTATTTAATGGATGTATTGGATAAAGCCTGCAAAATTCAACTGTTAGCAGGTGAGGTAGAGGGGTTGATAGTTCCCGATCCGGAAATTTGCAGGATGACTTACGAGCAATTGTGTAGTGATGGTGATGAGGAAGGTCAGTTAGAGTGGCCAGCTTATCTAGGTTTATTAAAAAAATAGTGAATAGGAGATATCTATGCCATTAATTCAAGTTCAAATATTTGAGGGTCGCAGTGATGAGGTTAAGCGCGAGTACGCTATGGCAATTACGGAGGCGGCGGTCAAAATTATGGGATGCAGTGCTGAATCAGTCGATGTTATTTACCGAGACGTTAAGAAATCAGATTGGGCGACTGCAGGCAAGTTATGGAGTGACTAACTTTGCGTATGAATGAATACACGATGTAGCGAGCTAAAAAGGGCTTGCAATCTCAGAAAGCACTCCCATATAGGCTTTAAGTATTTTTGTGTAGAAACGGCCAGTTTTCTCTATATTGACCTTGTATTATTAGGCGTAGAGCGGTGCTCGACCTTGTTTGGTGCCCAGGAAGGGACTCGAACCCCCACAACCTTACGATCGCCAGCACCTGAAGCTGGTGCGTCTACCAATTTCGCCACCTGGGCATGCCGTTATTATAAAGGTATGTGCCTTTTGGCCCACCTCTTCACACGTTTTGGCCTTTCACCCTTCAGACTTGATGGTTTGATACAGTAGGCTAATTCAGAATTTTTATTGAAATATAAGGCATGTATTGCCGAAGGAATTAAATGCGTAAAGCAAAAGACTTGGTGCCACGCGAGGCTGACCGCTTAGGTACAGTCCAGGGTCACCGAGATGGATTTGGATTTGTTATCCCGGATGATGGTGGTGAAGATATTTTTCTTTCTGAAAGAGAAATGTCCCGTGTCATGCACGCAGATAGAGTCAATGTCAGAGTATTAGGAACAGATCGGCGCGGTCGTCCTGAAGGTCAGATCGTGGATGTCATTTTGCATGCCAATAAAGTAGTCATTGGGCGGCTCTTAAATGAGAATGGTGTTTTGATTGTTGCGCCAGAAGACAAGCGCATTGGTCACGATATTTTGATTCCACCAAAAGGCCAGGGTAATGCCAAATTAGGTCAAGTGGTCAGTGTCGAGATCATTGACTATCCCGATAGTTACCGTCAAGCCGTTGGTCGTGTTATCGAAGTTTTGGGTGAGATCGATGACCCTGGTATGGAAATCGAAATCGCTGTCCGTAAATATGGTGTACCCCACGTATTTTCAGCGGCCGCTAAAAAAGAAGCAGAAGCCTTACCCGATACCGTCAGGCAATCCGATTTGGAGGGTCGTGTGGATTTGCGCGATGTTCCTTTAGTTACTATTGACGGTGCTGATGCGCGTGACTTTGATGATGCGGTGTATTGCGAACCAGTGATGCACGGCAAGAGCAAGGCTTGGCGCCTGATTGTCGCGATTGCTGACGTATCTCACTATGTAAAGCCAGGACATCCTTTGGATGATGAAGGACTTCTGCGTGCGACTTCAGTGTATTTCCCGAGAAGGGTGATACCGATGCTGCCAGAGAAAATCTCAAATGGCCTTTGCTCTTTGAATCCTGGTGTTGATCGCTTATGCATGGTGTGTGATTCGGTAGTGGATAGTAGTGGTGTAGTGTTGGCTTATCAGTTCTACCCCGCAGTCATGCATTCTGCGCAGCGCTTTACATATGACATAGTGTGGGAGATTCTCTCGAACAGCAAAGGCCCCGAAGCAACACGCTTTGCTCAGCTCAGGCCTCTACTGACCAATCTCTATTCCCTGTATAAGATTTTGCTAGACGCACGTCAAAAACGTGGTGCTATCGAGTTTGAAACTACTGAAACCCAGATCATCAGTAATGAGTTGGGTAAGATCTTGCGCATTGAACCCCGTCTGCGTAATGACGCACACCGCTTGATTGAAGAGTGTATGTTGACAGCAAACGTTTGTGCAGCAGATTTCATTGATAAAAATAAGCATCTCAGTCTCTATCGCGTTCATGGTGAACCTTCCGAAGAGAAGTTGGTCACTTTGCGTCAAGTCTTGCGTACCTCCGGTTTGTCATTGGGCGGTGGTGAAAAGCCGAAACCCAGAGACTATGCCAAGCTGATGCGCGAAATCAAAGAGCGACCTGATGCCAATATGCTGCAGTCGGTTGTTTTGCGTTCTATGCAGCAAGCTATGTACCAGCCTGATAACGAGGGTCACTTTGGCCTTGCGTATCGAGCGTATTCTCATTTCACAAGTCCGATTCGTCGTTATCCCGATCTCTTGACTCATCGCGTTATTAAAGCAATTCTCATTAAGAAACCGTATACGCCAGTATTGCCCCCAACGGTGCCATTAAATCTTACTTTGCCACGCAAAGGTAAGGGTCGTGAAAATGCCGTGAATGCTAAGAAGTCTCATAGCGATGCAAAGGAGGCTGCAGCTAATGGCACGCGTTTACCTAAATTGCCTAAGGGCGCTAATGCGGCAATGCCTATTTGGGGTCAGCTGGGTGTGCATTGCTCATCGAATGAGCGCCGTGCAGATGAGGCATCTCGTGATGTAGAGGCTTGGCTCAAGTGCTACTACATGCGCGATCATTTGGGTCAAGAATATGCTGGCACGGTTACTGGGGTAGCTACATTTGGTTTATTCATCCAATTGGAAAATCTCTTTGTTGAGGGCATGATCCATGTAACTGAATTGGGTGGTGATTACTTCCAATACGATGAAGCCCGTCAAGAATTACGTGGCGAGAGAACGGGTATTCGGTATCGCTTAGGTGATCGGGTTCATGTATTGGTCAGCCGAGTAGACCTAGACGCTCGTAAAATTGAATTTAGTTTGGTGAAATCGGTTGGCTTAGAGCCAGGTGGGACCACCAATCGCCGCCAAATTATATTGGCAAGCGATACCGGTAGACCCAATAAAAAAGCTGCACCCAAAAAAGGCCGCCCTGGTAGTAAAGAACCGCAGAAGCATTCTGGTGTAAATGTAAATGCTGCCAAATCTGCTGGCAACCTGGGTGCAAATCAATCTAAGAATCAAGCTGGACGAACCGCAAGTAAAGTTGCGAAGTCTGGGAAGCCTACAAGACCTGCTGGCAAACCTGCAGGTACAAAACCACCCGTTCGCATTACTAAAGCGCGTCGTAAATAAGTGGCAATATCAGATCGAGATAAGTAAAGATGAAGCAAATATTAGTTGGTTTTCATGCAGTACAAGCGCGCTTACGAGTGGATGCAGCAAGTCTGAAGTCAGTTTATTTTGATCCCAGTCGGCGTGATCGCCGTATGGGTGATTTTCTTAAGCAGGCTGAAGAAATTCTAGGTGAAAGACTGCATGCCGCCGATGCCGAGCGACTTCACAAACTCGCAGGTCATGATCGCCATCAAGGGGTGGTTGCACTGGCCGAAAAGATGACCATTGCTAGGACTATTACCGAGGTAGTAGAGGATGCGGAAAGTAATCAAAGCAAGGTAATGTTTTTGGTCTTGGACGGTGTAACTGATCCCCATAACTTTGGTGCATGCTTACGCGTGGCAGATGGTGCCGGTGTAGATGCTGTAGTGATTCCTAAAGACCGTTCAGCCTCAATTAATGCCACAGTCAGCAAAGTATCGAGCGGTGCTTCTGAAGTAATGCCTGTCATTACCGTTACCAACCTGGTTCGAAGCATGAAAGAAATGCAAGAAGCGGGTGTTTGGCTCATCGGCACTGATGATGAAGCTGAAAAATCGATCTACGATTTAGATCTGACCGGTCCCATAGGTATTGTTATGGGTGCAGAGGGTGAGGGCATGCGCCGCTTAACCCGTGAGACTTGTGATGAGTTGGTACGTATTCCGATGAAGGGTGTCGTAGAGAGTCTGAACGTATCCGTTGCCAGTGGCGTCTGCTTATATGAGGCGCTAAGACAGCGTTTATCCAAAGAGCCTAAATAGCAAGGCCACTCACTGGCTCAACCAATTAATTGCTTTACAAATTGCTCTAGTTGAGCTGGCGGTAGAGCACCGCTAATACGGTACACTTCTTTGCCATCCTTAAATCCTGCTAGGGTTGGGATTGAGCGAATATTCCATTGCGATCCGAGTACTTGCTCTGCCTCGGTATTGACTTTGACAAACAAGACTTGATTTGCATTAGTGCTAGCACTTGCCTGAAAGGTCGGACTAAACATCTTGCATGGCCCACACCATGGTGCCCAGAAATCCACTACGACTGGTATTGTGGATTGAGTTACCAGTTCGCTAAAGTTAGCTGCTGTGGCGTTAATCGGAAGTGATAGGAGTTCTTGTTGACAGGCTCCACAGATAGGCGTTTGATTGAGCTTTTCAGCTGGAACACGATTTCCTTTATTGCAATGCGGGCAGTGAATAATCATCTCGACTCCTCAATCTAGCAATTTACAGAATTAGTGACTTAAGAGCGCTTCGAGTTTCTCAGTATCGATACAGAAATTTCTAATCCCTTCAGCTAGTTTTTCAGTTGCCATCGCATCATTATTTAACTGCAATCTAAAGTTCGATTCATCTAGCTTGAGTGCTAGGATATTTTCGCTGGCAAGCGCGCTAGTTGCATTACTGGCATTCAGCTTTTTCTCGACCACAGCAGTACTTTTCTGTAGATCGCCCAATAGCTCAGGGCTAATAGTCAATAAGTCACATCCAGCTAGCTCTAATATTTGACTGGTATTACGGAAGCTGGCCCCCATGATCTCGGTACTGATTCCGAAGTGTTTGTAATAGTGGAAGATACGCTTGACCGAGGTAACGCCAGGATCATTTGCTCCGCCATTGTTTTCATCGCTCCAATTACTGCCAAGTTTTGTTTTATGCCAGTCGGTGATGCGCCCTACAAAAGGGGAAATCAATTTCGCATTGACTGCACCGCAAGCCGCCGCTTGTACCAAAGAGAAGAGCAGCGTCATATTGCAATGAATGCCTTCCGCCTCTAAAGCTCTCGCTGCCTCAATTCCTTCCCATGTACCAGCAAGCTTAATCAAGACACGTTTACGGTCGATCCCATGTGATTCATATAGCGAGATGAGGTGCTGAGCCTTCTTAATCGTTGCCAGAGTATTAAAGGAGAGGCGGGCATCAACTTCAGTCGAAACTCTGCCCGGGACGATCTTCAAAATCTCTAGACCAAAAGCAACTAGGATATGGTCGACTAAATCGACAGGTTTTAAGCCAGGATGCGCTGATTTGACCTGATTTACCAAAGCCTGATAGTTGGCTTGTTGCGCAGCCTTCAGGATGAGGGAGGGATTGGTAGTGGCGTCTTGCGGTTGGTATTCCCGCATACGTTCAAAGTCGCCGGTATCGGCCACGACGGTAGTAAATTGTTTGAGTTGGCTCAGTGCGCTTGCAGGTGATGTCATGGCTATTGGCAATACTCTCGATGAATTAATCAGGTGATATAGATTGAATATCATATGATAGATGGATAAATAAGGCTGTTCCAGTTCAGATAAGGATATTGGGCAAGATCATGAATCAAGATCAACTAAAGCAATTAGTAGGTGAGGCGGCTCGGGATGAGGTATTAAAGCTACCCGCAGGGCAGATCTTGGGTATCGGGACGGGCTCTACCGCAAATTGTTTCATTGATGCCTTAGCACCTCATAAGGATCATTTCGCTGGTACGGTGTCTAGTTCCAATGCCACGACCGAACTCCTCTTAAAGCACGGTTTTAAGGTCTTAGATCCGAACGAGGTGAATCATCTACCTGCCTATGTGGACGGTGCTGATGAAATCGATCCTGTTGGCTACATGATTAAAGGTGGCGGCGGTGCTTTGACCCGCGAAAAGATTATTGCTTCCATGGCCAAGCAATTTATCTGCATCTGCGATGCCTCAAAACAGGTTCCGGTATTGGGTAACTTTGCATTGCCTGTGGAGATCATTCCCCTGTCAAAAGGCATTGTTACTCAGGAACTGGCTAAGTTAGGCGGCACAGTCACACTCAGAATGAGCAAAGAGACCCGTGCAGACTTAGGTCAGACACCAAGCCAAGCTTTTGTGACCGATAACGGCGGCTGGATTTTGGATATTGCTGGTTTAAAGATCGCCAATCCCATCGCTCTTGAGTCACAAATCAATCAAATCGCTGGCGTAATCACTGTGGGTTTATTCGCAAAAGAGAGGGCGAATATTTTGTTGGTGAGCAATGCCTCTGGCGTGAGTAGGATCACCTTTTAATTAAAAAACCCGACGGGGCAGCAAGCTGATCCATCGGGTTTGTTTGCCATGATGATTCATGGCGCAGGCAAAGGGAAGAATTAATGTTCCCAATGCCCATAAGCACATAGATATGCTTACTAGTAGTGGCTTTCGCCAATGTAGCAGATCACACAAACTGACTGACTACGATTTCATCCTATGCTTCTGAATTTGACTCGTCAAGAGATATTCAAAAAGAATTATTCAGCTGGCGGTACATAGCCCTGAGCCATGTCTGCACCACCTTCAAAGAAGTATTTTTCAACTTGCTTGAGGAGGTACTGACGAGCACGAGGGTCGGCCATATTGAGGCGATTCTCATTAATAAGCATGGTTTGGTGTTTCAGCCAGGCGGCCCAAGCCTCTTTAGAGACTTGATTCCAAACTTTCTTACCGAGATCGCCAGGTAATGGTGCGAAGTCCATACCTTCAGCTTCTTTATTCAGTTTGATGCATTGAACCATGCGTGCCATTTGTGTTGCCTTTCAAATACGGTGTGCTATAGAGAAAATATAAAACGAATAATTTATTAAAGATCTTTGGTTAAGACCATCGATTTACGATCCCAGTTGTAAATTTGCTTTCTTTCCTCTGGAAGATCTTCTACCGAAGCGCGCTTAAAGCCGCGCTTCAAAAACCAATGTTCTGTTCTAGTAGTCAAGACGAAAAGCTTCTTGATACCTTCCTGTTTTGCTCGCATTTCAACGCGCTTGAGCAAACGCTCTCCATCGCCTGAACCTTGAACATCTGGATCTACTGCGAGACAAGCAAGCTCACCTACGCCATTCGGGAATGGGAAGAGGGCTGCACATCCAAAGAGAACCCGGTCGTGCTCAATCACAGAGAAGCGCTGAATATCGCGCTCAATGACATCCTGGCCCCGTGCAGCCAGAATGCCCTCATCTTCGAGTGGGCTGGTGAGTTGCAAAATGCCACCAACGTCATCCTGGTTAGCTTCACGTAAATTCTCAATATCGGATGAGGCCAGCATCATGCCAATACCATCATGGGTAAAGAGTTCTTCCAGGAGGGCGCCATCTCGGTTGCAAGGCAAGAAGTGCACCCGACTGACGCCAGCACGAATAGCTCTGCCAGAAATATTCAATAAACTCTTCATGCCTATGTCGAGTTCTGGATGTTGGGCTACGTACTCTTGAAGCTGGGGCATTGAGAGTTCAGTGATGAAGTCATCTTCGTCATCTTTCAAACCGGTATAGGGGCTCAAGAAAATTAACTTATCCGCTTTGAGTGCCACAGCAGTAGATGCGGCTACATCCTCAAAAGCGAGATTAAATGCTTGACCTGTTGGCGAGAATCCCAAAGGCGAGAGCAGTACGATCTTATTGCTATCAAGCGAAAGCTTAATAGAGGTGGAGTCTACTTTACGAACCAAGCCAGTATGAATGTAATCAATTCCCTCAACTACGCCTACAGGCATTGCTGTAATAAAGTTGCCTGAGATAACAGAAATTCGTGAGCCTGCCATCGGAGTGTTAGGCAAGCCCCGACTAAATGCTGCTTCGATATCGAGGCGTAATTCACCAGCAGCTTCTTTGACACACTCAAGGGCGGCTGCATCGGTAATCCGATAGCTATGCATTGCGCTTTGGCCAAATTGACTCTTAATGTTGCGGAGCATGAGTTGCTCTTCAATTTGCGGGCGGATACCGTGAACCAAAACAATCCGCATGCCCATGGCGTGCAGCATGGCGATATCTTCAATCAGATTTTCTAGGCCAATTTCTTGAGCTAGTTCACCTGCAAAGGCAATGACAAAGGTCTTCTCGCGAAAGCTATGGATATAGGGCGCAACATCACGCAGCCATCCTACAAAAGGAAAGTTAGAGCTGGATTCTTCGGCATTTGAGCCGGGATTCGGTGCATTTGTTGGCATAGTGAGAAAATTATAGGGTGCAAGAGCCATTAAACCAACAAAAACCCAAAGCAAGCCCTGAGACTGTGCCTGCTTCCAACACCCTTCGACGGCTAGAAATTCGCTTTCCGGAGGAGTTGCCAGTATCAGGCCAACGTCAAATCATCAAGGATGCCTTGAGTGCTCACCAGGTTGTGATCGTCTGTGGTGAGACTGGTTCTGGCAAAACAACTCAATTACCCAAAATCTGTTTAGATCTTGGCAGAGGCACTATGAACGGTGGTCGCCTCATTGGGCACACTCAACCTCGTCGTATTGCTGCTACCGCCACTGCAAAGCGTATCGCCCAGGAGTTGGGCACTCCCATTGGCCAAGACGTTGGCTATCAAGTGCGTTTTGCTGATAGAACCAGTCAGGGCGCTTCAATCAAGTTGATGACCGACGGTATCTTGCTGGCAGAAACACAGCGAGACCCCCAGCTGCGTTCCTACGACACTCTCATTATTGATGAGGCTCATGAACGCAGCCTCAATATTGATTTTCTATTGGGTTACCTGCGACAGTTGCTACCCAAGCGCCCAGACCTCAAGTTGATCATTACTTCGGCCACCATTGATGCAAAGCGTTTTTCGGACCACTTCGCCTTGAATGGCAAGTCTGCTCCGGTAATTGAGGTGAGTGGGCGACTTTTCCCGGTGGAGCAACGTTATGAACCACTAGAGCCTGAGGTTAAGCCTGATGGAAAAAAAGAATCTAAAGAAGCCAAGGAGCTTTCGGACGCTGTAACAGAAGCAATTGCAAAAGTATGGCGCGAAGGTGTCTCTGGTGCAGGAGATGTGCTGGTTTTCCTGCCCGGTGAGCGGGAGATCCGAGATTGTGCTGAAACTCTCAGAAAGGACCATGTTCTTCAGCAGCGCTTTCATCCGGAGATTTTGAGTCTCTTTGCTCGTCAATCGGTTGCGGAACAAGAGCGCGTATTTAATCCCGGTAATGGTCGACGTATTATTTTGACGACTAACGTTGCTGAGACTTCATTAACAGTTCCGAATATTCGTTATGTCGTCGATAGTGGCTTAGCTCGCGTCAAACGCTACTCCTACCGCAACAAAGTAGAGCAACTTCAGATCGAGTCAATTTCTCAGGCGGCAGCCAATCAGAGAGCAGGTCGTTGTGGTCGTGTGTCAGATGGTATTTGTATTCGTCTCTATAGCGAGCAAGATTATTTAAGTCGGCCCAAATTTACTGATCCAGAAATTTTGCGTAGCTCATTAGCGGCAGTCTTGCTTCGTATGAGCTCTTTACGTTTACCCCGTATTAAAGAGTTTCCATTTATTGATAAACCTTTGGGTCGCGCGATTGCCGACGGTGTACAGCTTTTAGATGAGTTGGGCGCTATTGTCTATGACGATGTCACCATCAATAACGATACAGATAGCAACAGCAGATTCAAGCTCACCCCCATTGGTAAACAGTTAGCGGATCTGCCATTAGATCCTCGGATCGGTCGAATGCTGTTAGCGGCCAAAGAGCACAATGCATTGCGTGAGGTCACCATCATCGCCTCAGCTTTGGCTACACAAGATCCACGTGATCGACCTATGGATCAAGCAGCAGCCGCTGACCAAGCGCATTTGCAGTTTGCGGATGAGCGTTCCGAGTTCCTAAGTTTTGTCAAACTGTGGGATTGGCATCAAGATGCCTTGAAGCACAAGCACAGCAATCGACAATTAGAGAATTTATGCCGTAGTAAGTTTTTGTCACCAAGACGTTTGCGTGAATGGCGCGATGTTCATAGTCAACTGCACACGATGTTGGCTGAAAAGGGCTGGAAAGAAAATCCATCCGCCGCGACTTACGAACAAGTTCATCTTTCGCTATTAACGGGCCTCTTAGGTTATGTGGCCAAAAAAGAAGAGGACGAAAAATCTCATGAACGTGGCAGCAAGACGGGCAGCTATATGGGTGCACGCGGTATTCGTCCCTTTATTTGGCCGGGTTCAACGATTGGTAAAAAGGCCGGTGCTTGGATTTTGGCTGGCGAACTTCAGGAAACTAATCGCATGTATGCTCGCACAATTGCAAAAATCGAGCCTGGGTGGGTTGAGAAAGTTGCAGCCCACCGCCTGATTAAATCTTTGAGTGAGCCATTCTGGGATAGCCGTCAAGGAGAGGTCATGGCTTTTGAGCGTGGCACTTTATATGGTCTGCCGATTTATCACGGTCGTCGCGTTCGTTATGAGCCACACAATCCAAAAGATGCGCGTAATTTATTTATTACCCAGGCCTTAGTTCAAGAAGAGATGTTTGGCCGCATGGATAGCCCAGCATTGATGCGGGAGACTGAGGCCGATGCTAGAAAAAAATATCCTGGGACTTTTGAATTCTTTTGGCACAACCGCAGGCTGATTAAAGAGATTGAAGCTTTAGAGCATCGCTCACGACGTCCCGATGTCTTGGTCGATGATGATCTCCTTTTTGCTTTTTATGATTCACGCATTCCTGAAGATGTTCTTAGCAGGGAGAGCATGAAAGCCTGGCTGCTAAAGTCATCGGCGAGCAAAGGCATTGCTGAGGAGTTCCCCGACAGTCTTTTGCGTTTAGCTAAAGCGGATTTAATGCGTCATGAGGCAGCCGGCATTACGGTTGATCGCTATCCAAAAAAAATGATGGTTGGTGGAAGCGAACTGAGTTTGACTTATCACTTCGAGCCTGGTAGTCCTAAAGATGGAGTAACACTGGTGGTGCCTTTGACTCTATTGAATCAGGTTGATGGTCGTCGATGTGATTGGTTAGTTCCAGGTATGTGTGAAGAAAAAATTGGGCTATTACTCAAATCACTCCCCCAGAAATTACGTCGCCACTGCGTTCCACTGCCCGAGTATGCTAAATCTTTCTTAGAGCGGATGCTATCAAGCAAGCAATTTGGGGTAGGCGACTTTTTAGATAGTCTCATTACCGATATTCGTAAAGAACGTGGCTTAGAAATTAAGCGTACCGATTTCAGGCCTGAATCCTTACCTTTACATTCTTCAATGAATTTCCGCCTAGTCGATGAGCACGGCCGTCAGCTCGAGTTAGAGCGCAATTTATCTCGATTACGTGGTGAATATGGAGAGACTGCTCGCACAGCCTTCCAAGCCATAGCGCAGCAAGCAGTCCATGATGAGCTCGGGAGTGGTGCCCCAGTAAATAACTTAAGCCCTGTTGGCAAAGCCAATCAAAGCGCTAATGCATCTTTAGTAAAAACGGTGGAGCAGGGTGGTTATCGAAACTGGGACTTTGGTGAACTGCCCGAGACTCTAGAAATTCAGAAAGGCAATAGCACCTTATTTGGATACCCTGCCTTGGTCGATCGTATCGAAGCATGTGATCTTGAAGTGTTTGATGATTTGCTGGAAGCTAGAAAACATCATTGGCAAGGATTGCGCAGATTATTTGCACTATCAAATAAAGACACGCTCAAGGCATTACAAAAACAACTCCCTGGAATTCGGGAACTTGGATTGCTGTTTATCAATATTGGATCTGTTGATAGCCTAATTGAGCAAATCCTCAATATCGCCTTAGAGCGGGCATTTATGAATGATCCGCTTCCCGTGAATGCAGAGCAATTTGCAGAACGTTTGCAAGCAGGCAAGCCCCGTTTGGCTCTGATTGCACAGGAGATTTCAAAACATGCCTTGGCGGCATTGCAGGCTTATGCGGATCTTCAAAAGAAATTGTCCCAAGCCAAGGCTGCCTCAGTCACTGCTCATGTGGATATTCAGAATCAGGTCCAAGCTCTCATATTTCCTAAATTTGTTTCAGATACGCCATATAGCCAGTTAGTACATTTCCCTCGCTATCTCAAGGCTATCGCCATGCGAATTGATAAATTGCGCGCTAACCCTAGCCGAGATTCACAGTGCCAAAAAGACTGGGAGTCGGTTGCTAGACCATGGCAAAAACTCGTTCAGGCTGGCCATGGCTCTGCGGCATCTGCCGCTAATGAAGATCAGGCTTTAGCGGATTTTCGTTGGCAACTCGAGGAATTGAGAGTGGCCTTATATGCTCAGGAGTTAAAGACCCCAAGCCCAATGTCCTTAAAGCGCCTAGAAAAGATCTTGGCTAGCTTGCGATAGATCAAGGGATTCTAGTTAAAGGCCTACGTAAGATGAACCAATTGCTTACAATACTAGACATGCAAACCTACATTAGTAAAGCCAAATTTGGCAGTATTTCAACCCTAGCTATTTTTGTCCTGACAGTGCTACTGAATGCTGCCAATGCTCAAGGTCCAAGCTCATCTGAGTCCAAGGCGGAGCCCAAGTTAGCGGTGGTCTTGAATTCTGGTGAAGCTACCGTCAGTCTGATTGATATGCCCAGCCGCAAAGTAATTAAGACAGTGCCGGTTGGAAAAGAGCCTCATCACTTGATGATGACCCCAGATCAAAAGACTTTGCTGATTGCCAATGCAGCAGGTAATGATGTTGTGCTGATGAATCCCACTACTGGTGAGTTGACTGGCAGGATACCGGACATCATTGATCCGTACCAAATTGGTTATTCGCCTAATCATAAGTGGTTTGTTGCAAACGGCAATCGCTTAGATAGGGTAGATGTCTATCACGCGCAGGGTGCAGATCTCAAGTTGGCTAAAGCAATTAAGCTGGGTAAGACGCCAAGTCATGTTGCATTTACAGCAGATAGCAAGATCGCTTTTATTACTTTGCAAGACTCGAATGAACTTGCGGCAATTGATTTGGATACCCAGACTGTCCTATGGAAGATCACCACGGGTAAAGTACCAGCAGGAGTCTGGATGACGCCTGGTGACCAATACCTATTGATTGGTATCACTGGTGAGGACTATGTTCAAGTCATTGATTGGAAAACCCGTAAAGAAGTAAAGCGAATCTTGACTGGTAAGGGTGCTCATAACTTCCGCCCCTTAGGCGATAAAAAACATGTGTTCGTAACTAATCGTATTGCGTCGAGCATCAGCATGATTAATATGCAAACCTTAGAAAAGACGGGCGATATCACTGGTCTGCCAGCAGGCCCCGATGATATGGAAATTACGCCCGATGGAAAAACCATGTGGGTCACACTTCGCTTTTCTAAAAAGGTGGGAGTGATTGATATTCCCTCGATGAAGTTAGTCTCGGTAATTCCTGTTGGAAGATCCCCTCACGGTGTTTTCTTTACGCCGCGTGCTAGCTGGGAATAGCTCAATTAGATGTATTTGAATGTGACCCTCGTTCGACTGACGGCATTCATTGTTCTGGCGGCATGCTTCTCGCTGGGTATTGCACAAGAGGCGAATTGTAAAAAAACGGTTTACCTGACTTTTGATACTGGCAATATGTCTGTAGCGCAAACGATTGCCGACATTTTGAATCGTCAAAATGTGAAAGCTACCTTTTTTCTGGCGAATGAAAAAACTAGTCGCGGTGATTTTTCTCTAGATGATTCTTGGAAATCCTATTGGCAAGATCGTGTTCGTGAAGGCCATCATTTTGGTAGCCATACTTATGACCATCTGTACTTTGTGAAGGATGGCCCAAACGGAGAGATCTTTGCAAAGCCACAGTTTGGGTCAAAGGCTGGAGTGGCAACTCTGTATAACGAGGCAGCTTATTGCCGAGAAATTCGGAGAGTGGATGAACGCTTTAAAGAGTTAACCGGCGCCAGTCTTCAAAAAATCTGGCGTGCCCCCGGCGGAAAAACATCACCCCGTTCAATTAGGATGGGTGATCAATGCACTTATCAGCATGTTGGCTGGAGTCCTGCAGGATTTTTGGGGGATGAGCTGAGTTCAGAGACGTTTCCTAACAAAGTACTGTTGGATAAGGCTAGTAGCCGACTTCAGGACGGCGATATCGCTATGGCGCATTTGGGCATTTGGTCGCGCAAGGATCCCTGGGCTCCAGCAGTTTTAGAGCAACTGATCCTGAATTTGAAAGCTCGGGGGTTTTGTTTTGCAACCCTGCCAAAACGCGATAAATAAGTGACAATTGAGCCTATGGACTCTAACCCCCTGACAGCCGCCATCGCATCAGCCTACGCTAGCGTTCAAGAATTCTTGTTCACCTATGTAGTCGGGCCAATTTTGTATCAATTTGACCTGATGTCGATGGCCGAGGATGTATTTGATGGTATCGACTGGTTTTTATTTGGATGCATTCAGATTTTCCTAATTGTGGTGATTCTTAGAGCTTGGGAGAGATTTTCCCCTGCCGAGATACAAGAGCGGTTTGCAAAGAGCTCTAAGGCGGATATTTTTTACACCCTATTTCATCGTCTAGGCATTTTTCATGGTCTGATTTTTATTGCCTTATCAGGATTGTTCTTTCAGCTTGATTCGGTCTTGCATGACTTTCGTTTTGGCAGACTGAATGTGGAGTCCTGGTGGCCGCCGCTTACATCCACACCCTTGGTGAGTTTTTTTATCTACTTTGTATTGCTTGATTTTGTGGAGTATCTATATCACCGCGCCTCTCATGTTTTTAATTGGTGGTGGCAATTACATGCCTTGCATCACAGTCAAACGGTGATGACTGCTTGGTCTGATGATCGTAATCACATCATTGACGACATCATGCATGCATTTGTGTTTTCCTTTTTTGCTCTATTGTTTGGCGTATCACCTAGTCAATTTATTGTGTTGGTGGTGTTGAGCCAACTTATTCAAAGCTGGCAACACGCTAATTTGAAGATTGATCTTGGCCCTTTTAAATATTTATTAATTTCTCCGATGTATCACCGGCTGCATCATGCGGTAGGTTACGGTCACGAGGCCAATAGTAAGCCAGGTGTTTTAGGGGGCTGTAACTTTGGCGTTTTATTTCCCTGGTGGGATATGATGCTCAATACTGCAATCTTTTCAAAAGAAATTCATCCCACTGGAGTCAGAGACTTAGTTTTGTCACCCAATGTATTGCAGCACCAGTGGCAGAGTCTCCTGCACTCGATTCGAGAAATCTTTCCCAAAGCAAAATAGAAGTTAGTAGTTCAAACAGTAGTAATGGAAATATATGAATAGCATGCAGCAAGTTTTTAAGTCTTTTGGCTTGGCTTTAGTGGGTACGATGCATCCCAAAATGCTATGGCTTAGTCTGCGACCATTTATGATCGTCTCGGTCTTGTGGGGCGCCTTAATTTGGCTAACTTGGACTCCAGCATTAAAGATGCTGAGTACTTTTCTGACGGCATCCATGTTTACTAGCTGGATTGCGGATGGTTTGATCTGGGTCGGTTTCGAGGGTGCACGTGCATGGATCGCACCGCTCTTCTTTGTGATGTTACTGATTCCTCTAATCTCAATTAGTTTGTTGGTTTTCATCGCTTTGACGACCGTGCCAACCATCGTCAAGGTGGTAGCGCGTCAACACACTTATAAAGACATTGTGAAGAAAAAGGGCGGTGGTTTGTTGGGTAGTTTTGTTTATACCCTTTGGTCTACTTTAATCTGCTTAGCCCTAGCAATGCTCACTTTGCCAGTGTGGTGGATACCACCACTGGTTGCTGTTTTGCCGCCATTGCTCTGGGGCTGGTTGACTATGCGCTTGATGTCTTACGATGTGTTAGCTTTGCATGCTACTGCAGAAGAGCGCGATATCCTTTTGCATCAACACCGTTGGCCGCTATTGCTTATGGGAATTATTTCCGGGATGTTGGGAGCGGTACCCACCTTTTTCTGGGCAACTTCTGCTTTAGCTTTAGTGTTATTTCCCATTGTTAGCTTTGTTGCGCTATGGATCTATTCTTTAATTTTTGTTTTCGCTGCACTCTGGTTTACACATTATTTACTTGAGACGTTAAAAGAATTACGTATCAATGAGTTGGATCGATCTTTAAATATTGAAGCGCGTGTTATTGATTCGGAGTTGCAGAGCCATGGTTGAGGTCTTAAAAAATCCGAGTCTCGAGGACTCCGAGGTGAACACTCGTCGTTTCGGTTTAATTGTCATTGGCGATGAAATTTTATCTGGTCGTCGTCAAGACAAGCATCTCAGTAAATTGATTGAGCTTTTAAATGAGCGCGGCCTCAGCTTATCTTGGGCTAAATATGTTGCAGATGATCCCGAGCAAATTACCGCTACCTTGAAAGATAGCTTCGCAAGTGGTGATGTGGTTTTCAGTACTGGGGGTATTGGAGCTACGCCTGATGACCACACGAGACAATGCGCTGCTTTAGCTTTGGGTACACAAACGCAATTACACGCAACTGCACAAGTGCTTATTGCAGGACGTATTCAGATCATGGCAGAGGGCGATCCCATGAAGGCTGATCTGAGTACTGCGGAAAATCAGCATCGCTTTAAGATGGGGGAGTTTCCAATTGGGAGTGACATCATCCCAAATCCCTATAACCAGATCCCTGGTTTTTCCATTCGTGAGCACTATTTTGTTCCTGGCTTTCCTGTCATGGCTGCGCCTATGATGGCGTGGTGCCTAGATACTTACTATCAGAATTTATTTCATCGCGGGAACTGGGCTGAGCAAAGCTTTATTGTTCCAAAAGGCATTGAGTCCGTCTTAACGCCCTTAATGGAGCGCATCGAGGTTTCTTATCCAGGCGTAAAGGTTTTTAGCCTCCCTTCGGTTGGCGATTCTTCCAGGGGCGGCGTCTATGCCGAGCGGCATATTGAATTGGGTATCAAGGGCAATTCGAGCTTTCTAGATGATGCTTGGGTTGCTTTGCGCACAGGAACAGAGGCTTTGGGCTATTCAATTCATGATATTTCAAAATCTGAATAAGCACTAATTTGGTGCAAATATAGTGATTTTAATGGTTTTGAGGGGCTTTTCAGCACTTAATTAGTGCAATAATGATTGTTCCCGTTTGTTTGCTTCAGTAAATTAGATACATCCCAAGGGCATATTTGATGCCTGGAATAAACAAGGGTGTACGCCTTAGATTTGTATTCCGAATTCAGTTAATAGAGGAGATTTGCATGACGAAGACCGTCGCTGATGTGATGAAGTTGGTTAAAGAGAAAGAATGTACTTTCGTTGATTTCCGCTTTGTAGATACAAAGGGTAAAGAGCAGCACACAACAGTACCTATTTCCCATTTTGACGAAGACAAGTTTGAGAGCGGTCACGCGTTTGACGGTTCATCTATTGCTGGTTGGAAAGGTATTGAAGCCTCTGATATGTTGTTGATGCCAGATCCAACAGCTTGCTACATCGACCCATTCTATGAAGAGCCAACATTGGTGATCACATGTGATGTGATCGAGCCTTCAGATGGCAAAGGTTACGACCGTGATCCACGTTCGATTGCTAAACGTGCTGAGTCCTATTTGAAGAGTACTGGTTTGGGTGATACAGCGTACTTTGGTCCAGAGCCAGAATTCTTTATTTTTGATGGCGTCCGTTGGGGTGCTGACATGCAAGGTTGTTTTGTTAAGGTAGATTCTGAAGAGGCTCCATGGTCTTCAGGTGCTGAAATCGAAGGTGGCAATACTGGACATCGTCCAGGTAAAAAGGGCGGTTACTTCCCAGTTGCTCCAGTAGATACATTCCATGACATGCGTTCTGAAATGTGTTTGATCCTTGAATCTTTGGGCATTCCGGTTGAAGTGCATCACCATGAAGTTGCTGGTCAAGGCCAAAACGAATTAGGCACTAAATTCAGTACATTGGTTCAACGTGCTGACTGGACTATTTGGCAGAAATACGTTGTTCAAAACGTTGCTCACGCATACGGCAAGACAGCCACATTTATGCCTAAGCCTGTCGTTGGCGACAACGGTTCTGGTATGCACGTTCACCAATCCATTTGGAAGAACGGCGAGAACTTATTTGCTGGTAATGGCTACGCAGGTTTGTCAGAGTTTGCATTGTTCTACATCGGCGGCATCATTAAGCACGCTAAAGCATTGAATGCGATCACTAACCCAGGTACAAACTCATACAAGCGTTTAGTACCAGGATTTGAGGCTCCAGTGAAATTGGCTTACTCCGCACGTAACCGTTCTGCTTCGATTCGTATTCCTCACGTTTCAAGCCCTAAAGGTCGTCGTATTGAGACTCGCTTTCCTGATCCATTGGCTAACCCATACCTCTGCTTCTCAGCATTGATGATGGCGGGTCTTGATGGCATTCAAAACAAGATTCATCCAGGTGAAGCTGCTGACAAGAACTTGTATGACTTGCCACCAGAAGAAGATGCAAAGATCCCAACCGTTTGTGCAAGCTTGGAAGAGGCATTGGAAGCTTTGAACAAAGACCGTGAGTTCTTGACTCGTGGCGGTGTCTTTACAGACTCTATGATCGACGCATATATCGCTTTGAAGATGGAAGATGTCACACGTTTCCGTATGACGACTCATCCGATCGAATTCGATATGTACTACTCCCTGTAAGCGAAGGAGAAATGTTGAGCGCAGGTCTGTTGCGCAATTCGTTCAAAGGGGCAGCTTCGGCTGCTCCTTTTTTTCCGACATTGCTTGATCAGATGCCCAATGCCGTCGTGGTATTTGAGGCTGATAACCAGCAATTGGTTTATGTGAATCCTGCAGCAGAGTCTGCGCTGGATCTCTCCCGTAAATCACTTGAGGGCCAATCTGTGCGCGAATTATTTGGATCTAATGAGGCTCTCAATCACATGATTGAAGAGGTTAAGGCAGGACACTTTTCTGCAAAACGACAGGAAATGATGTTGCATTCCTTGCCTGGTAGCATTCATCAAGAATCTATTCCTGCGCATGTAGTGGTAGCTAGTCTTGAAGATCCAACTCTCATCGTGATGGAGTGGTTTCCGATAGATCAGCAGTTACGTAGCGAGCGTGATGAGCGCGTAACACAGCAAGTTGAAGCAAATAAACAGTTAATGCGTAACTTAGCGCATGAAATCAAAAATCCTTTGGGTGGTATTCGTGGTGCCGCTCAATTGCTCGAGTTCGAGCTTCCAGAAAAGGGCTTGCGTGAATATACCCAAGTCATTATTAAAGAATCTGATCGCCTACAGAACTTAGTTGATCGACTGCTTGCGCCGCATCGCAAAGCGCATGCCATGGAGTCATTTAATGTTCACGAGGCGCTAGAGCGAGTTCGCAGCCTCGTATTGGCTGAGTTTCCTAAGGGGCTCAGAATCATTCGTAACTATGACACTAGTCTGCCTGATGTTTTGGGTGATCGAGAACAGTTGATTCAGGCCGTCTTAAATATTGCCCACAATGCAGCTCAAGCGCTTACCGAAGAAATTGCTCAAGGTACAGCTCAAATTGAGTTGAAGACGAGAGTAGCTCGCTCGGTGACTATTTCAAAGCAACGCTACAAGATGGCAATGGATCTGCATGTGATTGATAACGGGCCTGGTATCCCAGAAGATATTCGTGAGCGCATTTTCTTTCCCTTGGTATCTGGTAGAGATGGGGGCAGTGGTCTTGGCCTCACCTTGGCTCAAACTTTTGTACAGCAGCATCAAGGTTTTATTGCTTGTAACAGCCGTCCTGGACGGACTGATTTCCAAATTCAAATTCCTTACCGTAGGCAGGAGAAAGTATTATGAAACCCGTTTGGATCGTGGATGATGATCAATCTATTCGTTGGGTCTTAGAAAAGGCGCTTATTCGTGAAAATATTCCTCATAAGAGTTTTTCCAATCCCAATGATGTACTTGATGCATTGGAAAAAGATGCACCACAAGTATTGATCTCAGATATTCGTATGCCACGTGGCAATGGTTTGGATCTTTTGCAGAATGTAAAAGAAACCCATCCACTGCTGCCAGTCATCATCATGACTGCTTATTCTGACTTAGACTCAGCGGTCTCGTCTTTCCAGGGTGGTGCATTTGAATACCTCACTAAGCCATTTGATATTGATAAAGCGGTTGAGTTAATTCGTCGTGCCATGGAGCAGAGTGAACGTATCCAATCCGGCAATAAAGAGATGAATGGTTGGAGACAAGATTCCACTGAAATGATTGGCCAAGCCCCCGCGGTGCAGGAGGTCTTCAGGGCGATCGGACGTCTAGCTCAATCGCATTCCACAGTATTAATTACAGGCGAGTCTGGTACTGGTAAAGAGTTAGTAGCGCAAGCGTTGCACAAGCATAGTCCCCGTGCTAAAGGCCCCTTTGTTGCCTTTAGCACTGCAGCTGTTCCCAAGGACTTATTGGAGTCAGAGTTGTTTGGTCACGAGCGCGGTGCTTTTCCTGGAGCCTTGACTTTACGTCGCGGCCGTTTTGAGCAAGCTGATGGCGGCACCTTATTCTTAGATGAGATTGGTGAAATCTCATTTGATCTACAAACACGTTTATTGCGCGCTTTAACTGATGGCCATTTTTACCGTGTTGGTGGTCAAGATCCAATTAAAGCAAATGTACGCATCATTGCATCGACTCACCAAAACTTAGAGGCCAGAGTAGCTGCAGGCGCTTTCCGAGAAGATTTATTACACCGCTTAAATGTCATTCGTTTGCGCATGCCAGCATTACGTGAGCGTGCAGAGGATATCCCTGTTTTGGCACGGCATTTTATGTTGTCTTGTGCAAAGTCCCTGGGTGTTGAAGCTAAAAATCTTTCGGATGACGTGTTAAAAGAAATGAGCTCCATGCCATTTCCGGGTAATGTGCGTCAATTAGAAAACCTCTGCCATTGGTTGACGGTAATGACACCATCCAATGTTATTGGAGTCAGTGATTTGCCTGCTGATATTTTGGCAGAGGCCGGCGAACAATCGGCTCTGTTACAGGGTGAGTCGAACTCTAATGTGCAGCTTGCCGTTAAGACTGGCTCTGTTGATTGGGAGGGTGGTTTAGGTCGCCTTGCAGTCAAAATGTTACAGGATGGAGATTCAGAGGTATATGACGTGTTGTGCTCTAAATTTGAAAAGGCAGTACTGCAAGCCGCACTAGAGGTAACTCGTGGCAGACGTGTAGAGGCAGCTCAACGACTGGGCATCGGTCGTAATACCATTACCCGGAAATTGCAGGAGCTAGGAATTAATGACTGATTCAATCAGAATAGCTGCCTGGAATGTGAACTCTCTGAAGGTGCGTTTACCGCAGGTGCTCAAGTGGTTACAGGATCAAGAGCGGGCAAAAACACCTATCGATGCACTCTGTCTTCAGGAGCTTAAGCTAACTGATGATAAGTATCCGCATCAAGAGCTTGAAGAGGCAGGATATATTAGTATTGCTGCTGGGCAAAAAACCTATAACGGTGTGGCTATTATTGTTCGCAAAGCTGCCTTAGCGCCTATTGCTGCTGACCATGACACCACCTTTCTAAAGCCAGTGAGAAATATCCCGGCTCATGCAGATGAGCAACAACGCATCTTAGCGGCCACAGTGTGCTTTAAGGGAATGCAGCCTATTCGCCTAGTATCGGCATACTTCCCTAATGGACAGTCACCCGATAGCGATAAGTTCGTTTACAAACTAGGCTGGCTCAAAGCGCTAGAAAATTGGTTAAGAGAAGAATTAACTCAGAATAGCCGCTTAGCTCTTTTGGGCGACTTCAATATCGCACCCAATGATATCGACGTTCATGATCCCTCAAAATGGATCGGGCAAAACCTAGTTTCCCCAGAAGAGCGTAAAGCCTTCCAGCAACTACTGGAATTAGGCTTGACAGACTCTTTCCGAATGTTTGAGCAGGCGTCCAAATCATTTAGCTGGTGGGATTACCGCATGATGGGCTTCCGAAGAAACGCCGGTATGCGAATTGATCACATTCTATTAAGTGATGCCCTGAAAGAAAAGTGCAACTCAAGCATCATCGATAAAGAGCCGCGAACTTGGGAGCAGCCTTCGGATCACGCCCCAGTGGTTGCTGAAATTAAAGCTTAGATCTTATCTTTACTGAGTCACTAACTCAGTAACTAAGCCGCCGTGACGCAGTAGGGCATCGATGCTGGGCTCGCGGCCTCTGAATGCCTTGAATGATTCAGCAGCAGGACGGCTACCACCCACCTCCAGAATCTCTTGGCGATAGCGTAGACCTGTTTTTTCATCAAGAACGCTACCGGTTAGTTTGGCTGCTTCTTCAAAAGCTGAATAGACATCGGCAGAAAGTACTTCCGCCCATTTATAGCTGTAATAACCAGCAGCATAGCCACCAGAAAAAATATGGCTAAAGGTGTTGATCCAGCGAGAGATAGATGCCTGCGGTATGACATTAAATTGATCGGCAATGTTTCTGGATAAATCGAGCACAGCTTGTCCATGAGCACTCTTTGGATCAAAGCTGGCATGCAGACGCCAATCAGTGAGTGACATTACAACCTGTCGCAAAGTCATATAGCCATTTTGAAAATTCTTGGCAGCCAATATTTTTTCAAATAATTCACGAGGGAGTGGTTTTCCAGTTTCAGCATGCGCTGTCATTTTTTCCAAGACTTCCCATTCCCAGCAGAAGTTTTCCATGAACTGGCTTGGCAGCTCTACGGCATCCCACTCAACACCATTAATGCCAGATACACCTAATGCGCTGACTTGGGTTAGGAGATGATGCAGGCCATGACCACTCTCATGAAAGAGTGTGATCACATCATCATGGGTAATTGTTGGTTGGCGCAACACACTATTGACTTTGACAGGAGGTGCAAAGTTACAGACCAGATAAGCCACTGGAATTTGGATTTCTCCATTAGGCAATTCACGGCGACCGCGCGCATCATCCATCCAGGCTCCGCCACGTTTGCCTGATCTAGCATAGGGGTCTAGGTAAAAATAGGCCACTGTTTTGTCAGTAGCATTTTTTACTGAGAAGGACTGCACATCTGTATGCCAAGTTGGCAGATCAGCCTTTTCAATCTTCACGCCAAATAAAGTTTCAATGACTCCAAATAAGCCCTCCAACACTTTAGGTAAGGGGAAGTACTGTTTAAGTTCATTCTCAGAAAAAGAATAGCGCTCTTGTTTTAATCTCTCGGAAGCATAGGCAATATCCCAAGGCTCTAACCCATTGGCAATAGAGAGTTCAGTCTTGGCAAAGTCAGAAAGTTCTTGCCAATCCTTTAATGCAAAAGGTTTTGCTTTTTGAGCAAAATTCGTTAGGAAGGTATCGACTTCCTCAACGGTGCTTGCCATTTTAGGTGCCAAACTCAGATCGGCATAGTTTTTGAACCCCAGCATGTGCGCTTCTTCATCGCGTAGCTTTAATTGCTCAAGCATGTTTTGCGTGTTATCCCAATCAAGTTTGCCTTGAGAGTATTGCGGGGCTAGTTCAGAAGCTCGAGTCACATAGGCCTCATACATTAGGCAACGTAGTGATCGGTTCTCGGAGTACTGCATAACTGGGTAATAAGAAGGGAAGTGCAGTGAAAATGCCCAGCCCTGCAGATTCTTCCGTTGGGCAAGATCGGCTGCAGCGGCTACAGCATCTTCAGGTAAGCCAGTCAAATCGGCATCATCAGTAATGAGATGAATGAACTCATCAGTGGCATCTAAAACATGATCAGAAAAGGCCTTGCCGAGTAATGCTTGCTCATCTTGAATCTCTGCGAAGCGGGGCTTATCAGCATCACTTAACTCAGCCCCACCAAGGCGAAAGTCTCTTAATGAGTTTTCAATGACTTTTTTCTGAGCAGAATTGAGTTTCGAAAAGGCGCTATCTTGACTAAGGAGCTTAAACTTTTCATACAGCGCAAGATTTTGTCCCAAGCTTGAAAAGAAGGCGGTCACCTTAGGTAGCATCTCGCCATAAGCAGCGCGTAGCTCCGGCGTATCTCCGACGCTATTTAAGTGAGAAACAACACCCCATGACCGGCTTAGGGATTCAGTTGCATCCTCGAGAGGCTCTACTAAATCATTCCAGTTTGCAGGGGTGCTTGGGTCTACTGCATGATTCACTGCATATTGCGCCCGCTGCAAAAGGAAATCAATTGCCGGTGCAATGTTGGATGGCTTTACCTCGGAGTAGGCGCAAATACCTCTTCCGAATGCAATCAGTGGATTTTTCTGGAGTTCGGCAGAAGGCTTTGATGTGATTGATTTAGTCATCCCTATAGCTTACTGGACGACAGAAACTTTTGCTAATCAGGCCCTAAAAAAGACTTTAAGCGAAGGTGTCTATTAAGACGGCTTCGCAGCCTTTTCAGCTGCCTCTAAGGTATTCATGAGAAGCATGGTGATAGTCATAGGGCCTACGCCACCTGGTACTGGCGTAATCCAACCAGCAACATATTGAACGGCATCAAAATCAACGTCGCCACAAAGTTTTCCATCAGGCATGCGATTAATGCCCACGTCAATGACTACGGCACCATTTTTGACCATATCACCGATAATCATTTTCGGTTTGCCGGTCGCTACTACCAAAATATCGGCATCCTTGGTATGGTGCGCTAAGTCACGAGTCTTGCTATTGCAAATAGTGACTGTTGCACCTGCTTGAAGCAAGAGCATGGCCATCGGTTTGCCAACAATATTAGATGCGCCCACGATTACCGCACGTGCACCACGAATGGGGTATTCAATACTCTCCAGAATTTTCATGCACCCATAAGGAGTGCAGGGCTTAAATTCTGGCTGGCCCACCATGAGGGCACCAGCATTGGCTACGTGAAAACCATCCACATCCTTTTCTGGGGCAATTGCCTCTAGTACACGTTCAGCAGCGATGTGTTCAGGTAGTGGTAATTGAACCAAGATGCCATGGATCGCTGGATCAGCATTCAGAATGGCAATGCGAGCAAGTAATTCTTCTTCACCTAACTCTGCGGAATAGCGCTCAAGCACAGAGTGGAAACCAACGTCTTCACAGGCTTTTACTTTATTTCTGACATAAACCTGGCTGGCAGGATTTTCGCCAACAACGATGACTGCTAAACCTGGTCTAACACCCTTAGCGGTAACAATTGCTCCACGTGCAGCAATTTCAGTACGTAATTTTTTAGATAGCGCAACGCCATCGAGTAACTGTGCAGGCATAAAAAATTAATTGGGTTGTGGATCAGAAAGGGCAAGACGGAGAAGATCTGCAACGGTATTTACGTTGAGCTTTTCCATAATATTCGCACGATGAGCCTCTACAGTTTTGATCGAGATACTCAAATCATCTGCGATTTGTTTATTCAAGCGACCGGCTACGATGCGCTCAAGCACTTGGCGTTCACGCCCAGTGAGTTTGCTCAAGAGGCTTTGAGTGATCTTGCGCTGACTTGCTTGGGAGTAATCAATGCGCGCTTTACCAAGCATGCGATCTACTAAGCCGCAGAGATCGTTTTCTTTGAATGGTTTTTCGATAAAGTCGACCGCACCACGCTTCATAGTAGAAACTGCCATCGATACATCGCCATGACCAGTAATGAAGGCAACCGGCATGGGTAGGTTTTCACTAATCAGGCGCTCTTGTAATTCTAGGCCAGACATTCCGGACATGCGGACATCCAGAATGGCGCAAGAGATAGTTGATTTATCAGTACTTTGGAGTGATTGCAAGAAACGCTCAGCACTAGCATGACAGCGAACAACATAACCATTGCTTTCGAGTAGCCAGGTGAGAGAGTCGCGGACTGCCTCATCGTCATCTACAACATAAACTACTTCAGCTTGATTGGGTTTGGTGGCAGTACTGATATTCATATTAGCTCTCGCAGATAAATCTAAAAAATTACATAAATTAAATATTGTCCTGAGAGCCCGGAGACTCTAAGGGTAAGAGTATTGTAAAGGTGCAGCCCGACAACTTTGTATGTTCAGCATCCATCAGATTGGTTGCCCAAAGACGACCCTGATGGGACTCAATCACCGATCGACAAATATTCAGACCCATCCCCATACCATCGCTTTTGGTGCTAAAAAAGGGCTCAAACATGCGTTCAATCACTGATTTTGCAATTCCGGCACCTGTATCTCTTACCTGAATACGCAACATGGCGGGGAAGGTGCTGGTATCTAAATCCGCTGAAATCCGCACGGGGGGAGCCGACCAGCGCGAGGAAAGGGGGTAAACCTCTCTCATACTGTCAAGAGAGTTTTTCAACAGATTGACTAAAACCTGCAGAATTAAGACTGGATCTAAGTCGACTGCAGGAAGATTTTCAGCAATTTCAGTATTGATACTCAAGCGATGGCGGTGGGCTTCAATTTCCACTAATCCAACGGCATCATGAATAATTTCAGCAATGTCGCAAGACTTTCTTTGCGGTTCACTACGTTTTACAAAGCCTTTAATACGCTGAATGATCATGCCAGCGCGATGAGCCTGATCAGATGCTTTTTCTAGCGCGGGAATAATATCTTTTTGCAAGGCGGGTTCAAGTTGGCCTTGCAAGCGCTTTACGACACCCATGCAGTAGTTCGAAATTGCAGCTAGCGGTTGATTTAATTCATGGGCTAAGGAAGAAGCCATTTCACCCATGGTTGTTAGTCGGCTAGTAAATTGCATCCGCTCTTCTTGTTGCCGAGCTAAGTCATCAGCTTCGACACGCAAGGTAATATCCGTGGCAATTAATAATTGTGCTAAGTGACCATCTACCCACGGGACATTACGTCTGCGAACTTCATACCATTTTGAAATTCCTGATGCCTCATCTAGCAATTGAATTTCTTCTGATTCAGTTTCTTGGTAGGGTGATAGGGGTGAAATTGTTTCGGCTATCTTATCGCTACCAGCCAATTCAAAGTGACCCTTAGCAGTATTGCCAAAGCGCTCACGATAGAGGCGATTTGTAAATAATAGTTCACCGTTCTCATTTGATACTACTGAAACTGCAGCATCAAGCCCTTCAAGTACAGCAACAAATCGGTCTTGAGAAGCTGCTAATTCTTCTCGAATTTTCTTAGGCTCTGAGATATCAATTAATGAAGTGACCCAGCCAGTTTGTTGACCCTTTTCATTTACGAGGGGTGCAATAAATGTACGCGTCTGAATGACTGATCCATCTCTGTGAAGAATTGAGCCCTCAATCCCAATAGTTCTTTCTTCACTCAGCGCTATTTTGAGAGCCTTATTCATTTTATCGGTCAGCTCATTTTTCTGGCCTTCAGGCCAGAAAGCAAAGGGCGGGCTCAGTCCAATGAGTTCTTTGGCAGACCACCCCGTCATTTCACAAAATGCGGGATTCACATAAGTAATCACTCTATTCATATCATGCGCACGGATCCCTACTGGGGTGGAATTTTCCATTGCACTACGGAAATTGGTTTCTGCCCGAAGATTTGCTTCAGCCTCTTGCCTAACCTGCATCTGTTTGAGAACGGACCATAAGCTCCAAATCACAAATGCGCTCAAGCCAAGCACAACGCCAATTAACATTCTAAAAGTTAAATTCGTTGCTGGTGGGTAGGTATCAATACGTAGACTTAAGTTTGGACTGAGAACTCCTATATCTAAACTAGTTTGATTGCTAAACGCACGCTTTGGTGTATTTTTATCGGAAGAGATCGCTAGGACTCTGTCATCATCTGTAATTAATGTGAAGCGATATTGGCCTTTGAGCTCACCAGGAATCATTTCAAGCATGCCCTGTGTGGTGTATAGAACAGCTACCATGCCATTAACTTCATTACCAGAAATCTGGGGAACTGTTTGCCAAAATACGTTACGAATTTCTTTTGAGATGACTTCATCGCTTGGAACTTCGAGGGTCATGAACTGACTAAAAGCAGGCCTGCTTGTTGCTGAACTGAGCTCAAGAGTCTTTCTTAAGCCTTGGTTGATAGTTTCAGCGTTGACATTCTTATTGAACCACTCGGTTCTTAAGTTATCTAGTGGAATTCTCCACTGTCGTTGACCTACTTTATCAATCCAAACGATTTGTGCAATTTCATGATTACTTTGTAATAAATTTTCAGCCTGAATAAAGAAGTTTTCTTTTGCCTTGAATGATTCGCCACCACTTACATAATCACGTCCAAGAGACTGAAGAACGTCGGTATTGTTTGCAAACCTTAATTGGATGCGTTGCTTTGCAAAAGAGAGCTCTCTAAATAGAGCAGCTTCTTGCTGACTCTTTTCCTGCAACTGCAGGGTGCCCATAATGATGCCCATTACTACGGTAAATAGAACGATGGCTATTAGGGGTGTATAGACAAGCTTAAATCCCCGTATTCGACGGAGCCACTTTACGGGCGAGAGCTGCCAGAAAGACAATGCTATTTTTTTCATGTAATCTGCTTATTTTGCCCTATAGATGGGCTTTAGCGGCCTATTTCATACTTTGGCTTATTTGAATGCGATGCAACAAAATATCACATAGTGATAAATACTATCATTATGTGGAAAATTGCTTGTTTACACCCATAGACCTTCCTAGAATATTACCTATACAGTAAATCAATAAAAACGATGTAACAAATGGAGGCAGTTTATGGCAGCGGTTCCAGAACAAATTTTGGGTAGCGCAGGAAAACAAGATGCTGATCCAGGTGAAACCCAAGAGTGGTTACAGGCCCTCGATGGTGTGATTCGGAACGAGGGTCCAGAGCGTGCTGCTTATCTGATTGATCAGCAAATTTCTCATGCTCGAGTCAATGGAGTAAATCAAGCCTTTCATGCTGAAACTCCTTACATCAACACAATCCCTGTAGAGCAGCAAGCACGTCTACCAGGCGATCAAAATGTCGAGCACCGCATCCGTTCCTACACACGTTGGAACGCAATGGCTATGGTCTTGCGTGCTAATAAAGATACCAACGTTGGTGGTCATATTTCTTCTTTCCAGTCAGCGGCAACTCTATATGACGTCGGCTTTAACCATTTCTGGCATGCACCATCTCCTGAGCATGGTGGCGATTTGATCTTTATTCAAGGACATTCTGCCCCAGGTGTTTATGCTAGAGCTTATATGCTCGGTCGCTTATCGGATGAGCAGCTGAATAACTTCCGTCAAGAAGTGGGCGGCAAAGGGATCTCTAGCTATCCACATCCTTGGTTGATGCCAGATTTTTGGCAGTTTCCTACAGTGTCGATGGGTCTTGGCCCAATTATGGCTATTTATCAGGCACGCTTTATGCGCTACATGCAGGATCGTGGATTCATTAAAGCTGAAGGTAGAAAAGTTTGGGCCTTCCTCGGTGATGGTGAAACTGATGAACCAGAATCACTCGGCGCCATTGGTATGGCCGGCCGTGAAAAATTAGATAACTTGATTTTTGTGGTGAACTGCAACCTACAACGTCTTGATGGACCAGTACGCGGAAACGGCAAAATTATTCAAGAACTCGAAGGTGAATTCCGTGGCGCCGGTTGGAATGTAATCAAGGTAGTTTGGGGTGGTCATTGGGATGCATTGTTTGCTCGCGACAAAAAAGGTATCTTGATGCAGCGTCTTGGTCAGATCGTCGATGGTGAATATCAGACCATGAAAGCCAAGAGTGGTGCCTACGTGCGCGAAATCGTTTTCAACACACCAGAGTTAAAGGCACTAGTCAGCGACTGGAGTGATGACGAGATTTGGCAGCTCAATCGTGGTGGCCATGATCCCCATAAAGTATTTGCATCTTTTTACTCCGCTGTAAATCACAAGGATCAGCCAACTGTTATTTTGGCTCACACTATTAAAGGTTATGGCATGGGTGGCTCGGGCGAGGCGATGAATATTGCCCACCAAGCGAAGAAGATGAATGCGGATGATGTACGTCGTTTCCGCGATCGTTTTGAGATCCCCGTAAAAGATGAGCAGCTAGATGAAATGCCCTTAGTGAAATTTGCTGAGGGAAGTCCAGAGCTTGAGTATATGAAAGCTCGCCGTCAAGAGTTGGGCGGCTATTTGCCACAGCGTCGCATGAAGGCTGAGAGCTTGCCTGTACCTGCGCTTGAGGTATTCGCACCATTGCTAGAAGCAACTGCCGATGGCCGTGAGATTTCCACAACGATGGCTTTTGTTCGCATATTAAATACGATCGTGCGCGACAAGGTTTTGGGTAAGCGGGTTGTCCCGATCGTTCCAGATGAGTCACGTACTTTTGGTATGGAAGGCATGTTTCGTCAATTAGGTATTTGGAATCAGCTAGGTCAGCTTTATACCCCAGAAGATCATGATCAATTGATGTTCTATAAAGAGGACAAGACTGGTCAGATTTTGCAAGAGGGCATTAATGAAGCGGGTGGTATGTGCGATTGGATCGCTGCCGCCACTTCATACTCAACGCATGGCGTACCGATGTTGCCTTTTTATATCTTCTACTCGATGTTTGGTTTCCAGCGGATTGGCGACCTCTGTTGGGCTGCTGGTGATATGCGTAGTCGTGGATTCTTATTAGGCGGCACTGCCGGTAGAACGACTTTGAATGGTGAAGGTCTTCAGCATGAAGATGGTCATAGTCAAGTATGGAGTGCTTCAATTCCAAACTGTATTAGCTATGACCCCTCATTCTCATTTGAAGTAGCGGTAGTCATTCAGGATGGTATGCGCCGCATGTTGGCTGAACAAGAAGATGTGTACTACTACATCACTTTGATGAATGAGAACTACGCTCATCCAGCTATGCCAAAAGGTGCAGAACAAGACATCATTAAGGGTATGTACAAACTCAAGTCGGTTGGCGATGCTAATGCGAAATTGCGTGTACAGCTTTTAGGTTCAGGAACCATTTTCCGCGAAGTCATCGAGGCTGCTGAAATCCTACATAAAGATTGGGGTGTCGCTTCTGATTTGTGGGGCTGCCCAAGCTTTACTGAACTAGGTCGTAATTGGAATACGGTGCATCGCAATAATCTGCTGAACCCAACTGCAGCACCTGCTTTATCTCATGTAGAGCAGTGTCTCAAAGATACTGCGGGACCAATCATCGCTGCTACTGATTATGTTCGTTTGTTTGCTGAGCAAATTCGCCCAGCCATTCAGCACCTTGGCCGTCGCTTTGAGGTGCTAGGAACCGATGGTTTTGGTCGCTCCGATACCCGTGAAAAACTACGCGATTTCTTTGAAGTGGATCGCCGTTGGGTTGTTCTCACAGCTTTGCGCTCATTGGTAGACGCTGGCCAGCTTGATCGCCAAAAGTTAGCCGAAGCGATTCAGAAGTACGGCATTGATACCACTAAGCCAAACCCAATGACGGTTTGATAAGAGACAGATACTATGAGCCAACTAATTGATATTAAAGTCCCTGATATTGGGGATTACAAAGATGTGCCTGTCATCGAGGTATTGGTAAAAGCCGGCGATCGTGTTGAGAAAGAGCAGTCTATTGTTGTTCTGGAGTCAGACAAGGCAACCATGGACGTTCCCTCATCGTACTCCGGTCTTGTGAAAGAAGTTAAGGTTAAGGTGGGTGACTCTATTTCAGAGGGCGCCATTGTTCTAGTGCTTGAAGAGAGTGGCGCAACTGCAGCTCCAGCCGCTACACAAACTGCTGCCGCTCCCGCAGTAGCGAAAATCGAACCTGCTGCTACACCAGCCCCAAAAGTAGAGCCACCAATTGTGCGTGCACCAGCACCACCTCCTGTTAGCGCTACCCCGATTGAAGTAGATCCAACAGCTAGTCACGCAAGTCCTTCAGTTCGTAAATTTGCTCGTGAACTTGGCGTTACGGTTCATCAAGTTAAAGGCTCTGGTCCGAAGGGCAGAATCACCCAAGAAGACGTGCAGGCTTTTGTAAAGGCTGCAATGAGTGGTGGTGCCGGTAGCGCATCGACCGCATCTGGCGGAAGCTTAGGCGGCCTTAATCTGATTCCTTGGCCAAAAGTGGATTTCTCTAAGTTTGGAGAAACCGAACGTCAGCCACTCAATCGCATTAAGAAATTGACCGCAGCAAACCTCGGTCGTAACTGGGTGATGATTCCTGCTGTGACATATCACGAGGATGCGGACATTACTGAGCTCGAGGCATTTAGGGTTCTGACTAACAAAGAGAATGAAAAGCAGGGCCTCAAAATCACCATGCTGGCTTTCTTGATGAAAGCTGCTGTTGCTGCTCTCAAGAAGTACCCAGAGTTCAATAGCTCTATTGATGGCGATGACTTGGTATTGAAGAAATACTTCAATATTGCATTTGCCGCTGATACGCCAAATGGTCTAGTGGTACCAGTGATTCGTGATGCAGATAAAAAAGGTATTTTTGAACTTGCTCGTGAAACTTCAGAGTTAGCCGCGCTAGCGCGTGATGGAAAACTAAAGCCAGATCAAATGCAAGGCGCCAGTTTTACTATCTCTTCATTGGGTGGTATTGGTGGTACCTATTTTTCACCCATCGTAAATGCACCTGAGGTGGCAATCTTAGGCGTAAGCAAAGCTGCTATGAAGCCAGTATGGGATGGCAAGCAATTTGTACCGCGCTTGATTTGCCCATTGTCACTCAGTGCGGACCATCGTGTGATTGATGGTGCTTTGGCAACACGTTTTAATGTCTATATCGCTCAGCTGATGTCCGACTTCCGTCGCGCGGCGCTTTAAGGAAAAGATATGGCCAAGCAAATTATTCTCGTACCGGATATTGGTGATTATTCAGATGTGCCAGTGATTGAAGTACTCATTAAAGTGGGTGATGTGATTGAAAAAGAGCAGCCACTACTCGTTCTAGAATCT
This sequence comes from Polynucleobacter bastaniensis, assembly GCF_018882205.1. Lineage (GTDB taxonomy): Bacteria > Pseudomonadota > Gammaproteobacteria > Burkholderiales > Burkholderiaceae > Polynucleobacter > Polynucleobacter bastaniensis. The sequence continues at coordinate 280,083 of NZ_JACVOU010000003.1, read as the reverse complement.
GACAAAGCTACGATGGAAATTCCAGCCGATGTAGCTGGAACTGTTCTGAGTATTTCAGTCAAAGCTGGCGATAAGGTTGCTAAAGGTAGTGTGGTAGCTGAAATTGAAGTGGGGGCGGCAACAACTGCACCTCAAGCTTCTGCGCCTGCAGTCTCAGCAGTTCCTCCTCCAGTAGCAGCAGCTGTCATCAGCGCTCCTATTGCTGGTCAATACAGCGGCAAAGTGGATCATGAGTGCGAATTGCTTGTCTTAGGTGCAGGTCCGGGTGGTTATAGTGCCGCATTCCGAAGCGCGGATTTGGGTATGAGCACTATTTTGATAGAGCGCTATTCAACTTTAGGCGGTGTTTGCTTAAACGTGGGTTGTATTCCTTCGAAAGCCTTACTACATACAACCGCAGTGATGGATGAAGTGAAGACGATGTCTAAGCATGGTATTAGCTATGGCGCCCCCAAGATTGAAATTGATCAATTGCGTGGCTATAAAAATTCAGTCATTGCCAAGTTAACGGGTGGATTGGCCGGCATGGCAAAAGCCCGTAAAGTTAGTGTAGTACGTGGATTAGGCCGATTCTTAGATGCTAATCACGTAGAAGTGGAGTTAACTAAGGGTGATGGCCAAGATTTAACAGGCCAAAAAGAAGTGATTCACTTTCAGAAGGCAATCATTGCAGCAGGAAGTCAGCCAGTAAAACTGCCATTCTTGCCAGAAGATCCTCGGATCGTAGATAGCACTGGCGCCTTGTTACTCAAGAGTATTCCAAAGCGCATGTTAGTCATCGGTGGCGGCATTATTGGTTTGGAGATGGCGACTGTTTACAGCACACTAGGCTCCCGTATCGATATTGCTGAAATGATGGATGGCCTCATGGCGGGTGCGGATCGTGATTTAGAAAAGGTATGGGAGAAATTTAATGCCGGCCGTTTCGAAAAGATCATGCTAAAGACTCGCGCCTCTAAAGCTGAAGTTAAGCCCGATGGTATCGCAGTGAGCTTTGAAGGTGAGGGCGCTCCCTCAGAGCCGCAGACTTACGACTTAGTCTTGGTTGCAGTTGGACGCACGCCGAATGGCAAGAAGATTGATGCAGTAGCTGCAGGCGTTGTTGTAGATGAGCGCGGCTTTGTTCCTGTCGATAATCAAATGCGCACTAATGTGAACAACATCTTTGCGATTGGCGACATTGTTGGTCAACCTATGCTTGCGCACAAAGCAGTACATGAGGGCCACGTTGCTGCTGAAGTTGCTGCAGGTGAAAAATCCTACTTTGATGCCAAGCAGATTCCATCGGTTGCATATACTGACCCAGAGGTGGCCTGGGCTGGTTTGACCGAAGAGCAGTGTAAAGCTCAAGGGATCGCCTACGAAAAAGGTTTATTTCCGTGGGCAGCTAGTGGTAGAGCTATTGCCAATGGTCGTGATGAAGGTTTCACTAAACTGATTTTTGATGCGACCAGCAAACGTATTATTGGTGGCGGTATCGTTGGTACACATGCTGGCGATTTAATTGGCGAAGTGTGTCTTGCCATAGAGATGGGTGCTGATGCTGTGGATATTAGCAAAACGATTCATCCGCATCCAACTCTAGGGGAATCTGTTGGCTTAGCTGCAGAGGCTGCTCTTGGTCACTGCACTGATTTACCACCAGTAAAGAAGAAGGCACATTAATCTTCTTCGTTTCGCAAAAAAGCCTCGATCAAAATCGGGGCTTTTTTGTACATCTTTGCAATAAGAGTAATGTAGTCATTACATATTTATTATTTCTTATTACTTTTTTTACTCACCGTTTGATTGCCTGATTGCGCAACCTCTACAGCGTGCTTCACTGCCTTCTGACTAGTTTCAAATACATTGGCAGCAGAAGCGATTGCTTGTTTCATAGCATGTACTGCAGCATCTGAGCCTGCTGGCGCATTATTAGTCCAGTCTTCTACTAAGGCATTCATTTTTTGCTGGCCAGCTTGAAATTCTTTTTCGGCGGACTTAGTAAAACTCGCTTGAGTCTCATGTACTAATTCATAAAGATGGCGACTATAGACCATCATTTTTTCAGCCATGGGCTGGACTGCTTCCGCCTGATGGGCGAGGAGTTGCTGAATATCTTTGACTTCAAGCGCTTTCTTGGCGCTACTCATGCTTTCACTCAGGCTTTGCTTGGCTATATGCATATTGAGCTCAATTAATTTCTCAATGCTTTGTAGTGCTTGATTGGTTAGCCCGCTTAAAGTTTCTAGGTTCGCTTTTTGTGCTGCTGCTATTTGTTCGGGCGTTAATTTCATATTAATACCTTTCCTCATGATTTCATGGCTTTGCTTACTATGAGCTATATCTGCACAATGTCAATTCATTTAGGCTGCATTGACCAGTATTTGTTATTTATATTGCAGCGCCCCCAATATACGGGCTGAGGTCTAGGAAATAAGCCTAAAATCACAGATTAATTAAAAATTCCATACTTTCAATAAGTGATCCATGAGATTGAAGCTTGATAGCCTGATTGCCCCCTTATTTGTATTAATTTGGAGCACGGGCTTTGTGATTGCACGCTTGGCAATGCCTTATGTTGAGCCCGCCACCTTTCTGTTTTGGCGTTTCTCAGGGGTATTAATGGCTATGGCATGCCTAAGCCTGATCTGGAGAATCAGCTGGCCAAGTTGGCCTCAATTCAAGCACATAGCAGTTGCTGGCATATTGCTCCAGTTCGGCTATTTATTAGGGGTTTGGTTCGCAGTCCGGCTAGGGATGACTGCAGGCTTGGTAGCAATCATCGTAGGTTTGCAGCCCATCCTGACAGCTTGGTTCGCTGCCTGGGTATCTGAAAAAGTTACAGGACGTCAGTGGATTGGTTTGGGATTTGGATTTGCTGGGGTGGCTTTGGTTGTGGCTGAAAAAATCGGCTTCACCTACATTCCTCCATTGAGTTACGTATTGGCTTTTGCCGCCTTACTCTCAATTACATTTGGTACTCTCTATCAAAAGAAATTCTGTCCAGTCTTTGACTTACGGGCAGGCTCATCTATTCAGTTTGGCGTATCCGCCATACTTTGCTTTATTTGTATGTATTACTTTGAGTCTGCTGTCATGGTTTGGAATGCCCCAGTTATTGGAGCATTACTGTGGGCGATTTTCCCGCTCTCGATAGGCTCGATCAGCTTGCTCTTTATGATGATTCGTAAGGGGGCCGCAACCAAGGTAACCAGTCTGCTGTATTTAACGCCACCCACCACTGCGGTAATGGCATGGCTCTTATTTGGTGAGCCCTTTACCTTTATGATGGCAAGTGGTTTATTGCTCACGATGACTGGAGTTGTTCTGGTGAATCGAGGTCAAACAAGTACAGTTGCTACGATTGCAGAATAAGTTGCCTGTAATGGTAAAAAACTCCAGCCCACAAGTAAAAGTTATCTATCATCTCGTATGTTAAAAGTTTTGGAAGGCAATTTGGGATGCATTTGAATCGTTTTTGGCTTCTTGCCCACATCTGCCTAATCTCGTTTGGAGTGGCCATCTCCTCTCCGGTAATAGCGGCTAACCCAGATTCTCAAACTGCAAAGTCATCCAGGGCAGCAAAGGGACCTGCAAAATCTGAGTCTAAAAAGGTAGTTAAATCATCCAAAAAGCCAAAAATAGTCAGGACTACTGTTACTCGTCCAGGCGCATCTGTTGTCCCAGCAAGGCCCTCATTCGCAACAGCTCTTGGTTTGCGTGGTCAACACGATGATTTAAGTTTGCAGTCCAGTGTAGCCATGGTGGTTAATCAAGATACCAAGGAAGTGTATTTTGAAAAGAACTCCTCGGTCAGTCTACCGATTGCTTCAATTACTAAACTCATGACTGCGATGGTGGTGCTGGATTCTAAATTGCCCCTAGACGAAACCATTGTTATTAATGCAGACGACGTCAATATATATCGTTCGTCACGCCTTGCTGGGGGAACGGTATTGACGCGAGAAGAGGCTCTATTGTTAGCGCTAATGTCCTCTGAGAATCGTGCGGCCTACACGCTTGGCCGAAATTACCCGGGCGGTATTACTGCATTTATTGATGCCATGAACCGGAAGGCAAAAGAGATCGGAATGACGCATTCTTATTTTGCTGATCCTACTGGCCTCTTAAGTGAAAACGTTGCGTCCGCAGAAGACCTGGCACGTATGTTGAGCGTTGCTTATCAATACAAAATGATTCGTGAGTTTTCTACCTGGCCAGATTTGACGATGATGATTGGCAAGCGACCACAGAAGTTTCTAAACACCAATCGCTTGGTACGTGCAGGTGATATGAATATCGGCTTACAAAAAACAGGATTTATTAACGCAGCAGGCAAATGCTTAGTGATGCAGGCTCGTGTGAACAACACACCGTTACTCTTGGTTTTCTTGGATTCTGTTGGAACGCAATCGCGTTTTGCCGATGCCGTGAGAGTGCGCGATTGGTATGAGCGTATGCCAATGGGTGAACCTCAGGCCATTCGTCGCTTGATGTAAGCACTGCATTCTTAAGAAAAGCCAAATCTTATGAATGAGGGTCGCTGATCTTAGGTTTGTAACCCATGCCCTTTGATATTTGTAGGGCGGTATCCTGCAAAAGTTTGAGCCAGTCCGCCTGAATACGATCGGTAGGCGAGCTCAATGAGAGTCCTGCTACCAACTTACCACTGTCATCATAAATTTCCGCTGCTACGCAACTGACACCCAACTCAAGCTCTTCATTGTCACTAGCATGGCCTAACTTGCGAACTTGATTGAGCTCTGAATCTAATTTCCCCAATTCGGTAATGCTGTTTCTGGTGTGGCCAGCTAAACCGGTACGTGTGACATAGGCGCGAACTTGGCTTGGATCATCGCTTGCCAGAAAGAGTTTGCCCACAGATGTCAGGTGAAGTGGTGCGCGACCACCAATGGCACGAACCACTTGCATACCTGATCGTTCGCTATAAGCACGGTCAATATAGACAATCTCATCTCCTTGGCGAACAGAAAGATTGATGGTTTCACCGGTCAGCTTGTGTAATGCCCGCATTGGTACTTGTGCTGCCTCACGGACCGATAAACGGGCTTTGACGAGGTTACCCAGCTCAAGAAGCTTCAGTCCAAGACGATATGTGCCACCATCGCCACGTTCTACTAAGCGGCAGGCTACCAAGTCATTGAGAATGCGGTGAGCTGTGGAGGGGTGTAAATCAGTCTCTTCTGCAAGGTTTTTAAGACTGCTAGACTCTTCGTGGGATGCAAGGGCGTCAAGCAGGTTCATCATGCGTTCTACCACCTGAATCGCTGTTTTGCCAGCTTCACCCGGTGATTTTGTAACTTTTTCTGATTTGTTTAATGCCATGCTGTAAATTGTAGCAATTTTTGCTCAAATTGCACAATATGAAATTTCGTGGCAGTAGTAAAAAAAGCGTTTTTTGAAGCCTAATGACCCTTTAGGGTAGCGGCACACTCAGAAATTAACTTTGGACCCCGATAAATCAAGCCGCTATAAATTTGAACTAGGCTGGCACCAGCAGTAAGCTTTTCTTGGGCATCCTTACCAGTCATAATGCCGCCAACGCCAACAATCGGAATGGCATGGCCTAAATACTCTTTGAGGCTTCTGACTACTTCGGTGGAGACCTGACGAACAGGCGCCCCAGAGAGGCCACCGGCTTCTTTGCCAAATTCAAGCTCTTGGACAGCATCTCGGACAATCGTTGTATTGGTAGCGATGATGGCATCAATCTTAAATTCCACCAAGAGATCAGCGATGAGTTTGATATCGTTTTGCTCAAGGTCAGGTGCAATTTTTAAAAAGAGGGGTTTGCGTATACCAAATCGATCACTCAAGGCTTCTCGTGCAATATGTAACGATTGCAGCAAAGAGCGCAGCATATCTTCGCCTTGGAGAGCGCGTAAATTTTGGGTATTGGGCGATGAGATATTGACAGTGATGTACGAGGCTACCTCATAAACTGCCTCCATGGCCGTGACGTAATCGCTTGCAGCATTTTCGATTGGAGTGCTCGCATTCTTGCCGATATTGAGGCCAACAATCCCGCCATTCTGCCAATAAGTGGAATTGCGAACGCGCTTTACGCAAGCATCAACACCATCATTATTAAAGCCCATACGATTAATGAGTGCCTGAGCTTGCGGTAGACGAAACATGCGAGGCTTTGGATTGCCCGGTTGCGGCTTTGGGGTAACAGTACCAATTTCTAAAAAACCAAAGCCTAAGGTCCCCAGTGCATCAATATGCTTGCCATCTTTATCTAAGCCAGCAGCAAGCCCCACTGGATTTGAAAAAGTAATGCCGCACAACTTACGTGGATCTAGGGCTGGCTGATCAATCAAGTGACGCAATAAACCCCAGCGCTCAGCACGATCTAGATTGCTCATGGTTAAATTATGGGCTTGCTCTGGATCTAAAGAAAAAAGCCAGGAGCGTAGAAGAGGGTAACTATCAATCATGAGTAGATATTATGACCCATTGATAGGTTGCCAGTGATCGTCGATCAAGCCCTCAATAGGCTGAAACTTCGCCTTATAGGACATCTTTGCGCTTTGCTTAATGTAGTAACCAAGGTAGAGATAGGGAAGGTCTAACTCGAGAGCCTGCTGAATCTGCCACAAGATGCTGAAGCTCCCGTAGCTGGCAGTGGTATTGCTGGTATCAAAGAAGGTATAAACCGAAGAGATTCCTTGATCCAAGATGTCAATCATGCTGACCATGCGCAGACGCCCTGTATGTGAGTCATGTGGACCATCCCGAAACTCAACAATTCTGGAGTTCACGCGGCTTTGCAATAAAAACTGCATATATTGATCTTGATCATCTTGATCTACACCCCCACCAGCATGTCGTTCATGTTGATAGCGTTGATAGAGTTGATAGTGTTCTTCTTGGTAGCCTAGATTGAGAACGCGAACATCCAGTCCAGCATGTTTCTTCCAGCTGCGTTTTTGACTGCGATTAGGTAAAAACTGCTTCACAGGAATACGGGTAGCAGTACAGGCATTGCATTCATCGCAATAAGGTCGATAAGTATATAAGCCACTGCGACGAAATCCCGCATTTACTAGCTCACCATATAGATCGGCATGAATTAAATGTGAGGGGGTGGCAACTTGTGAGCGTGCAGTCTTCCCTGGTAGGTAGCTACAGGGATAGGGTGCAGTTGCATAAAACTGCAATTCAGTAAGAGGAAGCTCTTTAAGTTGAGTCATAACCAGCGACCAAGAATCTGTTTATCAAATTTCCAGGGAATCTCTATATTAGTTTGATTTAAAGCAACTTGCAGATGCACTAAGAATTCATCGCGAGAAATGGGTGTAGCCCCTAAAGAATTAAGGTGAGCAGTCTCTTGCTGACAATCGATCATCCCTACTTGATTTTGCTCGCACCAGGCAGCAAGAGCAGCTAAAGCAATTTTTGAGGCATCGGTTTGATGGCTAAACATCGATTCACCAAAAACCATCCCGCCAAATGAAACACAGTAGAGGCCGCCTACTAAGCGACCATTCTCCATGATGGCAATACTATGAGCATGACCCTCTTCATGAAGCTTGGTATAAGCATCCATGATTTCATGGGTAATCCAAGTACCATCTTGATCCTTGCGGTTCGCAGTTGCGCAAGAGCGTACAACAGCACTAAAGTCTTCATCAACCCAGATTTCTTTCAGAGGATCGGATAAAAAATGACGAATAGATTTCTTTAAAGAGTCATGACATTTAAAGTGATCAGGCTTTAATACCATCCGGGGATTGGGCGACCACCACAACACTGGCTGATTATCGGAGTACCAGGGAAAGATACCCATTTGATATGCGCGAGCTAACTGTCCTGGATATATCCGCTCACTGACTGCAATTAAACCGGGAACACTTGGGTCTGGATCTGAATGATGAATGGGATTAGGAAATTCATCCTGAGATCCCAGCCAGTTGATGTTGCTCATGAGTTTGTGATGCTTAGATTTTTTCAGTTGGCAGAATGTCTCTGCTGCGAACACTAAATTCATTACCAGAATTAAATACCCCAGCAGCACGATCAGCAAAGAACCACTCCAGAGTTTGCTTTACCGTTGGAAAAGCAATGTCATCCCATGGAATATCCTGCTCATCAAATAGAGCAACCTCTAGACTCTCTTCACCTGCCTGAAAGTTTGGCGAACTCATCGAAGCTAGATAAAAAAGGTGCACTTGTTCGGCATGCGGCACATTGAGAAGAGAGTAGAGCGGACCCATCTGAACAATAGCACCCGCCTCTTCATGTGTCTCACGTGCTGCCCCAGTGCTGGTGCTTTCACCAAGCTCCATGAATCCAGCAGGCAAAGTCCAATAACCATGGCGAGGTTCTATGGCGCGACGGCACAATAAAATTTGCTTACCAAAGACGGGGATGCTGCCAACAACGTTACGTGGATTGAAATAATGAATACTTCCGCAAGAGTCACAGACATGGCGCTCCCGCGAATCATCCGCAGGAATCTTGATACTGATAGGCGCTGCACAGTGTGAACAAAACTTCATGCGGACTTTCTAAAAATGGGCGGGGATGAGACCGCGTAAAGCATTGCTAAGCATAATCTCTTTTGCATTCTGAACATCATCAATAGTCAGGTTGACCTCATGGGCATTCCATTGAGGATCATTTAATATGATGGATCTCATAACCCCTGGTAACAGACCTGCGGATACGGGGGGTGTAAGCCAGCGATCTCCAGATTTTATAAAAATACTGCTTCTTCCACCCTCGGTGACATAAGCTTGCTCGTTGGTAAATAGGGCATCAAAGCCACCACAATCCTCTGCCAGTCTCCAAGCTTGGTCATAGACATCACGAATGTTCACCTTATGCCTTAATAAAATATTTCCAGAGTGAAAGGTCGCCTTGCTTGAATCGGGCAGAATATCTTTTGCCCAAAATATTTTTACTGAACCTTCTAATGGTCTGATGGGGGCTATTTGATAACTTGCCACACCATGATCATCGAGATCCAAGCGCAATCGATACTCTGTATCTATCGAGCAGTTTGTACACCCACGCTCAATTACTTGCATGATGTCGGGCATAGAGCAAGGAATGCCAAGCGCTAAAGCAGAATTGGCTAAACGTGCTAGATGAAGTTGAACATGTTGAGCCAGACCTTGGCGGACCAAGATAGTTTCAAACAACCCCACTTGACTGGGTAACTTGTTCAAGAATGCAGCTTTAATTTGGCATTCTTCCCACTCCTGGGCAGACTCAGAGTCAATCGTAATGCCGGCGCCTATACCTAAAGAAAAGGGTGAAGCATATGTTTTTGCATCATGATTTATTTCAAGGGTACGGATAGGAACGCTAAACGCAAAGTCACCACCAGGATCAATCCAGCCCAGAGCACCACAATAGTAGCCTCGATCTTGCGGTTCTAATTCTTGAATAATTTCCATACTGCGTTTCTTGGGAGCACCCGTTACCGATCCACAAGGAAACACCGCATTGAGAACATCACGCAATTTCATTTCAGGCTTGATCTCAGCTTGAACGGTCGATGTCATTTGCAGTACATCACCGTACTGAGTCACCTCAAATAGCTTGGGTACGGTGACTGTTCCTGTTAGAGCAAGTCGACTCAGATCATTGCGTAATAAATCCACGATCATGACATTTTCTGCTTGATTCTTTCCATCTGCCGATAAATGCTCGGCTGAATCATTTAATGCGCTAGCAGTGCCTTTCATCGGCATAGCTTTTAAAGTATGGCCTTGCTTCTGAATAAATAACTCGGGTGATTGGGACAAAATAAAGTGTGAGTCTTGCGCAATAAATGCGCCAAATCTCCCTGGCTGCCGCTCTCTTAATCTGGCATACAGAGAGAGTGGGTCACCATAGACTTCGCCCGTAATCCGAAAGGTATGATTAATTTGATATGTGTCGCCATTGCGGATGTATTCCTGAATAGTCTGAATATCAGAGCTAAACTTCTCTTGGTCTACGGAAAAGACAAGATTAGCCACACCTGCAACTTGCGCTTCGGGCTCTAGAGTTGCTATCTTTTTTTCAATGTAAGTATCGACATCTGCTTTGCTAAAGCTTTCATAGGACTTAAAAGACCATGCCTGTATTAATGGGTGCTCTTTACTTTCACGCTGAGCTGGTCGTTCTATATTGTGTATGTACAGACCTAGCTCATAAGCAAAGGCAGCAACTACGTATTCTCCCCGAGCCAATGTTGTATTAATATCTTGCAGGCATTGATCTACAGTTGCAATTGTCTGTGCATGGCTGGCCTGAGGATAGATAGCCCAAAGCTGGAGCGCATGCTCATACAAGCGACTGCTTGGCTTTGCTATGGTGCTTTGGGCATCATCAAGCAATATCATGCTGTTGATCGTCAGTGCTCAAATAAGCAAGTAGTAATTACTTTAAAACAGTCGCCGATTCAATCATTACAGTCTTGCTAGGCACGTCTGACATGCGACCCATTTTCGGTGATGATGCCACCATGGTTGGAATCTTACGAATAGCGTCGATGGTTTGAGTACCAGAAACGACTGTGCCAAAAACGGTATAGCCATTACCCATCGCATTTGGATAATTCAGGCCCTCATTATCTTTAACATTAATAAAGAACTGGGCTGTTGCTGAATCGGGGTCAGAGGTACGCGCCATAGCAATGGTGTAAGTTTGATTCTTAAGGCCATTTTGAGCCTCTGATACCACGGGCGCATTGGTCGGTTTTTGTGTCAAGTCCGAAGTAAATCCACCCCCCTGAATCATAAAGCCATCTATCACACGATGAAAAATCGTGCCGTTATAAAAACCACTGTTTACATAGCTCAAAAAGTTGGCAGAAGTTTTTGGTGCCTTTACTGAATCAAGCTCAACAACAAAATTACCCATGGTGGTTTTAAATTCCACTTTAGGGCCAGCAAAGCTTGCAGCACTTGCAAGGAGGCTGGAAGCTATAAATAGGGAAGCAATGATTTTGCGCATACTGAGTATCCTTAAGAATCGAGTGAAAATATATTAAATTAGATTGTATTGCCCAAATCCCAGGGGGAGCTTTTGGTCACTTCTGTTTCGACTCCTGATCCAACTTGCACAAGAAGGCCATCTTCTCAGCAATTTGACTTTCTAAGCCCCGATCAACCGGCTGGTACCAATGAGGCTCAGCCATCCCATCGGGCAAGTAAGTTTCTCCAGCAGCATAAGCATGCGGCTCATCGTGTGCATAACGGTATTCTTTGCCGTGGCCCAACTCTTTCATGAGTTTAGTTGGGGCATTGCGTAAATGGTTGGGTACAGGCTTACTTTGATCACTAGCAACATAAGCTCTTGCCGCGTTGTAGGCGTTATAACTGGCATTACTCTTCGAGGCGATCGCTAAATAAACAACAGCTTGACCTAGTGCTAGCTCACCTTCCGGTGAGCCAAGTCGCTCAAAAGTTTGAGCTGCATCATTGGCTAGTTGCATCGCTCTGGGATCGGCAAGTCCAATGTCTTCCCATGCCATACGGATAATTCTGCGTGCAAGATATCGAGGATCTGCACCACCATCTATCATGCGACAAAACCAGTACAACGCAGCATCAGGATTGGAGCCACGTACTGATTTATGCAGAGCAGATATTTGATCGTAAAAGTGATCACCACCTTTATCAAAGCGACGCGCCTGAACTGTTAAAGCATTTTCAATAAACTGCAGGTCTACTTTGTGAATCTGAGAGTTTGGTGTTGATATAGCATTGCGTACTTGCTCCACCAAATTCAATAATCGCCTAGCATCACCATCTGCATGTGAAATTAAGCTATCAATTGCTTCTGGTTCAAAAGGAATATCAGGCATCGCATATTGACATGCACGATCAAATAACTGCTTGAGCTCCACAGCGCTTAATGATTTCATGACATAGACTTGTGCGCGTGAGAGTAAGGCTGAGTTCACCTCAAATGAGGGATTTTCAGTGGTAGCGCCAATAAAGTTAAATAAGCCAGACTCAACATGAGGCAATAGGGCATCTTGCTGACTTTTGTTAAATCGATGAATCTCGTCTACAAACAAAATAGTTTGTCTGCCATATTGAGACATACTCTGCTCGGCCTGCTCTATAGCCTCGCGAATTTCTTTTACCCCAGCAAGCACAGCTGAAATGGCGATAAATTCTCGATCAAAGGCTTTTGCAGAAAGTCTGGCCAAGGTTGTTTTACCAACGCCTGGTGGGCCCCAGAGAATCATCGAATGTGGCTTACCAGATCCAAAAGCAAGACTCAGTGGTTTACCGCTTGCTAAAAGATGCGTCTGTCCGATGACTTCTTCTATTGATTTTGGGCGCAAGACTTCCGCTAATGGTGGCGGAGGTGCTTGATCAAATAGATTGCCCATGAGCCCTTATTTAGTTTTGTACAAACAAAATAACCAATGCAGCCCAAATTAAGCATCCTGCAGACACTAGCGTGAGTCGATTTCGTAAGGTGATGAATGCATTCAGCGCCTCTTCACTAGAAAAATAATAGCGGTAAGTTTCTTTATCAATATTGCGCTGAATCACTAAAGCTGACGCCAAGATGACCATACCAACTGGTATGTAAATATGTAGTGCGAGCCAGGCAACTAAGGCTGGTGTTACGCCCCAGATCCATGCATTGCGATCTCCCCACCGATCGCCGCTAGGTATTTTGCCTAGCTTATGCAGATTGGCGCCCCAATGTAAGGCGCCCATGAATGCAGTGATTACCGCTCCGTAACCAGCTAGTGACTCCCCACTTAAATAATTCAGTGGTGTGGGTGCAAGCTGCACCATTAGCGCAAGACCGACAAAAGGAATTAGACCGGCATAGGCTAATTTAGTAACTATAGGGGGCAGTGGGTTCACAAAAACTTCTTTATCTGGGTTGGTGGGTGGTGGATAGTGGAAAGTGAATTACAAAATCATTGATCGTAGGTAAAGACGCCGCGTCCAGACTTGCGACCGAGGTAGCCAGCAGCAACCATCTCACGCAACAGTGGGCAAGGTCGATATTTTGAGTCGCTGAAGTTCTCAAAATAGACTTCCATTACAGCTAAGCACGTATCGAGACCAATTAAATCGGCGAGGGCAAGTGGCCCAATAGGTTGGTTGCAACCCAATTTCATACCGGCATCTATATCTTCTGGGCTAGCAAGACCTTCGTGTAGAACAAAGAAGGCTTCATTAATCATTGGAAGCAATATACGGTTCACCACAAAGCCGGGTGAGTTCTTCACGGTGATGGGCTCTTTGCCAATGCGTTTGGCCATTTCAATAATGGCGGCGTGGGTTGTGTCAGAGGTTTGTAAGCCTCGAATCACTTCGACCAATGCCATCAGCGGCGGCGGATTAAAAAAGTGCATACCAATAAAGCGACCCGGGTTGGAATCTAAGGCTGCAAGTTTGGTAATAGAGAGTGAAGAGGTGTTCGTAGCAATAATAGTTTCTTTACTGACGATCTCATCAACCTGCTTCAAAATCTTTTCTTTGACAGCTTGGTTCTCAGTAGCTGCTTCAATAACTAATTGCAGTCCCTTGAAGTCATCATATGAAGTGCTAGCTTTAATGCGTTTGAGTGCTGCATCTTTATTCTCATTAGTGAGTGTTTCTTTTTTCACCAAGCGATCTAAGCTTTTGCTAATTTGGTTTAAGCCGCGCTCAAGGGCAGCATCGCTGATATCAACCATGACGACATCAAGACCAGCAACCGCGCAGACCTGCGCAATACCATTGCCCATCGTACCCGCCCCAATAACCCCGACCGATTGAATCTTCATGCTATTTCCTTTTTTGATACTGTGATGAACCAAATAATTGCTCTCTTGCCTTGTCATCGTGCAAGGGTTTGCGTAATGCAGTTAACACCTCAACGCCACGCTTAACGGCAGGGCGTTCACCAATCATTTCAAACCAGCGCTTGAAATGAGGGTATTCATTGATATCAATACCCTGGTTCTTCCAGTTACGCGTCCAAGGAAAAATAGCAATGTCGGCAATAGAGTAACTTTTGCCAGCAACATAGGCATTATCTTTCAGTTGGTGATCTATTACTCCATACAATCGCTTAGCTTCATTGGTGTAGCGATTAATCGCATAATCAATCTTCTCCGGAGCGTAGATTCGAAAGTGGTGGTTTTGTCCTAAAAGTGGTCCCAAGCCTCCCATTTGGAACATGAGCCATTGCAAGACCTCATATTTTCCTCGGGTAGATTTTGGTAAAAACTTTCCTGTTTTGGCGGCCAGGTATAGCAAGATTGCACCGGATTCAAATAGATGGATAGGTTTGCTGTCGGGGCCATTTGGATCAGTGATGGCTGGAATCTTATTATTCGGGCTGATCGCCAAGAAGTCTTTCTTAAATTGATCGCCAGCACCAATATTAATTGGATGGGCAATCCAGTCTTTGCCCAACCTATAACCACACTCCTCAAGCATGATGTGAACCTTATGTCCATTGGGTGTTGGCCAGCTGTAAACATCAATGATGTCTTTATTGGGTTTGCTTATCGCCATGATTAATTCCTCATTTATAGGGTTTGTAAACGCTCTAATGCGTTTGAAAGCGTCTTTTCTTCTTTGGCAAAACAAAAACGAATGACGCCTGACTCCACTAGCTTGGCGTAAAAAGCAGAGACCGGAATGGCTGCTACGCCAATCTCGGTCGTTAACCAGGAGCAAAAATCTGCTTCGCTGAATTTGGCCTGAGGGATGCCCAGCTCGGTGTAATTGACACACTGAAAATAGCTTGCCGGCGCCGGTAGTAGCTTGAACTTAGTTTGCTGCAAACCTTGACGAAAGTAATCCCGCTTAGCTTGATAAAAAGAGGGCAATCCTAAGTAGTGATCTGCGTTCTTGAGGTACTCAGCAAGACCATATTGCATTGGCGTATTTACTGTAAACACGTTGAACTGATGCACCTTACGAAACTCGGTCGTCATCGCTGCAGGAGCTGCTACATAGCCCATCTTCCAGCCAGTGACATGATAGGTCTTGCCAAAACTGGATATCAGAAAACTACGCGCTGCTAATTCAGGGTGACTTGCAATGCTGATATGTCGATATCCATCAAACACCATGTGCTCGTAGACCTCGTCGCTTAAGATCAGTGCATTGGTATTTCTGACTAGATTTGCTAGGCGATCAAGATCAGATTTCTGCCAAACCATACCGGTTGGATTGTGCGGTGTATTAATCATAACGAGTCGCGTTTTTGCATTAATTGCTTTTGCTAGATCATCCCAAGGTATTGAGTAAGAGCTCACCATGCCTTGATCATCACGATTGGCAGTCAAAGACACCTCAACAGTTTTACCTCCCGCCAGATCAATTGACGGGCGATAGCTGTCGTAGGCGGGTTCAATGATGACTACTTCATCGCCTGGACTTACGCAGCACAAAATGGCTGTCATGATTCCTTGGGTGCCACCGGCAGTAATGGTGATCTCTGAATCAGGATCGTAATCATGGCCATATAAAGTGGATATCTTTCGTGACACACCTTGGCGTAGCTCTGCAACTCCCATCATCGGTGGATATTGATTGTGATCAGCCAGCATTGCCGCATGAACCTCGGATATCAGCTCTCGATCACATGGAAAATCCGGAAAACCTTGACCTAAGTTAATCGCTTGATGCTTTGCAGCGAGGGCTGACATGATCGTAAACACGGTTGTACCTACCTTGGGTAGGCGACTAGGAAATTCTGGGCTTAGGGCGAGATTTTGGTCCATTAAGGCGGTTTAGGGCAAATAAGGGAGGTAGTCGCTAGAATGGTAGAAATTCATCTTCAAATTGTGCCATGTTGATCGTCCTTTCACCCGCAAAATCCCTAGATTACAAAACCCCAGTTAAGGTCAAAGCTCCAAGCTTGCCAGAGTTTGTCTCAGAATCAGCTAAGTTGATAGCGGATCTCAAGAAGCTCTCGCCTCAAGAGGTCGCCGATTTGATGGGTCTGTCTGACCAGTTGGCCGCATTGAATGTGGGCCGCTATCGTGATTGGTCTAAGAAATTTACGGATGCCAATAGCAAACCCGCTATTTATGCTTTTGATGGTGATGTCTACGACGGATTTGACGTAAAGACACTAAATCCCAAGGCCGTGGATTTTGCGCAAGATCATATTCGAATCTTGTCGGGCTTGTATGGCGCTCTGCGTCCTTTAGATTTAATGCAGCCTTACCGCCTGGAGATGGGTACTTCCTTTAAGAATGCCCGAGGCAAGGATTTATACGCTTTTTGGGGTGAGCGTGTGACCAATTCATTAAAGAAAGTGCTGGAACAACAAAAGAAACCCGTGCTTCTCAATTTAGCTTCTGAAGAATATTTCAAGGTACTGCAAGCCAAAAACTTAGATTGCCCGGTAATTTCTCCAGTATTTCAAGACGGTAAGGATGGTAAATATAAAATCATCTCCTTCTACGCAAAGCGAGCTAGGGGATTAATGGCCCGCTATGTTGTTGAAAATCGGATCACCGATCCCGCAGATTTGAAGGGTTTCAATTTGGATGGTTACAAATATGTTGCCTCTGAATCTAAACCAGAAAAACCGTTATTTAGACGTCCCGAAAGAAAGTAGGAGAGTGCACCATGGCTGTTCATCGCACTAAATCCTCGCAACGCGCTTCTCCAGATGTTGAGCGCCTAGTAGCTGATGCTATCTCTTTGGCGGCCTCTGGCAGTCATATTGAAGACCAATTTTGGGAGGAGCGCTTAAATGTTCGCTTAATGCGTCTTCTCAAAAGCCAAAACCAAAATGTAATCGATGCTTCCTTAGATCAAACGTTTCGCATTAATACGCTAGCCTTCGAGGTGCTTGCTGATTGTGCGGAGACGCTGGCTGAATCCTTAGTTATGGAGCATGAGGGTCAGAATTGGGATGTGCTGCTATTGGCTCTACCAATCGTCGCTCACACCCGCTATCAGATTCCCTCTGGGGCACTACCAGTGAATGTGATTGAATCTACTGCCGCTGCATTACATAGTTCAATAGCTTCTTCGGACACACGCTTAGCGATTGTTCCCTGGCTGTACAGCATCGATCAAATGCCGCACTCCCATTGCCAAACACGTTTGCTAACCGAGGCTTTATCTAGCGCCGCCATTACTGCCAGTGAAGTGAAGATAGAGCTGCGCGATATGTCGGAGACCATTGCGGTTTTAGCTGACCCACGCTTCATCATCGCCGCCGTTGCTGCTCCTTCTGGCATGCCATTATTTCGTTGGCAAGCTGAAGTGCCAACACGTCAAGAGCGTGGCATGAGCTTAATTGGTTGGCAAAATGCGATGCAAGAACCAATTGCTGCACTCTTGCCGGGTTGCGAGTTTGATCTTTTATTGCCAGAGGCGTATTTCACCAACTGTCGGTTGGCAGATAAACAAGTGCGTCCACTGAGCATTCGAGCTGCTGTAAATTTTCTTGAGAGCACTCTCGGTGTGATGCCCGCTGGATTGTCCTGCGTAGTGGGAGCCTTCGGTGAAGATCAGGCAGATGAGTATCGAATTTCTTTTAGCTTAAAAGGCTCTGCTGAAGTGGTGTACGGAGTGATTTGGCCTTTATATGATCGCGAGAGTGTTGCCAATGATGCGCTCAATGACTTGTCTGATGATGAAAGTCCAATGAAACGCATTGCAGATGCACTTCGTAATGCTGGCGTTGAAGACGTCTTCCGCCATGCAATGCTCTTTGACCCTGAGCTTTGTGATGACTGTGGAGCGCCGCTGTTTCCGGATCGATCGGGAGATGCTGTGCATGCTGAGTTACCAGACGATGCACCGATACAGCAACCCTTGTTTCATTAAGCAAATTCAGTCAGCTTTAAACCTGAAAGATAGCAGTAAAAAAGCCGAGAATGTCTCGGCTTTTTTACTATGAAGCATAACTTTTAGTTCTGTACAAAAGGCTCCGAATTCGCAAACAAGTGCGGGAGTTTGCCAGTTTTCATTTCTGCTGTTTGGCAGAAATCAGCAAGGCGAGTCCCAGACTTAATGTTGAACAGCATTGCCTTATTACCCAGTACTACAAGATCGTGTCCAGTAGCGGTATTTTTATAACGTAAGCTTCCTGGTAGAGAATTTTCGCGCTTTAAGTCAAACGTTTTGGATTCCCAAGTGAGGCGAACCGTTTCTGTTGTACCTGAAGTTTTAAATTGCTTACTTTCGCTACAAGTCCAAGTGGATATTTCTTCGCTAGCAGTGACTGGAGCCGAACCTAAAAGGCCGGCCGCAAACAAGCTAGCGATGAGAAGGGTTTGCTTCATATGTATAAATCCTTATGAGAGGAGATGCTTAACACCAGCTTGCTCTTCAAGCAATTCATTGAGCGTGTGGTTCATGCGTTCGCGAGAGAACTCATCAATTTCTAAACCTTCAACCATCTTGTATTCCCCATTCTCACAAACTACTGGATAACCGTAGATTACCTCAGCAGGGATACCGTATTCGCCTTTAGATGCAATACCCATAGTGACCCATTTACCATTGGTGCCCAGAACCCAATCGTGCATATGATCAATTGCTGCATTGGCTGCTGATGCTGCAGAGGACAGGCCGCGCGCTTCAATAATGGCTGCACCACGTTTACCAACTGTGGGAATGAAAGTATCTTTATTCCATGCTGCATCGTTGATGCTGTCTTTGACAGACTGACCATCGATGGTCGCAAAGCGGTAGTCTGGGTACATTGTTGGGCTATGGTTACCCCAAACAACCAATTTCTCAATATCAGCAACAGGCTTGTTTAGTTTGTTAGCCAATTGTGAGAGCGCACGGTTGTGATCTAAGCGCAACATGGCTGTGAAATTCTTCGCAGGAATATCTGGTGCAGATTTCATGGCGATATAGGCATTCGTGTTAGCTGGGTTGCCTACAACCAATACTTTGACTGTTTTCTTAGCTACGGCATTCAATGCTTTGCCTTGTGCTGTAAAAATCTGCGCATTGGCTGAGAGTAAATCTTTGCGCTCCATGCCTGGGCCACGTGGACGTGCGCCAACCAATAAAGCAACATCAATCTCTTTGAATGCTGTCATTGGGTCGGAGTGGGCTGTCATGCCTGCCAACAGGGGGAAAGCGCAATCCTCGAGCTCCATCATTACGCCAGCAAGGGCTTTTTGAGCTTTTTCGTCTGGAATTTCTAGTAGCTGCAGGATAACTGGCTGATCTTTGCCTAATAAGTCGCCATTGGCGATACGAAAGAGGAGGGAATATCCGATTTGACCGGCTGCACCGGTGACTGCAACACGCATTGGGGCTTTTGCCATTACTAATAACTCCAGTTGAGGTTAATTAACTATTTTTTCTATTATCCATTCAAGTGTATGGACTTTTCGATTTACACTATCAATATGTCTTATATAAGATATGAGATAAGTCTCGATTTTATCCAACATCAGTTGTCCTGGAGCCAATTTGTCCCTGATATCCGAACCCATTGCTTCATTTAGCCCGCTCTATGAGCAGATAAAAGCCATGATTTTGGCGAGTTTGCAGGCTTCCGAGTGGTTGCCTGGTGATGCAATCCCCAGCGAAATGGAGCTTGCAGCGCGGTATGCGGTGAGCCAGGGGACAGTTCGCAAGGCGATTGATGAATTAGCTGCCCAAAACTTGCTAATACGTCGCCAGGGTAAGGGTACCTTTGTAGCAACCCACCAAGAGGAAGACTTCCAATATCGCTTTTTGCGTTTAGAGCCTGATTCTGGAGAGAAGTTGCACCTAAAAAATCAGTTTTTAGCCTGCGATATCATCAAATCGGATCCTTATATTACCCAGTTGCTCAAGCTAAGGCCGGATGATTTGATTATCCGGATCGAACGAGTGCAAAGCTCAGTAGGTCGGCCTATCGTTTTTGAAGAAATTTGGCTGCCAGAAGCCCGTTTTAAGGGCTTAAATCTCGAAACGCTCAATGCTTGGTCTGGCCCGATGTATGCCTTTTATGAGTCTGAATACGCCACGCATATGGTTCGGGCGGAGGAAAAAATCAAGGCCGTCTTGGCGGGGCTAGATCTTGCCAAATATCTCCAAGTTTCAGAGGGTACCGCCTTACTTTCTGTTGAGCGTGTGGCTTTCACCTACGGGAATAAACCAGTAGAAATTCGACGGGCTAGGTATGACACTGATGGCCAGCATTACGATAATAAATTGAACTAGGTAGTACACTCAAAATCAGCAAAAACCAGTTTTTAACCCCCTTAAACGCTAAATAGTCCCCACCATCCCCTAGGTTTCTAATAGAATATGTTGCAACACAACAAAACCACATCGAACCTCCACCGAAAGATTGAGATTACCCATGGTTGACGCACAGCAAAATGTAAAAAAAGACAGGCCCGTTTACCGAAATATTGGTCTTGCTCAGTTAATCAAGTACCGCCTTCCTTGGGCTGGGAAAGTTTCCATTCTTCACCGCATCAGCGGAGCGGCACTATTCCTGATGTTGCCATTCTTGCTTTATCTCTTGGATCAAAGCCTGGCTTCCGAGGTCAGCTATCAAACCTTTCAGGCAATTACCGGCCATGCGCTGGTAAAAATTGTCCTTCTTGGATTAATTTGGTCTTTTTTGCACCATTTTTGTGCCGGAATTCGTTACCTTTTGTTGGATTTGGAGATCGGCGTTGAAAAGGCTGATGCCAACCGCTCTGCGATTTTTGTATTTTGTTTAGGACTTGCTCTTACGGCGATTGTTGGCCTCAAATTATTCGGCTTTTACTAAGCGCTTCTCTATTTAAGGAAATTGAATGCCTATTTATCAAATTGGACCTAAGCGTTTAGTTGTTGGCGCCCATTACGGCCTCAAAGAGTGGATTATTCAGCGCGCCACAGCAATCGTGATGGTAATTTTTACGATCGTTCTTCTGGTGGACTACTGCATCACCGGTAGTGCGACTTATGAGGGCTGGGCTTCCTTATTTAGCAACCAGTTCATGAAGCTCCTGACGCTGTTGTTTTTCATCAGTTTGTTTTATCACGCTTGGATTGGTATTCGAGATATTTGGATGGATTACATCAAGCCTGTCAGCATTCGTTTAACACTTCAAGTGTTAACTGTTTTGTATCTCGTAGCCTGTGCGACCTATGCCGTACAAATTTTGTGGAAAGTGTAAGTCATGACCGCGATTAAAAAAGTATTACCACGCCGTCGGTTCGACGCGGTAATTATCGGTGCAGGTGGTTCAGGTATGCGCGCTTCTTTGCAGTTAGCAGAAGCGGGCCTGAATGTTGCGGTATTAACTAAGGTTTTCCCAACACGTTCACATACTGTTGCTGCTCAGGGCGGTATCGGTGCTTCACTCGGTAATATGAGTGAAGATAACTGGCACTACCATTTTTACGACACGATCAAAGGTTCAGACTGGTTAGGTGACCAAGATGTGATCGAGTTTATGTGCCGCGAAGCTCCAAAAGTTGTTTACGAGCTAGAGCACTTCGGTATGCCGTTTGATCGCAATCCAGATGGTACTATTTATCAGCGCCCATTTGGTGGACACACAGCAAACTATGGCGAGAAAGCCGTCCAACGTGCTTGCGCTGCAGCCGATCGTACTGGTCATGCCATGTTGCATACCTTGTACCAGCGTAATGTTCGTGCAAAAACAAATTTCTTCGTTGAGTGGTTAGCCCTTGATTTGATTCGTGATGATGCAGGTGATGTTGTTGGGGTTACTGCGCTCGAAATGGAAACGGGCCAAGTATATATTTTAGAAACCAAAGTAGTCATGATGGCTACCGGCGGTGCGGGCCGTATTTGGGATGCGTCTACCAATGCGTTTATTAATACTGGTGACGGTATGGGTCTTGCAGCACGCGCAGGTATTCCATTGGAAGACATGGAGTTTTGGCAATTCCACCCAACCGGCGTAGCTGGTGCGGGCGTACTGTTGACAGAGGGTTGTCGCGGTGAGGGCGCTATCTTGCGCAACAAGGATGGCGAGCGTTTTATGGAGCGTTATGCTCCTACCTATAAAGACTTAGCTCCACGTGACTTCATTTCACGTTGCATGGACCAAGAGATCAAAGAAGGGCGCGGTTGTGGCCCGAATGGCGATTACGTGGTTCTCGACTTAACGCACATTGGTGCTGAGACCATCATGAAGCGTTTACCTTCGGTTTATGAAATCGGCATCAACTTTGCTAACGTTGACGTTACTAAAGAGCCGATTCCTGTGGTGCCAACTATTCACTACCAGATGGGCGGTATTCCTACCAATATCAACGGCCAAGTAGTTGTGCCAGGTAATGGTTCACAAAACGAGATCGTTAATGGCTTGTATGCTATAGGAGAGTGCTCTTGTGTATCCGTTCACGGTGCAAACCGTTTAGGTACTAACTCCTTGCTTGACCTATTAGTGTTTGGTCGCGCTGCAGGTAATCACATTGTTGCAATGGATCTGAAGAATCGCGAATTCAAACCATTGCCTGCAAATGCTGGTGAAAAAACTTTGGCTCGTATTGCTGCTCTTGATGATTCCACTTCTGGTGAGTATGCGCAAGATGTTGCAAACGATATTCGCAAGACTATGCAGAAATATGCTGGAGTATTCCGCAATCAAGAATTGATGGATGAAGGCGTTCGTCAAATGGCTAAGCTAACTGAGCGCGCTAAGCACATATGGCTTAAGGATAAGTCTGAGATTTTCAATACGGCACGCATCGAAGCTTTAGAAGTTGCGAACTTAATTGAAACTGCAAACGCGACCATGATTTCAGCTGCTGCCCGTAAAGAAAGTCGTGGCGCACATTCACATGATGACCATCAACATCGTGATGATGAGCACTGGATGAAACATACGCTTTGGTATAGCGAAGGTAATCGACTTGATTACAAGCCGGTTGTCCTCAAGCCATTGACGGTTGAGTCTTTCCCTCCTAAAGAACGTACTTTCTAAGAGAAGAGAAATTAAAAATGAGTGATATTCGTATATTTGAAATTTACCGCTACGACCCAGATGTCGATGCTGCCCCACGTATGGAGCGCTACGAGCTTGAATTAACTGGTGAGCGTATGTTGTTAGATGCCTTGATTTCCTTAAAGAAACAAGATGAAAGCATCACCTATCGTCGCTCATGCCGTGAAGGTGTTTGTGGTTCAGATGCTATGAATATTAACGGCAAGAACGGATTAGCTTGCTTAACCAATATGTTAACTTTGCCTAAAGTCATTACATTGCGCCCATTGCCTGGCTTACCAGTGGTGCGTGATTTGATTGTTGATATGACTTTGTTCTTCAAGCAATATCTGTCCATCAAACCTTACTTGGTGAATGACAATCCATTCCCTGAGAAAGAGCGTCTTCAGAGTCCTGAAGAGCGTGAAGAATTGAATGGCTTATATGAGTGCATCTTGTGCGCCTCTTGCTCAACTTCATGCCCATCTTTCTGGTGGAATCCAGATAAGTTTGTTGGCCCAGCTGGTTTGCTACAGGCATATCGCTTTATTGCAGATAGCCGAGATGAAGATACGGCGCAGCGCTTAGATAACCTAGAAGACCCATACCGTTTATTCCGTTGCCATACCATCATGAACTGTGTGGATGTTTGCCCTAAACATCTCAATCCAACCAAGGCTATTGGCAAGATTAAGGAATTGATGGTGCGTAGGGCGGTATGACCCTCAGTAATGCAGAGTTATATCGCTTAAAGAGTGATGCCCGCAGGGGTTTACTTGAAAATGATCTTATTCTGCAGCGTTTTTTTGAGCGCTATGGCTCTCAATTAAGCGTAGAAGAGGGAAAAGTATTGAGCCTGTTATTTGCTTTAGAAGACAATGACTTGATGGACCTTTTAATTAGTCGCAGGGATTCTGTGGCTGGATTAGAAAAAGAATCCCAAGAGGCCTCTTTTAAAGCGGTTTTACAAAAGCTGAGACAAAAGTAATTCAGCAAATTGTAGTAATTATCAATTTGAATGACTAAGGATTAGAAATGATTGAATCGGACATCAAGGCAAAATTATCGTTTTCGGACGGCACACCAGATATCGACTTGCCAATTTACAAGGGTACAGTTGGTCCTGATGTAATTGATATTCGTAAGCTTTACGGTCAAACCGGCAA
The DNA here is from genome assembly GCF_018882205.1 of Polynucleobacter bastaniensis. GTDB lineage: Bacteria > Pseudomonadota > Gammaproteobacteria > Burkholderiales > Burkholderiaceae > Polynucleobacter > Polynucleobacter bastaniensis. Next base: position 256,068 of record NZ_JACVOU010000003.1, on the reverse strand, counting down.
GTTTACTTACGATTCAGGTTTTTTATCTACTGCTTCTTGTAATAGCAAAATTACTTACATCGACGGTGATAAAGGTGAGTTGCTCTATCGCGGTTATCCCATTGAAGATCTTGCGCATAATTGCGACTTCTTGGAGGTTTGCTATTTGCTAATAAATGGTGAGCTACCTAATGCTACCGAGAAAAAAGATTTTGAGGAATTGGTAACACACCACACGATGGTTCACGAGCAAATGCAATTTTTCTTGCGCGGTTTCCGACGTGATGCGCACCCAATGTCTGTATTAACTGGCTTAGTTGGTGCGATGGCGGCTTTTTACCATGACGCAATTGACTATAGTCAGACTAAGGCACGCGAAATTGCTCAGATTCGTCTGATTGCGAAGATGCCAACCTTGGTTGCAATGTCGTATAAATATTCCGTAGGACAGCCATTTATCTATCCAGATAACTCTTTGTCATACACGGCCAATTTCATGCGCATGATGTTTGCAACTCCTTGCGAAGAGTACAAGGTTAATCCAGTCTTAGTACGTGCTTTGGATCGTATCTTTATCCTGCATGCTGACCACGAGCAAAATGCGTCTACTTCAACAGTGCGTTTGTGCGGCTCCTCTGGTACTAATCCATTCGCTGCCATCTCTGCTGGTATTGCCTGTCTGTGGGGACCAGCTCACGGTGGAGCAAACGAAGCTTGCTTAGAGATGTTGAATGAAATACAGGCTAGTGGTGGCGTAGATAAGATTCATGAGTTCATTGCCCAAGTCAAGGATAAGAACTCTAGCGTTCGCTTGATGGGTTTTGGTCATCGTGTTTATAAAAACTTTGACCCACGTGCAAAACTGATGCGTGAAACTTGCCATGAAGTATTGAAAGAACTAGGTCTGGAAAATGATCCGTTGTTCAAGCTGGCCATGACTCTTGAGAAAATTGCTTTGGAAGATGAATATTTTGTCAGTCGCAAGCTCTATCCAAACGTTGATTTTTACTCCGGAATCGTTCAACGCGCATTAGGCATTCCAACTGAAATGTTTACCTGTGTATTTGCTTTGGCGAGAACAGTGGGTTGGATTGCTCAGTGGGAAGAAATGATTACTGATCCTGAGTATAAGATTGGCCGTCCACGTCAGTTATATGTTGGAGAAACTTCACGCAAGGTTCCCAACATCTCTGTTCGTAAATAAAAAAGTTTTCGAGGGTATTCATGTCACGCACGCTTTATGACAAATTGTGGGATGACCATGTCGTCTATTCCGAAGAAGATGGCACGGCCACGATTTACATAGATCGTCAGTTATTGCATGAAGTAACGAGTCCTCAAGCTTTTGAGGGCCTCAATTTAGCTGGCCGTCCAGTGTGGCGTATCTCTGCTAATCTAGCTGTTTCAGACCACAATGTCCCAACAACGGATCGCTCTGAAGGAATCACTGACCCGATATCTAAGCTACAAGTAGATACGCTGGATCAAAACTGCGACGCCTTTGGTATTACGCAATACAAAATGAACGATACCCGCCAAGGGATTGTTCACGTCATTGGACCAGAGCAGGGAGCAACCTTACCCGGTATGACGGTGGTCTGTGGTGATTCACATACTAGTACACATGGCGCTTTTGGTGCGCTGGCTTTTGGTATCGGGACATCTGAAGTGGAGCATGTATTAGCTACCCAAACTTTGCTGATGAAAAAAAGCAAGAACATGTTGGTGAAGATCGATGGACGCCTTCAACCTGGCTCTACAGCAAAAGATATCGTACTTGCCGTTATTGGAAAGATCGGTACTGCGGGTGGAACTGGTTACACCATTGAGTTTGCTGGTGAAGCTATTCGCAACCTCTCCATGGAGGGTCGCATGACTGTCTGCAATATGGCGATTGAAGCAGGTGCTCGCGCTGGACTTGTGGCCGTAGATGAAACCACGATCGAATACATTCAAGGTAGGCCTTATGCCCCCAAAGGCGAGGCTTTGCGACATGCTTTGCAATACTGGCGTACCCTGCATTCAGATTCAGATGCTCAGTTTGATGCTGTGGTTGAGCTACGTGCAGAAGAAATTGCTCCTCAGGTAACTTGGGGGACTTCCCCAGAAATGGTTTTAGCTATTAGCGGTCGTGTTCCCGATCCTGAAAAAGAGCGCGATGCAAACAAGCGTTCTGCAATGGAGCGTGCGCTTGAATATATGGGTCTTGTGCCCAATACCCCATTAAGCAATATCTCTATTGATAAAGTATTTATCGGATCTTGTACCAATAGTCGTATCGAGGATATTCGTGCTGCCGCCAAGGTGGTCGATCGTCTTGGTAAGAAGGTGGCCACTAATGTGAAATTGGCATTAGTAGTTCCCGGCTCTGGATTGGTAAAAGCTCAAGCAGAGCGTGAAGGTTTAGATCGTGTATTCAAAGCTGCTGGCTTTGAGTGGCGTGAGCCTGGTTGCTCTATGTGTTTGGCAATGAATGCCGATCGCCTTGAGCCTGGAGAGCGTTGTGCATCTACATCGAACCGCAACTTTGAAGGTCGCCAAGGTAATGGCGGAAGAACGCACTTGGTGAGCCCAGCGATGGCTGCTGCCGCTGCGATTGAAGGTCATTTTGTTGATGTTCGTAAGATTTCTTAAGGAGATATAGTGTTTAAATGGTCCTCTTTCACAATGATTAAAAAATTGACGATAGTTGCTGTCATCGGCATCATCCTTTCTGCATGCGCAAACACAATGGAAGGCGTTGGTAAAGACCTTCAAACTATGGGTACCTCTATGGGCGGAAGCAAAAATTCCAACACGCCCAATCAGTCCCAAACTCAAGGGAAAGATGTTGTTGTGACGCCAGTCAAATAAGCGCACAGTCGATATTCAGCAAAGATCACCATGGAAAAATTTACGGTATACAAAGGCTTGGTAGCTCCGCTTAATCGCGAGAATGTAGATACCGATGCCATCATCCCAAAACAATTCTTAAAATCAATTAAGAAAACAGGTTTTGGTCAGAATTTGTTTGATGAATGGCGTTATCTAGACCATGGCGAACCTGGTCAAGACTGCAGTACACGTCCAATCAATCCTGACTTTGTTTTAAATCAACTGCGCTATAAAGATGCCGGTATTTTGCTGGCCCGTAAGAACTTTGGCTGTGGCAGTTCCCGTGAGCATGCACCCTGGGCTTTAGATCAGTATGGCTTTAGAGCGGTCATTGCCCCTAGTTTTGCAGACATCTTTAATAACAATTGCTTTAAAAATGGCCTTTTACCGATCGCCCTCACAGAGTTACAGGTTGACCATTTATTCAATGAAACGCTGGCTTTTAGCGGCTATCAGCTCACAATTGACCTAGGGGCTCAGCAAGTCATCTGTCCTGATGGAACCGCCTTCAGCTTTGATGTAGCACCATTTAGAAAGCATTGCCTGCTGAACGGCTTAGACGATATTGGCTTAACCCTGCAACATGCAGATAAAATCAAGGCTTACGAAGCTGAGCGCATTCTCAAGATGCCTTGGCTTGTGACACAACTGCCGTAGTTTTATAGAGTTAAAGGCTTTTTCATGAAAATTGCAGTCCTACCGGGCGATGGTATCGGCCCGGAAATTGTTGCTGAAGCCGTTAAGGTGCTAAACGCGCTCGGTCTTCAATTTGACCTAGAGACAGCGCCTGTTGGTGGTGCTGCTTATGATGTCGCTGGGCATCCATTGCCACCTGCGACTCTTGAGCTTGCTAAAAAAGCAGATGCTATTTTATTTGGTGCTGTGGGCGACTGGAAATACGATGCCTTGGCTCGTGAACTGCGTCCAGAACAGGCCATCTTGGGTTTGCGCAAACATCTTGAACTGTTTGCCAATTTCAGGCCTGCTATTTGCTATGAAGAACTTACAGCCGCATCAAGCTTAAAGCCTGAAATTGTGAGTGGTCTAGATATATTGATTATTCGTGAACTGAACGGCGATATCTACTTTGGCCAGCCACGGGGTATTCGCACTTCTGAATTGCCTTTATTTAAGGGTGCACGCGAAGGTTTCGACATGATGCATTACAGCGAGCCTGAAGTAGAGCGTATTGGTCGCGTAGCTTTTGAAGCAGCCCGTAAGCGAGGCAAAAAGGTTTGCAGCGTGGATAAGGCCAATGTATTAGAGACTTCACAGTTGTGGCGAGATGTCATGATACGTGTGGGCAAAGAATATCCAGATGTTGAGTTGTCGCACATGTATGTGGATAACGCTGCTATGCAATTAGTTAAGGCTCCTAAGGCATTTGATGTGGTGGTGACTGGTAACTTGTTTGGCGATATTCTTTCAGATGAAGCTTCGATGTTGACTGGCTCAATTGGTATGTTGCCATCGGCTTCATTGGATAAAAATAATAAAGGCTTGTACGAGCCAAGTCACGGCTCAGCACCCGATATCGCGGGGAAGGGTATTGCCAATCCACTGGCAACGATTCTTTCTGCTGCCATGATGCTACGTTACTCATTGGGTTTACCTGACCAGGCCGATCGTATTGAGACGGCGGTCCAAAAGGTGTTATCTCAAGGTTTTCGTACCACTGATATCTACACTGAAGGCACTAAAAAAGTTTCTACCGTTGAAATGGGCAATGCTGTAGTTGCCACTCTTTCTAAATAAAAATTACTCATACTCGAAAATATTTCAACACCCACTGAATAGATAGTTGATCATCATGTCAAATACAAAAACTCCCTTAGTAGGCTTAGTCGGCTGGCGCGGTATGGTGGGTAGCGTTCTTATGGAGAGAATGCTGGCTGAAAAAGATTTTGATTTGATTGAGCCTGTATTTTTTAGCACCAGTCAGACTGGTGGCACAGTTCCACTTTTAAATGGTCAAAAAGTGACTAAGAGTGAAAATATTTTGCTGGATGCGAATGACATCAAGGCGCTAGCGCGTTGCGACATCATTTTGACTTGCCAGGGCGGTGATTACACAAATGAAATTTTCCCTCAGTTACGTGCCGCCGGTTGGCAAGGTCATTGGATCGATGCGGCAAGTGCGTTGCGGATGAGGGATGATGCGGTCTTGGTGCTTGATCCAGTAAATCGCTCAGTGATTGATAAAGCATTAGCGGCTGGTGGAAAAAACTGGATTGGCAGTAACTGTACAGTCAGTTTAATGATGATGGCTATGGGCGGTTTAGTGAAAGCCGATATGGTTGAGTGGATCAGCGCCATGACTTATCAGGCTGCTTCTGGTGCTGGTGCGCAAAATATGCGCGAGCTACTGTTGCAGATGGGGGCATTGCGCGATAGCGTAGCAACCGAGTTGGCTGATCCTTCATCCTGGATTCTGGATATCGATCGCAAAATTACCGAAACTTTGCGTTCGCCAGATTTCCCCAAGATAAACTTTCGAAATACTCCCTTAGCGGGCAGTTTAATTCCTTGGATTGACGTTCCTGTTGAGAACGGTCAAACAAAAGAAGAGTGGAAGGGCGGAGCTGAATTTAATAAGATCTTGGGTCGACCTGCGTTTAGAGCCCCGGGTAGCATTCCCATTGATGGTATATGTGTTCGTGTTGGTGCGATGCGCTGCCATTCACAAGGCCTCACCGTCAAACTCAAAAAAGATATTCCGCTTAAAGAGATTGAGGCAATATTGGCTAATGACAACCAATGGGTCAAGGTAATTCCGAATGATCGAGAGACAACTGAACGTGAATTATCTCCAGCTGCTGTTAGCGGCACATTGACGGTACCTATCGGACGATTGCATAAGATGGCGATGGGCCCTGAATATCTGGGTGCTTTTACTGTAGGCGATCAGCTTTTGTGGGGTGCTGCCGAGCCCTTACGTCGAATGTTAAGAATTCTATTGGATAGCATTGCCTAATACTCAGATGCTGAAATTTATCTTTGCTGGTTTTATCGGAATTGCGCTATCGACTAGTGTCTTTGCTGTTAGCTTAGGCAAGGCGAATTTGGTATCTAGCCCTGGGGAAAGCCTTCGAATTGAGGTGCCCATCGAGCTAGCCTCAGATGAGCAAGCTCTGTTATCAACTTTATCGGCATCAATTCCATCGGCTAGCGCTTATGAGCGCCTTGGTATTTCACCAAAAATTTTGGACTTCAACACCCAAGTCATGGTGTATCGATCAAAGGATGGACGCTTGATGGTTTTGGTAGAGACCGTGAAAGCCGTGCCGATCTCTGAGGATATTTTTGTAGATTTATTGCTGACCTTAAATTGGTCAACAGGTTCAATCACTAGGATATATACATTTTTGAATGGGGCTTTGCCTAAGTTTATTGTGGAGCCTGGACAAACTCTATCTTCGATTGCTTCACAGATGGATCCAGGTTCTCCAGAGTTTTCCACTGACCAAAAAATGATGGCTTTGTATCAGGCCAATCCAGATGCTTTTGCGGGTGGCAATATCAATCGTTTGCGAGCTGGTTCTGAACTCTTGATTCCTGATCCTGCCGCAGTGCAGGCAATTGATTCTAAGCTTGCTAAAGACTTTGTAGACTCGGCAGCGCAGCGATGGACCGAGAAAAAGAGTGATCAGGCTAGCGTAGAAGTTAGTGTGGATGAAGTTATTAAATCTGAAAATCGTTTGAAGATCGGCTCTAGTGGAGACCGAGATGCGGATAACAAGCGCATTACAGAAGAAATAGTCGCACAAGAAAAAATTCTCGAACAAACTAATGCTAGAGCACAAGAGTTAGAGAAGAATATTTCAGACTTAAAAAAATTATTAGCTGAACCTCAAGGCACCCCAGAGGTGCTTGAATCTGGAAAAACTGGCTTTAACGCAAAGGCCCTTTTTCTTGGCTTATTGGCTCTTTCTTTAATTACCGGTCTTTTGATTTGGTTCTTCATCCGCAATTCGCGCAAAACCCCATTGCCGCATATCCATGCTCGTGACACCCCAGTGGAACAAGAGCAGGCGCAATCTTCATCAGTCGATCACCATAGAAGTGATCATGCTCATCATGAGGGGATCTCTGATAAAGCCAAGGCTTTATTCGGTAGTATTAATCTGGATTTACCAGTTGCTAAGCCTACTACGTCAGATTTGACGCCTGATGAGCTCAGGGTGAGATTGAATCTAGCACGAGCCTACATCACTATTGAAGATTTTTCTGCCGCCAAGAAATCTTTAGAAGAGATCGTTCGTATCGGCGCATCAATTGATCCTGAGATTGTGGTCGAAGCGCGAGGTGTTTTGACCGAGCTGTCACATAATAATAGTTAAATCTTGATGCGTATTGCCCTCGGACTTCAGTATGACGGCAGTGCTTTTTCTGGTTGGCAGACACAGGTAAATCAGCCTACTATTCAGGATGAGTTAGAGAGAGCTATTGCCTCGTTTGTTGGTAAAGATGCACAGAACTCTCATTCTATTCGCGTTATTACTGCCGGTCGAACAGATGCCGGAGTTCATGCATTAGGTCAAGTTGTTCACTTTGATGTCGAGGTTAATCGGGATAACTGGTCGTGGGTGAGAGGTGTTAATGCATTCCTACCAGAATCTATTGTGATCAATTGGGCTCAGCCGGTAACAGATGAATTTAGCGCTCGATATTCTGCTTACGAGCGTACTTACATCTATGCTTTGCATGCAGGTCCTTGTCGATCCCCTATGACTGCCGACCGTGCTGGTTATGTAATGCTTCCTGCAGATCGCTGGTTTGATATTAACGCGATGAGATTGGCTTCGGAATGTCTGATTGGTGAGCATGATTTCACCTCTTTCCGCTCCTCAGAATGTCAAAGCAAGACTCCAGTGAAGACCCTGTATTCCATCGAAATTTTCTCAGATGAGCCGTGGCTGTATTTTAGGATTAAAGGAAATGCTTTTTTGCACCATATGGTTCGCAATTTAGTGGGGAGCTTCATCCAAATTGGCGTTGGCAAACAATCACCGCATTGGATGGCCGAAGTTTTAGCTGCAAAAGATCGTAGCGTTGCAGCACCCACGTTTTCACCTGCAGGCCTCTATTTAGGGCAAATTACCTACCCGAAAGAATTTAATATCCCAAAACCATGGCTTTCAAATTCTTGGTTGCCTAAGGCAATTTTGGATTAAATATGCCTCTGAGTGTCCAAGACCCTTATCATTTCCCCATATGGGCTTAATAACAAACTCCCCAGGCCGAACTAGGGTCAAAATCTGCGGTCTCAAGACGCCGTCTGACGTTGATGCCGCCATTGCCTCTGGTGTTGACGCGCTCGGCTTCGTGTTTTACCCTCCTAGCCCTAGGGCTGTCACCCCAAACATAGCTGCTACCTTGATTTCTGGGCTTCCAGCAGGGGTTGATGCTGTCGGATTGGTTGTTAATGCTACCGATGCTGAATTTGAGGCTATTAGGGCTGTTGCCCCTATTACTTTGTGGCAGTTTCATGGGGATGAGTCCCCTGAGGAATGCCATCGTCTAGCGGCAGGTCAGCCGTGGATGAAGGCTGCCCGTGTTGGGTCAGGCTTCGCGTTTGATGATTTTTCCCTACAATATAGACAAGCAAATGCTCTTTTGCTCGATGCACTCGTTGAGGGCTATGGAGGAGGGGGCGTTCCTTTTGATTGGTCAGGAATTCCACAAGCATGGATAAGCGCAAACGCGCCTCGGGTCGTTTTGAGTGGTGGATTGAACGTTCACAACGTGGGCGAAGCTATTGCTCGTCTACATCCTTGCGCGGTTGACGTCTCTAGTGGCGTAGAAATCAGCAAAGGTGTAAAAGACCACGCCTTGATGAAAGCGTTTATCGAGGCAGTGCGTGCAGCAGATGCAAGCACGCCAACTTAAACATTTGCTGTAACTAATTAAAGAGGTATTTATGTACGATAAGCCAGATGCACGAGGACACTTCGGTCCTTATGGTGGCGTATTTGTTTCTGAAACGCTCATGTTTGCTTTGGATGAACTGAAAGCGGCTTATGCAAAATATCAATACGACCCAGAATTTCTAGAAGAATTTAATTACGAGCTTAAACATTTTGTTGGTCGTCCATCGCCGGTCTATCACGCGAAGCGTTGGAGTGAAATTTTAGGCGGCGCTCAAATTTATCTCAAGCGAGAAGATTTAAATCATACTGGTGCACACAAAATTAATAACGTGATTGGTCAAGCGATGTTGGCCAAGCGTATGGGTAAGCCGCGTATTATTGCTGAGACTGGAGCAGGGCAGCATGGTGTTGCCACTGCAACTATTTGCGCCCGCTTTGGTTTGGATTGCACTGTGTATCAAGGTTCTGTTGACGTAGCCCGTCAAGCACAAAATGTGTTTCGCATGAAATTACTTGGTGCAAAAGTGGTGCCTGTTGAATCTGGAACCAAGACTCTCAAAGACGCACTCAATGAGGCAATGCGTGATTGGGTTACTAATGTGGAAGATACCTTCTACATCATTGGCACTGTTGCTGGTCCCCACCCATACCCAATGATGGTCCGTGACTTTCAAAGCGTGATCGGGGAAGAGTGCAAAATACAAATGCCGGTAATGACTGGGCGTCAGCCTGACTATGTCATGGCCTGCGTTGGCGGCGGTTCTAACGCTATGGGTATTTTCTATCCTTATATTGATTTCCCGGAAGTAAAATTGATTGGCGTTGAGGCTGCGGGCCATGGCCTCAATAGTGGCCTTCACTCCGCAGCGCTTTGCGTTGGTAAGCCAGGCGTATTGCATGGTAATCGCACTTATCTTTTGCAAGATGAAAATGGACAGATATCAGAAACGCATTCGGTTTCTGCTGGCATGGATTACCCTGGTGTTGGCCCCGAGCATGCATGGTTAAAAGACTCAGGTCGCGCAGACTATGTGGCAATTACTGATGAAGAGGCCTTGAAAGCTTTTCACGACTGCTGCCGCATTGAAGGCATTATTCCTGCCCTTGAATCTGCTCATGCAATTGCATATGCATGCAAATTAGCGGCCACGCTCCCTAATGATAAAACGATCTTGGTGAACTTATCTGGTCGTGGTGATAAGGATATGCATACCGTTGCCCAAGCCACTGGTTCTGAGGGCTAATTCATGTCAAAAATTACTGCACTATTTACTGAACTAAAAGCCAGCGGAAAAAAAGGTCTCATCCCTTTTATTACTGCTGGTGATCCCGATCCAAAACTCACTGTTGAATTAATGCACGCATTAGTTCGCGGTGGCTCTAACGTCATTGAACTTGGGGTGCCATTTTCTGATCCGATGGCAGATGGTCCTGTCATTCAACGCTCGTCTGAAAGAGCGCTGACACAAGGCGTCACTCTGCGTGGTTGCTTAGAAATGGTGAAAGAGTTTCGTAAAATCGATATAGACACACCAGTCGTCTTAATGGGTTATGCCAATCCAGTCGAGCAGATGGGAGCAGACCGCTTTGCGAAGGAAGCTAAAGCTGCCGGAGTTGATGGTGTTCTGATCGTGGACTACCCTCCAGAGGAGTGTGTTGACTTTGCTGCCCAAATGAAGCTTGCAGGTGTTGACCCTATTTTTCTATTGGCACCTACTTCATCATCAGAGCGTATAAAAGATGCGGCCAAAATAGCTTCAGGTTATATCTATTACGTTTCTATGCGGGGCGTAACAGGCGCATCTCATCTGAATACCCAAGATGTGGCCAGCATTATTCCGAAGATTCGTGAAGCTACATCAATTCCGATTGCAGTAGGTTTTGGTATTCATGATGCGGAAAGTGCCCGTGCAGTATCAAAAACAGCAGATGCGGTGGTGATTGGTAGTCGAATTATTCGTCTTTTGGAGGATTCTGCCCCTGGCCAAGCGGTACAATCACTCGAAACCTTCATACGTGAGATTCGCGTTGCTTTAGATAGTTAATGTACTGGATAGTTAAAGACTGATGAGCTGGATCGATAAATTACTACCCCCACAAATCCAACATACGGATCCTGCTAATCGCAAATCTGTGCCTGAGGGACTTTGGGTTAAGTGCCCCAGCTGTGAAACCGTGCTCTATAGCACTGATATCGAAGCAAATTTATCGGTTTGTCCAAAATGCAGTCACCATATGCGCATTGGTGCCCGTCAGCGCCTCGATAGTCTTTTAGACCCAAAAGGCCGCTATGAGATCGGTGCAGATATTTTTCCGATCGACCCACTCAAATTTAAAGATTCCAAAAAGTACCTTGATCGCCTAAAAGAAGCTAGCGATGCCTCCGGCGAATCCGAGGCCTTAATTGTTCTTGGTGGAAAGATCGAAAGCATTCCAGTGGTTGCTGCCTGTTTTGAATTCCAATATATGGGTGGCTCAATGGGTTCGGTTGTGGGTGAGCGTTTTGCTCGCGGTGTTCAAGAGGCCATTGCCAAGAAGTGTGCTTTTATTTGCATCACCGCAACAGGTGGTGCGCGTATGCAAGAGAGCTTACTGTCTCTTTTTCAGATGGCCAAAACAAACTCGATGCTGACTTTGCTATCTAAAAAAGGTTTGCCTTACATCAGCGTCTTAACAGACCCAACTATGGGTGGAATTTCTGCCAGCTTCGCGTTCATGGGTGATGTTGTGATGGCTGAACCAAAAGCCTTAATTGGTTTTGCTGGGCCGCGCGTGATCGAGCAAACTGTTCGCGAAAAATTACCAGAAGGTTTTCAGCGCTCTGAGTTTTTAATGCAAAAGGGCGGCATCGATATGATTGTTGACCGTCGGCAGATGCGTGGTGAGATTGCCCGTTTATTGGCTTTGCTCCAGCAACTTCCTGAGCCTGCGATTGCGGGTAGCGCAGCTGTATAAAGCGCTTGAATCCCGCCCTCCAAAACCCCACCCTTTTTTCTAGCTTAACGGCTTGGCTTAGTCATCTCGAAACAGCTCACCCGGTTGGTATTGACATGGGTCTTGCGCGTATTAGTCGTGTTAAAGATGCGCTAGGCCTTCACTTCGATTGCCCGGTTATTACCGTAGCTGGCACCAATGGCAAGGGTTCTACTTGCGCCTATCTTGAAAGTATTTTGCTGGCGTCCGGGTATAAAGTCGGCTGCCATATGTCGCCCCATTTGCTCGTCTTCAACGAGCGTGCTCGCGTTAATGGCGAAGAAGTAAAAGATGATCTTTTGCTAGAGCATTTCGCAGCCGTTGAAAAAGCGCGCGTCAGCTTAGAGAATGCACCAACCTTAACGTATTTTGAATTTACCACCTTGGCCATCATGCATTTATTTTCCAAGTCTCAATTAGATGCAGTAGTGCTTGAAGTCGGTATGGGTGGTCGTTTGGATGCGGTCAATATTGTTGATACAGATTGTGCGATCGTTACGAGTATTGATATTGATCATGTTGATTTTCTGGGTGGCACACGCGAGGCAATCGGTTTTGAAAAGGCTGGTATTTTCCGGGCTGGCGGTATCGCGGTCTGTGGTGATCCAGTGCCTCCACAATCTTTGATTGATCATTCTGAAAAACTCGGATGTGATTTGTGGCTACAGGGTCGTGACTATAACTTTCAGGGTGACAAGCAGCAGTGGGCTTGGGCAGGGCGTCAAAAGCGCTTTAGTGGTCTAGGTTATCCTGCATTACGTGGTGCCAATCAGATTCTGAATGCATCCGCTGTGATTGCCGCATTGATGGCTTTACATCAGCGACTGCCAGTAAGCGCGCAGGATATTCGCAATGGCTTTGCTATGGTGGAGCTGCCCGGTCGTTTTCAGGTTCTACCAGGTCAGCCCACCATTGTTTTGGACGTTGCCCATAATCCGCATGCAGCAGCAACCTTGGGTCAGGGCTTGGATAAGATGGGATATCACCCCTATACCTATGCCATTTTTGGCGCCATGGCGGATAAAGATATTACTGGCGTTATTAAGCCCCTGTTGAGTAGTGTGGATTTCTGGTTTTGTACTGATTTACCAACCCCCCGTGCCGCTAGTGCCATGGCCCTATCTGAGAAGCTGGTAGATCTGGGTGTGTCCATCAAAAATGGTGAAGATGGTGGGATTGAGAGCTTCCCAGATCCTGCTGCAGCGTATCAAAAAGCGCTTTCTATGGCCGGTGAGGGTGATAGAATTGTCATCTTCGGATCCTTCTATACCGTTGCCGGCGTAATGGCATATCGAAACAACCAGGCCCATTGATCCATGATTCGTTTATCGAAGCTTTTTAAGCGAAACTCTGAGACTGAAGACCTTGATCGGGCTTCGGTGAGGGGTCGTCGTACAGTCAATAAATTAGCTCCCCGTAGTTTTCAGCGTGCTCAAGAAAATGAAGAGCTAGCGCTTACAGAAGATCCAGATCAGCAACGTGCCCGTCATCGTCTGATTGGTGCGGCTGTCCTAGTGCTAATTGCGGTGGTTGGCCTTCCTCGTGTTTTGGATAATAAGCCCAAGTCTGTAAATAACGATATTGCTGTGAATATTGTGACTAGCTTGCCTACTCCTAACGTTGCAATGCCCGCAAATGACGAGAGGGTAAATCCGAATGCTGCTGTTGAAGCGCCTGCGAAAGAAAAAGCGCCTACGCCGCCCAAAGAAGTCGTAAAGACGCCATTTCCAACGTCAAGTAAAACAAATTCTATTAGTGGTTTGGCCGCTGGTGAAGAAGTGATTGCTGCGCCAGAGACAATCACTAAATCAAAAACTGAAGAGCTTCCAAAAAAATTGGGGCCTGGTAAATATGTCATTCAGGTTGGTGCTTTTGCATCTGAAGATCGAGCTAAGGGCTGGATAGCGAAGATGAAGGATCAGAAGATTCCGAATTTTGTTTTAAATAAAACCGGCACCGACGGTGTAAAACTGTATTTATTAAGAGCAGGGCCTTTTACTGATAAGGATGCTGCTGAAGCTGCTGAGAAAAAAGTGAAGGCTATGGGTCTATCTCCAAAGCTAGTTGAGGTGGAAGCCCCTTAATGGAATATTTATCCACCTTGAACTTAACTACGGTGGATTATTTCACCCTGGTAGTGCTGTTAGTTTCTGGATTGGTTGGGATTTCTCGGGGTCTTTTTAAAGAGGTGCTAGCACTAGCCTCTTGGTTTGTAGCTGCTTGGGTTGCTTATCACTATACCAACTACCTTTCGGTTGAATGGTTATCTACTTTTCATATGGATGAGTTATTGAGTTTGGGTGTGAGTTTCCTCATTCTATTTATTCTTACCTTGATTGTCTGTGGTTTGATCGGCAATGTGATTCAAAAGATTATTTTATCTGCTGGTTTGAGTATGACAGATCGATTTCTCGGTCTTGTTTTTGGCTTAGCGCGTGGTGGTGTCGTTGTCGTAGTGTTGGCTACATTGGCGGCCTTGACTCCCATTCCTCAGAGTGTCGCTTGGCAAAAGGCCATTACCCGTCCAGCCATCGATATGGCAACTGGTTTAATTAAAGGGTGGTTGCCAGCTGATTGGGCAAAACAATTAGGTGATGCAATACCTAAAATTACCCCCACCATTACACCTTCATTAACAATAGGGATCTAGGCTTATGTGCGGCGTCGTCGGAACGGTTTCCCACTCCCCAGTAAATCAGCTCATTTATGACGCATTGTTGTTGCTACAACATCGCGGTCAAGATGCTGCTGGCATGGCAACAATGAATGGCAATTCATTCACGATGCATAAAGCCAATGGTCTTGTGCGAGATGTATTCAGAACTCGCAATATGCGAAGTCTAGTAGGCAGTGCTGGGATTGGTCAGGTTCGTTATCCAACTGCTGGCTCGGCAAGCAGTGAGGAAGAGGCTCAACCGTTTTATGTCAGCGCTCCTTACGGCATTATTTTGGCTCACAACGGCAATCTGACAAATGCGGCTAGCCTGCGTGTAGAGATGGCTTACCGCGATCGTCGCCATATCAATACCAGTTCAGATACAGAAGTGTTGCTAAATGTATTGGCCGATGAACTTCAAAAAGAGACCAATAGCGCTGCATTAGATGAGAGTGCGATGTTTAACGCTGTTACACAAGTCACTAAGCGTGTTAAAGGCTCTTATGCTGTAGTTTCTTTGATAGCTGGCTATGGCTTATTGGCATTTCGCGATCCGTTTGGAATTCGTCCCCTTTGTATTGGACGCATGGATACACCAAAGGGTCCCGAGTGGATGATTGCCTCTGAGTCTGTAGCGCTCGATGGCCTTGGCTTTACCTTTGTGCGTGATGTTACTCCTGGTGAAGCAATTTATATTGATTTGGATGGTAATTTCACTTCACGTCAGTGCGTTGCTGATGCAGTTCTGACACCTTGCATTTTTGAATACGTTTACATGGCTCGTCCGGACTCCACGATTGATGGCGTGACTGTTTACAACGTACGGATGCGTATGGGTGACTATCTTGCCGAAAAGATCCGTAAAGAAACCATTCCGGGTGAGATTGATGTGGTTATGCCCATTCCTGACTCAAGTCGTCCAGCCGCAATGCAGGTTGCTAAACGTCTGGGCGTAGATTATCGCGAAGGATTCTTTAAGAATCGCTACATCGGTAGAACCTTCATCATGCCGGGTCAGGCTGTTCGTAAAAAATCAGTCCGTCAAAAACTCAATGCCATGCGTATTGAGTTCAAAGACAAGACAGTACTCATTGTGGATGACTCTATTGTTCGGGGGACTACCTCATTTGAGATTGTGCAGATGGCACGAGAGTCCGGCGCTAAAAAAGTAATTTTTGCTTCTGCTGCACCACCCGTACGATTCCCTAATGTGTATGGCATCGATATGCCAACTCGTAGTGAGTTGGTTGCTTACGGCCGCACCGATGAAGAGATCAATAAGATGATTGGTGCAGACCAATTAATCTACCAAAGCGTCGAAGATATGAAGCAGGCCGTGAAAGATATCAATCCTGATATCCAGAATTTTGAGGCGTCTTGTTTTGATGGCTATTATGTTACCGGCGATATTAATGAATCTTATTTAGATGCCCTAGAGGCCGCTCGCAATACTTCTGAGGCCAAAGCTGACCGCCAACGCGATTCTAGTGACTTTGCCCGTTCGCAGCTACATTTGCACCTGGCCACAGAAGACTAAAAACAACGATCGAGTTCCTCGGACATGCGTGTCTGGGGCAATTCTGTAATTCGGTGTCAAAATAGCGGTATGAAGAGCAAAACTATCCGTAAAAAACCTGATTTCTCCAAACTTTCACTTGAAACCTTGGCGGTTCGTGCAGGTACACGCCGTACCGCTGAATATCAAGAGCACTCCGAGGCTATGTTCCTCACTTCTAGCTTTTGCTTTGATAGTGCTGAACTTGCGGCTGATGGCTTTGCACATGCAGATCAAGGCTTTATTTATTCTCGCTTTACCAATCCCACTGTCAGCATGTTCCAAGATCGATTGGCTGCGCTAGAGGGTGGCGAAGCTTGCATTGCAACTGCTTCAGGTATGGCTGCTATTTTGACAATGGCAATGTCGCATCTTCAAGCGGGAGATCACGTTGTTTGTTCCCGCTCTGTATTTGGTGCCACCATTCAGTTATTTAGCAATATTTTGGGGCGCTTTGGTATTACAACGACCTATGTGGATTTGTCGGATACCAAGGCTTGGCAGACTGCTGTCCAAGAAAATACCAAAATGTTTTACTTGGAAACACCATCCAATCCTTTAACTGAGATTGCTGATATCAAGGCTATCTCCAAGATAGCAAAGAAAGCTAGGGCGCTATTTGCGGTTGACAACTGTTTCTGTACGCCGGCTTTGCAAAGACCTATCTTATTAGGCGCTGACGTAGTGATCCATTCAGCAACCAAATACTTGGATGGTCAGGGTCGCGTAGTTGGTGGTGCGATTGTGGGTAGCAATGATTTCATTATGGGCAAAGTATTTCCCTACGTACGTACTGCCGGACCAACACTTTCAGCGTTCAATGCCTGGGTATTCTTAAAAGGTTTAGAGACTCTCGAGTTGCGCATGAAGCAGCAGAGTCAAAATGCGCTGGAGATTGCTCAATGGCTAGAAAAACAGCCGGGAGTAGAACGTGTTTACCATCCCGGTCTGAAGTCTCATCCTCAGCATGCGTTAGCTAAGCGTCAGCAAAAAGCGGGTGGTGCTATTTTGTCTTTCACACTCAAGGGTGGGAAAAAAGCGGCTTTCAAGTTAATCAACCATACTAAACTCTGCTCTATTACGGCAAACCTGGGGGATACTCGTACAACGATTACGCATCCTGCTACAACGACACACTGCCGAGTAAGTCCGGAGGCTCGCAAAGCTGCAGGCATTACTGATGGCTTAGTCCGTATCGCAGTTGGACTTGAGAGCGTAGTGGATTTAAAGAATGATCTCATTGGTGGTTTGAAGAAGTAATTCATGGGCTTTACCGATGCCACCCAGTTCTGGAATGAACGCTTTGATAAACAAGAGTTCATCTTTGGTAAAGAGCCGAATGAATATCTGGTTGAGCAAGCATCCCGTTATCTAAAGCCCAATTCTTCTGTTCTATGCATTGCTGATGGAGAAGGGCGCAATGGCGTTTGGCTCGCCAAGCAAGGTATGCGCGTCACAGGATACGATGTTTCTGATATTGCGCTCGCCAAGGCCAATCAGCTCGCTGCTGACAACCAAGTCAATATTCAGTACAGTCTTTGTGATACCGATGGCTTTGATTGGCAGCCTCATTCTTATGATGCAGTAGTGGGGATCTTCATCCAGTTTGCCGACCCCGAAATGCGCACCAGAATTTTCAAACAAGTACACCAGACTTTGAAATTAGGCGGCCTATTTATTCTGCAGGGATACACCCCAAAGCAATTGGAATACAAAACTGGTGGCCCATCACTAATAGAGCACCTCTATACAGAAGAAATGATTCGTGAACTAAGCAAAGATTTTGAAATACTTGATCTGCAGTGTTACGAGAAAGAATTGTCAGAGGGTGCGAGACACACTGGTATGTCTGCCTTACTTGGGATGGTAGCCAAAAAGAGGTCGTAAAAAAAGCTGCCAAAGCAGCTTTTTAATTCAGCGCTACAGCTTATGCACCAGCCTTCTTAGCGTAAGCAGAGCACCAGCCTTTGCCAGCAACTTGTTTAGCACCAAACAATGAGCAACCACCAGCAGCAGAATCAGCCTTACCTTGGTACAAAGCGCAGTTGCTGCATACCTGACCAGCAGCGTACTTAGGGTACTTTGCTTTATCTACAGTAGAAGCGTTTGCTTTGTAACCCAAAGCAGCAGCTTGTGGATCGGTTTCAGCAACCATGGCTTGAGCTTGAACTTGACCGTTCAAAGCCAAAGTGCAAGCACCAGCGGCGGACAAAATCATAAATTGGCGACGACTATTTTGCATGTAAAGCTCCATATTTCCAAAAAGGGTTATTAAAGTTATCAACTTCAAACCAACATAATAATTAAAATATCACTTCTATGCATAGGGTAATATACTTTAGCGTTTTAGTGGGACATTAATGAACAGTGCCAGCTCGAGAGCTGACTAATGTCTCAGATCAAACCCCCTTTTTAGTGCCCTATAAAGCGCCTAGGATCATTAATGGGGCGTAAGGGCATGATGTGAATTTGATTGCCATCCAGCTCGATATGCATTTGCTTGCCAACCTCCATCTCCAGTCTCTTTACTTCGGCGGAGGAGGCTTCCCATTCAATAGTATTTTTACTTTCTGGAGCGCGTAATTGAATGACGGCTATTTGACCAAGACTGCTCATCTTTTCAACTAAGGCGGGTATGCTGGTTTGCGTTGGTTTGGTATGAACGCTTAGGCCATTTTGGGGAATAACCCAGGCAACTCGGGCTTTTGGTGGAATCTTTCCTTTATCCGCAACTGTAAAGACCTTTTCGCAACCATCCCAACTCAAGCTACCAGCGTCAAACACACCATGAAACATATTGCTGATGCCGACTAATTCAGCAACCCTGGAATTTCTTGGTTTCTGAAAGAGAACATGCGGCGCTGCAGTTTGCAGGCTGATGCCTTGGTCAATCACCGTAATCTGATCAGCCAATAAATCAGCCTCTCGCAGATCATGTGTTACTAATAAGATGGGGATATGTAAATCTGAGCGTAAGTCTGCCAGTGTTTTATAAAGACCTTGGCGCGTTGGTGTATCGATCGCCGAAAATGGCTCATCCAGCAGCAGAACTTTAGGCTGTCTAGCCAGCGCTCTTGCAAGGGCAACGCGTTGCTGCTGACCCCCAGATAATTGATTCGGCATGCGCTCTGCAAGACTGGCAATGCCCATGCGATCTAGCAGATCTAGGCCAATCGCTTTACGCTGGGATCTGTTGTGATCGGAGTTCTGCAATGGAATCATCACATTGCCTAAGGCGCTAAGATGCGGAAAAAGCGCATATTGCTGAAACAAGAAACCGCAAGAGCGTCCTGCAGGAGAGAGCTGTTGAGCTATGTTGCCAAGATCATCGGTTTCAAACCAGACCTTACCATCGCACTCAATTTTCCCGCTGGCAGGATTGTTCAAGCCTGCAATGGTTCTGAGGACTGTAGTTTTCCCACTCCCAGAGGGTCCAACCAATGCATGCAACTCACCCGGGGCGCACTCTAAGCTGATTTGTAGCGGACTTGGGCTATCCTGCTGAATCTTGACCTTTAGCATTAGCTTAGGCCTTTGCGCGGATTTGGTTTACGCCCCAATACTCCATAGGAGAGAGTTATGCATATGAGGGATATGCCTAAGAGCACAAGAGCGATTGCGCCGGCACCAGTAGTATCAAAGCTCTGCACCTTGTCATAAATTGCAATAGAAGCTGTTTTGGTTTCACCTGGTATTGCACCACCAACCATCAGAACCACGCCGAATTCTCCAAGGGTATGGGCGAATGTCAGGGCGGCAGCACCAGTGATCCCGCGCCAAGAGAGTGGAAGTTCAATTAAGCGAAAGATTTGCCAATTACTGAGACCGCTGACTTGGGCAGCTTCTCGAATCTCAGGATTTATGGCCTCAAAGGCTCGCTGTATAGGCTGAATGGCAAATGGAATATTGGCAATGAGCGATGCGATCAAGATCCCCGCAAATGAAAATACAAGGGGAACGCCGAAAATACTCGTGTTACCAAATGAAACCAGAAAGTAATAGCCTAAAACTGTAGGCGGCAGCACTAAAGGAAGCGCCAGAGCAGCCTCAACCCATGGTCGGCTTCTATTGAGATTCATAAGCTCATGAGCTGCCCATATTCCAAATGGCAACATCAGGGCCATGGTCCAAAAAGCAAGCTTTAGGGACAGTAGAATTGCGTCAATATCCATGCCAACATTGTATTGCGTCCACAGACTAGGGTATCTCTCTATATGAATAGGTTGCTCTTAGGCATTTAATATATGTATATATACGCATATATGTTTATAAATGATGAATATAAAAGCTAAAGCAAAAAAAGCCACCAAAGATCTCTCACCACAAGCGATGGAAGAAGTTTTTTCTCGTGTTGCGGAATACTTCAATGTTCTTTCGGAGCCGTCACGCCTACGCATCATGTATGCAGTGTGTAGCGGTGAAAAGTCTGTATCCGAGGTTGTTGAGTTATGTGGCTCGAGCCAGGCCAATGTTTCACGACACCTTTCTGCTCTCAATAAAGCGGGAATTTTGCTTAGACGCAAAGAAGGCATCACTGTCTTTTACTCAATTGCTGATAACACCACGGTAGAAATGTGCCAAACCGTGTGCGCAAAAATTGCTGAGAGTTTGCATTAATTTTGAAGAATCTATTGACCAAAGCAAATATCAAATGACCAAAAAACAAATTGAGATCAGTGCTAAGGACATCAGCGCAATCGAAAAGCCAGCCAATCAGGCTCGACTTGTAAAGGCACCTGAACATTATATTTCTCAGGAGTTGATTGCTGATATCAATGCAAACGGTTTAGATGAAAATCGTCGCGGCTTCTTGCGAAAAGGTTTTATGTCTGCTTTGGGTGGTGTAAGCGCTGGATTAGCATCTCCACTTGTGATGGCATCAGGCGAGGGTGATCCAGCTATTCTGGAAAAACAAGAATGGCAAACAACACTTGGCAAGAATGTGGCAACCATGCCATATGGTGTGCCATCCATTTATGAATCTAACTTAATTCGCCGTGAGTCGCCTGGGCTTACCCGTGTCTCTGCTGCATCTGTAGCCTTTACACCTCTTCAAGGTCTGTTTGGAACTATCACTCCAAACGGTTTACATTTTGAACGACACCACCAAGGCTGGTACAACGTCGATCCAGATAAACATCGTTTGATGGTGAATGGCATGGTCAAAAACCCACGCGTTTTCACGATGAACGACTTGATGCGTTTGCCGTCAGTTTCTCGCACTCACTTCATTGAGTGTGGTGCTAATACTGGATTAGAGTGGGGCAACGTAGCAGTTCCAACCGTGCAATACACGCATGGCATGCTCTCTTGCTGTGAATTCACAGGGGTCCCTTTAAAAATATTGTTAGAAGAGTGCGGCGCTGACCTCAAAAAAGGAAAGTTCATGCTGGCCGAGGGCGGTGATGGCTCAGGAATGACCCGCACCATCAATCTCGAGAGTTGCCTTAACGACACAATTGTTGCTTGGGCTATGAATGGTGAGATGTTGCGTCCAGAAAACGGCTTCCCATTACGCTTGGTAGTTCCTGGGGTGCAGGGTGTTAGTTGGGTGAAGTGGTTACGTCGTTTAGAGGTTGGGGATATGCCTTGGAATACCAAAGACGAAGCGGTTCACTATATAGAATTAATGCCGAGTGGTGATCACCGTCAATATGCCTCAATTCAGGAATGCAAGTCGGTTATCACCACACCATCGGGTGGCCAACAGCTATTGGATAAAGGTTTTTATAACGTGAGTGGTATGGCCTGGTCTGGTCGCGGAAAAATTACTCGAGTAGATGTTTCTTTTGATGGTGGTAATAATTGGCGAACAGCCCGCCTTGAAACGCCTGTACTCACTAAATCTATTACGCGCTTCAATATCGATTGGGTATGGGATGGCTCCCCAGCAATCATGCAATCAAGAGCCGTGGATGACACTGGCTATATTCAACCGTCGATTAAAACATTACGTAATGTACGCGGTACACGCTCTATCTATCACAACAATGCAATCCAATCATGGAAATTGGATTCAAACGGCGAGGTGAGCAATGTTCAAGTTGGATAAATTGAAGATCCGCCTAGGTGTTGCGGCACTCATCACAGTAACTGCACAATTCACATTTGCCCAATCAGGTTCAGCTAAGTTTCCTGGCATTGGCAGGGTAGCAACTCCTGCTGAAGTTACAGCTTGGGATATCGATGTGCGCCCAGACTTTAAGGGTTTACCAAAAGGATCTGGTTCTGTTGAAAAAGGCCAGATTATTTGGGAGGCTCAATGTGCCAGTTGTCACGGCACCTTTGGTGAGTCTAACGAAATCTTTACGCCTATCGCTGGTGGTACCTCCAAGGAAGATCTGAAGACAGGTCGAGTTGCCTCATTAAAAGATATGAAGCAGCCGCAAAGAACAACCTTAATGAAGGTACCCACAGTATCTACATTATGGGATTATATTTATCGCGCTATGCCATGGAATGCTCCAAGATCACTGACCCCTGATGACAGTTATGCATTAGTTGCATTTATTTTGAGTCTCGGTGAAATCGTTCCAGATGATTTTGTTCTTAGCGATAAGAATATCGCTGAAATTAAAATGCCAAATCGGAATGGCATGACGACTAAACACGGCTTCTGGAATGTCAAAGATAAGCCTGACGTTAATGGCAGCGCATGTATGTATAACTGCGTACCATTTGTACAAATTGGGTCAACCTTGCCAGATTTTGCTCGTAACGCCCATGAAAATATTGCCGAGCAAAATCGGATGTATGGACCTTATCGTGGTGCAGACACTACGAAGCCACCGATTAAGCAATTGCCTGGAGCTTCTGGTCTTGGTTTAGCTCACGCAGCAGATACCCATTCTTCTGTAGCAAAAGGTCCCTCAGCCCTCTTCAAAAATGAGAATTGCTCCGCTTGCCATGCGCCCAATGCAAAGCTAGTGGGGCCTTCAATAGCAGATATTGCTAAAAAATATGAGGGTCAGAGCGGTGCAATTGATAAGTTGTCGACCAAGGTAAAAGTTGGGGGAGCGGGAGTATGGGGCTCTATCCCGATGCCGGCTCAAGCTCAGCTTTCTGACGAAGATCGCAAGGCTTTAGTGGTTTGGATGCTTTCTGGCGGTAAATAAAAAGCTATTTTTGCTAATAAACGGGTGTTTTAATGCAAAATAAGCAATAAATTGAGAGAAGTAAAGATTAATAAAGGAGTTTTTATGAATCAGCAGCGTCGCAGTGTATTGAAGTACTCAGCAGTATTTGGCTTGATGGCTTCCACGGGTCTTATTAGCAGCGCTCAAGCACAAGAGTGGAATAAAGCCGCTTTTGAAGGCAAGAGCTTGGACGATGTTTTTAAAATTTTAGGTGCTGGTAGCCCAGATAAATCTGCCGCAGTGACTTTAAATGCACCTGACATTGCTGAAAACGGTGCTGTCGTTCCTGTCGGAATTACCACTACAGCAAAAGCTGAGCAAATGGCAATTTTGGTTGAAAAGAATCCAAGTGCACTCGCAGCTCAATTCTTTATCCCGGCTGGCACAGACGCTTTTGTTACTACCCGTATCAAGATGGGGCAAACATCCAATGTATATGGCTTAGTCAAGGCTGATGGTAAGTGGCTAATGACTGTTAAAGAAGTCAAAGTAACGCTTGGTGGTTGCGGCGGTTAATTCCGCAGCAATTCAATAGAACAATTCATTTATATATAGAGTAAAAAAGGAACCAAAATGGCTGATCCAATGCGCGTAAGAGCTGCTGAAAATGGCGGTACTGTGGACGTAAAAATCTTGATGAAACACGATATGGAATCTGGTCAGCGTAAAGATGCTGCCGGCAAAACTATTCCTCAGTGGTTTATCAGCACCATTAATGTTACTGCCAACGGTAAGAGGGTATTTTCTGGCGAATTTGGTCCTGCAGTTTCTAAGGATCCATTTTTGAACTTTAAATACAAAGGCGCTAAGGGCGACAAAATTACTGTAACTTGGAATGATAATAAGGGCGACAAACGCACTGATGAAGCAACTGTTTCTTAATTGTTTTTTGCTTTAATAAATTTTTACCGCCTCCGTGGTTCTGAAAGGGTAGGAAATGCAGCGTAAATTGACCTTAGGGCTAGCTAGTGGTTTAGTGGCAGCTTTATTAACAATGACATCTTCGGTGTCAGCACAAAAGAGTGCTACCGACGATATCGCTAAATATCGCGAGATGATAGCTGATGGAAATCCCTCAGAGCTCTACGAGGCGGCAGGGGAAGAGTTGTGGAAAAAGCCGGCTGGTCCAAAAAATGCAACTCTTGAGCAATGTAACTTAGGCTTAGGACCTGGTGTAGTGAAAGGTGCAGCGGCACAACTACCACGCTACTTTAAAGATACTAACAAGGTTCAAGATTTAGAGTCACGCTTGATGACGTGTATGCAAGTATTGCAGGGTCGCGATCCCCAGGAAATGATTGATGCTCCATTTCAGAAGGGTCCTAAAAAGGATATGGAGGCTATCGTTGCCTATGTTGTCACTTTATCTAAGGGCGACAAGATTAAGGTAAGTACCGCACATCCCAAAGAAAAAGAGATGTATGACCTTGGTAAGCGCGCTTTCTTCTTCCAGGGTGGTCCAATGGACTTCTCCTGCGCATCTTGTCATGCTGAAAACGGCAAGCGTATACGTTTGCAAGATTTACCAAACATTACAGAACAAAAGGGTGCTGCTTTGGGTTGGGGTTATTGGCCAGCCTACCGAGTATCAAGCGGTCAATTTTGGACGATGCAACAGCGCTTGAACGATTGTTTCCGTCAGCAGCGCTTTCCTTTCCCTATTTATGGCTCAGATGTGACTATCGCTTTGTCCATGTACATGGCAAAAACCGCAAATGGTGGAACAGTTGAAACACCTGGCTTAAAGCGTTAATGGATAAGAGATGAATATGAAAATAACACACTTAAAACAACTCTTAGCTGCTACTGGATTTATTTTTGCTACTGGTTTGGTGCAGACTCCTGCTCTTGCTCAACAAAAAAATGATCCAAAATTTAACAAGATGATTCAAGAGAGTTTTCGCGCCGACGGTATTGCAGCATTGACTCGGATTGATCAAGATGCTACTCAGAAGTTCTGTTCAGATCCTAAGTTTGCTGATAGCAAGCAAGGTCAAGCTATGCGCGAGAAAATCCAGAAGATCAATATGGACTCGATCAAGCAGCCATCCGATGGGAAATACATTGGTGACTGGAAGAATGGTGAGCGAATCGCACAAAGTGGTCGTGGTGCAACTTGGACTGATACTGCTGAAACTCCTATTGGTGGGGGTTGCTACAACTGTCACCAGATTGATTCCAAAGAAATCTCTTATGGAAATATTGGCCCATCCCTAACTGGCTATGGAAAAATACGCGGATATTCACCAGAGGTTGTTACATATACCTGGAACCGAATTAACAACTCCAAGGCGTATAACGCTTGCAGTAATATGCCGCGCTTTGCCCACTTCAAGTTATTAAATGAGAAGCAAATGCAAGATGTCATGGCTTTGCTGCTTGATCCAGAATCACCTGTGAACAAATAACACATTTAAACAGGCCGTAAGGCCTGTTTTCTTAAGGGAATCACTATGTCACTAAATCGTCGTGAGTTTTTGCAGGCATTGGCTATCGCCTCTGCTGGTGGAATGAGTTTGCAATCTAATTTTGCTAGCGCGCAGACAAGTGCCCAGAAATTCTATGATTTGCCAAAGTTTGGTAACGTGCATTTCTTGCATTTCACAGACTGCCATGCGCAATTGCTACCAATCTATTTCCGTGAGCCCAATGTCAATCTTGGTATTGGTGTGCAAGAAAGTAAGACGCCTCATATAGTTGGCGAATATTTTCTAAAGGCTAACGGCATTAAGCCAGGGACGCGCGATGCGCACGCCTTTACTTATGTTGATTACGTTGCAGCTGCGCAAAATTACGGCAAGATGGGTGGCTTCGCTCATATGGCAACTTTGATTAAACAAATTAAAGCTAGTCGTCCGGGTGCTATGTTAATGGATGGTGGTGATACTTGGCAGGGTTCTGCTACAGCACTCTGGACTAATGGTCAGGATATGGTTGACGCGGCCTTGCTCTTGGGTGTTGATGTCATGACTCCGCATTGGGAAATGACCCTGGGTGAGAAGCGCGTCATGGAAATTGTGAATGGCGATTTCAAGGGAAAGGTTTCTTTTCTTGCTCAAAATATTAAGACTGCAGACTTTGGTGACTCTGTATTCAATCCGTATTTGATGAAGGTGCAGAATGGTATTCAGGTAGCCATTATTGGTCAGGCCTTCCCATACACGCCAATTGCTAACCCTCGTTATTTCACCCCAGACTGGACATTTGGTATTCAGGAAGAAAATCTTCAGAAGACCATTAATGAAGTAAAGGCTAAAGGCGCAAAAGTGGTCGTGCTGCTGTCACATAACGGTATGGACGTGGATTTGAAGATGGCATCTCGTGTTACTGGTTTAGATGCGATTATGGGTGGCCACACGCATGATGGCGTTCCGACTCCAGTCAAAGTGAAGAACTCGGGTGGAGTAACTTTAGTTACCAATGCAGGCTCAAATAGTAAATTCTTAGGTGTACTCGATTTTGATGTGAAGGGTGGCAAGCCAGTAGATTTCCGCTACAAGCTTTTCCCAATCTTCTCAAATATGATTCCTGCCGATCCTGCGATGAATAAGCTGATTGCTAAGGTACGAGCGCCATATGAAGCTAAGTTGAATGAGAAATTAGCTACTACCGATGGTCTTTTGTATCGTCGCGGTAACTTCAATGGTAGTTTCGATCAGTTAATTTTGGATGGATTGATGGCTCAGAAGAATGCGGAGATTGCTTTCTCTCCAGGCTTCCGATGGGGCACCAGCTTATTGCCTGGGCAAGCTATTACCCGTGAGAATTTATTAGATCAAACCGCCATTACCTATCCATACACCACAGTTACCAATATGACTGGTGAAACTATCAAGACTATTTTGGAAGACGTGGCAGACAATTTATTTAATCCGGATCCGTATTACCAACAGGGTGGCGACATGGTTCGTGTAGGTGGCATGCAGTACACCATTGACCCAGCAGCATCTGCCGGCAAGCGGATTAGTGATATGCGTTTAAATGGCAAGGACATTGATCCTAACAAGACATACAAGGTTGCTGGCTGGGCACCAGTCAGTGAGGATGCTAAGAATGCTGGTGGCGAAGCAATTTGGGATGTGATGGAGCGTCATTTGCGTGATGTGAAGGTGGTGAAAGCTGTGAAGCTTAATGAGCCCATCATTAAAGGTGTAAAAAATAATCCTGGAATGGTTTCACTCTAATACTTTTTATACGAGATCGATAATGAAAAAATTACTTCAGTGCCTAGTAATTACTTTTGCTCTGTTTACTATGGGGACTCATGCTGCAGGACCCACAGAAGTGGTTTATCACATTGATGATGCTGAGTCTCAGGGCATTAAAGGTCTGCGTAATATACGGAATCATTTGGATGTATCCCCAAAGACCAAAATCATTGTGGTTACTCATGCCAACGGCGTCGATATCATGATGGAAGGCGCAAAAGATAAGAAGAATGGAATTGAATATGCGCCCCTAGTAGGTGCATTGAAGTCACGTGGTGTTCGTTTTGAAGTTTGCGAGATTACATTAACCAACCGTAATCTGAAGAAAGATCAATTTACTCTAGATACAGACTTCACTCCATCGGGAGTAGTTCGCGTTGCTGATCTTCAGTATCAAAATCATTTCGCTTATATCAAGCCTTAATTTATGCAATTAGCGTGCTATATGTTGCGCTCTTATGTTCTGAGAGTACTTTCTATAGGTTCGCTTTGGCTGCTGATATCTATATCTATTGTTTATGCTTCTGATGATTTAATCTTAAAGCCTATCCAGGTTGCGCCAAATACGTATTTCGTAAAAGGCTTGGCGGAGATGGGTAGTAGTAAAAATCAAAACTTTATTTCTAATGCGGGCTTTGTGATTACAGCAAAGGGTGTTGTTGTTGTTGATGCTCTGGGTTCACCAGCACTCGCCAAAAAGCTGATTTCCGAAATTAAAAAAATTACTCCTCAAAAAATTGTTGCTGTCATCGTTACGCACTACCATGCAGACCACGTCTACGGACTACAAGAGTTCAAGCAGCTTGGTGCGAAGATTTATGCGCAAGGGGAGGGTAGAAACTATATCTCTTCTGAAACTGCTCGGCAGCGTCTGATTGCATCACGAACTGATTTTGCGCCTTGGGTAAACGCATCCACTCATTTAATGTCAGCAGATGTTTGGATAGATCAGAGTTTCACGCTCACAGTCGGTGGAGTCGAGTTTAAGATTCGTAGAGTGGGGCCCGCTCATGCGCCCGAGGACCTAATTATTTATGTGCCATCTGAAAAAGTCCTCTTTGCAGGAGACTTGGTTTTTCGGGGTCGCATCCCCTTTGTTGGTAATGCTGATAGCAAAGGCTGGTTGCAAGCTTTGAATGAAATTGAATCACTAAACCCCAGCATTGTGATTCCTGGCCATGGAGCGCACTCTATTAATCCAATTCAAGATATTGGTTTCACCAGGGAGTATTTGAGGTATTTACGTCAATCAATGGCAAAGTCGGCTATCGATATGGATCCTTTTGAGGAGGCCTATCAGCAGGCTGATTGGTCGGAATACGAAGGAATGCCCTTGTTTAGGGCGGCAAACCGCATGAATGCCTATAACGTCTACCTATCAATTCAGGCGGAATAAGGCATATTTGTCATCTGGCTTTAAAATAGCTGTCTACTTCGCTAAATGACTGATTTCAAATGAAATTACCACTGATTAAGCTTGTATTTACCTTTGCTGCTTTGTTCGGTCTGTATTTGTCCGCCCATGCCACGCCGGATATTGCCAATGGCAAAAAAATTGACCAAGAGAAATGCTACGCCTGCCATGCCAAAAAATCCGGCTTTGGTAATGGTGACATGATCTACACCCGCAGCGATAGCAAGGTTAAAAACCTTCAAAACCTAAGGACAATGGTTGCTAGGTGTAATACAGAATTACGTCTTGATCTTTTCCCTGAGGATGAGGCTGATGTAACAGCCTTTCTCAATAAGCAGTTTTATAAATTTAAATAATTTCAGTAAAGATTTTTTATGGATGCGGTAGATATTTCTTCTCTTAGCAAATCAGTTTTATTTGCTACCTTTGCAGTGACTTTCCTGCTAGGTGCAGTGATGCAAAAAACAGGTTTCTGTAGCATGGGTGCAGTTTCAGATATTTTTATTATGTCTAGCTGGGATCGTCTAAAGCAATGGTTTCTGGCCATCGGTGTTGCGATCATTGGGTTTGCTTTGATGTCTTACTTTGGTCTTATTGATCCACTTAAAAGTTTCTATACTAGCAATAAGTTTTTATGGTTGTCTTCCATTGTAGGTAGCACTCTATTTGGTTTTGGCATGGTGCTTTCCTCTGGTTGCGGCAGCAAGACGCTTGTCCGTATTGGCGGCGGTAACCTCAAATCCGTTATTGTTTTCCTCGTTCTTGGGCTTACAGCTTATATGACCATGAAGGGCTTCCTCGGTGTTATACGCATCAACACCTTGGACTCTGTCTTCTTGGCATTGAATACGCCTCAAGATCTTCCAAGTATCTTAAGTTCAGTAACAGGTATTGCTCGCAACAACTTACACCTAGCTTTAGGTTTAGTAGTGGGGTCTGCCTTTATTGCTTATGCACTTGCAAGCAAAGCTTTCTGTACCGCTGAAAACCTATTTGCTGGAACTTTTGTTGGCCTAGCTATTTGTGCTGTTTGGTGGATATCAGGTAACTTAGGATTTGTTGCCGAGGATCCCAATACCCTGGAAGAGGTTTTCTTAGTAACCAATTCCGGTCGTATGGAGAGCCTCTCTTTTGTAGCGCCTTATGCCTTTTCCCTGGATTGGTTAATGATGTATAGCGATACTTCAAAGGTAATCACGGTCGGTATCGCTGCTGTTTTTGGAATGATTTCTGGATCTTTCTGCGTTTCTATTCTGACTAAGTCATTCCGTTGGGAGAGCTTCCGCGATACGGAAGATACGGCCAATCACTTAATTGGTGCGACTTTGATGGGTTTTGGCGGGGTTACTGCGCTTGGTTGTACTGTTGGCCAAGGCTTAAGCGGTATCTCTACGCTGGCAATTGGATCACTGCTTGCCTTGCCAGGATTTATCTTCGGCGCCTACCTAGCTCTTCTGTATTTAGAAACGCGCAATGCACCTAATCCCTGTAGTTAACTCATAAACTAGGCTGGATCATATGCAGATAGATTGGCTTGCTTTTACTCCTGGCCCCGCATTTTTTGGTGGAATTTTGTTGGGTCTTGCGGCTGCCTTATATGCCATTCTCCATGGCCGCATCTTAGGTATCAGTGGAATTGTTTCCGGACTACTGTCGCCTAAAGAAGGTGATGTTAATTGGCGCTTAAGTCTTGCTTTGGGAATATTGAGCGCACCACTTTTAAGCAGCTTGTTTTTTGATCTTCACACAACGACTGTGATTGATGCCGATTGGATCTCCATTATTGTTGCTGGTTTACTCGTCGGTTTTGGTGCCAACTATGGCTCAGGTTGCACTAGCGGTCATGGTGTTTGCGGTCTGTCCCGTCTCTCGCCAAGATCTTTAGTTGCTACAGTGTCTTTCATGACTGCTGGATTTTTAATAGTCTTTGTCATTCGTCATGTATTGGGTTTATAAATCATGAGAAGACATTTCAATTTTTATAGCCAGTATTTGATTGGCGTTTTATTTGGAGTTGGCTTGATCATTTCCGGCATGAGCAACCCGCAAAAGATTCTGAATTTTCTTGATCTAGCTGGTAACTGGGATCCATCCTTAATCTTTGTGATGGGCGGAGCAATCCTGGTGGGTCTCGCTGGTTTTTATTTGGTCTCCAAGCGTTCGGAAGCTTTTTTTGGTGCCGCACTACATATTCCCACTCGTAGAGATATTTCGAAGCCCCTCATCATTGGCAGCCTCATTTTTGGTGCGGGCTGGGGGATCGCTGGTTTCTGTCCAGGCCCTGCAATTGTTGCTCTCGGGGCTGGTCACCTTAAGGCTCTCGTCTTTATATTGGCAATGCTTGCTGGTATGGCAATCTGCAACCGCTTTCTTACGGGCCACAAAAAGTAAGTCTGATTTAGAATCTTAGCTATTAGTTTTTAAATTCTTATTATTTTTTGAGGTTTAGATGAGCCTTCCTATCGCCTGCCATACCGATCATTTCGGTACATTGGGTCAAATTGACCCAAGCCACTTAGCTGAGATTGTTAAACAAGGTTACAAAAGTGTTATCAACAATCGTCCAGATTTTGAGGGTGGCCCTAGTCAGCCCACTAATGCAGAAATTCAGGCTCAAGCCGAAGCCCTAGGTTTGAACTATGCTTTTTTACCTGTAATCCCTGGAGCATTTACGCCAGATCAAGTTATTGAGATGGCGCGCTTACTAAAGACAATGCCAGGTCCTATTTTGGCTTTCTGTCGTTCTGGTGCTCGCTCTACTAATTTGTATCACATGGCTTTGCAAGTTCGCTAATAAATGATTGATCATTTAGTAAACATTCATGCGTATTGAAATTCCGGAAGAAAAAAAGTTTGTACACCAAATGTGTATGCCGATTCGTTGGGGTGACATGGACGCATATGGGCATGTTAATAACACGGTGTACTTTCGGTATATGGAGCAGGCTAGGGTAGAGTGGATTACATCCATGGGTTATAGCGTTACTCCTGGCGATGAATCTATGTTGATGATTAATGGTTTTTGTAATTTTCATCAACAACTTACCTATCCAGGTGAACTCATTTTAAAAACCTACATTGGTAATATTGGACGCTCTAGTGTGGATGTTTACACCACGATGGCTTTAGCTACTCAGCCAGATACGATGGCTGCGGTCGGTGGCGCTACTATGGTGTGGGTGGACATGAAAACAGGTAAATCATCACCTTGGCCTGAACACGTGATCTCTAAGCTGCAATAGGATAATTTTTGCAACCCAGTAACCCGCATATTCTCAACATTGAAATATTGGCATCCTCTTTGCCTGAGTTTGATGCCATTATTGATGTGAGAACACCAGCGGAGTTTGTTTTAGATCATATTCCTGGCGCCATCAATCTTCCCGTCTTAAGTAACAAGGAGCGTATTGAGATTGGAACGCTGTATAAGCAAGCCTCGCCATTTGTTGCTAAGAAATTGGGCGCTGCTTATGTCTCGCGCAATATTGCCAATCATATAGAAAATTCCCTGATTGATTTTCCGAGGGAGTGGCGCCCCTTAATTTATTGCTGGCGTGGTGGCGAACGTAGCGGCGCCTTTACCCACATCCTCAATCGTATAGGCTGGAAAGCCCTACAATTGCAAAGTGGATACCAAGGCTTTCGGCGTGTTGTGATCAATGATCTGGAGCAAGCTGCTAAAGATTTTTCTTTTCAAGTTATTGCTGGCATGACTGGAAGTGGTAAGACCCGCATTCTCCAGGAAATTGGTTTACTTGATCAGCAAATACTAGATCTTGAAGGCTTAGCTATTCACCGTGGATCAGTGCTGGGTAATGAACCTAATATAGAACAGCCTTCACAAAAAGGCTTTGAGACGAACCTATGGAATGCATTGAATTCATTAGATCCATCCAGGATAGTATTTGTTGAGTCGGAAAGTAAAAAGGTGGGGGGTGTGCATATTCCTGATCCTTTGATGGAGCGCATTCGAGATGGCCAATGCATAGAAATTAGATCTAGCACGCATACGCGAGTATCTTGGTTGCTACGCGAATATCATCATTTTTTATCCAATCCCGAAAGCTTTAAAGAAAAGCTGAGCTTGCTGACATCACGATATGGCAAGGAGCAAATCACTAAATGGCATGAGGCCATTGATGCTGGTGATTTTGAGAGTTTGGTCGAAGAATTATTGGTGATGCATTACGACCCATCCTACCAATCCTCAATTATTCGTAATTTCCCGAGCTATCGCGAAGATCACTTTGTGCAACTTGAGAATGACAGCGATGAAGCCTTTGCAAAAACAGCAAAAGACCTCATCACCAAACTTGGGCTTTAACTAAAAGCCTGGATTCCAGTTTGTGCACGACCTAAGATGAGGGCATGAATATCGTGTGTACCTTCGTAGGTATTGACGACCTCCAGATTAAGCATATGACGAATGACGCCATATTCATCTGATATACCATTGCCGCCGTGCATATCTCTCGCTAGGCGGGCAATATCCAATGACTTTCCACAAGAGTTGCGCTTCATGATGGAGGTGATTTCTGGTGCAGCAATACCTTCATCTTTCATGCGACCTAAACGTAGGCAGCCTTGTAGTGCCAAGGTAATTTCAGTTTGCATATCTGCAAGCTTCTTTTGAACTAGTTGATTTGCTGCGAGAGGGCGATCAAATTGCTTGCGATCCATAGTGTATTGGCGCGCTGCATACCAACACCATTCAGCAGCGCCAAGCGTGCCCCAGGCAATTCCGTATCTGGCTGAGTTCAAGCAGGTAAATGGACCCTTGAGGCCGGTAATTTCTGGGAATTCATTTTCGGCTGGAACAAAGACTTCATCCATGACGATTTCACCAGTAATGGAGGCGCGCAGACCCATTTTGCCGCTGATCTTAGGTGCAGACAAGCCCTTCATCCCTTTTTCTAGAATGAAGCCTCTAATCAAGCCCTCATCATTTTTAGCCCAGACAACAAATACATCTGCAATCGGAGAATTAGAGATCCACATCTTAGAGCCAGTTAATGAGAAGCCGCCTGGAACTTTTTTGGCTCTGGTAATCATGCCGCCGGCATCAGAGCCATAGTTAGGCTCAGTCAAACCAAAGCAGCCGATCCATTCTCCGGTCGCTAACTTCGGTAAGTATTTTTGCTTTTGTGCTTCAGTACCAAATTCATTAATCGGCACCATGACTAAAGACGACTGCACGCTCATCATGGAGCGGTAACCAGAATCAACTCGCTCAATTTCGCGAGCAATCAGTCCATAAGAAACGTAATTGAGATTTGCGCCGCCGTACTGCTCAGGAATAGTGATCCCTAAAAGGCCTAGCTCGCCCATTTCACGGAAGATAGCAGAGTCAGTAGTCTCATTACGAAAAGCATCATGTATACGTGGCATCAATCGACCCTGCGCATATTCAGCAGCAGCATCACGCACCATGCGCTCATCTTCTGTCAGTTGCGTATCAAGGAGTAGGGGGTCGGCCCAATTAAAACTAGCTATGCTCATGGTTCTTAATGATCCTATAGGGGGGTTTAATCTGCATTTTGTTAATTTTCAAGAATGCGGATATTCTTTTATCTATTATCCATTTTTCCAGACATATGGACGCATCTAGACGTCATCATCGTTATTACGACCTGATATTGGCTGCCTTTGTTGTGGTTCTGCTGTGCTCCAACTTCATCGGCGCTGGCAAGGCTGCCACCTTAGATTTGCCCTTTTTTGGCAGTGTGACCTTTGGGGCTGGAATCCTCTTTTTTCCGATTGCTTACTTTTTTGGCGATATCCTGACTGAGGTCTATGGCTACGCTTACGATCGCCGGGCAGTTTGGGCAGGTTTTGCATCCCTAGCCTTTGCCGCCATCATGGCGCAACTAGTGATTGCTTTGCCAGTCGCCCCTGGCTCCTATATGGCTAACTACCAGCAGGGCATGGAAACGGTCTTTGGTAATTCTTGGCGAGTAGCACTTGCCTCCATGATTGCTTTTTGCTGCGGTAGTTTCGTAAATAGCTATACCCTAGCGAAAATGAAGATCCTGACCCAAGGGCGCCACCTGTGGATGCGCACTATAGGGTCTACCGCCTGCGGAGAATTGGTCGACTCCTCACTCTTCTATATGCTGGCCTTTTACGGTCTATGGCCGATTAATGAGGTCTTGGCTGTCGCTGCATCTCAATACGTCCTAAAGACTGCCTGGGAGGTTTTAGCAACCCCTTTAACGTATTGGGTGATTGGTTTTCTGAAGCGCAAGGAAAATCAGGACCACTACGATATTCACACTGATTTCACGCCATTTAAGCTGAAAGTCTAAATTACGGCTTTTTTAGCCGCAAGCCGTTAAAATGATGCACTTTGATGCAGAACCTGCATCCGCATCCTCGAATTGACCTATCAGAAAGTAAGAATACATCCGTGCTGTCCGCATCTAATATCACTATGCAGTTTGGGGCGAAACCCCTGTTTGAAAACATTTCCGTTAAGTTTGGCGGCGGTAATCGATATGGCCTCATTGGCGCCAACGGTTGTGGTAAATCCACTTTCATGAAGATTTTGGGTGGAGAGTTAGAACCAACTAGCGGAAACGTGAGCCTCGATCCTGGTATTCGTTTGGGTAAGTTGCGCCAGGACCAATTCGCTTACGAAGATCAGCGCGTACTCGATGTGGTGATGATGGGCCACGAAGAAATGTGGAAAGCTGCTGCAGAGCGTGATGCGATTTATGCAAACCCCGATGCCACTGATGAAGACTATATGAAAGCTGCCGAACTCGAGGGCAGTTATGCAGAGTATGGTGGTTACACCGCGGAAGCTAAGGCAGGGGAGTTGTTATTGGGAATCGGTATTCCGATTGAGCAACACAATGGGCCAATGAGTGCCGTGGCTCCGGGTTGGAAATTGCGCGTATTGTTGGCGCAAGCCTTGTTTTCTGATCCAGATGTATTGCTACTAGATGAGCCAACCAATAACTTGGATATTCACTCTATTCATTGGCTTGAAGATATTCTGAACCAAATTAAGAGCACGATTGTCATCATTTCCCATGATCGCCACTTCCTCAATGAGGTGTGCACGCATATGGCGGATATGGACTTCGGTACTCTGAAAGTTTATCCAGGTAATTATGACTCCTACATGTTGGCTTCTGTTCAGGCTCGTGCACAACAGCTAAGCTCCAACGATAAGGCTAAGGAAAAGATTGCTGAATTAGCGGCTTTCGTGGCCCGATTCTCTGCAAATGCATCTAAGGCGCGTCAGGCTACTTCACGTCAAAAACAATTAGAGAAAATTGAGATTGTTGAAATAAAACCTTCTTCGCGTCAGAACCCATTTATTCGTTTTGAATCTGAGAAGAAGTTACACAATATGGCGGTTGAGTGTAATGCGCTCTCCAAGGCATATGACCGTCCAATTTTTAAGAACTTCAAGATCGGTATCCGCGCTGGTGAAAAGATTGCCATCATTGGTCAGAACGGCGCTGGCAAGACAACGCTGCTAAAGACTATTCTCAGCAAACGCTTTAGCGGGATTTCAGCAGATAGTGGTGATGTGAAGTGGGCTGAGAATGCTAACGTTGGTGTCATGCCTCAGGACAATACCGAGATGTTCGCAAAAGACGAATTGCTTATGGATTGGATGAATGAATGGCGTAATACTGGTGACGATGATCAGGTCATTCGTGGCACCTTAGGCCGCCTCTTATTTTCTGGCGATGATATCGGTAAGTCTGTCAAAGTGTTGTCTGGCGGCGAAAAGGGTCGCATGATTTGGGGTAAGTTGATGCTACAAAAGCACAACGTGCTTGCAATGGATGAGCCAACTAACCACATGGATATGGAATCGATCGAGAGTTTGCAAATTGCTCTTGAGAAATACGAAGGTACTTTAATTTTCGTATCTCATGATCGTGAGTTTGTCTCAGCTTTAGCGAATCGTATCCTTGAAGTAAAGATGGATGGAACGATTACTGACTACTCAGGAACCTACGAAGAGTATTTACGTAGCCAAGCTTTAGCTGGCTAAATTCATTACTTAACTTGACGTTGGAATCGCATTGCAGTGCCCTCTGCACGAATGCGTTTCCATACAGCATCCTTTTCTTCTTGGCTAAAGAAGACCCAATTACTGACTTCGCCTAGAGTGCGGCCACAGCCTTGACAGACATCATCGTACAGCGTTGTGCAGACTCCAATGCAAGGGGAGTCAGAGCTATCATCACCAACAGCTAAAGAATTTGATCCGGCTTGTTCTGGTGGATTGTTATTAGATTCGGTCATGGCAGTACTTTAGACGATTTCAAAGGAATGCGTTGCTCGAGCTCATCAACATAAGCTGCCATACCCTCACGTTCACGCTCTAAAAAACGCTTTACTGCATTGGAAAAGCCGGCATCCGCTATCCAATGCGCTGATTGAAGAGTGGTTGGTAAAAAACCTCTGGCCATCTTATGTTCGCCTTGAGCACCACCTTCAAATATCTTGATACCTTCCTGAATGCAATACTCAATTGCTTGGTAATAAGCCAATTCAAAATGTAGGCAGGGGATATGCTCAACTGCACCCCAATAACGTCCGTATGCTTTTGAATTTGGGCGATCGACTACCAGCAACGATGAGGCAATTGGCCTTTCATCCTGAATGGCAATGATGAGATGAAAATTCTCAGGCATATCCCTTCCAAGAGTTTGAATACATTCTTCCGTTAAATAAGGGGAAGAGCGATGCTCGATATACGTATTTTCATAGCAGCGATAAAAGAATGTCCAATCGTCTTTACTTGCTTGCGCTCCCGGAATATGTCGATAGCTCATTTTGTGCATGGCTACAGATGTACGCTCTCGCCGAATATTCTTACGGCGTTTCATGGTGAGGTCTGCAAGAAACTGTTCAAAATCTTGGTAACCGATGTTCTGCCAATGAAACTGCACTGAGTTGCGCAACATAAATCCTTGCTTCTCTAGCTCTAATAATTCACTACTCTCGGGAAAGAGGACGTGGGCAGAAGAGAGTGTGTTTTGATCAATCAGTGTCTTTAATCCAGAAACTAAAATCTGTTGCACTGCGCTCTTATCAGATGCTTGAGCTACAAGCAGTCTGGGCCCGCGTACGGGAGTAAAAGGAATGGCAGAGAGCGCTTTGGGATAGTAGGGCAAATTGTTCTGCTCGTAGGCTTGAGCCCATGCCCAGTCAAACACAAACTCTCCATAGGAGTGTTGCTTCAGATAGAGTGGCATGGCACCCAGCAGTCTTGATGCAGAGTCCTCAACGAGCAAGTGCGCAACTTGCCATCCAGTATTGCCGCCAACACATCCACTAAGCTCTAATGCATTGAGAAATGCATACTTTAGAAATGGGCCTGCTTCGGGGGATAGTAGGGCATTCCAATCATCTTCAGCAATCTGCGAAAGACTATCAATAACTCGAAGTTGGATGGCACCTTGCTTCAACTAAATAAAAGAATATCTAGCGTTGAATTAATTCAATTTTGTAGCCGTCAGGATCTGTGACGAAGGCGATAATGGTATCGCCACCCATGACTGGGCCAGCCTCGCGAGTGATGTTGCCACCAGCAGCTTTGATTTTTTCACAAGCGGCATAGGCATCAGCAACGCCAATTGCAATGTGTCCGTAGGCGTCACCAAGTTGATAACTCTCAACACCATGGTTATATGTGAGTTCAATCTCAGATTGGCCGTCTACATTCCCTTTGCCAAATCCTACAAATGCGAGAGAATATTTTTGCTCTGGGCGTTCCGTGCTCCGAAGTAGGTTCATTCCCAAAACTTTGGTATAGAAATCGATCGAACGAGTCATATTGCCGACTCTGAGCATAGTGTGAAGAATCATCATTGTGTCAATATAAAGGTAAATCTAGTTTCACGTTTCTCAAGAAAAAACCCAGGGTGTTGGCCTGGGTTTGCAGTCTTTAAGTACAAGCTTATTATTGAATCTTGGCTTTAGCGCGGAGCTTTTGCATCAACTCAGAGAACTTCGCTTTTTGCCAATTTTGATCTGCTGTGATCATCTGCTTTAGCTGGTCTTTGATTTCCTCCATGCTTGGTGCTTTGACATCGCGAATATCATCCATCTTGATGATGTGCCAGCCGAACTGGGTCTTGACTGGTTTGTCTGTAATTTGACCTTTTTTGAGCTGCACCATCGCTTTAGAAAATTCTGGGACAAGCGCTTTATCGCTGACCCAGCCGAGATCTCCACCACTCGGTGCAGAGCCAGGGTCTTTGGACTTATCTTTAGCAATTTGTGCGAAGTTACCACCGGCTTTAATTTGGGCGGTAATAGCTTTTGCATCCGCTTCTTTTTCTACCAAAATATGCTCTACGTGGTATTCCTTACCGGTGTACTGACCCTTCACTTGTTCGTAAGCAGCTTTGAGTTCAGACTCTGCAACGCCTTCACGCTCTACGTAGTCTTCAAAAACTGCTGCTATCAAAACGCCCATCTTGGATTGCTCAAGCTGATCGCGTACTGATTCTTTTTGCATGACACCGCGATTGTTAGCTTCTTGCAAAATAAGCTCACGAGTAACCAGCATTTCTCTTGCTTGATCTCGTACTTGCGGATTATCTGGTTGATTGGATTTTTGAACCAACTTATCTAGTTGCGCCTTTGGAATTGCCTTGCCATTAACAATGGCAGCGTTTTGGGCATAAACGGCTGTTGAGAAAAGCGCAACAGTACAGGCGCTGATGGTCAAAATTTGGCGTGTGTTGAACATGGATGAGGAATATAAATATAGGTAAAGGAGAATCTTAAAGCAATCTACGCTGAATGGGTGCTTTCGCTTGGGGTGTATGCAAGGATGGTCAGAGCATGGATTGCATCAGGAAAGTGGCTATTTAAAGCAGCATAAATAGCTCTATGACGGGCTACCTTAGTCATTCCCTCAAATTCTGGGGCTACGATGGTCAGTTTAAAGTGACCCCCACCAGAAGCGGCGCCCGCATGACCTGCATGAAGATGGCTTTCATCCTCAATATGTAAATGTTTTACCTTAAAAACTATCTTGAGATCAGATTCAAATAGGGCAATTCGTGCTTGGTTGATATTCATTCTGCGGGATGCTCCATATGACGGGTGAGCCAAACCCCCTGAAGAATTACGAATACTACGAGTAATCCTGTACTACCAAATAGCTTAAAGTTGACCCACGTTTCTTCAGAGAACTCAAAGGCAATATAGAGATTGAGCGCACCCATAAAAAAGAAAAATGTTGCCCAGGCCATATTCACTTGATGCCAAACTGATTTTGAGCTGTGCTCTTTTAGAGTGATTTGTTTGCCCATCAACACTTGGATCCAATTTTTCTGAAAAAATTGAGCGCTAATAAATAGGGCACCGGCAAATAGCCAGTAAAGCGCAGTTGGCTTTAGTTGAATAAAAGTCTTATCGTGCAAGAAGATTGTGAGGCTGCCAAATACCAGAATCATGATAAGGCTGACCCACTGCATGGCATCAATCTTGCGATGTCGGTAATACACCCAGAGGATTTGGCCAATGGTAGCCACCATTGCTACGATGGTTGCAGTGTAGATATCGCCAAATTTAAAGGCGATAAAAAAGAGGATGATCGGGAATAGGTCAAATAGAAATTTCATGGGCTTGATTATCCAGCTATTTATAAATTATTCCGCTTTACTTGGGGCGGCATTCTCGGAAGGTTCAAATGCCAAGGATGCTGAATTGATGCAGTAGCGCAGCCCGGTAGGTTGTGGGCCATCCTCAAATACGTGACCCAAATGTGCATCACATGCAGTGCAGCGAACCTCAGTTCGAATCATTCCATGAGTTACGTCGCGAATTTCAGTAATAGCCTCTTTTTTCTCTGGTGCGTTGTAGCTAGGCCAGCCACACCCAGCATCAAACTTAGTTGATGATTGAAATAGTGGGGTATCGCAGCAAATGCAGCGATATTGACCGGCAGTCCAGTGATCCCAGAATTCACCAGAAAACGGCCTTTCTGTTGCAGCCTCTCGGGTCACTCGATATTGAATATCGCTCAGTGAGTTTTTATATTCTTGATCTGTTTTCTTGTTCATGGCTATAAGGTAGTGTGTTATGAGGAGCAGCTGACTTCTATGCGCTGCATATCGACGGGGGGTGGTTTTGCGTAAGCCTCAAATGGCTCCTGCTCGTCAAAGGGTTTGCTGAGTATGAGTTGTAATCGTTCAATTTCAGAAAAATCATCTTGCTGCGCCTTTTCAATTGCAGCTTGAGCTAGGTGATTCCTGAGGATATATTTTGGATTGACCTGGTTCATCATTGTTTTTCTGGCTTCGTCACTCAATACTTCAGATTGAAGTCTATGGATGTAGTCGGCAAACCATTGGTCAATATTGTCACGATCGATGAACTCATCTCTTTGTGCAAGATCTGTTGGCTTTGAATCTTTTCGGGTATTGCTCAGATTACGGAAAAATATAGTGAAGTCTACTTTTGAGTCATTCATCGCTTGTAAGAGACGCTCAATGATCTCAATATCACTTTCTTGCTCTAGCTGAAAACCTAATTTAGAGCGAAATATTTTTTGCCATTCTTTCGCATAAGTCACAGGGAACTCTTCCAGTGCAGAACGTAAAAGAGCATGGG
This sequence comes from Polynucleobacter bastaniensis, assembly GCF_018882205.1. Taxonomy (GTDB): domain Bacteria; phylum Pseudomonadota; class Gammaproteobacteria; order Burkholderiales; family Burkholderiaceae; genus Polynucleobacter; species Polynucleobacter bastaniensis. Next base: position 214,806 of record NZ_JACVOU010000003.1, on the reverse strand, counting down.
ATTCCTCTTGTGAATGCTCTGGCTCTAGCAGGGGGAGCACAGCGCTAGCGAGGCAGGCCATATTCCAATGCATGATTTGTGGCTGGCGATGATAAGCATATCGGCCACCATGATCACTGTGGTTGCAAATATGATCTATTTCAAAATGATCTAGAAATCCAAATGGACCGTAGTCAATAGTGAGTCCAAGAGCGCTGATGTTGTCACTATTTAAGACGCCATGACAAAATCCTACTGATTGCCACTGCGCAACCAATTTCGCATTACGAGCGCTAATCTCTTTGAATAAACTTAGATAGGGATCTTTTGTATTTCGGCACTCTGGATAGAATTCATTGATCAGAAGATCTGCCAACTCTTTGAGGCGGACAATATTCTGAAGTGAGGCAAAGTGTTCAAAGTGGCCAACCCGAATAAAGCTTGGGGCAATGCGTGAACATACTGCTGCGGTTTCAACCGTTTCCCTAATTACACGCTGCTTAGATCCAACTACTGAAAGAGCTCTGCTGGTCGGTATACCTAAAGCATGCATAGCTTCACTACAAAGGAACTCACGTATAGAAGATCTTAAGACGGCTCTGCCATCACCCATTCTGGAGTAGTGCGTCTTACCAGCCCCTTTAAGTTGGAGCTCAAGCTGATTGATATCGCCCAAGAGGATGGCACGACCATCGCCTAGTTGTCCTGCCCAGGATCCAAATTGATGGCCGCTATAGGCAGTTGAAATCGGATTGGAAAAAGCGAGCTCACCGACATTTAGTTGATTTCCTGCTAAAAGTGCAAGCCAATCAGGATCTTTTGGTAAGCCAACGGGTCCGAGCTCAAGGTGAATTAGTCTGGCAGCAGAGGCTGAAAATGCAACCCAATAGGGGTTGGATATAGGTGTGGGTGGGGTAGGCTGGCATACATCATCGCCGCGGAGGGTAAAAGGCATATTTTGTATTCTATGGGTAATTCACAAGCGTCGCAGAAGCCTCTAGAATGACCTTATGACAAATAAAGTACAACTTAATGTAGAAACTCAACTTGCCAACTTGGGTGAAGAGCTTAATGTTCCTTTTTTGAAGCTGCTAGGGGTACGGCTAATTACTGCTGAGATGGGTAAAGGTGAAATACTCCTAGCGCTCAAGCCCGAGCATACCAATACTTGGGATGTGGCCCATGGCGGTGTGTTACTTACCCTGATGGATGTTGCCATGGCTGTTGCTGCTCGCTCAAGCGACCCTGGTGATCGAAGTGTTGTGACCGTGGAGATGAAAAATAACTTCATGCAGGCAGCCAACGGTATTTTGCGTGTAAAAGCGGATACCGTGCGTCGCACTGCTACGATGGCTTTTTGTGAGGCCAAACTCTACAACGATCAAGGTGAGATTTGCTGCATGTCAACTGGGACGTTTCAGTTTATTAAGCGACTGGCAAGCAAAAATGCGGATGGGGAGCGCGTCATAAACGAGGATTCTCGTCAGCAGAAATAGTTCAAACTGATTGGTCGCTTAGACCGAAAGGTTAGATCCCGGTGCAGCAGTGAGTTCACCGGTGACAACATCGTGACCCACGGTGCCGTTAGCATCAAAGCGTCTTTCTACCATCTCAAACTGACCATCCTTACGAACGCGCAAAATCGTACTTGAACGCGTTCCATAGCTTGGAGTCTTAATAAATGCAGCAGATAAAGCTTTTTCCCAATCTGGACTAACGCCGGTATTGGGTAGCTCTTGTGGACTTGCTTCGTGAGTATCGGCCAATAAGCGCAAATAGTGATCTGCATTTTTGAGTTGCCCGCTATCCATGGCCAAGGTTTGAGCGAACGCCGCTACTCGGTGATTGACTTTAGGCCATGGTGTATCTAGCATCGCATTGGATAGACCATAGACTCCAGGGTTTAGTGCTTGCTCAGGAAAAACTTTTCTTGGGCGAATGTTTTGACCCATCATGAGGCGGTTACTTACCCAATGCATTTCAGTATTCTCTGGATCGCTGAGATCAGCCATCAAGAGATTGAATCCGTTGTAGAGCTCAAACCGTTTTACATTTTCTTGGATGTAAGCATGTGGCTTGTGCTGGCCCGTAAGATACTGCAGGCTAAGCTCACCACGCGTTCTGGCATCCGGATTCTTTTCGCTAGGTGCTCTGACATTGGTCAACGCAGCAAAACGCCCCGTCTTTGTGAAACCCAACCAAGTTCCTGGACTACCTAATACATCCGCGCAGTCCTTGCCAGCCAATACATGAGGGTGCTCGGACCACCATCCCATAGGATCAGTATCGCGCTCATAAAATTCATCACGGTTTGCTGCAACCACCAAAGGGTAGTCTGGATGAGATTTCCAGGCAAAGAGAATTAAGCACATAACAATATGAGTAGAGTCAGGGTGAGATTAAATTTCTAATAAAGGGTAGGGGATTGAATCTATCATTAGGACAGGCCCATCGCTCGTACCAAGATATATTGCTCCAATTTCTAAGGCATCTAGCTTACATTCCACCTGAAGATCAATTCGGGCTGAATTAGCTGCATTAGTAGCTGCTAGTACCACCATGCCGCACGGCTGACTTGCATCCCCCTCTTGAAATAATTCTACGCCTGGTTTTGAAAACTCTAGTGCAGTTGAGCTCGAATCAACATGTACAAGTTGAAGTCTACGTTTTACTGCACCTCGGTATTGGCTTCGAGCGACAATTTCTTGGCCCGGGTAACAACCTTTTTTGAAATCCACACCAGCAACGGATTCAAAATTAATCATCTGCGGAACAAATTGTTCCTGAGTTGCTAAAACAATTCTCGGGATTGCACTCAGTACCTCTAAAGAATTCCACTGATCTAGTGAGGCTTGATCAACTGATGACAGAGTAGCTTCCGCTTTTTTCTGGGCGATGAGGGTGCGCTGAAAAGATTGATTCTGAATCAGCACCTCAGGCATGCGCAAAGAGAGGTTATCTTTAGATGGATTGGAGGACTGGCCAGCATTCTGGCTCTGATAAGCGCCAAATACTTCCCATTCATCCGAGGCATCAACGACTTTTACTTTTGACCGCAGTACGTACATCGACAATCGTTTTGCAGTACTGGCTGCAATATCTTTGGAAACAAAAAGGGCAAAACGGTCATCTGAATCAACGGTTTCCGGAAACAAGCCAAGCCAAGCACTAGAGAGAAGGCGTCCTTTGGGGCTGCAATAGCCAACTAATCGAACCGAATCTGAACCATGGGCAATATCACCGGGCATAGTGCGCTTGAGGCTAAGCACGGAGTTGCTTAATTGGCTTTGTAAAAGGGCTGCGGCATCAGGCCCCTCAACCAAGATCAAGCCCCAATGGGCCAGAGGGGTAAATCCATGGTTTAGGCTGGAGGCAGGCATTGTGGCGTTTTCTGTGCTGATCGTCATGAGCTTTTATCATAGCTTGATGAGCAGAAAATTTCAGAAAAGTCTTTTTATTAAACCTTTAAAGGATGGCGGTTGGAAATCCTATGCCCTCATCTTCATTTCTCTAGTGCTTCTTTTGTACGCAGCCATTTTTTTATGGCCCGTTGTGCCAGCTACATCAAATGTTGATAAGGGATCTGCCTACAAAGTCAAGATCACTCCCCAATCTGGCCTATCTGCAATTGCAGGTCAGTTATCAGAGCAGGGCGTATCTACAAATGTAGTTACTTTACAAGTGGCAGCAAGAGCACTTTTAATCAGCTCTAAGTTAAAACCGGGAACTTATCTGTTGGCTCCTCGCGCTAGCTTGGGGAATATCTTGCAACAAATTGCTCGTGGTGATCGAGTTCGAGAGAGTGTAGCCATTATTCCAGGTATGACGATATGGCAACTGAGAAGCCTGATTGATCAACATCCCGCGCTAATTCATCAAACTAAAGGTATGAGTTCAAAAGAGCTGTTGATGACCCTTGGACTGAATTACCCAGGCGATGAGGGACTCTTTTATCCAGATACCTATATTTTTGACCCAGATGATTCAGATACTTCAATCTATCGAAGGGCCTCTCAGGCCATGCAAAAGCAACTAAGTGCTGCTTGGGATCAAAGGGACTCAGCCATACCCTTAAAAACTCCTTATGAGCTGCTTATTTTGGCCTCGATTGTGGAAAAAGAGACGGGGCGCTCAAGCGATAGGTCTTTGGTCTCAGCGGTTTTCGTGAACCGCCTTAATTTAAAGATGCCCTTACAGACCGATCCAACCATCATTTACGGAATTGGTCCAAAATTTGATGGCAATCTTCGAAAAGCAGATTTACGCACAGACAGTCCCTACAATACTTATATGAACAAGGGTTTGCCACCAACGCCAATAGCTATGCCCAGCAAGGAGTCCCTCCTTGCTGTGATTTATCCGGCAAAAAGTGATGCGGTATATTTTGTAGCGCGTGGTGATGGCACTAGTCATTTCTCCAAAACTTATAAAGAGCATGAAAGCGCAGTTGATCAGTTTCAACGTAAACGCAATTCCTCCAATCAATCTAAGTCTCAGTAACTGTTATGACGGCTCAATTTCTAGGTTATTTCATTAGCTTCGAAGGTATCGATGGAGCGGGTAAAAGTACACACATTGAATCTTTTAGCAACTTGATTAAACAGCGGCACCCTGATCGCGATGTTGTGATGACTAGGGAGCCTGGTGGCACTCAATTAGGTGAACAACTTCGCGCCTTATTGCTTGAAGCGCCAATGAATTTAGAAACTGAGGCATTACTGATGTTTGCTGCTCGCCGTGAACATATTGCACAAGTAATAGAGCCAGCTCTGAAAGCGGGAAAGATTGTGATCTCTGATCGCTTCACAGATGCGAGCTTTGCTTATCAAGGCGGTGGTCGCGGCTTAAGCCTGGCCAAGTTAAATGATTTGGAGAAATGGGTTCAGGGTCGCTCTGATGGTTCATTGCTTCAACCTAATTTGACCTTCCTTTTTGATTTACCTGGCGCAGTTGCACAAGCGAGAAGATCAAAGGTAAGGGCACCCGATAAATTTGAAAAAATGGACTTAGATTTTTTTGAAAAAGTTCGTCAAGAGTATTTGCGTAGAGCAAAAACAGATCCAAATCGCTTTTATCTCGTCGATGCTACTGAAACACCAGAGGCTATTTGGCATGAGCTCGAATCATTAAAGATAAAGCTCTAAATGAGTAATGCGATGTTAGCAAATGCGTCGGTGAAAAAAATAGCCCCATGGTTAGAGCCCATCTGGGACGGCATGAACTTAGCTTCGTTTCCTAATGCAGTTTTAATTCATGGTCAGTCCGGTATTGGTAAGTTTGAGTTTTCCATTGAATTGGCTAGAGCGCTTTTGTGCGAAACATCCGCAGGCACAAAGCCTTGTAAGCAATGTGTAGCCTGTCGGTGGTTTGACTCCGGCAACCATCCTGACTTTATTGCACTAGTCCCAGAAACGCATCGTAAGCTTTTGCCACAGGGTGATTTTGATACGGATGCTGATTCACCAAAAAAATCCAAGGCCAGTCAAGCTGATGCCGATGTTGATGCACCCGAGAAAAAAGAAAAGAAAAGTATTTCTATTGAAGACGCCCGTAGTGCAATTGAAGGACTCTCTATTGGATCTCATCGCGGGGGCAATCGAGTCATTCTGGTTTATCCGCTAGAAATGCTCAGATCAGATTCCGCAAATACCTTGCTAAAATCTCTTGAAGAGCCTCCAAAAAATACTATCTTTATTTTGCTAGCGGATCGGCTTGATCGTGTCCTGCCAACCATTCGTTCTCGCTGCCGCTTGATGTCCGCGCCGCGACCAGATCGATTGAGTGGGCTCAATTGGTTACATACCGAGCTAAATAAGATTCCTGGTTTAAAAATGAGTGATGCCGATGTCGAGTCTATTTATGACGAGCAGGGTGGGGCACCTTATGCAGTATTGGATTCTTTAATTGCACGTCACAATAAAGATGAGAAGGATGAGCTGACGATCGCCATTCAGGCCTCCCGTTATTTACTGCAAGCGATGTCGCAGGGCGCTCGAATCAATTGGCTAGATGCTGCTGTTAAAACGCAAAAAGCCCGGTATTCAGTTTTGTTGGCTACTATGCAGCGATGGGTCTCTGATGTGCAAAGTTGCGCCCAAATGGGTTCGCCGCGCTATTACCCGAAGCATGAGGCTGCTATCAAGACGCTTGCGCAACAAGCACGTCTTCCAAAGCTGCTGCGCTTCTGGAAGTCTCTGATACAGGCGCGGCGCCACGAAAATCATCCGCTGGCCACACGTATTCAACTGGAAGCATTGCTTTCTCAATACCAGCAGGTATTTGAAGATTAAAATACAGAGTCATGTTCATAGACTCACATTGCCATCTCGATTTCCCAGAATTTCAAAGCCGTCTACCTGAGGTTTTGTCGAATATGGCTGCCTGCAAGGTGAGTCATGCCTTGTGCGTGTCGGTAGACATTCCGGACTTTCCCAAGGTACGAAAGCTCGCCGAAGACCATGCTCATCTGTATGCCTCGGTTGGAGTCCATCCAGACTACGAAGATACTCCGGAGCCCAGCTTTGAATTCCTAGTCGCAGAATCAAAACACCCCAAAATCATCGCGATTGGCGAAACCGGGCTTGATTACTTCCACATGGGCGATCGTAGCTATGAATCCATGGAATGGCAGAGAGCGCGCTTCAGAACGCATATACGCGCCGCTATTGCAGCGAAGAAGCCTCTCATCATCCATACGCGATCATCCTCCGCTGATACCCTCAGAATCCTGAAAGAAGAGGGCGCTGATCAGATCGGTGGCGTCATGCATTGCTTTACAGAGACCACCGAAGTTGCCAAGGCTGCGATTGATATAGGTTTTTACATTTCCTTTTCTGGCATTGTGACCTTCAAGAGCGCCAAGGATCTACAGGAAACTTGCAAGGAAGTTCCCCTGGATCGCATGCTGATTGAGACGGATTCGCCTTATTTAGCTCCAATTCCTTATCGCGGCAAGACGAATGAGCCAGCTTGGGTTTCCAAGGTTGGTGAATTTGTTGCTGATCTAAAGGGTGTTTCAGTTGAATTGCTGGCAGAACAGACTTCAAATAATTTTTTTCAATGTTTTCATATAAATAGAGCAATATCATGAGAAATTCTTTTAAATATAGCCACCTTTTCTCTGTCTACTTATTGTGCTTTTCTAGCCTGGTAATTGCGCAAACTGCAGATCAGATTACAGATTTCACCAAAGCTGCGAAGTTTGATGACGTCTCAGAGGTGCAGTCTTTAATAAAAGCAGGCGTTACTCCAAATACGCTAGATCCTAAAGGTACCCCCATGCTGATTCTGGCTATTCGGGATAAATCCGCTAAGGTAACTGATTTATTACTCGCTAATCCAGCTACTAACGTCAATCTGACGAATAAAAGCGGGGAAAACGCACTGATGATGGCAGCTTTTGATGGTCAGCTGTCTTTAGTCAAGACCTTAGTTATTGATAAAAAAGCTGCTGTGAATAAGCCTGGCTGGGCACCAATTCACTATGCGGCCACTAATGGCCATTTAGAAATTACCCAATTCTTAATGGCTAATGGTGCTCAGGTAAATGCCTTGAGTCCTAGTGAAACAACGCCATTAATGATGTCTGTTGGCTCCGGTAATGATCAATTAATCAAATACCTGCTTGATAGCGGCGCAGACTTGCGCATGAGAAATCATGAGGGTTATACAGCGATAGACGTTGCCCAATTATTTGGCAAGGATGATATTCGAAATGGCTTAATGTCACGATGGCTAAAGCTCTATAACCAGCCGTATCCAGGCGGCCCAAAGAAGTCTCCTTCGTAATTGATATATCTGATAATGCGTATAATCATTATTATGTCAAACAAGAAATGTAACTGGATTTAACGGATACCATCGATGACCTTGAGCGGCTTGTTAGATAAGCTTCCCGGACTTAGCTCCCTCCCCAACTTCAGTACGCTCTTAGCTGAAATTAATGTGGATATGGGCGATAGCGATATTTGGGTGCTGTTATTTCTAACGGGTTTGATGCTGACGTTCCATGGCTTAAGCGTTCTATCAATCGCAAGTATCTTTCATTGGATTGACCAAAAACTTGAAAATAAACGGGTCTATGGTGCCAACTTTGTATCGTATTTCGTGGCAATTTTATTGATTATTGCTACCCACCTGCTTGAAATCATTGCCTGGGCATACATTTGTTTGGGACTGCAGGTATTCCCAACCAACCTTCAAACCTTGTATTTTGCTGGTGAGATGTATACAACCGTTGGCTATGGTGAATATCTTCTTGCTACGCGCTGGCGTATCCTCCCCATTATTATTTCTTTCTCTGGAATCTTCGCTGTATCCATGTCTGGGGCTGCGCTTTACACCATGATGGGCGCTTTACTCGGAAGGTCCAATCAAAACCCCAGATCAGGCTCTGGATTCTAAATTAGTAGCTGTAAACCCCTTAGGCTTAGTTCGTTAGCTTGGATTTATCAATGGGGGCTCTTTGCTTGAATACGAGCTCCAAGATGCGTCCATTGGACTCTAGGGAGCGCATTCTGCCAGGCAGCCAATCTAAGTCTCTCGCCAGCCAAATATCGACCTGACGCTTGAAAGGGCTACTTTCCCTCTGCATTAGAGCGTAATGGCGATTTACAGACTTCCCCAGGCTTGGAACATCTTCTGACACTACCTCTCCGTAGCTTTTAAATTGCCACATCTCGAGAGTGTTGTAGTCCACCACAGGTATTCCTCGAATGCTGCCGGCCTCATCAATCTTGTCACTGCCATTGAGTAAAGACGCTAGCTGAAAAAGTAGGCTAAATCGATCTTGAGTGCCTGGTAGCAAATCCGGTGTGAATTCTGGTTTTTCAGAGAAGAACATCTTCCCTGCTCCGTTCTGATCACGATCAAAACGAGAATAGCGCGGTGGTTTTGTACCTCGCTGCGTCCAGTATATGGATGGAGCTATGCCGTAGGCATCGACAGTGCCTCTGGATTCAAAAACAAAGGGGCCAACAATAGCGTAAGGTATGTTGATGTGCAGCCTGTAATTATTGCCCTCAGTAATCCAGTCCAGTTGAGCAGATTGAATAAGTTGACCATCGACATAGGCATCAAAATAATATGTGCCAGATTCAGGAAGGCGAAATGCCTGCCCAGATTGATTCCCGAATGCGCCCTGCTCTCCTTTTCCCTGATCTGATAGGGGGTCTGCTGAGACAGCGTTAGTTTCCTTGGGCGGCGCTTTTTTCTTTGGCGCCGTAGTCATCTGTATTTTCTTTGGGGGCTCGACCAGTAACTCCGTTTTGATGATGAGGTCTTCGGCAATGGGTGGCACGCTAGCAAAAGAAAAGAATGGAATCCCAAAAAATAAAAGTAGATGCCCAAAAAGCGATAGAAAAATTGCAGCAGTCAGAATCCACAGAGACTTTCTGGGCACGTATCGAAATCGATTTTCGATTACATCCATCTAGACCCTAATGCTCGATAAAGTCGATTACTGCTTGCAGGTGATTGGCGTAGTCAGAAATTCCGTGATCACCACCTTCGAGAATCAGTTGTTTGGCGCCAGGATAAAAAGCTGCCATTTCCTTCCAATCTAAAAGCTCATCACCTTTTGCGGCGATTAAAAAATAACGCTTTGGATCAGTTATCGGATCTACCTGTAAGGCACGTAACTCATCGATATACTCGGCCTTAAAATCAAATGGCTCTTCGCTGTCATAGGCAGTCATCATGCCAACATGGGGCTCTAATTCTCTAGCAGCATATACGGCGGGATTAAGAGTAATGCCTTTGCATTGATATTTTTTAGCAAGATAGTTTGTATAAAAACCACCCAAGGAGGATCCGATGATGACTATGCGATCAAATTTGGCTTGATTGATATGTTTAGTCACCATCTCCAGACTTGCTTTTGGAGATGCAAGAAGTTGAGGGCAAAACCACTCATAAGAATGGTCTGCCGATGAAAGCGCCCTCACCGCCTCCCCAGTCATGACTGCCTTGGTTGAGTTTGGTGAAGACCGAAAGCCATGCAAATAAACAACCAAGGTTACTGCCATACTTCTTCCTCTAGCTTTTTTGACCTATTTCAAAATTAGCCATTTTTTCTAATGCTTTGACCATAGCAGAATGATCCCACGATTTTCCGCCATGCGCTGCACAGGAATTAAATAACTCTTGTGCGTTAGCTGTATTGGGCAAACTAACGCCTATAGCTTTAGCACTGCTGAGGGCCAAACTTAAATCCTTCTGGTGCAGCTCAATCCTGAAGCCAGGATCAAAGGTGCGATTGATCATGCGCTCGCCATGAACTTCCAGTATTTTTGAGCTGGCAAAGCCACCCATTAATGCCTGTCTAACTTTTGCTGGATCGGCGCCTGCTTTAGAAGCAAACACCAAAGCTTCTGCAACCGCTTCGATATTCAAGGCGACAATAATTTGGTTAGCTACTTTAGTAACTTGCCCGGCACCGTTATCACCAACTAAAGTAATATTTTTTCCCATTAAATCAAATACAGGTTTGACCTTGTCAAAGATGGCTTGCTTACCACCAACCATAATAGTGAGGCTTGCACCCTTGGCGCCCAATTGACCACCAGATACAGGCGCATCTAGATATTCACAATCAAGATCATTGATGCGCTTCGCAAAATCTTTCGTGGAAATGGGGGAGATAGAACTCATATCTACAACGATCTTGCCTTTGCTAAGACCTGAAGCAATACCGTTCTCTCCAAAAAGTACCTTTTCTACATCAGGAGTATCTGGGACCATCGTAATAATGATGTCCGCCTTAGTTGCAACTTCTGCTGGAGTAGCACAAAGAACGGCAGAGGTATTGGCCAACTCGGCAGGAACTTTACTGCGTGTGTTGATAAACAACTCATGACCTGCTGCGACCAAATGCCCTGCCATTGGCGCGCCCATAATACCTAAACCTACAAAGCCCAGTTTTAACTTACTCATCATTCATTCCCAAATTATTAATTTATTAATATACGGATCAATTGATATTACTGCTCGTATTGACCCATCCAATGTAGGCCAGCCTCAGTTGTTTTCAAAGGCTTGTATTCACAACCGATGTAACCTGTGTATCCAAGACGAGCTAATAAATCAAATAAGTAGCTGTAATTGATCTCTCCGGTACCAGGCTCATTACGGCCTGGATTATCTGCCAACTGAATATGCGCAATTCGCTTAAAGTATTTTTGAATCGTATTGGCTAGCTCACCTTCCATACGCTGGGCATGGTAAATATCGTATTGTAAAAAAGCATTATCAGCAGCAACCGCATCCAGTATTGCGATACCTTGAGCAGTTTTAGAGAGATAGAAACCAGGGATATCAAAGGTATTGATTGGCTCAATCAATAGTTTCAATCCCGACTTCTTCAGTTCAGCAGCGGCAAACTGTAAGTTGCTGACAAAGGTGTCATGAACTAATGTTGGATCGACTCCCTCGGGCGTCTTTCCTGCTAAGCAGTTGAGTTGAGGTACGCCTAAAATGGTAGCGTACTCAATTGCCTTCGCAACTCCAGAGCGAAACTCGGCAACACGGTCTGGGTGACACGCGATGCCCCTCTCCCCTGCGTCCCAATCACCAGCTGGTAAATTGTGCAATACCAACTTTAAGGCATTGTTATCTAAAGCGGATTTGATTTCGCTCGCTTCAAAAGCATAAGGAAATAGGAATTCAACGGCTTTGAAGCCTCCAATTTTGGCTAGCGCAAAACGCTCCAAAAATGGTTTTTCATTGAACAACATCGTGAGGTTAGCTGCAAACTTGGGCATTCCTATTCCTTAATAACAATCAATCTGGATGATACATGGGTAAATACAAGGCAATGAAGCGATTACTCTAGAAGACCAGCGGCTACCAATCCCTCAGTTCCAGCAGGATGACGGCAATCAATATCTTCAAATTCATTGATATTGTTAATCTCGGTACCCATCGCAATATTGGTAATCTTTTCTAGAATGATCTCTACTACTACAGGTACGCGATGCTCTTTGGCCATCTTTTGCGCCTCAATCAATGCAGCATTAATTTTATTTGGATCTGAGACTCTGATAGCTTTGCAACCAAGTCCCTCAACAACCTGAACGTGATCAACGCCATAGCCCTTCAGATTTTGATCATCCACATTGATATTGTCAAAAGCCAATTGCACGCAATAATCCATCTCAAAACCACGCTGTGCCTGACGGATCAAACCTAGGTAACTGTTATTTACTAAGACCATCACTAGCGGCAAGTTAAATTGTGCGCCAACTGCTAATTCCTCAATTAAGAATTGGAAGTCGTAATCACCTGCGAGTCCAACTACAGTCTTTGTTGTATCAGAGGCCAATGCACCCAATGCAGCTGGAATTGTCCAGCCAAGGGGGCCCGCTTGACCGCAGTTGATCCATTGACGAGCACCATAAACATGCAAGAATTGTCCGCCAGCAATTTGTGACAGACCAATAGTCGATACATATACGGTATCGCGACCAAATACGGAATTCATCTCTTGATAAACTCGTTGTGGCTTGATAGGTACATTATCAAAGTTTGTTTTACGTAGCATCAAGCTCTTACGCTCCTGGCAACGCTCAACCCACTCACTGTAGTTGGATAACTTGCCTTTTGCTTTCCACTCTTTAGCAACTTCAACAAACAACTCTAGCGCCGCTTTTGCATCCGAAACAATACCGTAGTCGGGATTAAATACGCGACCAATTTGCGTTGGCTCAATATCGACGTGAATAAACTTGCGATCTTTGCAATACACATCGATTGATCCTGTGTGACGGTTAGCCCAGCGGTTACCGATACCTAAAACCAGATCACTAGCTAACAAAGTTGCATTGCCATAACGGTGCGAGGTTTGAAGACCAACCATGCCCGCCATCAGTGGATGATCATCCGGAATAGTGCCCCAGCCCATGAGGGTTGGAATCACCGGAATGCCAGTCAATTCCGCAAATTCAACTAACAGCGCATCTGCATCAGCATTAATAATTCCACCGCCAGCAACAATTAAAGGCTTTTTGGCTGACATCAACATTTCCAGCGCTTTTTCAATCTGCTTGCGGCTAGCTGCTGGTTTGTATACCGGCAATGGCTCATAGGTGTCGATATCAAATTCAATTTCAGCTAATTGAACATCAATCGGCAAGTCGATCAATACTGGGCCGGGACGGCCTGAGCGCATTACATGAAATGCCTGCTGGAAAACCCGAGGCACTAAGCCAGGCTCACGAACTGTTACAGACATTTTCGTTACTGGCTTAGAAATCGTCTCGATATCAACAGCCTGAAAATCTTCCTTGTAAAGACGGGCACGAGGAGCTTGTCCAGTAATGCAAAGAATAGGAATAGAGTCAGCACTTGCAGAGTACAGTCCTGTAATCATGTCAGTACCGGCTGGGCCAGAAGTACCGATACAAACACCAATATTGCCTGCTTTAGCTCTTGTATAACCTTCAGCCATATGTGAAGCGCCCTCAACATGTCGGGCTAAAATATGGGTGATTGACTGACGTTCGCGTAATTGTGCGTAAAGTGGATTAATAGCAGCTCCAGGAACACCAAATGCAGTGGTGATACCTTCTTTTTCCATTACAAGAACTGCTGCCATTGCGGCTTTCATTTTGGCCATGATGTTTCCCTCGCTGTTTAAGAATGGGTACATCATCAACACTTCAGAGTGAAATGAGAATGCCAGTCACTATCATATGTGCTATTCCAAAATGGAATACCCTGATAAAATCGAGTTAGAATTCATTTATGGATCGTATTCAGGGGATAGCCCTTTTTGTCCGAGTCGTAGAAACCGGCTCTTTTAGCAAGGCTGCAGCCAGCCTGGGCATTACTCAGCCCACCGCAACCAAACACATTGCCTTTTTAGAAAAGCGTCTTGGCTCCCTTTTATTGCATCGCAGCACAAGAGGGGTCACACCAACGGAAATTGGTGAGATTTACTATGAAAAATGTAAGATTATTTCTAGAGAGCTTGAGGAGGCAGATAACCTGGCCGCCCTACTGCAAGGGGAGACGCAGGGTAAATTGATCATTAGCTCCTCGGTTGCCTTTGGGCGCCGTATATTGACTCCGCTGGTACTTCAGTTCATGAGCCAGAACCCAAAGCTTGAGATACATCTGAGTCTTGAGGATCAATTTGTCAATTTGGTTGAAGGTGGCGTTGATCTTGCGATCCGTATGGGTCGCCTTGCAGACTCCTCTCTGGGATCGCGCTATTTAGGTTTAAATCCCTGGGTCTTGGTAGCTAGCCCGGATTACTTAAAACAGCATGGCACTCCAAGCCATCCAGAAGATTTAGCGTCACATCAGGCCTTGATATATAGCTCAGTTCAAGACAATCACCGCTGGCACTTTAGTGGGGGTGATGGCGAAACTATTTCGATACCCGTTAAAGGCCCGCTGTACTCTAATAACTTATCTGCCTTGCTTGCTGCAACGATCGGGAACATGGGCTTGGCTACCATCCCTTGGTACGTCGCTTATCACTCGATTAATAAAGGTACCTTACAGCCGATATTGACGGATTGGAGTCTACCCTCTCAGGAAATCCACGCTGTATTTTCCTCGCCTCGTTTAGTGCCGGGCAAGGTAAGCCAGTGCATAGACTGGTTGCAATGCCACTTTTCTGGGAACTGGTGGGAGCGACTGTAAATCAATCGCTTTCAATTGAAACGCCACCCAAATCATCTGTGGGCTTACCAACAGATTTTTGCAACTGAAATACGCTAATATCGTTATGGATACTCAATATCAAGGAAAGTTATGAAAATCAAAAACGCCCAAATTACCCTAGTAGCAGTAACATTATTGGCTAGTCCAGTATTAGTGATGGCACAAGCTCCTGCTGCTAATGCTGTAGTGGTGGACGCAGCTATTACTGACAATATTTTTCAATTGTACGAAGGTACTGTTACAAAGATTGATAAGAAAACACGTACGATTTTCTTTAAAAATAATGAAGGTGAATCCAAGTTCATTGCTGGCCCTGAAATTAAGAGCTTTGATCAGATAAAAGTGGGTGACCGACTCAATGTGACCTATGAACTTGCTGTTGCAATTGAATTAATTAAAACTAAAAGCGATGGCATTCGTAGCAAAGTGGAAACTTCACAAGAAGTAGCCTCTAAACCAGGCGAAAAGCCAACTCGTACCATTACCAACACCACGACCATCATTGCTGACATAGTCGCTGTTGATCGCCCTAAGAAATTAGTCTCGGTTAAAGGTCCAAGTAGCAAGGTTACTGTTGTGACCGTTAAGAACCCGCAGCTCCTAGCCGATGTCAATGTTGGCGAGCAGGTTCGAGTGATTTACTTTGATGCGATGGCTGCATCCATTACGCCTCCAAAGAAGAAGTAATTTAAAAAGTAACGAGTATTGGCAAGGATTTGATTTGAGCATTCGCACCTTTTGGATCCTTGCACTTGTTGCTTTACTCTCGGCGTGCGCTAATACTACGCGCTCGGGGGCGGTTGGAGTTAGCCGATCACAATTTATGATGGCTTCTTCTGAAGAGGTCAACCGTCTTTCTGCAGTGAGTTATAACGAGCAGAATCAAAAAGCGAAAGAGAAAAATATACTGGTCACTTCTGGCCCAGCATATGATCGATTGAAGTTCATTGCAAACAGGTTAATCCCTCAGACCGAGGCATTCAGAGATGACACCAAGCAATGGGATTGGCGGCTAAGCCTAATTGATGCCCCCATATTGAATGCCACTTGTGCCCCAGGCGGAAAGATCACTTTTTACACCGGAATTATTGAGCAGCTGAATTTAAGTGATGATGAAATCGCAGCCATCATGGGTCATGAAATTGCGCATGCCTTAAGAGAGCATGGTCGGGAGCGCGTATCCCAAGCAGTCGCACAAAACGTATTGGTGAATATTGCCATGGCCGTAGCTGGCCCCTATGGTTCCGCAGTGGGCGCTGCAAACCAAGTTGCCCAATATGCAATTATTTTGCCTAACTCCAGAGAGAATGAATCAGAAGCAGATGCCATTGGATTAGAGCTTGCAGCAAGAGCGGGATACAACCCCATGGGCGCAATCAGCGTTTGGCAAAAAATGTTGAAGGCAACTAAAGGTAAAAGCTCTCCAGAATTCTTATCCACCCACCCTTCTGGTGAAACCCGAATCGAGCAACTCACTGCGCTCATGCCAGCAGTTGAGCCTTTGTACAAGGTGGCACCAAAACCACCGCCAACGAAAAAACTTTGATAAAGATTTAAGAAATGAAAAAAAGCCCCTGATGCAGGGGCTTTCTTAACTTACATGGCGGAGCGGACGGGACTCGAACCCGCGACCCTCGGCGTGACAGGCCGATATTCTAACCAACTGAACTACCGCTCCAATTACATCGCATGCTACTTGTGTCACTTCTTATTACTCACAACTAGCCAAAAATTTTGGCGTCCCCAGGGGGATTCGAACCCCCGTACTCACCGTGAAAGGGTGATGTCCTAGGCCTCTAGACGATGGGGACCTGGACTGCTACTAAAACTTGTGATGCTATTGTAAATGCTTGGTGGAGATAAGCGGGATCGAACCGCTGACCTCTTGCATGCCATGCAAGCGCTCTCCCAGCTGAGCTATACCCCCGTAATCTCGTTAAAACTCCACAAGACACTCAAAACAATCTAAGATTTTATCCTATTTTTGTAGGGGGAGGCAAGTTCTGGCTTAGACCACCTTGGAAAGCCTTGCAACCGCCTCATTCTTACCCAATACAACCAAGACAGAATCAATAGCCGGCGTCTGTGTTGTGGCAAATAAAGCGTAACGCACAGGCATTGCTAATGCTGGCATTTTGATTTGATGCTTGGCTAGCACTTCTTTAAAAGCCGCCCCATAAGCTGCTTTTGTATGCTCAGCAGATTGAATGGCTTCAATCAAATCTTTCATGGCAGGAATGATTTCAGCTGGGATATTTTCTGCAATTTGTTCACTACTGTGAGCAGGTGCTGGTAGATAGAACAGCTTTGCTCCTTCGGCGATTTCAATCAGCGTATTGGCGCGATCTTTTAGGAGCGCAACTACTTGCACAAAGTCCGGACCATTTTCTGTATCGATACCGAGTTCATGTGCAAATGGCTTAGTTGCTTTTGCCAATTTTTCTGGATCTGCATTCTGAATATATTGATGGTTTAACCAGAGTAACTTTTCAGGATTGTGTTGTGCTGGTGATCGACCAAGACTACCTAAGTCAAACCAATTCACAAACTGCTCTTTAGTAAAAATCTCTGCATCACCGTGTGACCAACCTAGCCTGGCTAGATAATTCAGAATAGCTTCAGGAAGGTAGCCTGCTTTTTGATAATCACGCACACTCATGGCGCCATTACGCTTACTCATTTTTTCACCAGAGTCGTTTAAGACTGTTGGTAAATGAGCATATACCGGCGGTGTACCACCGAGCGCTTTCATGATGTTAATTTGGCGTGGAGTGTTGTTGACATGGTCATCGCCACGAATCACATGGGTAATGTTCATGTCAAGGTCATCCACTACAACGCAGAAGTTATAGGTTGGCGTACCATCGGGACGAGCAATAACTAAATCATCCAACTCATCATTATTGATTTCTATCTTGCCCTTAACTGCATCCTCC
The DNA here is from genome assembly GCF_018882205.1 of Polynucleobacter bastaniensis. GTDB lineage: Bacteria > Pseudomonadota > Gammaproteobacteria > Burkholderiales > Burkholderiaceae > Polynucleobacter > Polynucleobacter bastaniensis. The sequence goes on along the minus strand of NZ_JACVOU010000003.1, from coordinate 197,224 downwards.
CAAATTACAGATCCACCAATCGGATTCTTGAAACGAATCACGGGCAAAACACCTTCTGGCATTGCTGGCAGAGTCTTACCTGGCTCAGGACGCCATTGGCCGTTATAGCGCGGCTTTTCCTTATTGGCCATCTGTTGGTCTCGTAGCTTATTGAGCTCGTCTTCACTCATGTAGCAAGGGTAAGCAAGGCCAGCATCGAGCATCTGCTTTACAACTGCTCGATAACGATCAATACGCTGCATTTGATAAATGGGGCCTTCATCTAAATCTAGACCAAGCCAGGCCATGCCTTCAATAATGACGTCGACAGCTTCCTGTGTGGAGCGCTCTACATCGGTATCCTCAATACGCAAAATAAAGTCGCCTTGGTTATGGCGTGCAAAAGCCCAAGGATATAAAGCGCTGCGAAGGTTGCCTAAATGAATAAAGCCCGTTGGACTGGGGGCGAAACGTGTTCTGATATGCATAATTAGCATTATCTCAGGTCAGCTTTAGATTTGATTATTTGGCACTCCGATCATCAAAAAAGTGGATACTTTCACCTATGAACGAATTACTTGTATTTATATGTGATGGTGCCCCGGTCCGCGGCGAGATTGTTTCCATAAGCAGTGCTTGGCAGGCCGTATTAGAGCGTCGTAATGACCCCCCCGAAGTCAAGCGAATCCTAGGTGACTTTGTGGCTGCAGCCACCCTGTTAAGCGCAAGCCTCAAATTTGATGGGACGCTGATTATTCAGGCTCAAAGTAAAGGCCCTATTCAGCTTCTCGTGGTGGAATGCAAGTCCGACCTGACCATGCGAGCTACTGTAAAGCTATCTGTAGACGCTGCCAGCATTGATCCCGACGCCACTCTAGGTGAATTGCTAGATGCAAACAATACTGGGCGTCTAGTCATCACCCTAGACCCATCTGACCGTCAACCTGGTCAAGCGCCCTACCAAGGGATAGTAGCCCTTCAAGAGCACCGCGGCACCGTCATTAAGCCCGTTACCAGCGCTGCCGAAGCGATTGCTCTATACATGCAAAACTCAGAGCAATTGGATACCCGCATTTGGCTAGCATCCAATGACACCCATGTCGGCGGATTGCTGTTGCAGCGCTTGCCAGATTCAGGGGGTCATGCCCATCTTGATCCTCAACTTGCGGCTGAAGGCTGGGCCCGAATTCAGACACTGGGTGAAACGATTACCAATGAAGAATTACTCACGCTTTCGCCGGACACTATCCTGCGCCGTCTCTTTTTAGAGGAATCCACAGAAAGTGGTGTCAGAAGCTTTCCGCCTCGCCCTGTTCGCTTTAGTTGCCGCTGTTCACGCACCAAGGTGGCCGATATTCTGAGAATGCTTGGTGAAGAAGAAGTTGAAAGTATTCTTGCAGAGCAAGGCGCCGTTGAAACTGAGTGTGATTTTTGTGCAAAGGCCTACTGCTTTGATGCCGTTGATTGTAGGCAGGTCTTTAAAACAGATTTATTGGCAGATGCTACAAGACCACCCTCTAGCGGGCATTAGGCGATCTTAAGGCTTAGTTACCGCTTAGTTACTGCTTCGTTGCAGTTGGCTTTACGCCATCTGCAGCATTCGAGGCAGATTTTTCGTTTGGAAGGATTTGTACGAAGAACTCTCCCTCCTTAAGCATGCCGTGCTCCACCCTAGCCCGCTCTTCAATTGCGCGGGTACCATCTTTTAAATCTTTAACGTCGCCAGTGAGCTTGGCATTACGCAAGTTCAGCAGGCTGTTTTTAGCCTGCTGTAACTCAAGCTGCTTCTCCATCTCGTATACCTTTAGCCATCCACCCTTACCCAACCAAAGTGGGTACTGTATTGCAATCAGCAATAACAGCATCGAGTAGATGACAATGCGCATGAGCTAAAGGATAACTAGTAATTAGCGTTTGAGGTTATAGAAAACAGACTTACCTAGGTAGGTAGCAACATCACCCAAATCTTCTTCAATGCGCAGCAATTGGTTGTACTTGGCAATCCGATCAGAGCGAGACAAGGAGCCGGTCTTAATTTGGCCAGCGTTCGTACCAACAGCAATATCAGCAATGGTGTTGTCTTCTGTTTCACCAGAGCGATGCGAAATGACTGCCGTGTAATTGGCGCGCTTCGCCATTTCAATCGCAGCAAAGGTCTCAGTTAGGGTGCCAATTTGATTAATCTTGATCAAGATGGAATTAGCAATACCCTTCTCAATCCCTTCCTTGAGAATACGAGTATTAGTCACGAAAAGATCATCACCAACCAATTGGATTTTCTTGCCCAATTTTTGAGTAATGTCCGCCCATCCATCCCAGTCGCTTTCATGCATACCATCCTCAATCGATACGATTGGAAATTGATCAGCCAAGTTACCAAGGTAGTCTGAGAATTCGCTTGAAGAAAGTTGCAAGCCCTCGCCCGCCAAGTGATACTTACCATCTTTATAGAATTCACTAGCAGCGCAATCCAAAGCTAGCAAGACATCTTCACCAGCTTGGTAGCCAGCACCTTCAATTGCCTTCATAATGGTTTGTAAGCACTCTTGATTGCTCTTGAAATTAGGTGCAAAGCCACCCTCATCTCCAACAGTGGTTGGCATGCCTTGGGCACCCAGAATCTTTTTCAATTCATGGAAGATTTCAGCGCCACAGCGAAGTGCCTCACGGAAGCTTTGAGCCCCCACTGGCATCACCATAAATTCTTGTATATCTAAGCTGTTATTTGCGTGAGCACCGCCATTGACAATATTCATCATGGGGACCGGCAATTGCATACCGCCAGATCCACCAAAGTAACGATACAAAGGCAAGCCAGCTTCTTCTGCAGCAGCCCGCGCTACTGCCATAGAAACAGCCAAGGTTGCATTAGCACCTAAGCGCGCTTTGTTATGTGTCCCGTCTAGTTCGATCAAGGTGTGATCAAGGAATGCTTGTTCGCTAGCATCAAGACCTAGGATAGATTCAGCAATCTCAATATTAATATTTTGTACAGCCTTGAGAACGCCCTTACCCAAGTAACGCGCTTGATCCCCGTCACGTAGCTCAATCGCTTCCCGCGAACCAGTTGATGCACCTGAAGGCACTGCAGCTCGCCCCATCACACCCGATTCAAGCAAGACATCGCATTCCACTGTGGGGTTGCCGCGTGAATCTAAAACTTCTCTACCGATGATGTCAACAATGGCGCTCATGCACCTTCTCCTAAATTAAATGAATATGGGGTGTTATTTAAAGCTGTCTTCTAAAAATGATCCAGGCTTCTTCACAACAGAGTCAATTGCTACTAAAGACTCAAGTAATTCTTTCATGCGATTCAATGGCACAGCATTTGGGCCATCAGAAAGTGCTTTGGCTGGATCCGGGTGCGTCTCCATAAATAAACCACTGATGCCTACTGCAACAGCAGCACGTGCTAGAACGGGAACAAATTCGCGTTGGCCGCCACTGGTATTGCCTTGGCCACCAGGAAGTTGCACTGAATGCGTCGCATCAAACACAACTGGTGCTTTTGCTTCACGCAAAATAGCCAAACTACGCATATCAGAAACTAAGTTGTTGTAGCCAAATGAAGCGCCGCGCTCACAAACCATAAATTGATCTGGCAGATTGACTTCCTTGGCTGCTGCACGTGCTTTATCGATGACGTTAAGCATTTCATGGGGGGATAAAAATTGCCCCTTCTTGAAATTCACTGGCTTGCCACTTTGAGCGCAAGCGTGTATGAAATCCGTTTGCCTGCACAAGAAAGCTGGAGTCTGAAGCACATCCACTACTTTAGATACGGGCTCAATTTCACTAATGTCATGGATGTCGGTCAAGACCGGCACACCGATCTCGCGCTTCACCCGTGTCAGAATCTCCAAACCCTTTTCCATGCCCAAGCCACGGAAAGAAGTTCCAGAGGAGCGATTGGCTTTATCAAAAGAAGACTTATAGATAAATGGAATACCCAGTGCAGCGGTAATCTCTTTAAGCTCACCTGCGATATCCAAGGCAGACTGCTCAGACTCAATGACGCAAGGACCCGCAATCAAAAAGAAGCGATGGTCTAAGCCAACATCAAAACCACATAACTTAAATGCACTCAAGTGTTTCTCCTAGGCAGCTTGTTTTTGAGTTACGGCTTGATGAACTAATGACGCCTCAATAAACGCAGAAAATAATGGGTGCCCATCACGTGGAGTTGAGGTGAACTCTGGATGAAACTGCACACCAAAGAACCAAGGGTGCATAGCACTTGGTAATTCCATCATTTCAGGCAATAACTCATTTGGAGTTCTAGCAGAAATAATAAGGCCAGACTTCTCAAGACGAGGAACATAAATATTATTGACTTCATAGCGATGACGGTGACGTTCATTTACCTCATTACCGTAGATCTCATGAGCTAATGTACCCGCCTTAACAGGACAGCGCTGTGAACCAAGGCGCATTGTTCCACCGAGATCAGAATCATTGCTACGCTTCTCAACCCGACCTTCGCGATCAACCCACTCTGTAATCAGAGCAACGACTGGATTTTCAGTCTCCGGGTCAAACTCAGTGCTGTTAGCCTGAATAATGTTGGCAACATGGCGCGCAAATTCGATCACAGCCAATTGCATGCCTAAACAAATACCTAGATATGGGATATTGTTTTCACGGGCATAACGAATGGCAGCAATCTTTCCTTCGGTACCGCGCTTACCAAATCCGCCTGGCACCAAAATGGCATCTAAATTTTGCAGGCAATCGATACCATCTTTTTCAATCACTTCAGAATCAATGTAGTTGATATTGACGCGAGTGTGATTATGAATTCCAGCATGACGCAAAGCTTCGATCAATGACTTATAAGATTCAGTTAACTCAACGTACTTACCAACCATGCCAATGGTGACATCATGTTGCGGGTTGGCTAACTCATAAACCAAGTTTGCCCAAACGGATAGATCAGCAGGTTTAGCCTCAATATCCAATTCGCGACAAATCAAGTCATCCATGCCTTGCGCTTGCAGCATTTCTGGAATCTTGTAGATAGTGTCAACATCCCAAACTGAGATTACTGCCTCTTCACGCACATTGGAGAAAAGAGAAATCTTAGCGCGCTCATCTTCTGGAATGGGACGATCTGCACGGCATAACAGTACAGTCGGCATGATGCCGATTTCACGTAACTTCTGTACTGAGTGTTGGGTAGGCTTCGTTTTTAATTCACCAGCGCTACTCAGATAAGGCACCAGAGTAAGGTGGATAAAGGCACAGCTATGCCTTGGAAGACGAATGCTCATTTGTCGAGCGGCCTCTAAAAATGGTAGCGACTCGATGTCACCAACAGTGCCGCCGATCTCACAAATTGCAATATCAGCCTGACCATCGTGACTTGCTTTAGCGCCCCGCTCTATAAAAGCCTGTATCTCATTCGTAATATGCGGAATTACCTGAACAGTTTTACCTAGATACTCGCCACGCCGTTCTTTACTGATAACAGACTCATAGATCTGTCCAGTTGTGAAGTTATTGCTCTTACGCATCTTCGCGGAAACAAAGCGCTCGTAGTGCCCAAGATCCAGGTCGGTTTCAGCGCCATCTTCGGTAACAAAGACTTCGCCATGTTGAAGCGGGCTCATTGTCCCTGGGTCAACATTGATATAAGGATCTAATTTTAGGAGGGTGACTTTCAGGCCGCGAGATTCGAGAATCGCGGCAAGCGAGGCAGCTGCGATTCCTTTCCCTAAAGAAGAAACCACACCACCAGTGACAAAAACGTATTTGGTCATCGCTTAAGCTCTGTTGGAAAAAGTAATTATAACGATAGCGACTGAATCATTAAAAATTCCTTAGATACTCAATGAATCAGGGTGCTGATGGCTATCATTTAGACAGTAGCCCTTTTTAGATTTGTATTTTTTGTAATGTGGAATGGTTTGCCCTCTCTAAAAATCGCCCTTGTATTTAAGTACACCCTTTTTTTCGATGCCATTAAGCTCAACAACAATGCGTGGAATGTCTAAGTTGATGAGAAATTGCCTAAATTTTAAGCAATTAAGGATATTTTTGATGATTAAGTCTTATATAAGACATGAATTAGCAATTACAATAGACTGAAAAAGGGACACCCCCTGCTTAGTCATACTGTTGATAACACTCACCCAATAGGAAATACGATGCTAGAAGCCTACAACGCTCAAGTCGCCGAACGCGCAGCCCTGGGAATTCCAGCCCTCCCCTTGTCTAAAGATCAGACTGCTGAATTAGTAGGTTTGCTCAAAAATCCACCAAAGGGTACAGAGTCCGAATTAGTCGAGCTGATTACTCATCGAGTGCCCGCTGGTGTTGATGAGGCAGCGAAGGTAAAGGCGGAGTTTTTGGATGCCATCGCTAAAGGGACAGAGAAGTCCCCTTTGATTACACGTATTAAGGCAACTGAACTCTTGGGCACCATGCTGGGGGGTTACAACATTAAGCCTTTAGTCGAGTTGTTGTCAGATGCTGAGTGCGCGGAAGTTGCAGCAAATGAGCTAAAAAAGACTTTATTGATGTTTGACTACTTCCATGATGTTCAGGAATTGGCAGAAAAAGGCAATGCGCAGGCTAAGGCAGTGATGCAAAGCTGGGCAGATGCTGAATGGTTTACAAGTCGCACGGCTGTTCCAGAAAGCATGAAGCTCACCGTATTTAAAGTGACTGGTGAAACCAATACCGATGATCTGTCCCCTGCCCCTGATGCATGGAGCCGTCCAGATATTCCATTACACGCAACCATCATGTTGAAAAACCCACGTCCAGGCATTGAGCCAGATGAGGTTGGTGTGCGTGGTCCGATGAAACAAATTGAAGCTCTCCAGAAGAAAGGCAATCAAATTGCCTATGTGGGCGACGTAGTGGGAACTGGATCCTCACGTAAATCCGCAACGAACTCCGTGTTATGGTGGACCGGCAAAGATATTCCCTTTGTTCCAAACAAGCGCTTCGGCGGTGTTTGCTTAGGCAATAAGATCGCCCCGATCTTTTTTAACACGATGGAAGACGCTGGTGCATTGCCAGTAGAGCTCGATGTTTCTGATATGAATATGGGCGACGAAATTGAGCTTCGTCCATACGAAGGCAAGGCATTTAAAAACGGTAAAGAAATTGCTTCTTTCTCATTGAAGTCACCAGTCATTCTGGATGAAGTTCGTGCAGGCGGACGCATTCCTTTGATCGTCGGACGCGGCCTTACAGCTAAAGCACGTGCAGCCCTAGGTTTGCCGGCCTCAACAGAATTCCGTATTCCAGTTAGCCCACCTGATAACAAAAAAGGCTTTAGCTTGGCACAGAAGATGGTCGGTCGTGCGTGTGGCCTACCTGAGGGTCAAGGTGTTCGCCCAGGTACTTATTGTGAGCCACACATGACTACCGTAGGTTCACAAGACACTACTGGCCCAATGACCCGCGATGAATTAAAAGACCTTGCTTGCCTAGGCTTCTCCGCTGACTTAGTCATGCAATCTTTCTGTCACACCTCCGCTTATCCAAAGCCAGTAGACATTCGTACTCACCATGAATTACCAGCGTTTATGACCAACCGTGGTGGCGTTTCTTTACGCCCGGGTGATGGTGTGATTCATAGCTGGTTAAATCGTCTGCTCATGCCAGATACTTGTGGCACTGGTGGCGATAGCCATACTCGCTTTCCCATTGGGATCTCCTTCCCTGCCGGCTCTGGCTTAGTTGCTTTTGCTGCCGCCACTGGTGTAATGCCTTTGGATATGCCTGAGTCTGTATTGATACGCTTTAAGGGCAAGATGCAGCCCGGAATTACTTTGCGCGATATGGTCAATGCCATTCCTTTGTACGCAATCAAAAAAGGTTTACTAACGGTTGAAAAGCAAGGTAAAAAAAATATTTTCTCTGGCCGTATTTTAGAAATTGAAGGTTTGCCTGACCTGAAGGTTGAGCAAGCATTTGAATTATCAGACGCATCGGCTGAACGTTCTGCTGGCGGTTGTGCTGTTCAATTAAACAAAGAGCCAATTATTGAATACATGCGCTCCAACATCACTTTAATGAAGTGGATGATCGCCAATGGCTACGAAGATAAGCGCACCTTAGGTCGTCGCATCAAAGCAATGGAAGCTTGGATTGCTAAGCCTGAGTTGCTCAAGGCTGATGCTAATGCAGACTATGCTGAGATTATCGAAATCGATATGAGCGAGATTAAAGAGCCGATCTTGGCTTGTCCTAACGACCCAGATGATGTGAAGTTCTTATCCGAAGTCTCTGGCGAGAAAATCGACGAAGTATTTATCGGTTCTTGCATGACAAACATTGGTCACTTCCGCGCCGCAGGTCAGGTTCTTCAGGGCAAAAAAGACATGCCTACACGCCTATGGATTGCGCCACCAACTAAGATGGATCAAATGATTCTGACTGAAGAGGGTTACTACGGCATTCTGGGCGCTACTGGTGCTCGTATGGAAACTCCGGGTTGCTCACTCTGTATGGGTAACCAGGCGCAGATCCGTAAAGGCTCAACTGCAGTTTCTACCTCGACCCGTAATTTTCCGAATCGTTTAGGTATTGATACTCGAGTCTATCTAGCTTCTGCTGAGCTTTCAGCTGTTGCTGCACTCTTGGGTCGTCTGCCAACTCCGAAAGAGTATTTCGAGCAAGTGGAGTCCTTGAATGCTAAGTCTGGCGAAGTCTATAAGTACATGAACTTCGACAAGATTAAGTCATTTAGCGATGTTGCTGACACAGTCACAATTTAAGTCAAATCAACCCTGAATCTGAGGGCAACAAAAAAGGCGATCAACTGATCGCCTTTTTCCTTATCTAATTTTCCTTAGATGAAAAGCTTATTTTCTTGATGCGCATTTTCACGATTTAATCCAGATACCCAGGTATTGGTTGGTAAGTCCGTTTTTTGCATAATCAGCTTGGCGCGCTGTGAGACCTCTTTCCACTCGACATCGAGTTGTGGACCCTTGAAAGCGATTGCTACAAGATTGCAATCATGTGATTCCGGAAATAATAGCACTCGGTTATCAAATGCTTCACAAATGTTGTTGAGATTAATATTAAAACTCTTATGGCGAGAGAATAAATTCACTGTTAATACGCCAGGCGATTTGAGGATATCAAAACAGCCCTTATAAAAATCTAAGGAGCTCGCAGATGGGCCGTCACAAATTGCATCGTAGAGGTCTACTTGAACTGCATCAAAGTGATTTTGATATTTAGCGTTCTTCACAAACGCTTTTGCATCAAGCTGAAGAGTCTCAAGACGCCGATCATCAGACGGCGTGAAAAACATACTTCTAGCAGCAACAATCACGGCGGGATTAAGCTCGACGACCGTGGTCTTGACCGCGGGACAATAGCGATGTGCAAACTTAGTCAGGGCGCCGGTGCCAAGGCCAAGTTGAGCAATACGCATACCTGGCTTGGTCTCTAGAAACAATAACCAGGCCATCATCTGCTGGTTATATTCAAGATAAATCTCATCCGGGTCGCGGATGCGCATGGCACCTTGAATCAGCTCACTACCAAAATGCAAATAACGAATGCCACCACTTTCAGAAAACGTCACTGGCTCCATAGCCATGGATATATCTGACATTAAATTATTTGGTCCAGACTCTGGCATTACGGAACAGGCGCATCCAAGGACTCGCTCCATCGGGATTATCCAGCCATTTCTTTGGTGCCCAACTCATTTGTACGGACCTGAACACTCGCTCTGGATGCGGCATCATCACGGTAAATCGTCCATCCGGAGTAGTAACTCCTGTCAGGCCTCCAGGCGAACCATTCGGGTTCATTGGATAGATTTCGGTTGGGCTGCCTTGGTGATCTACAAATCGTAGTGCAGCCAATCCTTGTTTCTGCAAAACCTCTAAGTTACCCTGCTGGCTAAAATTTGCAAAACCTTCGCCATGCGCAATAGCAATCGGCAACTGACTACCTGTCATGCCTTGCGTAAAGATTGAAGGTGAAGCTATTACCTCAGCCATGACCAAGCGAGCTTCATATTGCTCAGACTGGTTGCGTGTGAATTTAGGCCAAGCTTGTGCACCTGGAATAATTCCAGCCAGATTGCTCATCATTTGGCAACCGTTACAAACGCCTAGCGCAAAGCTATCCTGGCGGCCAAAAAATGCAGTGAACTGATCACGTAATTGAGTGTTAAATAAAATAGTCTTAGCCCAACCTTCACCTGCACCCAATACATCTCCGTAGCTAAATCCACCGCAGGCAATCAGACCACGGAAATTATCTAACTTGGATTTACCAGAGAGTAAATCTGACATGTGCACGTCATAGCTATCAAAACCAGCCCAGCTCATAGCGTATGCCATCTCCACATGGGAGTTAACGCCCTGCTCTCGCAAAATAGCGACTTTAGGTCGCGCATTTTGATTAATGAATGGCGCCGTCACATCATCCGTAATATCAAACGTTAACTTGGGAGACATTCCTGTATCAGTAATATTATCAATTAGTGAAAACTCACTATCAGCACAGTCTGGGTTATCACGTAAGCGCGCAATCTGATAGCTGGTGTTAGACCACATCTTTTGAAGTACTTCACGTGGTTCTGCAAAAATATTCTTAGCATCACGCCAAATTTCAATGCGGCCATTAGTGTTTGGCTTTGCAATCACATGACTGTAAGCGCCGAGATTTAACTTTCGTAGAACGGCAAATACGGCATCACGATCTACTTTACGAATCTGAATCACCGCGCCAAGCTCTTCGTTAAATAGGGCGCGTATGGTCTGTTCATGACGTAGTCCAGAAACTTGCTCTGCCCAATTCTTAGCATCACCCCAATCAGCCTCTTGCCCAACATCTACAGCAATCATGTCGACATTGATGGAAATGCCAGTATGTGATGCAAAAGCCATTTCTGCGATACAGGCTAATAAACCACCATCAGAACGATCGTGATATGCCAGCAATTGATTATCTTTACGCAACTCAATGATTGCTGCGGCCAAAGCCTTGAGATCTTCTGGATGGTCTATGTTAGGGGCTGATTTACCAGATTGATTGAGTACTTGGGCCAGAATACTTCCAGCCATACGATTTTTACCGCGTCCCAAATCAATCAGAATTAATTCAGTATCTAAGGCTTCGCCAGACTCATCTTGGAGTTTGAGCAAAGGCGTTATTGTTTTGCGAACGTCTTGAACTGCCGCAAAAGCAGAGATGATGAGTGAAACTGGGGAAACCACTTTTTTAGCTTGATCACCCTCTTGCCAAGCTGTTGCCATGGATAAGGAGTCTTTGCCAACCGGGATAGAAATTCCTAGCGCCGGACATAAATCCATACCAATCGCTTTAACTGAGTCATATAGCTTTGCGTCCTCACCAGGTGAGCCACAAGCGGCCATCCAGTTAGCAGAGAGCTTCACATCCTCTAAACGATGTATATCTGCAGCCAATAAATTAGTAATGGCTTCACCTACAGCCATTTTGGCGGCAGCTGGTGCATCGATCACGGCTAATGGAGTGCGCTCACCCATCGACATTACTTCACCGTGATAGCCCTTGTAATCCATTAAGGTAACAGCACAATCAGCCACAGGCACTTGCCAAGGACCTACAAAGGGGTCGCGCGCGTTAAGGCCACCGACGGTACGGTCACCGATGGTAATTAAGAATGACTTACTGGCAACCGTAGGCTGTTGTAAAACCCAAGCAATGCATTGCGCAAGATCAGCATCAGTAACATTTAATTCTTCAAATTTTTGAGTAACACGCTTTACATCTCGATGCATACGTGGAGGCTTCCCAAGTAACACCTCCATTGGCATATCAATTGGCATGGCAGCATCACTGCCAGCAACTGCTTTACTATCGCTTAATTGAAGTTGACGCTCTATGGTTGCTTCACCGACTACAGCAAATGGGCAGCGCTCCCGATCACATAAAGACTTGAAAAGCTCAAGATCTTTAGCTTCAATAGCCAGAACATAACGCTCTTGAGATTCATTGCACCAAATTTCTGCAGGGCTCATACCGCTTTCTTCTAGTGGCACCTTACGCAATTGAAATTGCGCACCCAATCCAGCTCCATCTGCAAGTTCAGGGAATGCATTAGATACACCGCCAGCGCCAACGTCATGAATCGAAACAATTGGGTTCTTTGTGCCCATGGCAATGCAAGAGTTAATCACCTCTTGCGCGCGACGTTCCATTTCTGGATTACCGCGCTGGACTGAATCAAAATCCAAATCTGCAGTATTGGTACCAGTTGCAACAGAACTACCTGTTGCGCCACCCATACCAATACGCATGCCAGGACCACCTAATTGGATAAACAAGTGCCCTGCTTTAATTTGTTTCTTTACTGTATGAATAGAATCGATGCTACCAATGCCACCCGCAATCATGATGGGCTTGTGATAACCGCGACGAACACCCTCCAAGGTTTGCTCGAATACACGGAAATAACCACCCAAAATAGGACGTCCGAATTCATTATTAAATGCAGCGCCACCCAATGGACCATCAATCATAATTTGGAGTGGTGTAGCGATACGCTCAGGCTTGCCGTATTTCTCAGCTTCCCATGGTAAATCGGTGCCCGGAATATTGAGGTTGGATACAGTAAAACCAGTCAGACCTGCTTTAGGGCGTCCACCTACACCTGTTGCACCCTCATCTCGAATCTCACCACCAGCACCAGTAGAAGCGCCTTGGTAAGGTGCAATTGCTGTAGGGTGGTTATGCGTCTCCACCTTCATCAAGGTGTGCACAAGGCGCATGTCTTTTTCGTAACGACGATCCTGACCTTTGGCTGACCATGTTTCTGATTCAGCTCCCACCATTACCGCTGAGTTATCCGAGTAGGCAACGATAGTACCTTCAGGCTGAAGTTGATGCGTATTGCGAATCATCGCAAAGAGGGATTTTTCCTGACCATCTCCATCAATCGTCCAACTGGAATTAAATATCTTATGACGGCAATGCTCGCTGTTCGCCTGGGCAAACATAATCAATTCAACATCACTTGGATTACGTTCTAAGCGTATAAAGTTTTCAACTAGATAAAGCACTTCATCTTCAGACAGAGCAAGGCCTAGATCTTGATTAGCTTTATCTAGTGCCGCTCTACCCTCAGCAAGCACGGGGATACGAACAAAAGGTTTATCGGGAAGAGATTGGTACAAAGCGCTTGCTTCATTGATATCGCCAATAACAGCTTCCGTCATCCGATCATGAAGAGCAGCTAGTACGAGCTGATCTTGTTGCGCATTGAGCGATTTTTTACTTTGCCACGCATATTGAACACCACGTTCAATGCGTAAAATGTGAAGGCCACACTGACGAGCGATATCCGTAGCTTTACTAGCCCATGGAGAAACGGTACCGAAGCGGGGAATCGAAATCGTAGATTGTTTGTCAGCAGACTTAGTGAATATAGAGCCACTACTCTCCATTTTTGATACGAAAGGTTGGCTGTAAGTCAGTAGACTTTCGAGCACCTCTCTGTCTTTGGCATTGAGCTCAGACTCAGACCAAATGAAATGAAGGTATTGAGCCTCTATGGACTCAAGTTGAATTCCTTGGGCTGTGAGCGAGGCTAAAAGTCGCTGTTGGCGGAAGGCAGAAAGGGCATTTGCCCCGGGCAAGCAACAGAATGATGACATGCCAAGATTATAAGGTTTTGATTAAGCTAATCGTCCGCCATGCAGGTTCAATTGACGTCCACACCGAGCAGCCAAGGCTGGATCATGAGTGACCAAAACAAGCGTTGAGGAATTCTCCCGATTTAGTTCAAAAAGAAGCTCAATCACCCTATTTCCACTGGCCTCATCTAGGCTTCCGGTGGGCTCATCAGCAAATAGGATAGCCGGCTTATTAATAAAAGCTCGTGCCAGCGCCACACGCTGCTGCTCTCCACCAGAAAGGGTTTTAGGGAAGTGATTAGATCTAGGAGTTAGACCGACCTTTTCTAACCACTCCCGGGCAAACTGGCGAGCTTGAACTTGAGGGTTCCCGGCAATCTCCAGCGGGAGCATCACATTCTCAAGGGCAGTCAAGTGGGGTAAGAGCTGAAAGGATTGAAAGACAAAGCCAACCAACTGACCACGTAAACGTGCCCTGCCATCCTCATCAAGCAAGTTCAAGTTTTGCCCCATAAGGTCAATTTGCCCCGCGCTTGGCAGGTCTAGTCCAGCCAGCAGGCTTAATAAAGTACTTTTTCCAGAGCCCGAGGCCCCAACAATGGCTACGCTTTCGCCTTGCTCTATTTGAAAGCTCAGGTCGTGCAAAATACTCAAGTTGCCATCAGCCGTATTTACCTGCTTGCTTACCCGATCGGCAACAATGGAATTAGACTGTTTGTTCATGTGAAAAATTTTTAAGAATGGAAAAATGCAAAATCAGCTTTTAATCGCCAATAAACTCATTACAGGTCTATTTTGCCTCTTAATGAGTATTTGTTCTTGGGCTCAAGTAAAGCCTGTCATTCTGGTATTGGGCGATAGTCTTTCAGCTGAATATGGTCTACCGCGTGGCACCGGCTGGGTGACCCTGCTTGAGGGGGAACTTGCAAAAGAGAAAAGTCCTTGGAGCGTATTTAATGCCAGCATTAGTGGTGAGACTAGCTCCGGTGGACTAACCCGCCTTCCAGCCCTCTTGAGTCAAAAAAATCCGGGGATTGTCCTGATCGAGTTAGGTGCTAACGATGCCTTACGTGGCTTACCTGTAAATCAAACTGAAGCCAATATGCGTCAGATGATTCAGATGAGTAAAAAATCAGGCGCCAAGGTTTTACTCTGTGGCATTCAGATTCCTACAAACTATGGCCAAACCTATACCAAGCAATTTAAACAGCTCTATCCTCAAATAGCGAATCAAGAGCGAGTAGAGTTGCTGCCTTTCTTCTTAGAGGGTGTTGCTACTAAACCAGAGTTATTCCAAGCGGATCGACTGCACCCCAATGTAGATGCACAAAGCATTATCTTTAAAAACGTATGGGACTCAATGGCCCCATACAGTAACTTGCTAAAAAAACTACCCTAGCTTAACTTCCCGCACTTCCAGCGCTTGCTTCCTTCAGCGGGTTAACGATCTTAATGCCAGCGCTATTGCGCCAGTAGTCCATAAAGCCTGCAAATTCGGACTGCGCAGCCAATGCCTGGATCTGTTGTGCTTGCGCTTTTTGAACCTTGGCATCCACCGTTGATGGTTGACGAACCTGATCAATGCGATAAATCGTACTGCCAACACCAGGATTCGTAACCGAAACAATCGCCGGTAGCTTAGCTTCATTTACGGACATAACTTGATCCATGGACGAGCCTACTAAACTTCCAGGCTTATTACGTGAAATCCAGATAGCACTACTGAAGCCAGCAACATTCTTAGGATCCTTTTCAAGAGCAGCTAATTTTTCACTAGCTGCAGCAATTGCTAGCTTCTCTGCAGCAACTTGGCTCACTTGACGTTTCACTTCTGCCACAACATCCTTAAAAGGCAAAACTTGCGCTGGGTATAAAGTTACTACACGTGCGGATACAAATACACCAGGTGCTATTTGCACAGCCTCGGTGTTACGCTTATTTTTCAGAGCCTCATCACCATAGAGTGACTGAATTACTTTGGCATTGGCTAAAGGATGGTCCCTAGACACACCAGCTGCACCACCTCGAGTAACACCCTTCTGAGTTTGGATGCTGAGCTTCAATTTGTCTGCAGCCGGCTTTAAGCTATCGGACTGGTCATAAGTGATATTGGCAAACTGATCTGCTTTTTCATTAAAGGCTTTGGAATCCTCTTTCGGATCCGCCTTTAGTACGATGTATTCAACATCCATATATTCAGGACGCTCAAATAACTTAGCATTGGCCTCATAGAAAGCCTGCAACTCTTGTGCGCTTGGATTTACTTTAGCTAAATAATCTTTAGCATTAAACTGCAAAGTCTGAACCTGTCTTTCAGTCTCATATAAAGATGAAACGATCTCAGATAATTTTGGGCTAGCCAACTCTGTTCTAGCAACTGAATTAACTAACTGTTGAATTTTTAAATCAAAACTTTGGCCAGCATAAAACTGCTCTTCATTCATACCGTTGCTAGCAAGTAACTGTTTGAAACGCACATCATCAAATGTACCGTCTTGGCGATATAAAGCACGAATCTGCGGAATCTTTTGCAAACTATTGACGAGCTCTTGCTTGCCTACCTGCAGGCGGAGGTCGCTGACCGCAAAACCGAGGATGCGTTGTTGTAGTAACTCATTTAAGATCGCCTGGCGGAAAGGCAGGCTTTGAGCGATCTGCGCATTGCCACCAACACGCTCAGCTTGACGTTTTGCAGCAGCATCAACTTCTTGCGCAGTAATAGGCTTGCCGTTGACCTTCACAATGTCGGTTTCTTTATCCATGAAACTGGAGTAACTCGAAATACCAAACAAGGCGAACGATGGAACGATAAATAACATCAAAACAAACTGCAGAACTCTTTGGTGTTTACGTACTGAATCAAACATAAATTAATCGCTCGAAAATAAAATTAATAACGCGAGTGTACTAGGCGGAAGGTCTAGAAGAAACTAGGAAGCCTGTTGAAGTGAAAAACAAATCCAAATGGGAAACTGGTGGGCGCTGACGGGATCGAACCGCCGACATTCTGCGTGTAAGGCAGACGCTCTACCATCTGAGCTAAGCGCCCCAAATTAATACAGACGAGATTGTAACCTAGTGTGAGAGTAAAAGAGGGATTCCTTAGCAAATTGGGCTGCAATAAACCACTCAATCTGACTAAAAATCCCTCATATATCCAATGACATCAATGCTTCAAGACCTCTCCAGAAGAAATCTTTTCATTAGCTTTACTAGCTTCAGCAACCTTTTTGGCAAGCTCTTCTGGCGTTGGATCCGACAAAGCAACTGGTTTTCTCTCTAAAGCCAACTCCAAAACTTTATCAATCCATCGCACCGGCACGATCTCAATAGCATTCTTAACGTTGTCAGGAATATCAATTAAGTCTTTAACATTTTCTTCTGGAATCAAAGCCAACTTGATGCCACCACGATGCGCTGCCAATAGCTTCTCTTTTAAGCCGCCAATCGGAAGCACCTCACCACGCAAAGTAATCTCACCTGTCATTGCTACATCTGAGCGGATTGGAATGCCTGTAAATACAGATACCAAGGCAGTGGTGATGGCGATACCAGCTGACGGACCATCTTTCGGGGTCGCACCATCAGGGAAGTGAATATGAATATCCTTCTTCTCGAATGCTTCATCAGTAATGCCAAGCGCTCTTGCTCGTGAGCGAACCACTGTTTTTGCCGCTTCTACAGATTCCTTCATGACATCGCCAATGGAGCCTGTACGAGTAATGACTCCCTTACCCGGCATCACTGCTGCTTCGATGGTAAGCAGATCGCCACCAACTTCAGTCCAAGCTAGGCCGGTGACTTGGCCAACTTGATTCTCTTTTGCGGCAAGACCAAAGTCATACATCTTCACGGACAGGAACTTCTCAAGATTGTCAGCATTCACCGTGACTGGAGCAGCCTCTTTTTTTAGGAGCAGCAATTTCACTACCTTACGGCAAATCTTGCTGATTTCTCGCTCTAAGGAGCGAACACCGGCTTCACGAGTGTAATAACGAATCATGCTGCGCACAGCAGATTCCTCAATCTTCAACTCATCTTTCTTGAGACCATTATTTTTAATCTGTTTAGGGATTAAATAATTGGTAGCAATGCTGGTCTTCTCATCTTCCGTATAACCAGCAAGACGAATAATTTCCAAGCGATCCAATAATGGGCCAGGAATATTCAATGAGTTCGATGTAGCAACAAACATCACATCCGAGAGATCAAAATCAACTTCAACATAGTGATCTTGGAATGTGTGATTCTGCTCAGGATCTAAGACCTCTAGCAAGGCACTAGCAGGATCTCCGCGGAAATCCATACCCATCTTGTCAACTTCGTCCAAGAGAAATAAAGGGTTACGTACACCCACTTTAGTCAGGCTAGACAGAATCTTGCCTGGCATAGAACCAATGTAGGTACGGCGGTGTCCCCGAATTTCAGATTCGTCGCGAACACCACCTAATGCCATACGCACAAACTTACGGTTGGTTGCGCGAGCAATAGATTGACCCAAGGAAGTTTTACCAACACCCGGTGGGCCAACTAAACAGAGGATTGGCGCCTTAACACGATCAACTCTCTGTTGAACCGCGAGATACTCCAAAATACGCTCTTTAACTTTATCAAGTCCGTAGTGATCTTCGTCCAATACTTTTTCAGCATTGGTCAAATCATTGTTGATCTTGGTTTTCTTCTTCCACGGCAGCGTCACCAAGGTGTCAATGAAGTTGCGAATCACTGTAGCCTCTGCAGACATTGGAGACATCAGCTTCAATTTCTTGAGCTCAGACTCAGCCTTCTTTAATGCTTCTTTAGGCATGCGAGCAGCTTTAATGCGCTTCTCGAGCTCCTCAAGATCAGCGCCCTCCTCACCCTCACCTAATTCTTTTTGAATAGCTTTAACTTGTTCATTCAAGTAGTACTCGCGCTGACTCTTTTCCATCTGACGCTTTACACGTCCACGAATTCGCTTCTCAACTTGCAAGATATCGATCTCACTTTCAAGATCAGCAAGAAGACTTTCCAGTCTTTGCACTACATCAGACATCTCTAGCAAACGTTGCTTTTGCTCAAGTTTGACTGGCAAATGTGCACAAATAGTATCTGCCAAACGACTTGGATCATCAATGCCGCCCAGCGAGGAAAGAATTTCTTGAGGGACTTTTTTGTTCAACTTCACGTACTGATCAAACTGAGCCATGATGGCGCGACGTAATGCCTCAGTCTCATGAGCATCCAACGAGGACATCGGTGTTGGAGTAGCTTCGCAAGAGAAATAGCCTTGGCTATCTTCTACTTGGGTGACTTCAGCGCGTTGAACGCCCTCTACTAATACCTTGACAGTACCGTCGGGTAGTTTAAGCATCTGCAGAATATTGGCAATGCAACCAACGTCGTAGAGGTCTTCTACGCTAGGCTCATCTTTCGCAGCAGTCTTTTGCGCGACTAAAAGTACATTCTTGCCAGTCTCCATGGCAGCTTCTAGCGCTTTGATGGATTTTGGTCGCCCCACAAACAATGGAATCACCATGTGAGGAAATACCACCACATCCCTTAATGGGAGCAATGGCAGTTGGATAGGTTCAGAGGGTAGTAATAAGTGGCCAGACATAGGGCAATTCCTCCAAAATAGTCGTTCCGTAAAAATCTCTAAAAATGCCGCACCACTAAATACAGACATTATTTAGGAACAGGATACTACCTATGTGGGTGCCGACAAGCGAAAAACAAGGGGGAAATGTGCAAAAAGTAAGCAAAAAACTACTGAAAACAGCAAAAAGTAGCAAAAATTAGGCTTTTTTACTCAATTCTGTAGATTCTTCAGCTTGCTTGTAGACCAAAATGGGCTTACCACCATCAGCAATGGCGCTTTCATCAATGACAACCTTTTGAACATTCTTCAAAGATGGCAGGTCATACATCACATCCATGAGGGATCCCTCAAGAATAGATCGTAGGCCACGAGCACCAGTCTTGCGGGCAATTGCTTTTAAGGCAATGGCTGAGAGTGCTGCTGGACGAACCTCAAGCTCAGAGCCTTCCATCGTTAATAGCGCCTGGTACTGCTTAACTAAGGCGTTCTTAGGCTCAGTCAAAATCTGGATCAAAGCGGCTTCATCAAGTTGCATCAAAGTAGCTACTACCGGCAAGCGACCAATCAATTCAGGAATGAGGCCGAATTTAATGAGATCTTCCGGCTCCACTTCGATTAAGAGGTCGCTAATGCCGCGATCATCTTTACCTGGAACAGTTGCATTAAATCCGATGCCGGTCTGCGCAGTACGCTGCTGAATGACCTTCTCGAGACCATCAAATGCGCCACCGCAGATAAACAAAATATTAGTGGTGTCGACTTGTAAGAAATCTTGGTTTGGGTGCTTACGTCCACCTTGAGGTGGCACAGAGGCCATAGTGCCCTCAACAAGCTTTAGCAGCGCTTGTTGAACACCTTCACCCGATACATCACGAGTAATGGATGGATTATCTGATTTACGAGAGATCTTATCTATCTCATCGATATAAACAATGCCACGCTGCGCTTTTTCTACGTTATAGTCGCAAGCCTGTAACAACTTCTGAATAATATTCTCTACGTCCTCACCTACATAACCAGCTTCGGTCAAGGTGGTTGCATCAGCCATCACAAAAGGTACGTCCAACATACGCGCTAAAGTCTGGGCTAATAGTGTTTTACCAGAGCCAGTTGGGCCGATCAGCAAGATGTTGCTCTTAGCTAATTCGACACCGTCAACCATAGCTTTAGCAGGAAGCTTAGACTCTTTTTTATCAGCAGTCTCTACAGATTTACCGTCTTTATCCAGCTTCTCTTTTTTTGGCTTTGGTAAATACTGCAAGCGTTTGTAATGGTTGTAAACCGCTACCGCTAGAGTCTTCTTAGCATGCTCTTGGCAAATCACATACTGATCGAGGTTCTCGCGAATCTGATGGGGCGTTGGTAAAGAATCATCACCTTCAAGCTTAGGCAGCTTTGATAATTCTTCTTGAATAATGTCTGTACAGAGGTCAATACACTCATCACAAATAAATACCGATGGACCAGCAATCAGCTTTTTAACTTCGTGCTGGCTCTTGCCGCAAAATGAGCAATACAGAACTTTGTCTGCGCTAGTGGTGTTCTTAATATCGCTCAAAATGGCTGTCTAAAAATGAAATTTGAATTAAGGACGCTTATCAATGACTTTATCGATCAAGCCATACTCTTGGGCCTGGTCTGCAGACATAAAGTTATCGCGATCAGTATCTTTGGCAATTGTTTCAATCGTTTGACCTGTGCGATCAGACAAAATCTTATTCAAGCGCTCACGTAAATAAAGAATTTCACGAGCTTGAATCTCAATATCTGAAGCTTGGCCACGCGCACCGCCTAATGGCTGATGAATCATCACGCGTGAATTCGGTAAGGCGTAGCGCTTACCCTTCTCGCCAGCACATAATAAGAATGCACCCATGCTTGCAGCCATGCCCATACACAAAGTGCTGACGTGTGGCTTAATGAATTGCATGGTGTCATAAATTGCTAAACCAGCTGAAACAGAACCGCCAGGAGAGTTGATGTACAGAGAAATTTCTTTATCTGGGTTCTCGCTCTCGAGAAATAACAGCTGTGCAATCACTAAATTTGCAGATTGATCATTTACTTCGCCAACTAAGAAAACAACACGCTCTTTAAGTAAACGAGAGTAAATGTCATAGGCTCTCTCACCTCGACCAGAGGTTTCAATGACCATTGGAACTAAACCCAAAGCTTTGGGCTCTGTATTCTCAGACGGGAAATGATTCTGGTTCATATGATCAGACCTTTATTAAATAAATGCATAAGCTAAGTTAGGCTTAGCTCAGTTTACTGAGTTCTTCGAAAGTAACAGCTTTGTCAATCACTTTAGCCTGCGAAGTGAAAAACTTGATTACGTTATCCTCAAGCACTACATTCTCAACATCTTTGAGGCGGCTAGGGTTGCTGTAGAACCAACGTACCACTTCTTTTGGATCTTCGTAAGTAGCAGCTTGCTCATCAATTTCCGCTTTGATTTGATCCGCAGTAGCAGCCAAATTCTGCTGCTTCACCAAATCGCTCAAAATCAATCCAAGGCGAACACGCTTAATGGCTTGCTCAGCAAACATCTCAGCAGGAATCGGTGCGTCCTTAGCATTTGGAACACCACGCTGCATTAAGTCTTGACGTGCAGACTCAACCAAACGCTCTTGCTCTTGAGCAACCAAAGATTTTGGTGTATCGAGTTCGCAAATGCTATTGAGCTTCTCCATTACTTCGCCCTTTAACAAGGTAGTAATGCGACGCTTAGTTTCACGATCTAAATTTTCTTTTATTTCTTCACGCATCTTCGCAACGCCACCATCGGCAACGCCTAGAGACAATGCAAACGCATCGTCAATTACAGGGAGGTGCGCCCAATTGACTGACTTTACAGTAATGGTGAAATCAGCAGTTTTACCGGCAACATCTTTGCCGTGGTAGTCCGCTGGAAAGCTTAATGGGAAAGTTTTACTATCACCTGCTTTAAGGCCCAATGTAGCGGCTTCGAATTCTGGGAGCATGCGGCCTTCGCCGAGAACATATTCAAAATTTTCTGCTTTACCACCAGCAAATTCAACACCATCGATCTTGCCAACAAAATCAATAATCACTTGGTCGCCAGCTTGCGCTGCTGTATTTGCACCGCCATCGCCATGATCACCAGCATCGCCGCGCGGATGGTAATGCACTTGCTGCTTGCGCAATACATCCAGCGCACGATCAATCTCGGCATCGGAGATATCCGTTGTGTACTTAGTTACCTCTGCTTTACTGAAATCGCCAATCTTCACTTCTGGCAATACTTCAAAGTAAGCATCAAACACGATTTTGTCCGCATCTAATTCTGATTTTGGATCGAGGCGAGGTTGACCAGCCAATTGAATTTTTTCTTTTTGAGCTAGCTCATAGAACAGTTCAGAGGCTTTATCGAACTGGAGCTCAAAATCCACCTGCATGCCGTATTGCTTTTCAACCATGGTCTTAGGCACTTTGCCTGGACGGAAGCCTGGGGCCTTCATGGTTTTACCCAATTTAGCTAAACGGTCATCTCTCGCCTTAGCCAAATCGGCACGGGCGAACTCTAAGGTCACTTTGCGGTCTAACTGACCTAAATTTTCTATCTGCACAGCCATTCTCGTCTCTTAATTGAAAATCGGATTATGTGAAGCCCAAGCCAAGTAGCTATCTTGTGGTGCGAGGAGGGGGACTCGAACCCCCACACCATTGCTGGCGTCAGGACCTAAACCTGGTGCGTCTACCAATTTCGCCATCCTCGCGCGAATTCCGCAAACACTACCGAGCTGAAGCTTCACTCTAAAGACCGTAATTCTACAATGCTTAGCGGTTTTGGAGGATATTTAGACCTTGTAGAGCAAAGCCACTGCATGGACTGCTATGCCCTCACCCCTGCCAAGGTGCCCAAGGGATTCATTGGTTTTAGCTTTGAGGTTGACATGGCTGGGCGTAACCAGCAAATCTGCTGCGATATTGCGAACCATTTCCGGTAAGAAAGTAGCTAATTTGGGTTTTTGGCAAATAATCGTTGCATCCACATTGCCTACATGAAACCCAGCTGCTTGGATCTTTTGCAAAGCTGCTCTGAGCAAAATACGGCTATCCATATCCTTAAACTGGGGATCTGTATCCGGAAACAGCTGGCCAATATCATTCAAGCCTGCAGCGCCAAGCAATGCATCCGTTAAGGCGTGCAATAAGGCATCCGCATCCGAATGCCCTAACAAACCCTTGTCACTTGGGACATGAACCCCACCGAGGATGAGCTTACGACCCTCAACTAGAGCATGGACGTCGTAGCCTTGGCCGACTCGAAATTGAGGAATATGGGGTGCACTTGATGTCATGGGGTTGTGGATGTTCTCTTGAGGCTTATTTAACGGAGGTTTGCAAGATGGTTTGCATCAAATCCCAATCTGCTGGGTGGGTTACTTTGAAGTTACTAGTCGCACCTTCAATTAATAAGGGATTTTTGCCAGTAAGCTCGATGGCACTGGCCTCATCTGTAATATCCGCCTCCAAGCGAATACCTTCTTCAATCGCATCGTGTAGATCTCTTAAACCAAACATCTGTGGGGTTTGAGCCTGCCATAGGTGATCTCGGGATATCGTCTTCGTAGCTCTGTTGGGATTGCCTGCAATTGCGGAATTAGCTTCAGCCATCTTGAGGGTGTCAGCTAGCTGCATTGCTAATAAGCCGCCCTCACCCGCTTGCGTTACAGCAAGAATGAGTTTTTGTATGAGTTTAGGTGTGATTCCCGGTCTAGCGGCATCATGCACCAAAACCCAATCGCTTTCAGAAATACCTGCTTTGAGCATCACCGCCAAAGTATTTCGGACTGTTTCTTGACGGCTTGGACCACCGCTCGGAGTGAACCGAATCAAGGGGGATTTACTGGAAAGCTCACCTAAGATGGGGTTATCAATAAAACTCGGGCTGACACCCACCCAAATGGAGGCAATCTGGGGAGTGTTAACAAAAGCATCTAAGGCGTAAGCCAGCATCGGCTTTCCTGCCAGCTCCTGAAACTGCTTTGGCAAAGCTCCTCCAAGCCGAGACCCGGTCCCTGCCGTAGGTAAGAGGGCATGGCATTGGGGTACAGACGGTAAAGTTTGATTTCCAGTGGGCATGCCTGATTCTATAATGAGCGCAGATGTCTGATGCATTAAAACTAGCACCCCCCATACCTGCGCCGCGGGCTGGGCAGCGCTTTACCTTTTCAGGCCTAGTTGGCTCGTCAGATGCAGCACTCATCGCCCAGTCGGCTCTTCGGTATCGCTCAGAGTTCTCAGTCATGGTCATTTTCTGTGCCCAGGCACAGGAGGCTCAGCGGCTTTTGGAAGAAATTCCTGCTTTTGCGCCGCAACTCAAAACACGCCTGCTGCCTGACTGGGAAATCCTGCCCTATGACCATTTCTCGCCACACCAGGATTTGGTTTCAGAGCGCTTAGCCACTCTGTATGAATTGCTTAACGGTAGTTGCGACATTGTTCTGGTTCCAATTACTACAGCATTACAAAGACTTGGGCCGCCAAACTTTTTATCTGGTCACACCTTCTTTTTTAGGCAGGGTGACAAGCTTAATGAAGCCGCACTGAAACTGCAGTTACAGCAGGCCGGCTACGATCCCGTAAGCTCAGTAATGCGCCCAGGTGAATACAGCATTCGTGGTGGCTTGATTGATTTATTTCCAATGGGATCCAGCTTGCCTTATCGACTCGATCTTTTTGGTGATGAGATTGAGCAAATCAGAGCTTTTGATCCTGATACCCAACGCAGCCTCTATCCAGTAAAAGAAGTTCGCTTATTGCCGGGTCACGAATTTCCATTTGACGATGCTTCTCGTACCGCATTTCGGGGGCGCTGGCGCGAAGTATTTGAAGGTGATCCAACACGGTGCTCAATTTACAAAGATGCCAACCTCGGAATTCCTAGTGCAGGTATTGAATCTTATCTACCCCTTTTCTTTGAAGAGTCATCGACAGTTTTTGATTACTTTCCCCGCTCAGGCGATCCCGTTTGGGCGGTGACTATCGGCGATGTTGAAGAATCTATCAAGGGTTTTTGGAAAGATACGCTCTCTCGATATGAATTCTTAAAGCATGATCTTGATCGCCCTATTCTGCCGCCAGCAGAATTATTTCTAGACGCAGATCAATTCTTTACAGCAGCCAAGCCACATGCGCGATTAACGTTGAATAAAGAGGCGGATAAAGAAACCAAAGAGTCTCCACAATTTTTAGCCGTTCCCGATCTATCTGTCCATCGGCGGGACACTGACCCCATTAATCGAATGCGGACTTTGGTTTCTCAAGAAAAAGTGCGTGTACTCATTTGCAGCGATAGCAATGGTCGTAAAGAATCAATTCGTCAACTCTTTGAAGAGAGTAATTCTGTAGCAGGTCAACATGGCAAGCCACTTTATCCACTAAAGCCAGAAGGCTTTGATGGCGTCTCCGATTTTATAAAGAGCGATGCTCTATTTGGTCTGGTAACAGCACAACTATTCAATGGCTTTACCTGGCTTGCTGAAAACTTGATTATCGTAACGGAGGCAGAGCTGTTTACAGCTACTGCTCGTCAAAGACGTAAGGGCAAGGAGAGTGAGAGCGCCGATCCAGATATGCTCTTTAAAGATTTATCTGAGCTCAAAATCGGTGATCCGGTTGTACACTCTGAACATGGGATCGGTCGCTATCAAGGTTTAGTACTTCTGAATTTAGCGCACCCAAAAGAAGAGCCCATTTTTGAAGAGTTTTTGCACTTGGTATACGCCAAGGATGCTACTCTTTACGTGCCAGTTCAACAACTACAAATGGTGACCCGTTATGCAGGCTCTGATCCTGATTCAGCACCATTGCATCAGTTAGGCTCGGGTCAGTGGGATAAAGCAAGACGTAAGGCCGCTCAACAAATACGCGATACCGCAGCTGAACTTTTAAATCTATATGCCGCTAGAGCCATTCGTAAAGGCCATGCTTTTGAATTCTCAGCCCATGATTACGCTGCGTTTGCAGAAAGCTTTGGCTTTGAAGAAACACCCGATCAAGCTAATGCCATTGCGGCAGTCATTGGGGATATGACCAGTGGTACACCTATGGATAGGCTGGTGTGTGGTGATGTGGGCTTTGGTAAAACAGAGGTCGCCCTACGCGCTAGTTTTGTTGCGGTCATGGGCGGCAAGCAAGTGGCCATCCTGGCGCCAACTACCCTACTCGCTGAACAACATGTCGCAACCTGGAAAGATCGCTTTGCTGATTGGCCTGTGCGCGTCGTTGAGCTCTCCCGTTTCAGAACAACCAAAGAAATTAATGCTGCCTTAGAGGCCATTGGCAAGGGCGAAGCTGACATCATTATCGGAACCCACAAGCTACTATCTAAGGAAACTCAGTTTGCCAATCTAGGCTTAGTGATTGTGGATGAGGAGCATCGCTTTGGTGTCCGTCAAAAAGATGCGCTCAAAGCATTGCGTGCTGAAGTAGATATCCTGACTTTAACGGCCACCCCCATTCCACGAACTCTTGGTATGGCAATGGAGGGTTTGCGGGAGTTCTCAGTCATAGCAACTGCTCCACAGAAGCGCTTGGCCATCAAAACCTTTGTACGACGAGAAGGTGATGGCGTGATTCGTGAAGCGGTCCTTCGAGAAATTAAACGTGGTGGACAAGTCTACTTCTTGCATAACGAAGTCGAAACCATTCAAAATCGTAAACACGCATTACAAGAACTCATTCCAGAAGCACGCATTTGCGTCGCGCACGGTCAAATGCACGAACGTGAGTTGGAATCAGTTATGCGTGATTTTGTGACCCAGCGTACTAATATATTGTTATGCACTACTATTATTGAAACCGGTATTGATGTGCCGACTGCCAATACCATCATCATGCATCGTGCTGATAAATTTGGTTTGGCACAGTTACATCAATTGCGCGGACGTGTTGGACGATCGCATCATCAGGCATATGCCTATTTACTGGTGCCAGATCCTGAGGCACTCAGCAAGCAAGCGCAACTACGTTTAAATGCCATTCAAGCAATGGAAGAGCTCGGCTCTGGTTTTTATTTGGCAATGCACGATTTAGAGATTCGTGGTGCCGGTGAGGTCCTAGGAGATAAGCAGTCCGGTGAGATTCATGAGATTGGATTTCAGCTTTATACCGAGATGCTTAACCGCGCAGTCAAATCACTGCGCAGCGGTAAAGAGCCGGATCTCTTGTCTCCACTCCAAGCGACAACCGATGTCAATTTAGGTGTACCAGCTCTCTTTCCAAATGACTACTGTCCCGATGTTCACGAACGACTTTCCATGTATAAGCGCTTTGCTGGTACAAACGACTTCTCTGAACTCATGGGATTGCGCGAGGAACTAGTGGATCGCTATGGTGATTTGCCTGATCAGGCTAAATCTCTTTATGAAACTCATCGCTTACGCCTAGAGATGGCCAGCTTTGGAATTAAGAAGATTGATGCAAGCCCATTATCGATACAGATTCAATTCATCCCCAATCCGCCAATTGACCCGATGAAGATTATTCAATTGATCCAATCATCAAAATACATACAGCTGAACGGCCAAGATAAATTAAAAATTCTTCCCCAGAAAGAGAAGGATTTTGAGAAACTAGAGCAACGTTTAGAGCATATTCGGAAA
Source organism: Polynucleobacter bastaniensis (assembly GCF_018882205.1). GTDB lineage: Bacteria > Pseudomonadota > Gammaproteobacteria > Burkholderiales > Burkholderiaceae > Polynucleobacter > Polynucleobacter bastaniensis. The sequence goes on along the minus strand of NZ_JACVOU010000003.1, from coordinate 169,427 downwards.
ATTCTCAGAAGTCTGAATTCATCTGCCATGCTCAATACTGCTCAGGCTAATTAATTACTATTTACCCAACATCTATGTCTAGTCAACTCACACTTGTCGCCCTTGCTAATACTGCGATCCCTACAGAATTAACCACTGCATTCATTGAGCATGCAAAAGTGTTGGGTATTACGATTTCTAAGGAAAGTACAGAGCATGCACACTCGAAGTACTTCACTGCTCGCTGGTCTTGCACTCAAGCTTTAACAGCAGAAGCTAGGGTTGTCATGCGAAATATTGCTGGCGAGCATGATGTAGATTTAGCTTTTCTATCACCAGGATTTAAGCCGGATGAGGTGAAAGTGCTGGCCATGGATATGGACTCCACTCTCATCAACATTGAGTGCATCGATGAGATTGCTGACTTTGCTGGCAAGAAATTAGCCGTTTCAGAAATCACTGAAGCCACCATGCGTGGCGAGATCAAAGACTTTAAAGATAGTTTACGTAGACGCGTTGCTCTTTTAGCCGGTGTGTCTGCTGATGTACTTGATTCGGTATACAAAGAACGTTTACGCCCTAACCCTGGCGCCGCTCAATTACTTGCCGGAGCAAATGCTAGAGGGTTGCATACGCTTCTTGTTTCCGGTGGCTTTACCTTCTTCACTGCAAAGCTTCAGCAAGAGTTAGGTTTCAGGCAAACTCAAGCTAATACTTTGGAAATCATTGACGGCAAACTAACAGGTAAAGTCATTGGCGATATTGTGGATGGCGCAGCTAAAAATGCCTATCTAGAGCAAGCATGCGCGCTGATGAATTGCCATAAGAAGAATGCCATCACCATGGGCGACGGATCCAACGATCTGCCAATGATGCATGGCTCTGGTATCAGTATTGCCTATAGAGCAAAACCAATTGTTAAAGAAAAAGCCGACGCGGCTTTTGACCGAGTCGGCTTGGATGCTGCCTTACTGCTGATTGCTTAGAGGCGCTCAAAAATAGTTGCAATACCCTGTCCGCCACCAATACACATGGTGACCAAAGCATATTTACCTTGAACACGATGTAACTCATGAATAGCTTTGGTCGCAATCGCAGCACCAGAGCAACCAATCGGATGGCCCAATGCAATCGCTCCACCATTCACGTTAGTCTTAGCTGGATCTAAGCCTAAACCTTTAGTCACAGCTAATGCCTGAGCAGCAAACGCTTCGTTAGATTCAATTACATCGATTTGATCTAATTTCAGCCCAGCGCGCTCAAGAGCAATCTTAGTCGCGGGAATTGGGCCTTCACCCATGATGTGGTTAGGAACGCCAGCAATCGCGTAAGACACTAAACGGGCGATTGGCTTATGACCAGCCTTCTTCGCCGCTTCCGCATCCGCGAGCACAAAGAACGCTGCGCCATCATTAATGCCTGATGCGTTACCTGCAGTAACACTACCACCCTCTTTTTTGAAGACTGCTTTCATCTTCCCTAAAGTTTCCATCGTGGTGTCTGGCTTGCAATGCTCGTCCGTATCAAACACCACATCACCCTTACGGGTCTTGATAGTGATTGGAACAATTTGAGATTTAAAGCGACCTTCTTTGATGGCGTGTGCAGCACGGCGATGGGACTCTACTGCGAGAGCATCTTGCTCTTCACGGGTGAGCTTCCACTTTTCAACTAGGTTCTCAGCTGTTACGCCCATATGACCCACACCAAATGGATCAGTCAGAACAGACACCATTAAGTCGATCATTTTGGTATCACCCATACGCGCACCACTTCGCATCGCTGGTGAGCCATACATGCCGCGTGACATTACTTCTACGCCACCACCAACACCATAATCACAGTCACCCAACATAATGGCTTGGGCTGTAGTCACAATCGCTTGCAAACCAGAGCTGCATAAACGATTCAAAGCCATCGCTACTGATTCCATTGGCAAACCAGCCTGAATAGAGGCTACACGAGCAACATAGGCGTAACGGTTGTCAGTCGGAATCGTGTTGCCTACCGTGATGTAATTAATTAATGATGGATCTACACCAGAGCGCGCAACGGCCTCTTTCATCACAATGCCGCCGAGCTCACTTGGCTCAAGGCTACTAAGCGATCCATTAAAGGCGCCAATTGCGGAACGTACAGCACTTAAAACGACGACATCACGACTCATAACAATCCCCTTTACGATACCTAATTAAGTAAATCAGTTGACCCAATACTGAGCCAAAACACCAGTTTTATTCTAATAGTCAAGTTTCGGCTATTAGGTCATGCCCTTGGGAGCTAATCACCCTTACTTTGATGATTTCACCAACGCGGTAGCGCTTGGATAGCTTACTTGGGGATAGAACCCGCACCAAGCCATCAATTTCAGGGGCATCGCCAATGGTTCGACCTACTCCACCCGACTCATCAACCCGATCAATGATGACCTGAATACGCTGACCTATTTTTTTAGCAAGTCGCTTGATTGAGATTTCCTCAGCTTTAGCCATGAAGCGAGCACGACGCTCCTCGCGCAACTCAATATGAACTGGATTATCCAAAGCATTGGCAGTAGCTCCGTCCACTGGCGAATAAGCAAAACAACCTGCGCGATCGATTTGAGCATCGTCGAGAAAATTCAATAGATGCAAAAACTCTTCCTCGGTTTCACCAGGAAAACCGGCAATAAAAGTACTGCGAATGACCAGATCCGGACAAGCAGCTCGCCATGCCTGAATGCGCTCTAAATTCTTTTCACCACTGGCGGGACGTTTCATTCGCTTGAGGACGTCTGGATGTGAATGTTGCAAAGGAATATCTAAGTAAGGTAGTACGCCAAAACCGTGCTCAGAAAACTCAGCCATTAATGGCAGGACATCGTCGACATGGGGGTAGGGATAAACATAATGCAAACGCACCCAAGCTTGATGCTCTCTCGCAATTTGGTTTAAGGCGTTTACTAAATCAAACATTCGTGTCTTAACGGGTTTGCCATCCCAAAAGCCAGTGCGATATTGGATATCAACGCCATAGGCACTCGTATCTTGCGAAACAACCAGCAACTCTTTGACGCCTGATTCAAATAATTTTTTTGCCTCAAGTAATACTTCGCCAATCGGACGTGAAACTAAATCACCTCGCATGTTTGGGATAATGCAGAAAGTACAGCGGTGATTACAACCCTCAGATATCTTTAAGTAGGCATAGTGTTTTGGTGTGAGCTTGATGCCAATTGGTGGCAGCAAATCGGTAAAGGGATCATGCGGTTTTGGCAGGTACAAATGAATAGCCTGCATCACCTCTTGAGTGGCATGCGGCCCAGTCACAGCCAGGACTTTGGGGTGAATACTCTGTACGAGATCACTACCATCTGCATTTTTTCGGGCACCCAAGCAACCCGTCACAATCACCTTCCCATTTTCAGCTAAGGCTTCACCAATCGCTGCAAGACTCTCTTCTACCGCGGAATCAATAAAACCACAAGTGTTTACAACCACCAGATCAGCACCAGAGTAGTCTTTGGCGGTCTCATAACCTTCAGCGCTCAGTTGCGTGAGGATGAGTTCAGAATCAACTAGCGCCTTAGGGCAGCCTAAGGAAACAAAACCAACTTTACCTGCCACAATTATTCTTTTTCAGTCTTATTGGATTGCCCAGCAAACGGGAAGCTACTAAACAAGTTCGGAGAATTTTGCATTTGCTCTTGCATCTTGACGAACAGATCTTTACTTTGTTCCATGTAGTTACCCATGAGACCTTGCATCATTGGGTTTTGCAGATTCATCATTTTGGCCCAAGCCTCCGGCGTACTGCCCGCACCTAAACCCTGAGTTTGATCGCCCAACTTATTATGAATATCTACAAAAGATTGCATGGTCTTTTCAAGATAGCTACCCATCAAGCCTTGCATGGAATTTCCATAAAAGCGAATGATTTGAGAAAGCATTTGAGTTGAAAAAACTGGGGCTCCACCAGCTTCTTCTTCCAGAATAATTTGTAGCAAGATGTTACGAGTTAAATCATCTTCAGTTTTTGCATCTACAACGCTAAAAGCATCACCAGCCATCACTAAGCTTTTAATATCAGCCAGCGTGACGTAGGCACTGGTTTGGGTGTCATATAAACGACGATTGGGATACTTCTTGATTAAGCGGCTATCGCCGACTTTTTTGGAACGTGTGGCCATGTAGTTTCTTCCTAACTCTTGGTACTGCAATGCAACATCGGCATAGTTTATCCCTAGTTTGAGCTAAAGGTAAATATGCCGATGAAGAGACCACTAAAACTCTATTTTTTAGGATTTAGCCTGTATGCAGACCGCCGTTTAAGGAGAAATCAGCCCCGGTAGCGTAGCCGCCGTCAGCAGAGGCAATCCAACAGCAGATCGAAGCGATTTCCTCGGGAGTTCCTAAGCGCTTTACCGGAACGCCGGCAACAATCTTCTCAAGCACATCCTCACGAATGGCTTTGACCATATCGGTACCGATATAGCCAGGAGAAACCGTATTCACCGTTACACCTTTAGAGGCTAGCTCCTGTGACAAAGCCATCGTAAATCCGTGCAAACCCGCTTTTGCCGTTGAATAGTTAGACTGACCAAATTGACCCTTTTGACCATTAACAGAGGAGATATTGATAATGCGACCCCAGCCGTTATCAGCCATGCCATCGACCACTTGTTTGGTGACATTGAATAAGGAATTGAGATTGGTATCAATTACTGCTTTCCACTGATCTGGCGTCATTTTGCGAAATACGCTGTCTTTGGTGATTCCAGCGTTATTGACCAAAACATCGACCCGTCCCACTTCAGCCTTCACCTTATCAAAGGCAATCACCGTACTCTCCCAGTCGGAAACATTACCTTCGGAAGCGATAAAGTCATAACCCAAAGCTTTTTGCTCGCCAATCCAGCGATCTTTGCGCGGGGAGTTCGGACCGCAACCAGCGATAACTTTAAAGCCATCCTTGGCAAGACGCTGACAAATAGCGGTACCAATGCCACCCATACCACCAGTTACGTATGCAATCTTTTGAGTCATGTATTCCCCTTATGAAAATATTATTGGGCAGCTGTGGATATTTTTTCTTTCACATACTTACCAGGCGCTGCTTCTAGTTTTTTGTAGCGTGCATTACCAAACGTTTTACTAGCTTTCACTTTGTTGCCACCAAACTCTTCTAACCATTTAGCGTAGTTAGGCCACCAACTACCCTTAATATCTTTTGCCGCAGCCAACCACTCATCTGCAGTCTTGGCTAATTTATTGTTCTCAAAATAATGTCGCTTATTTTTTGCTGGTGGATTGATCACGCCAGCAATGTGTCCAGAAGCACCTAAAACAAAACGGCTTTTACCCTTCAAGATATGCGTAGACTCATAAGCAGATTTCCAAGGCACGATGTGATCGTCATGCGATGCGTAGATATAGGCTGGAACCGTAATCTTGCCGAGGTCCACTTTTTCTCCGCAAACGGTGAGCTTGCCGGGTTTGATTAATTCATTTTGTAAATAGGTATGGCGCAAATACCAGCAATACATAGGGCCGGGCAGATTAGTTGAGTCACCATTCCAATAAAGCAAATCAAACGGCGGCGGCGAATTGCCTTTCAGATAGTTCTCAACAACATAGTTCCAAACTAGATCATTCGGACGCAAGAAGGAAAAGGTATTGCCCAAGTCTAAGCCAGACATCATGCCGAATTGACCGCCTTCGCCACCAATAGTGCTCTCACGTAACTTCACCATTCCCTCATCGATGAACACGTCTAGGATGCCGCTATCGCTAAAATCGAGCAGAGTTGTTAACAAAGTTAAGCTGGCGACGTAATTCTTTTTCCGCGCCGCTAGTACTGCCAAGGCGGTTGAAGTTAAGGTTCCGCCGACACAAAAACCGAGAACGTTAATTAAATCAGTGCCACCGATATCTTTGACGACTTCAATCGCCTTAATGACGCCATCACCTACATAGTCATCCCAAGTAACTTTGGACATTGAAGCATCTGGATTTTTCCAAGAAACCAAGAAGACGGTATGACCTTGCTCAACCATGTAACGCACAACTGAGTTATCGGGTTGTAAATCTAAAATGTAGTACTTGTTAATACAAGGTGGCACCATTAAGTATGGGCGCTCAAACACTGTTTCGGTTAGCGGCGTGTACTGAATTAATTCGAAGAGATCATTACGAAATACCACCTGACCTTCAGTTGTCGCAATATTTTTTCCGACTTCAAAAGCACTTTCATCCGTCTGAGAAACTTTCCCTTTTTTGAGGTCACCAAGCAAATTCACAATGCCGTTTTGAATAGACTGGCCTTGTGAACTAATAATATTTTCAAGAACCTCAGGATTGGTGGCAATAAAGTTGGATGGTGACAATGCATCAATCATTTGCTCTGTAGTGAACAAAATCTTGATCTTCGTTTTTTCATCCGCATCAACTGCTTTAGCAAGCGCAAGCAAATGTTTTGAATTCAGCAAATAGGTTGCTGCAATCATTTTGCTCCATGAGGAGTGCCAGGCTTTGCCAGAGAAACGGCGATCCTTTACTTCGACAGCTTCAGGATTGGTTGCAAGATGGGAGAACTCAGTGAAGTATTCCTTTTGAATTTCCGCTAAGCGTTCTGGGGGAATTAACGCCATATGGTGTGGGGCCAACGATGGCGCTACACCTGTATTCATGCCTGCAAACATAATGATCTCGTAAAGTTATTAAGACCATTCTCCATCTATCAGGCTGGAAGGGTTATACGCACTAACCCTAGCCCCAAAGCTGGGCTAGTAATAACCCCAAGATTAAGCGCTTTCTGCAATCCAAATAAGAGAGGCAAAGCGACCCGTGACCTTATCCCGACGGTATGAAAAGAAGCGTTCTGGGCTGCTCACGGTGCAAAACTCACCACCAGTAATTTGCTCGATACCTAGGACACGTAAGCGATCTCTTGCCAGTAAATATAGATCAGCCAGATACTTTCCAGGGGTGCCGATTATTGGAATAAAGGCCTTAGATAGGATGTCTTTGCCCTGCTGAGTAAAGGCTTGCAAAACATCTTCACCCACTTCAAATGCGCTCGGCCCGATTGCTGGCCCCAGCCACGCTCGGATATCACTTGTCGTGAGGCCTGGAGATAGCGCCATCATTTCATTAATGGTGTTCTCCAGAACGCCACCGCTCAAACCACGCCAACCAGCATGAGCTGCCCCAATGACATCCCCAGCTTTACTTGCAAATAATACGGGCATGCAATCGGCAGCCAGAATGGCTAGCACCTCGTTTGGGATGTTGGTGACTGCGGCGTCCGCCTCAAATGACCCATTGCCAAAAGTATTTCTCGAGGCTGGGGTGCTTACCGTCACACCATGAATTTGTTTGAGCCAAAGCGGCTCAGCGGGTAATTCTGACCTGACGATGACCCGGTTTTGGAGAACATCCACTACATCGTCACCCGCATGAAGTCCAAGGTTAAGACTATTGAATGGTGGCTTACTAATACCGCCTTGTCTGGTAGTGCAAAAAGCTTGAATTTGCTGAGACACAGTCCAGCTTGGTTCAATCTTATTGAGCGCGTTGGTCATTTTTAATAGAGGCCAATAGAGCCTCTTCTCTTGGCAAGTCAGATTCAGTCATTCCCACCAAAGGCAGTAAATCAATCAAATCTTGGGGAGGCAATCTAAACCAGGTCATGACTTCCTGAGTTGTGGGATGCTGCAGACTTAGGGCATAAGCATGTAAAGCTTGGCGAGTAAAAGGCAATGATTTGGCTACCCCAGGGGTCCTCTTGCGATAGACCGGATCACCTAAAAGAGGGAAACCCAAAGACTCTAAATGAACCCGAATTTGATGGGTACGGCCAGTCTCTAAGCGACACTCCAGTAAAGCAACTGAACTTTCTGTAAAGCTCCCTTTAGCCAAGCGCCGAAATAAGGTAGCGGCAGGCTTACCTTGAGCAGAACCAGCGGACATTTTGAGCCGATCGCGCTGATCTCGACCAACAGTTGCCAGCACCTTACCCTGAGAAGGGGCATCACCCCATACCCACGATAGGTAACGCCTCCCGACTGTCCGCTCTTGAAGCTGTCTTACCAACGAGGTTTGGGCAATATCGGTTCTGGCAACCACCATGAGTCCAGAGGTATCTTTATCTAGGCGATGGACAATGCCCGCTCTTGGAAGCTGCTTGAGCTCAGGAAAACGATATAGCAAGGCATTTAGCAGGGTTCCCGTCCAATTACCGGCGGCAGGATGAACCACGAGTCCAGCAGATTTATTGACCACAATGATGGAGTCATCTTCATAAACAACATCTAGGGGGATATTTTCAGGAGAAAAAGCGAACTGTTCAGGCATTTCTTGAGGAAACACCTTAATGCTCTCGCTCCCACGAAGTAAATGACGGACTTTGGTGACTTTTCCATCGACCGTTACCGCCCCAGCCTCAACCCAGGATTTAAGGCGATTGCGGGAATAATCAGGCAAAGCACCACCAAGAAACTTATCCAAACGCTCTCCGCTGACCTCGGGGGGAACTTCTAGGGCTATGAAATCCTCATCATCGATATAATCAATGGGATTCGAATCGGGAGTATGCGGCAATGCCACGCTTAAAGAGCCTTTTAGTTATGTCGGACGTTATTACAGACGCCAGTTTAAGGCTTGCGACCACCCTTGGGTCATCTTCCAGAAAATCCTTTATTTCTCTCCTAGTGGGCGCTAGCGCTGCTTGCCTTGTCCTGGGTGGATGTGCAGGCAGTGATGGCCAAAAAGATGACACGGATATTTGGTCAGAAACAAAACTGTATTCCGAAGCCACTGAGAAAATGAAAGATGCAGACTATGCAAAGTGCGGCAAGTATTTTGAAAAGCTAGAAGGCCGCTTCCCATTTGGACCTTATTCTCAACAGGCGCAAATTAATGCTGCCTTCTGCTATTGGAAAGCACAAGAGCAAGCCCAAGCTCTAGTTGCTATCGATCGATTTATTAAGCTGCATCAAGGCAGTCCCAACTTAGATTACGGCTATTACCTCAAAGGCTTAATCAGCTTTAATGATGATTTAGGTTGGCTCGGTAAATTTACAGGACAAGATTTGAGTGAGCGTGATCCAAAAGCAGCTAAAGAAGCTTTTGAATCTTTCAAGGTTGTCGTTGAGCGTTTCCCCGACAGTAAATATGCGCCGGATTCTTTAGATCGGATGCGCTATATCGTGAATTCATTAGCAGAGGCGGATGTCATTGTGGCCCGCTTCTACTATCAACGCGGAGCTTACCTAGCCTCCGCTAATAGAGCTCAGCTCGTGATTCGAGATTATGATCGCGCACCAGCTGTTGAGGAAGCGCTCTACCTGTTGACGAAGTCTTATGAAAAGCTGGGCATGACTGATCTTAGTAACGATGCGGCACGTGTCTTTAAGCTGAATTTCCCCGATAGTCAAATGATGCTGACCGGTCAACGCGTTCAGAAAGAACGTCGCTGGTGGCAGATCTGGAATAAGTAAAAATCGATATAGCCGGTGACTTCACTCAGTAAGCACCGGCACCCTTTGCGCCAATGCGCAAATCAATTCATAGCCAATGGTGCCGCTCATTTGAGCCACATCATCTACCGGTACCTCATTACCCCATAGCTCCACCACACTGCCTATCTTGGCATTAGGCGCCTCGCGCAGATCAATCGTCAACATGTCCATGGAGACTCTTCCAACAATTGGGCAAATGACGCCATCGCCCTGAGCATCAGCAGCCTCAACCCAAACTGGCGTGCCATCTTCCGCATGACGTGGATATCCATCGGCATAACCACCAGCTATCACACCAATACGCATATCTTCTGGAGCTTCATAGTGACCACCGTAACCTACATGGTCACCCTTCTTGAGGTTTTGGATGTCGATAATTTCACTACGCAAACTCATCACCGCTTGAAATTCAGAGCGGACGATATCGGAATACACTCCAGTTGGCGAAACGCCGTACAGCAAAATACCTGGGCGAATCCAATCTCCCAATGCGTTGCGATACCACAGGATTGCGGCTGAATTCGCCAAGGAAGATGGCGCCTCAAGTCCTTCGGTAGTTTTGTTGAAACACTCCATTTGTTCTCCAACCGTTGGCGAATGATCAACCTGGTCCGCATTAGCAAAGTGAGTCATGTGATGCAGATGGTATCCGGCAGCGTGCAAACGATGAAAGGCAGTGCGATATGCTTCCGGTCTAAACCCAAGGCGATTCATTCCAGAATTCAGTTTCAGGAAGACGTTTATTTGGTGACCTGAATGATTTTGGACGCTTTCAAGCCAAACAACCTGCTTCTCGCTGTGAACTACTAAGTCACATTGAAGCTTAATTACTAGCTCGAGCTCTCGCTGACTAAAAAGACCCTCTAAAAGGAGGATGCGACCTCCCCAACCATGATCTCTTAGCCATTGAGCATCAGCAATATCCAGCAAGGCAAAGCCATCAGTAGATTCCAGCCCCTTAAATGCGGCTTCTAGGCTGTGGCCATAGGCTTTAGCCTTCACAACTGCCCAGATCTTCGATTCTGGGGCAAGCTCCCGAATACGGCCTAAATTATGTCGAAAGGCATCAGTGTGTATAGTTGCCACAATAGGCCTACTAATAAAGCGGTTAGCCGACTGACTCATTTACACCCTCCTTTCATGTTTTAATTATTTAATGACTAGATTGTACGAATGAACCGTAGTTTTTACATTATTATGGCGGCGCAATTTTTTTCGTCGCTTGCTGATAACGCCTTGCTGATCGCAGCAATCGCCCTCTTAGTCCAGCTTGAAGCTCCGGCCTGGATGACTCCTTTACTCAAATTATTCTTCGTTGTCTCTTATGTATTGCTGGCAGCCTTTGTGGGGGCCTTTGCTGACTCCCGTCCCAAGGGCAATGTCATGTTCATCACTAATACGATTAAGTTTATCGGTTGCGTAGTCATGCTGTTCGGAAGCCACCCTTTACTGGCCTATGCAATTGTGGGCCTAGGAGCCGCTGCCTATTCACCTGCTAAATACGGCATCCTCACTGAGCTACTCCCACCTGAAAAGCTGGTGGCAGCCAATGGTTGGATTGAGGGGCTTACGGTAGGCTCCATCATTATGGGTACGGTGTTTGGCGGAGTGTTGATTAGCAAGTCCGTATCTGAAAGCCTCCTCGGATTTGATCTGCCAATCCTAGAAACTGGCATCGATACTGCGGCAGAGTCAGCCATCATGATCATCATGATGATTTATGTGCTGGCAGCCCTTATTAATTTACGCATCCCAGACACAGGGGCCCGCTACGAGTCCCAAAAGACCAATCCCATCGAGTTGGTAAAAGATTTTGCTGTCTGCTTTAAGACCCTTTGGGATGATCGTCTTGGCCAAATCTCATTGGCAGTCACTACTCTGTTTTGGGGTGCCGGTGCCACTTTGCAATTTATTGTGATTAAGTGGGCTCAGGTAGCTCTCCATATGACACTGTCTCAAGGGGCTATCCTCCAAGCAATATCTGCATTTGGGGTTGCCGGAGGAGCTATGTATGCTGCCTGGCGCATTCCTCTCAGAAGTTCACTCAAGGTACTCCCATATGGCATTGCCATGGGAGTAGTTGTTTGCGTTATGGCTATCTATAACTCAGACATGCTGCCTAACATTACGGTCTTGACTGTCGGGAAGTTTGAGCTTTCGCTCAAATTGCTGCCAGCATACTTCTTATTGATTTTGGTGGGCTGGTTAGCAGGCTATTTTGTTGTGCCTATGAATGCCCTACTGCAACATCGTGGGCACGTACTGATGTCAGCTGGCCACTCCATTGCGGTTCAAAACTTTAATGAAAATATTTCTGTTTTGATGATGCTACTAATCTATTCCGGATTGATTTGGTTGGATGTTCCAATTCAGGCAGTCATTATTGGCTTTGGCGTAGTGGTGAGTGTGATCATGTGGATGGTAATTAAACGTCATGCTGCCAATCAAGCCGAATACGACTCCATGCATTTAATTGGTGAACACAAGCACTAAGCTCAAGATTTAGATATTTTGCAATACTGATCTTGCCAGTAGAAGATCTTGCCAAAATAGGGCCTTATCCTTTGGCCTTGAAAGTAATTGATTTAATTCAAAAGTAGCTATCAGCGGCAGGTCCTCTGCACCATCAGCGTTAATGGCTAAAACAGTTTCGCGAAGTTCTGGCAGTGCATCCCGCTCACCAGATAATTTTTGAGCGGCAGCGCCACCAAACGCTAAGGCAACTATGGGTGTTCCATCTTGCGGCAATAGCTCGGGATTCAATTTGTCCGCGGGATTTTTCCAGGACCACTCTTGTGGGGTTAGGCCAAGAGCCCGAATGATATTCTGAAAAAGGACTTCAGCATCACCTTGAGGTTTGTTACCAAAAAACCACCATATGCCTGAAGAGTGACGCTCTTGTGTTTCTGTGGCAGCCTGATCATTGCTTACCTCGGCAGTAAGTATCGCTTGAATAGGCTCTGGAGCAGCGTCGCGCGTTGTCCACTCGGTGATACCCATTTCTTTAAGAAAGGTGGAGTTTGTACTCATAGTCATGCCTCAAGCTTAATCGATTTAGCCAAAACTAGCGCATCTTCACGCAAGCCATTGACAGCATCGACTGGGTAATAATTTTTGCGCAAACCAATTTGCTCATACCCCAGGCTTTGATAGAGATGAAGGGCTGCCTCGTTGCTAGGGCGAACCTCTAAAATAATCCGAGGCATATTTTGCTGTGCAGCTACCCCCTCAATGGCATTCATCATTTTTACGCCTATCCCCAAGCGACGTAATTTGGGTGAAACAGTAATATTTAGGAGATGCAATTCATCTACAGCAGGAAACAAGATGCAATAGGCCCAAAGAATTTCTGGATCTAAATAACTCCCTTTTACCGCATCTGCTAAATGGGGCCTTACACAATAAGCCCAATGACCCGCAGACAATGAGTCTGAGAAATTACCCTTAGTCCATGGATGTATGTGTGAAACTGCTTCAATAGCCAAAACCGAATCTAAATCTGCCGCAGTCATAGGCAAAAATGAAAGCTCAGAGACGCCTGCAGTATTCGATTGCACAGAGTTAAGCTTATCAACCATGTTGTTGACTTCGCTCTGCTGAGGTCAGCGCTACCTTATTACGAATGTATAGCGGCTCCAGCAAGTGAACGTCTTGTTGCAGGCCTTGACCCCACATATTTTGCGCACAAGCCAAAACGCCCAAGGAATTGACTCCGATAGTTGAATCAAGATGAGCGCTAGAAAATGGGCTTGGGGCGCTAGCAAAGATGCGGTCACCAAATTCAGCAATTGCGCTCCCTACTAAAAAATCAATCTGCGTGAGCTCAACTCCCTCTGGAGCAGTCAGATGAATATCACCCTGACGTACAGGCAATAGATTGGCTGCAACTTGATAGCTCGCCCAGTAAACTTCATCCATACGAGCATCAACAGCAATGACAAAAGACTGCGCCCCAGATGCAATAAATGCAGGGGTTTGAACCAGTTGATTGGCTATGGCATCAAGGCTGGCAACGGGTAGCACTGGCAAGCGAGCAGCTGTTGCCAAACCCTGAACAACAGCAACGCCAAGGCGAACACCTGTAAAAGCCCCGGGACCGATTCCTATGGCAATAGCGTCGAGGTCAATAAGTGCAATCGAGGCTTCGGATAACAACTCCTGAATCCAAGGCAGCAAGAGTTGGCTAGCCCCAGCCGACACCTTTTGGTGGCGAACTATGGGGGCAGCGTTATCTAAAGATAAAGCCACCGAGCACCAGGCTGAGGAGGTGTCGATGGCCAATATATGGGTCAATTGGAACTCTCTTGATCTTATGAACTCAAGCTTGCAATGATATCTGGTGGCGCCTGAACGAGTTCAATCAATACGCCCTCACCGCATAAAGGAAACTCTTCATTTCCTTTGGGGTGAACAAAAGTAATGTCATAACCAGCGGCGCCCTTACGTATCCCGCCAGGAGCAAATCGAAGACCTTGGGCAGATAACCATTCGACAGCCTTTGAAAGGTCATCAACCCATAAGCCAATGTGATTGAGGGGTGTTTGATGAACAGCAGGCTTCTTTTCAATATCAAACGGCTGCATCAAATCCACTTCAATCTCATGAGCCCCCTTACCGATAGCACAAATATCTTCATCCACGTTTTCACGTTCGGACACAAAAGTACTTTTGTACTCGAAACCTAATAAGTCAACCCAAAGCTTACGAAGACGATTCTTATCTTCGCCGCCGATAGCAATTTGCTGAATCCCCAATATCTTGAACGGTTTAGTCATGATTGCTCTATTCGAAGCGAATAATCAATTGATCAACTGCTAAGCTTTCGCCAACCTTGGCACAGATTTCAGCAACGACACCATCTTGAGCAGCAACAAGCGTGTTTTCCATCTTCATTGCTTCAATGGCAGCTAATTTTTGACCGGCTGTAACAGTCTCACCAACTTTGACAGAAATATTAGTCAATAGACCTGGCATTGGCGACATTACTAACTTAGAAGTATCTGGCGGAACCTTCACCAACATACGGCGCTGAAGCTCGGCACCGAGCGGACTAAGCACCATGCACTCAAAATGGGCGCCATCTAAAACAAGGGCGTATTTAACACCCTTACGCTCTACCTGTGCGGTAATTTTTTGTGTGCCATTGATGGTAGCGTGTAAACAAATCTCACCTGGACGCCATTTGCTAACGATGTTGTAACGACTAACATCACCTTCCTCTTCAATATAGACAGAGTAAATGCCATCTTTAAGTTCCACCCGGATAGGGATTTCTTTGATGTCTTCGCTTGAGCCTACCTTCGATCCAGTAACAACGACAAATCTCTTCGCAATGGTCATTTCATGACCAGCTAACTGGCCATCAATCATTTTGATGTGCTCAAGATAGCGATAGCGCATGAATGCCGCTAGAGCTGCTAAACGTTTAGGATCGGCTGGTTGCACTGAATCCTTTTTGAAGCCATCTGGATACTCTTCAGCAATAAAGCCAGTTGTAAAGTCTCCTGATACAAATCGAGGGTGCTGTAACAAAGCGGCTTGAAAAGGAATATTTGAGTGGATGCCACGAATGACGAAGTCGTTAAGCGCAGAGCGCATCTTTTCAATTGCTTCAGTACGATCCTTGCCATGCACAATCAATTTGGCAATCATGGAGTCGTAATACATCGGAATCTCGCCACCCTCATAGACACCAGTATCAACACGCACACCATCTAGCTCTGCTGGCGGACGGTATTTCACTAAGCGGCCAGTCGATGGTAAGAAGTTACGAAATGGATCATCCGCATTAATACGACACTCCATCGACCAGCCACTAAGCTTGATATCTTCTTGCTTAAATGCCAGTTTCTCGCCAGCAGCCACACGAATCATCTGCTCAACCAAATCGAGGCCAGTAATACCTTCAGTTACTGGGTGCTCCACTTGCAGGCGGGTGTTCATCTCGAGGAAGTAGAAGGACTTATCTTTACCCACCACGAACTCAACGGTACCGGCTGATTGATAATTAACCGCCCTTGCTAAAGCAACGGCTTGCTCACCCATGGCCTTACGCGTTGCAAGATCAATAAAGGGAGACGGCGCTTCTTCAATGACCTTTTGATGGCGACGCTGAATCGAGCAGTCTCGCTCACCGAGATACACAATATTGCCATGTGCATCACCCAGCACCTGAATCTCAATATGACGTGGACCTTCAACAAATTTTTCAATGAAGACACGATCATCACCAAAGCTATTGAGAGCCTCAGTTCGACAGGCTGTAAATCCTTCGAAAGTCTCTTTATCGTTAAAGGCTACGCGCAGGCCTTTACCACCACCACCTGCTGATGCTTTAATCATGACGGGATAGCCAATGTCTTGGGCAATCTTGACAGCATCTTCCGCTTTTTCTATTGCTTCATTAAATCCAGGGATCGTATTGACCTTAGCTTCTAAGGCAAGCTTTTTGGAAGCAATCTTGTCGCCCATCGCCGCAATAGATTGATGCTTGGGGCCGATAAAAACAATGCCCTCTTCTTCGCAACGACGTGCAAATTGCTCATTCTCAGATAAGAAACCGTAGCCAGGATGGACTGCTTCGGCGCCAGTATCCTTGCAGGCCTCAATGATGCGATCCATTACAAGATAGGATTCACGTGACGGTGCAGGCCCAATACAAACTGCTTCATCAGCCATCTGTACATGACGCGCTTCTTTATCAGCTTCAGAGTAGACGGCAACCGTTTTAATACCCATCTTTTTGGCGGTTTTAATCACACGGCAAGCAATCTCGCCGCGGTTAGCAATCAAAATTTTCTTAAACATTTTTGTGGTCATGATTTCTCCGGCGCCTTAAAGGGGGATGTTGCCGTGTTTGCGCGGTGGATTTGTAAGCTCTTTGTCCTTGAGCATTGCCAAAGAGCGTGAGATACGTTTACGTGTTTCATGAGGCAAGATGACGTCATCTATATACCCACGACGACCAGCTACAAAGGGATTGGCAAACTTGGCCTTGTACTCAGCTTCCCGAGCCGCAATTTTTGCCGGATCAGACTTTTCTTCGCGGAAGATAATTTCAACAGCCCCTTTGGGACCCATGACTGCAATTTCAGCTGAGGGCCAAGCAAAGTTCACATCGCCACGCAAGTGCTTAGAGGCCATCACATCATAGGCGCCACCGTAAGCCTTACGAGTAATCAGCGTGACCTTAGGAACGGTGCAATCGGCATAAGCGTAGAGCAGCTTTGCGCCATGCTTGATGATGCCGCCATATTCCTGAGAGGTGCCCGGCATAAATCCAGGTACATCAACTAAAGTGACTACTGGAATATTGAAGGCATCGCAAAAGCGAACGAAACGTGCAGCTTTGATAGATGCCTTGATATCTAAGCAGCCAGCTAACACTAAGGGCTGATTAGCGACGATACCAATTGAGCGACCTTCCATGCGTGCAAAACCAATCAAGATATTTTTAGCGTAATCAGGCTGGAGCTCAAAGAACTCGCCATCATCAACAATTTTCCTGATCAATTCTTTCATATCATAAGGCTGATTTGGATTGCTCGGCACCAATGTATCGAGTGAGAAATCAGGCTCTTCGGTACGCTGCGCCCCATTAATCATGGGCGGCTTTTCACGATTCGATAATGGGAGATAGTTAAAGAAACGACGGAGCATTATGATGGCATCAACGTCATTATCAAAAGCAAGATCGCAAACGCCTGAAATAGTTGAATGAGTTATTGCACCACCAAGCTCTTCAGCAGTGACATCCTCATGCGTTACCGTCTTCACGACTTCAGGGCCGGTCACAAACATATAGGAGCTGTCTTTCACCATAAAGATGAAGTCTGTGAGTGCAGGCGAGTAAACAGCGCCACCCGCTGATGGGCCCATGATCAAAGAGATTTGTGGAATCACACCCGAAGCGGTGACATTACGCTGGAAAATTTCAGCATAGCCACCTAGAGAAGCGACACCCTCCTGAATACGCGCACCACCGGAATCATTCAAGCCAATAACGGGCGCACCTACTTTAAGCGCCTGATCCATGATCTTACAAATCTTCTCCGCATGAGCCTCTGAAAGTGAGCCTCCCAAGACTGTAAAGTCCTGAGAAAATACAAAGACCAAACGGCCATTAATCATGCCGTAACCCGTGACAACACCATCACCAGGAACAGTCTGATCAGCCATACCAAAGTCATGGCAACGATGCTCAACAAACATGTCCCACTCTTCAAATGTGCCGGCATCTAGCAAGAGTTCAATACGCTCGCGTGCTGTTAACTTACCTTTGGAGTGTTGAGCAGCTATACGCTTTTGCCCACCACCTAATCTGGCGAGCTCACGCTTTGCTTCTAGCTGTTGAATGATTTCCTTCATAACTGCTCCTTAGAAAAATTCGTGGCCCATTGCCTCAAGCAAACGTCTGGCAGCAACCGAGGCGGCCATCGTTCCTTGGTTAACCTCAGCGCTCAGGCTGGGCAAAAGTGCTTGTACTACTGGGTGATTCTGAAAAGCATTCTTAAGACCCGCATCAATCCGATCCCACATCCAAGCCCCTGCTTGTTGCTTACGGCGCGATGCTAATTGACCGTTCGCATTTTGTAGTTTCTGAAAATGCAAAATTTTTTCCCACAACTCAGGTACGCCATTACCCTCAAGGGCACTTAAACACATGACGGTCGGATGCCAAAACTCCAAATCATGTGTGGCGTGATCAGGATTGCCTTGAAAGCCTAATAGTCGCAAAGAGCTGGTGATAAATAGTTGCGCACGCATAGCAGCATTGGGATCGATATCCACCTTGTTAATCACAATCAGATCAGCAATTTCCATCACGCCTTTTTTAATTGCTTGTAGATCGTCGCCGGCATTAGGTAGCTGCATTAATAGAAACATATCCGTCATACCGGCAACAGCAATTTCACTTTGACCTACGCCCACGGTTTCAACAATCACAATGTCAAATCCTGCAGCTTCGGCAACTAACATCGCCTCCCGAGTTTTCTCGGCCACGCCACCCAAGGTGCAAGATGATGGGCTCGGACGAATGAAGGCGTTATCCAAAACGGATAGTCTCTCCATACGAGTCTTATCGCCCAAAATAGAGCCACCCGATAAGCTCGAGGAAGGATCAATAGCGAGAACCGCAACGCGATGGCCTTTTGCAATTAAATCTAAGCCTAAGGTTTCGATGAGAGTAGATTTACCAACGCCAGGCACGCCTGAGATGCCCAAGCGAAAAGACTTACCCGTCTTGGGTAATAAAGTATTGAGCACCTCATCAGCACGCTGACGATGATCCATGCGAGTGGATTCAAGCAAAGTAATGATCTTGGCCAATGCACGGCGCTGCGCCGCTGAGGGTGCACCGGTAAGGTCATTCACTAAGGCTTGGTCTACTGCATTGAGCATGCTGTTTTCTTTTTATCTAAAGTTAAGCAGGCTTTGCAGATTTGCGAATCTGCTCGAGCACATCCTTAGCAGATGCTGGAATCGGAGTGCCTGGGCCATAAATACCCTTAACTCCAGCATCGTATAAGAACTCATAATCTTGCCTTGGAATGACTCCACCCACAAAGACAATAATGTCGTCGGCACCCTGCTTTTTCAATTCGGCAATTATGGCGGGAACTAAAGTCTTATGACCCGCTGCCAAAGTGGAAACTCCTAAAGCATGGACATCGTTCTCAATGGCTTGACGTGCGCACTCTTCAGGCGTTTGGAACAAAGGTCCAATATCTACGTCAAAACCTAAATCAGCAAAGGCGGTTGCAACCACTTTAGCGCCACGATCATGGCCATCCTGACCAAGTTTGGCAATCATCACACGCGGACGACGGCCAAAGTCTTTTGCGAAATCAGCGATCTCGACTTTCAATTTATCCCAGCCTTCGGCTGAGTCATAAGCAGCTGCATACACACCAGTCACCTTTTGAGTATCGGCGCGATGGCGCCCGTAAACTTTTTCCAATGCATCAGAGACTTCGCCAACCGTAGCGCGCAAACGGATTGCTTGCACAGCCAATTCCAATAGGTTGTCAGTGTTTTCTTCTGCGGCCTTAGTTAACGCTTCTAATGCTGTTTCTACCTTCTTAGAGTCGCGCTTCGCCTTGATATCTTTTAAACGAGCAACTTGGCTTTCTCGAACGATATCGTTGTCAATCATTAAAACGTCAACCAAGTCTTCTTTTCCAAGCTTGTATTTATTGACACCGACAATCACATCAGAGCCTGAATCAATCTTCGCTTGTTTCTCAGCAGCCGCAGCTTCAATCTTGAGCTTTGCCCAACCACTCTCGACAGCCTTGGTCATACCGCCCATGGCATCGACCTCTTGAACAATCTCCCAAGCTTTATCAGCCATCTCTTGAGTAAGACTTTCCATCATGTAAGAGCCAGCCCATGGATCGATCACGCTAGTGATATGAGTTTCTTCTTGCAGAATTAATTGCGTGTTGCGAGCTATACGGCTAGAGAACTCAGAAGGCAAAGCAATCGCTTCATCAAAGGAATTGGTATGCAAAGATTGTGTGCCACCAAATACAGCGGCCATGGCTTCAACGGTGGTGCGCACAACGTTGTTATACGGATCTTGCTCAGTTAAAGACCAGCCAGATGTTTGGCAGTGGGTGCGCAACATCAAGGACTTTGGATTCTTGGGTTCGAAGGACTTCATGATGCGCCACCAGAGAAGACGTGCAGCGCGTAACTTAGCAACCTCTAAGTAAAAGTTCATGCCGATAGCAAAGAAGAAGGAGAGGCGGCCAGCAAAGCCATCTACATCCAGGCCTTTTGCCAAAGCAGTTTTGACATACTCTTTACCGTCAGCCAATGTGAATGCCAATTCGAGAACTTGGTTCGCACCTGCCTCCTGCATGTGATAACCCGAAATCGAGATCGAATTAAATTTCGGCATATGTTTGGCGGTGTATTCGATGATGTCACCGATGATGCGGATCGAAGGCTCTGGTGGATAGATATAGGTATTGCGCACCATAAACTCTTTCAGAATGTCATTCTGAATAGTGCCTGATAGCAACTCTTGCTTCACACCCTGCTCTTCACCAGCAACGATATAACCCGCCAACACCGGCAGCACTGCTCCGTTCATCGTCATCGAAACGGATACCTTGTCTAGCGGAATTCCATCGAATAAGATTTTCATATCTTCTACTGAGTCGATGGCCACGCCTGCCTTGCCAACGTCACCAGTCACGCGCGGATGATCAGAGTCATAGCCACGATGAGTTGCCAAGTCAAAAGCAACAGAAACACCCTGACCACCTGAATCCAGCGCCTTGCGATAAAAGGCATTGGATTCTTCTGCAGTTGAGAAGCCGGCGTACTGGCGAATGGTCCAAGGTCGAACTGAATACATGGTTGCCTGTGGTCCACGTACGAAAGGCTCAAAGCCTGGCAAAGAATGGGTGTACTGAAGACCCTCGGTATCTTTGGCCGTATATAAAGCTTTTAGATGAATACCGTCTGGCGTTTGCCAGCCTAATTTATCAACATCACCATTGGGCGCTGACTTTTGGGCTGATTTTTTCCAAGCATCTAAATCGCAGTCTGGCACATTGGGCCAAGTATTAGATGAATTCGATGCAGACTTTTTATCACTTGTACTCACAAAGCACTCCCGGTTGGCTTTTTACATCATCACTAATTCTGTAGGGCTATTTTGCTTGACTTTTCTGAATTTGTCTAGATACTGTATACATAATTATGAATACAAAATTAATAAATAGGCCTTTATATGAGGATGTTGCCGAGCGCTTACGCGAGCAAATCTTCTCGCATGAACTAGCCCCCGGAAGCTGGCTGGATGAACAAAGCTTGGCTATTGCCTTCGGAATAAGCCGCACGCCTATGCGTGAAGCCATCAAGGTACTAGCTTCCGAGGGGCTTGTAACAAGCAAAATGAATAAAGGCTCTTATGTAACCGAGGTTGATAGGCGTGATTTAGAGCAAATCTTTACCGTTCTCTCCTTGCTAGAGGGTCAGGCAGCCAAAGAAACAGCTATAAATGCTACTGAAGCCCAGCTAACCCAATTGGATGATTTACATCACCGCCTCGAAAAGGCTGCTGCAGATCGCGATATCGGGCAGTTTTTTGAATTTAACGTCAAATTTCATGAATTAATCCAAGAAATTGCCGGAAATAAGTGGATGAATGGCGTTATTGATGACCTACGTAAGGTGCTCAAGCTCCAAAGACGTGATTCTTTAAGTAGAGGGGATCGCCTTTTAAGTTCCCTGCTTGAGCATCGGGAAATTCTCCAGGCTATTCTCAAAAGAGATCCCGTGGCTGCAGAGCTGGCTATGCGCAATCACCTCGCGAGAGGGCTTGAGGCTACGAAATAAAAGATACCCTACAAATGCTATAAATAACAAAGGCTTAGGTGATTAAGCTAAGCCTTATAGTGAGATTCTAGTTAATTAAGAAAATTACTTCTTAACAACAAAGTTTCCTGGCAATTTAGCAATATAAGCAGCCATATCAAGAAGATCTGCATCGCTGTAAGGCTTGGCCTGAGAAGACATTACTGCATTGTTACGGCCAAACTGCGGATTAGAGCCGCCAACTTGGTAAGCGCGCAAAGCGTAGTAGAGGTAATCAGCATGCTGACCGGCCAACTTTGGATAAGCGGGCAAGATTGGCGCATTAAGACCAGCACCATGGCAGGAGGCGCAGTTGCCCTTCTCTACAAGTGCTTGACCTTTTTCGGCGCTAGCTGCTTGAGCCAAGCCAATGCTGGATAACAAAATGGCGGTAATTAGTGCGAATTTCATAAACGTGCCTCTAAATATCACTTCAGTGGGTTATTAAGTGAGCTGGCAGTTTGCGCAGCATAGTATTCGCCGAGGTCAGCCATATCTTGATCAGACAAGCTACCTGCTATTGCGCGCATCGTTGGATGCTTTCTTTCACCTTTTTTGTAAGCCGCTAAAGAGCTGGCAATGTAAGCAGCATTTTGACCGCCAATCATGGGGACTTTGTATACCAAAGGATAGTCAGCGCGGTATTCAGGGATGGCATGGCAGCCAATACAGAGCCAAACCTTGCCTTGTCCAGCTTGGGCAGAACCTTTGACGTCTTGAGCTTGAGCTGAGAATCCGGCAAAAGCCAAAGCAGCACAGAGGGTCAATTGGGAAAGAATGAGGTGTTTTTTCATAGAAATCAGTAGTTACGAGTTTGATTCAAATCAATTTGGAGAGAGTATAGCGGAGACGAGCCGAGATCCCCTGTTTTTACCCCTTGAAATGAGTAAAAACACAGAAAGTAGCGACCCTTTTACCTATACTTGACGGCTATTCACAGACAAATTAATTGCCCTCACCATGACTAAGAACCAATCCCGCTTCGACGGCTCGCAAAGCTATGTAGCTACTGATGACTTGAAATTGGCTGTCAATGCCGCGATACGGCTTCAGCGCCCTTTATTAATAAAAGGAGAACCAGGAACAGGAAAAACCATGCTGGCCGAGGAAGTGGCTGCAGCCCTGAACATGCCACTGATGCAATGGCACATTAAATCGACCACCAAGGCGCAACAAGGTCTTTATGAATACGATGCCGTCAGCAGATTAAGAGACTCCCAGCTTGGCGATGAAAAGGTGAATGACATTCGCAATTACATTGTGAAAGGTGTTCTTTGGCAGGCATTTGAAGCAGATGAACCCGTTGTTTTGTTGATTGATGAGATTGATAAAGCCGATATTGAGTTTCCAAACGACCTCTTGCGAGAAATCGACCGTATGGAGTTCTATGTATACGAAACGCGTGAGTTGATCAAGGCAAAGCACCGCCCCCTTGTCATCATCACTTCAAATAATGAAAAAGAATTACCAGATGCATTTTTGCGTCGCTGCTTCTTCCACTACATCTCTTTTCCGGACGTAGAAACAATGCAAAGCATTGTGGATGTCCACCATCCAAATATCAAGCAAGAATTATTGGAAGCTGCGCTTCAATCTTTCTATCAAATCCGCTCTTTACCAGGCTTAAAAAAGAAGCCTTCCACTTCTGAGCTCATCGATTGGTTAAAGCTATTACTTGCAGAAGATATTCCTGCCGAGGCTCTGTATAGCGGTGATGACAAAATTACGATTCCTCCGCTGCATGGAGCGCTTCTTAAAAATGAGCAAGATATACATCTCTTCGAGCGTTTGGTGATGATGAACCGCAATCACCGCTGATCTGACGAGCTAATATTTTTAATAACTGAATCATGTTGATTCAATTCTTTCTCAATCTCAAAGAGGCCAAAGTGCCTGTTTCAGTGCGGGAATTTTTAACGCTGCTAGAAGCGCTAAAGGAAGGGGTTATTGATCCTTCGATTGATGAGTTTTATCAACTAGCCCGGATGACCTTAGTCAAGGATGAGCAGCACTTTGATCGCTTTGATCAAGTGTTTGGCTCCTACTTCAATGGTGTAGAGCAAATCATCGCTTTAGCTCCTGATATTCCTTTGGACTGGCTTGAGAAAAAACTGCAACGCGTATTAACTGAAGAAGAAAAGGCGGCACTCAAAAAATTAGGCGGGCCTGAAGCGTTAAAAAAGCGCCTTCAAGAGCTTTTGAAAGAGCAAAAAGAATGGCATGGTGGTGGCAATAAATGGATTGGTGCGGGTGGTTCATCTCCCTTTGGGCATAGCGGCTTCCACCCAGAGGGTATTCGTATTGGCGGCGAGAGTGCGGGCAATCGTACGGCCGTCAAAGTCTGGGAAGTCCGAGAATTTAAAGACTACGACTGCGATCTCAGCCTAGGAACGCGCAATATCAAAATGGCTTTACGTCGCTTACGTCGTTTTGCCAGAGAAGGCTTAAATCTAGAGTTAGATCTCGATAAAACGATTCACTCTACTGCTGCAAACGCAGGGATGCTCGATATCCAAATGCGTCCAGAGCGTCACAACCAGGTCAAAGTCTTGTTACTGATGGATGTGGGCGGTTCGATGGATGATCATATTACGCGCATCTCTGAATTATTTACCGCCGTCAAAACAGAATTCAAATACTTGGAGTATTACTACTTTCATAACTGCGTATATGAAAATCTCTGGCAAAGTAATCGTCGCAGACGCAATCAAGTTACCGCAACTCAAGACGTAATCAATAAGTATGGCTCCGACTACAAACTGATTTTCATTGGTGATGCCACTATGTCACCTTACGAGATTCTAAGCCCCAATGGATCGGTTGAATATAACAATCGAGAAGCTGGTGCTGCGTGGATTAATCGCCTCATTGAGCACTTCCCTCACTTTGCCTGGCTTAATCCAGAACCAGAATCAGTTTGGCAATATCGACAATCCATCGACATCATGAAAGGTCTCATGAAAGACCGCATGTATCCTGTGACCTTAAATGGTCTCGAGAATGCCATGCGTCAACTATCAAAGTAATCCAGTAAGATTTACCTAACCTTCTTTATTTTTTTCTTCACTAAAACTCTATGACAAATCACATTAGCGATCGCCTAAAATCCCTCGGTATTGACTTACCTCCAGCTGGCCCTCCTGCTGCTGCCTACGTCATGGCAGCAACGACTGGCAATACCGTTTTTCTGTCGGGGCATATTGCTAAGCGAGATGGCAAGCCCTGGGTTGGCAAGCTGGGTCTTGATATAGATACCGAAACCGGTAAGGCTGCCGCGAAATCCATTGCGATTGATCTCATTGCCACACTTCAAAATCACTTAGGCTCACTGGATAAAGTAAAGCGCATAGTCAAAGTGATGGGGCTAGTGAACTCGACCTCTGAATTTACAGAGCAACACTTAGTCGTGAACGGTTGCTCAGAACTACTTTTTGAAGTGTTTGGTGATGCGGGAAAACATGCTCGTAGCGCATTTGGTGTGGCGCAAATCCCTCTGGGTGCTTGTGTTGAAATCGAGTTAATTGCAGAGATTTAAAAAGGAAATAGATTTAATTTGTGTCTTTGGATGTCTTCCGGTGTGTCGACATCCATCACAAATGCCTGATTACAGGTGTGCATAGCTCTTACCTTGTCGGGATTGGCATCCATGAAAGATCGACAAACCATGCCTGGTTTGGCCAATACATCCAAGAAAGCTTTATAAGAAAACAACACAGGATTGCCCCGCTTTCCATCCACTAATGGCAGAATAATTTCCTGACCATCTTCTCGCTTAGTGTATTCATCAAGCAATTCTTGTATTTCCTTTGCACCCACTTCAGGCTGATCGGAAAGCGCGACTAGCAAGGCATCGAAATTAGATTTAAATGATTCTAGACCTAAGCGAACTGAGGATGGCTGACCCGCCTCTGGTGAAGCATTTCTAATGATCTTCATCGGATGAGTTAAAGAGGCATTCATCTTTGCGATTACAGACTCAATCAACTGAGCATGAAAGCCAGTGACCACAATGCATTCGACAGGACTAAATCCTTGAATTGCACTTGTAAAACGCTCTAAAAGAGTCTTTCCATCACGATGAAGCAAGGTTTTTGGATGGGTACCTAGCCGACTGCCCTCGCCCGCCGCCAATAAGAGCACGGCTATACGTAATTGTGCATCTTGGGCTGATGGGCTAGAACTTGTCATTAGAGAGATAATAATTAGATTGCTAGCAATAAATAATAAATATAAAAATTAAACGTAAGAAATTAAAAACAGTAAATGAATAGTACCGATTTAAGTGTATTAAAAGCCGCGGTAGATTGGCTCAAATCAGGCCATCCGGTTGCCATTGCCACCGTTGTTCAAACTTGGGGATCCGCTCCAAGACCTATTGGCTCGTGGTTGGCTATTCGAGGTGACGGGCAAGTTACCGGCTCAGTTTCTGGTGGATGCGTCGAGGATGACCTGATTCGCCGAGTACAAACTGAAATCCTAACTCGAGATTTACCAGAAATGGTGGTGTATGGCGTTAGCCAACAAGAGGCCGCCCGTTTTGGCCTGCCCTGTGGCGGAACCCTTCGATTGCTTGTAGAGCCAAAACCAGAGCTAGCTATTTTGGAGGCCATTCTAGAGTCCATTAGCAACCACCAAATTACTTCACGCACAGTGGATCTTGCGACTGGTAAATCTACGCTCGCAGCTGGTAATCGTAATGAGGCATTCATCTGCGATGAGCGCTTGATGAAAACTACTTACGGTCCTCGCTGGCGCATGGTGATCATTGGGGCCGGACAGCTGTCACTGTATACCGCTGACTTTGCGCTTGCGTCAGACTTTGAAGTAATAGTCATTGACCCGCGCGAAGAATATGCAGAAGGCATCAATCGTGAACAGATTCAGTTTATCAAGGGTATGCCAGACGACGTGCTGTTAGAAATTGGGGTTGACTCCCATACAGCGGTTGTAGCCTTAACGCATGACCCTAAGCTTGATGACATGGCTTTAATGGAGGCATTGAAGTCCCCTGCTTTTTATGTGGGAGCACTGGGTAGCAGAATCAATACCAAGAAACGTAAAGACCGCTTGCTGGAATTTGATGTGACACAGGAGCAAGTTGAACGCCTTCACGGACCCGTTGGTCTATTTATCGGCGCTTTGACTCCGCCTGAGATAGCCGTATCGATCCTAGCTGAAGTCATTGCCGTCAAGTACGGCGTACCAGTTCCCAAGAAGGTTTAACGCAGATTAGCTTCTTAGTTCGCTGTGAGCTTTCCGTCTTTGAGTCTTGGCTCTACAAAGTGACCTTTACGGGCACGATTACCTGCAAACGACTTCAAGGTTTTCGCATCAAGACTGAGCTCCGTTGGTTTACCAGCACGCCCCGCACCTGAATACGTAGCGCCATCAGGACCAACAGCAATGGCAGCGGCTAACCTCTCTTTATCATCCAAGCCCATCAGAATGACACCTTTACCACCAGTCGGTAAGCGCTTTAGCTCATCCAGCGGGAACACTAATAACTTAGAGCTTTCAGATAAACAAGCTACCTGCTTCATACCTGCCGTGACCTTAGCAACCCCCAAAGGCGCATCACCACCTGGAAATTTGCTGTCGATTCCAACAAAAGATTTACCAGCCTTATTGCGGGTAGTCATGTCTGCCACGTTGGCAAGGAAGCCGTTACCTGATCTAGTAGAAATCAATACAAGATCATCAGACTGACCAGCATAGTAAGCAACCATTTGTGATCCAGCGGCTAAATTCACAAAGCTAGTTAACGGTGAGCCATCGCCACGCGCGCCAGGCAATTCACTGACTGGCACGGTATAGACGCGGCCATCACTACCAAAGCCTTGCATCACATCAACTGTGCGGCACTCAAATGTGCCATACAAGGCATCACCCGCTTTAAAGGCAAACTGGGTTGCATCATGTTCATGGCCTTGGCGTACGCGTACCCAACCTTTTTGCGACACGATCACGGTGACTGGCTCATCTAATACTTTAGTCTCAGCTACAGCGCGCTTATCTTCCTGAATTAAGGTGCGACGATCATCGCCGAAATCCTTCATGTCGGATTCGATTTCTTTGATGATACGTTTACGTAGAACGGTATCGCTCTGCAATAAACCTTCAAGGTCATCACGCTCAGACTTGAGTTCTTTCAACTCTTGCTCAATCTTGATGCCCTCAAGGCGGGCCAACTGACGCAAGCGGATATCGAGAATATCTTCTGCTTGACGATCACTCAGCTTAAACTCTTTGATGAGGTCAGCCTTAGGTTCATCGCTATTGCGAATGATCTTAATGACCTTATCAATATTCAGAAGGACGATTAAGCGCCCTTCCAAAATATGCATCCGGTCATTCACCTTGCCTAAACGGTATTGAGTACGTCTTGTAACAGTAGCCACTCTGAAAGAAATCCACTCAGAAATAATCTTTTTAAGACCCTTTTGACGTGGACGACCATCAGTACCAATCATGACCAAGTTCATTGGTGCATTGGACTCTAGTGATGTATGAGCTAGCAATAAGTTAGCAAGCTCATTGACATCAATGTTTTTACTCTTAGGCTCAAACACCAAGCGTACAGCTGCATCTTTACTAGATTCGTCACGTACGCCATCAAGGACATTCAGAATGGTGGATTTGAGATTGCTTTGCTCTGGGGTCAAAGTCTTCTTGCCAACTTTGACTTTAGGATTGGTGATTTCTTCAATCTCTTGCAATACCCGCTGCGATGAAGTTGATGGCGGTAGTTCATTCACCACGATTTGCCATTGACCACGTGCCAATTCTTCAACAGACCAACGGGCACGTACTTTTAAGCTGCCGCGACCTGCTTCATAAATCTGCGCAATTTCTGCTGGAGAAGAAATAATTTGACCGCCACCAGGGTAGTCCGGGCCAGGTATGATTTCCAGTAACTCTGAAGTACTCATCTTCGGAGACTTCATCAAGGCAATCGCTGCGCTAGCCACTTCTCGTAGGTTATGTGAAGGAATCTCCGTTGCCATACCTACCGCAATACCTGATGCGCCATTCAATAGAACAAATGGTAAGCGTGCTGGTAACAACTTAGGTTCTTGAAAAGATCCGTCATAGTTCGGCGCAAAATCGACCGTACCTTCATCAATCTCGCTTAACAACAAACCAGCAATTTTGGTTAAACGCGCTTCGGTGTAACGCATTGCCGCTGCACCATCTCCATCACGGGAACCAAAGTTACCTTGACCATCAATCAATGGATAACGTAATGAGAAACTTTGGGCAAGACGCACTAATGCGTCATAAGCAGATTGATCGCCATGGGGATGGAATTTACCCAGTACATCACCGACCACACGCGCACTCTTGACTGGCTTCGCATCAGCACGCAAACCCATCTCACTCATCGAGAACAGAATGCGGCGTTGAACTGGCTTCTGACCATCGGATACATCTGGCAGAGCGCGACCCTTGACGACGCTAATGGCGTAATCTAAGTAAGCACGTTCAGCATAGACGGCCAGCGTGAGGCTATCCTTGTCATCCTCATTAAGTTCAATCTTTTTCGGATCATGCGGATCATTGGGGCCGCCTGCCTGAGTAGCAATGGGTTCATCGATTGCAAACAAGTCAGCTTGCTCTGTAGAGTCTACGCTACCTGGAGTTTTTTTAATTGCCATTAAATATCCGCCTCTACTTCGTTACCGCGCTCTTCTAACCAATCACGACGCGCTCCGGATTCGGATTTACCCATCAACATATCCATTGTTTTAATTGTTTCATCTTCTGTCCATGCGCCCAAGGTCACCGGTAAGAGACGGCGGGTATCCGGATTGAGGGTGGTATCCCACAGTTGCTCAGCACTCATCTCGCCCAAACCTTTAAAGCGAGATATCTGCCATGCAGACTCCTTGACACCATCTTTACGTAACTTGTCTTCAATTGCTTGCAGTTCACTTGCATCAAGGGCGTAAATCTTTTGTGCCGGTTTTTTGCCGCGAGCTGGCGCATCCACTCTAAATAAAGGTGGTCGCGAAATATGGATATGTCCTAATTCAATTAACTTCGGGAAATGTTTATAGAACAAGGTGAGCAGTAATACCTGAATATGCGCGCCATCGACGTCCGCATCAGACAAGATGCAGACCTTGCCGTAACGCAGGTTCGATAAATCTGGCGTGTCATTAGCACCATGTGGATCAACACCAATGGCTACCGCAATGTCATGCACTTCATTATTGGCGAACAGGCGATCGCGCTCGGCTTCCCAGGTATTAAGAACCTTACCGCGCAAAGGCAGAATCGCTTGATATTCTTTGTTGCGCCCCATCTTGGCTGAGCCGCCCGCTGAATCACCCTCAACGAGGAAAATTTCATTCAGGCTAATGTCTTGGCTTTCACAATCAGTCAGCTTTCCTGGAAGAACCGCTACACCAGAAGATTTTTTCTTCTCTACTTTTTGACCGGCACGGGTTCTTGCTTGGGCTTGCTTAATTACTAAGTCGGCTAATTTACGACCGTAATCTACGTGTTCATTAAGCCAAAGCTCTAATGCAGATTTAGCGTAGCCAGAAACTAGGCGCACTGCGTCTCTTGAGTTCAGGCGCTCTTTAATTTGCCCCTGAAATTGTGGGTCTAGCACCTTGGCAGACAAAATAAATGAGGCGCGTGCAAAGACATCTTCAGGCATCAACTTGACACCCTTAGGTTGCAGAGCATGCATCTCAATAAAACCTTTGACCGCATTAAAGAGGCCTTCACGCAAACCACTTTCATGCGTGCCACCTGCAGGAGTCGGAATTAAGTTCACATAACTTTCACGCACTGGCGCACCATCTTCAGTCCAGGTAACAACCCAGGCCGCGCCTTCACCTTCGGCAAAGGAATCATCATCACCGTTACCAGTAGCGTATTGCTCACCCTCAAAAGGAGGAATCACTTCTGCGCCATGACCTGCTTGAGCTATCGCTTCATTTAAATAACCTCGCAAGCCTTGGGCATATTGCCAAGTTTGGCTCTCGCCAGACTTTTCTTGAATCAGGGTCACTTTTACACCTGGCAATAAGACTGCCTTCGAGCGTAATAAACGAATGAGTTCAGGCATGGGGATGGCTGCGTTATCAAAGTACTTGCCATCAGGCCATGCACGTACTCGTGTACCGTGAGACTTATCCTCTTTGCCAGCGGCGCTGGTTTTGAGCTTTGCAATCACCCTGCCATCAGCAAAGGTCAATGTAGAGACTTGACCCTCACGCCATACGGTGACCTCAAGTCGCTTAGATAAAGCATTGGTTACCGAGACACCAACACCATGCAAACCGCCAGAGAAGGCATACGCTCCACCAGAGCCTTTTTCGAATTTACCGCCCGCATGAAGCTGAGTGAAGACGATTTCTACTACCGGGAGCTTTTCAGTTGGGTGCATTCCGACAGGAATACCGCGGCCATCATCCTCCACGCTCACACTGCTATCGGTGTGCAAAGTCACAATGATTTGCTTGCCAAATCCGCCTAGCGCCTCGTCAGAAGCGTTATCCAGCACCTCCTGAATGATGTGCAAGGGATTGTCAGTGCGGGTGTACATTCCCGGCCGCTGACGGACGGGTTCAAGCCCTTTTAAGACTTGAATCGATGATTCGCTGTATTCGGATGTTTTACGGGTAGCCATGCGCGCAAATTGTAGTCATGTCTGAAGGAAAACCTGAATTTTCCTGAATTACCCTTTTTTTCATGCCAAAATTGCAGGATGGGAGCCTTAAGTCATATTCGCGTTTTAGACCTCAGCCGTGTGCTTGCCGGCCCCTGGTGTACTCAAAATCTCGCCGACCTCGGTGCAGATGTCATTAAGGTTGAAAAACCGGGTGAAGGCGACGATACACGCCACTGGGGCCCTCCATTTGCGAGAGATCAAAGTGGCAAAGATACGGCTGAAAGTGCGTATTTCATATCCATTAACCGCAATAAACGCTCTATTACGGTCGATATTAGCAAGCCCGAAGGCCAAGAAATCATTCGCCAGCTCGCAAAAGAGTCCGATGTAGTCATTGAGAACTACAAAGTTGGGCAACTGGCTAAGTACGGGCTGGATTACGAGAGCTTAATCAAAGTAAAGCCCGATCTCATTTACTGCTCTATTACTGGATTCGGGCAATTTGGGCCCTACTCAAAACGCCCTGGATATGATTTTATTGTCCAAGGAATGGGAGGCTTTATGAGCGTTACCGGTGAGGCGGATGACTTTCCAGGTGCTAGCCCACAAAAAGCGGGGGTTGCAATCGCCGACATCTTTACCGGGATGTACGCCACCACCTCCATCTTGGCGGCCATTGCCCATAAAAACCATACTGGCGAAGGTCAATACATTGACTTGGCCCTCTTGGATACGCAAATAGCAGTCATGGCAAATGTGGCTAGCGCCTATTTATGCTCAGATGAAATCCCCAAACGCTGGGGCAATGCATCCCCAACGATAGTGCCTTATCAAACACTTCCCACATCAGATGGCTGGATGATTGTTGCAGCTGGAAATAATGGCCAATTCAGGCATTTTGTTACCGCAGGTAATGAAGCCCATTTAGCCGACAATCCTTTGTATTCTGAGAATCCAATGAGGGTGAAGCACCGCGAACAGCTAGTACCTCTGCTGGAGGAAATGACGAGAAAGAAAACCAAGGCGCAGTGGATCGCCTTACTTGAAAAAGCAAATGTACCCTGCGGACCAATTAATAATTTTCAAGAGGTATTTGAAAATGAACAGGTCAAAGCCCGTGACATTCAAATGAATGTGCCCCACCCCACGGCTGGCAGCATGAAGTTGGTAGCGAGCCCAATTCGACTTTCAAAAACGCCTGTGGAAGTCAGAATGGCACCCCCAACCTTGGGACAACATACTGATGAGATCCTACGCGAGAGACTGGGTCTTAACGCGCAGGATATCAATTCACTGAGAGAAAATGGTTCGATCTAATCGAGCTTGCCAATTTTTCTAACTACTTCATTCATCTTGGCAATGTCCTTATCCCAAAAGATTTGGAATTCAGGTTCGTCAAGATAGTCGATAGGGCTGCCTGCATTTCCAATGGTTGAGCGAATGGAATTGTCGTTAACGGCAACTCTCAATGCATCGCGATACTTTTTGACAATCGGCTCAGGCGTACTCTTCGGTACGAAAATCCCAGTCCATTGATTGTATTCAACGGGTATTCCGAGCTCTTTCAAAGATGGCACATCTGGTAGTGCAGCCATCCTGCCCGATCCAGTGTGCGCTAAGGCCCTCAGTTTTCCAGCCTTGACGTTTTGAACCACGGTTGATGGGCCACTAGCGACAATGTCTACCTCTCCACTTAGTACAGCCAATACAGCAGGGCCAGCACCACCATAGGGAATATGAACAACGAAAATGTTCTGATTTGTTTTTAGCATCTCCATTGGCAGCTGCATAGTTCCGTAGTTACCAGAAGAGCTGAAATTGTATTTACCAGGATACTTTTTGGCATCAGCAACAAACTCAGTCATGGTTTTCCATGGAGCATCATTCTTCACCACAATCACTAATGGATCAGAAGTAATGCGGCCAATTGGTCTGAGCTGGTTGGTTGTGTACGAAGCTGTTTTGCCAGCAATCTTATCTGTCTCTGGAATGGTTGAAACAGAGGACATCGCAAACAATACGTTATAGCCATCAGGCTTTGCTTTTGCTACATAGGCGTTACCGATTCCGCCACCTGCACCAGGTTTGTTTTCCATGATGATCGGCTTTTCAAGATTTTTAGCCATGCCGTCAGCAATGGGTCTGCCTACAACCGTGGCAACCCCACCTGGTGGAAATGGAATGATCATGGAAATGGGTCTGTTAGGCCATGACTCTTCCGCGGACGCTGACTGGCCAGAGGCGCTCTGGCTAAACAGCGATACTGCAGCAAATAAACAGCCTAATAAGATTCCGATTTTTTGTTTTTTCTTGGAATGCATTATTTTGTCTCCTCCGACTATTTTTTTATAGGCCTACGCAGACGTATTTCATCTCGAGGTATTCATCAATACCCCAAGAGCTGCCTTCTCTACCCAAACCAGATTGCTTGACACCGCCAAATGGGGCAACCTCGTTAGAGAAGAGGCCGGTGTTGACACCGACCATGCCAAACTCCAGAGCCTCAGCCACTTTCCAGATGCGACCGATATCACGGCTATAGAAATAAGAGGCCAATCCAAACTGGCTGTTATTAGCGAGCTTGACAACCTCTTCATCAGATTCAAAAGGAATGACTGGGGCAACTGGTCCAAAGGTTTCTTCAGTTACCACTAGCATGGAATTACTTACATTAGCCAAAATGGTAGGCTCAAAAAAAGTACCGCCTCGCTCAGAAGAATTGCCGCCAGTCACCAAGGTCGCTCCCTTAGCCACTGCATCGGCAATATGCCTCTGGACTTTAGCCAGTGCATGTTCATCAATCAAGGGGCCTTGAGTCACACCAGGCTCTAGACCATGACCCACTTTGAGTAATTTTGTAGCAGCAGCGAACTTTTCAACAAATTCGTTATGAACTTTTTTATGTACATAAAAGCGGTTGGCTGCAACACAAGCTTGGCCAGCATTACGGTACTTAGCAAACATGGCTCCAGCAACTGCATTGTCAATGTTGGCATCTTCAAAAACAATAAATGGCGCATGACCACCCAACTCAAGGGCAATCTTTTTCACTGTTGGGGCGCACTGCATCATTAGCAACTTACCAACCTCAGTAGATCCGGTGAACGAGAGATGCTTAACCACTTGAGAATCACAAAGTGCTTTACCAATTGCGATGGAATTGTGAGCATCCGCGGTCAAAATATTGATCACACCATCAGGAACGCCTGCACGCGAAGCGAGTTCAGCCAATGCCAATGCTGACAACGGTGTTTGTTCAGCAGGCTTAATAACAATAGAGCAACCTGCTGCCAGTGCTGGAGATACTTTTCTAGTAATCATGGCGCTTGGGAAGTTCCAAGGAGTAATCGCAACGCACACTCCAATGGGTTGCTTTAGCACCATCAAACGCTTGTCTTCCCAAGTTGAACTAGGAATGGCGCCAGTTACTCGTTTCGCTTCTTCAGCAAACCACTCAATAAAAGAAGATCCATAATGAATCTCACCTTTAGCTTCAACCAAAGGCTTGCCTTGCTCTAGAGACATGATGATCCCAAGATCTTCGGTGTGCTCTGTAATCAAGTCAAACCACTTACGCATCACTGCAGCACGCTCTTTGCCAGTTTTAGTACGCCATTGCGTAAATGCAGTTTCAGCCAATTCAACAGCCTCTAGTGCATCAGCAACATCAAGATTAGGAACCTGAGCGATTTCTTCGCCAGTCGCAGGGTTGGTTACTGAGAAAACTTTGCCAGATTTAGCTTGAAGCCATTTACCGCCGATAAATGCATCGCCCTTTAGGAGATTTTTATCTTTCAATAACGAACTAATATGATTTACTGCTGACATAAATAAATACTCCAAAGAATCTTGTAAGTGGCAAAATTGCTCATTAATTTAAAAAGTGTTTTGACCCAACAAATCAGTAAAAACCCTAGGCACATATTGCTTTGCCAAGGTGTTGATTATTCAATACGAAGAAAATTTTGCAATCAAAAATGAATACAAAAATTATTCTGCGTAACAGGCCAAATCAAACCGTAACACAAGATAACTTTCAATGCATTGACGCTGATATAGAGCCTCTCAGGAGCGGCCAAGTCCTGGTTTTAAATCAATGGCTTTCTCTGGATCCCTATGTGCGCGGCAGAATGAGTGAGCGCAAATCGTATGCGCCCTCTATGGCGCTTGGCGATGTTGTCCTGGGCGAAGGTATTGGAATCGTGATCGATTCCCAGTCCGATCAATTTAAGCCGGGAAATAAAGTCATTGGCATGCTGGGGTGGCAAACCCATGCCGTCATGAATTGCTCTGCAATTAAGCTTATTCCTGAAATTCCTTTTTCGGAAACCTGGCTTCTGGGAGCCGCAGGAATGCCTGGAATTACCGCCTGGATCGGAATGATGGATATTTGCAAGCCCCAAGCTGGTGAAACCATCCTCATTAGCTCTGCCGCAGGATCCGTAGGGAGTGTCGCTGGCCAACTTGCCAAACTACAGGGTGCTCATGTCATTGGAGTAGCAGGCTCTGAGGAAAAATGCATTTATGTGCAGGATGTATTGAATTTTGATCATTGCTTGTCTTATCAGCACAGTAATTGGCTTAACAACTTAAATAAATCCGCTCCTAATGGCATAGATGGGGTGTTTGAGAATGTTGGGGGCGCCCTGTTTGATAGCCTGATTCCTCAAATGAACCCCTTCTCCCGCATTGCCATCTGCGGACTGATTGCCGAGGGCCTTGAGGAGCATCTCCACAGCATCAATCTGCGCACCTTACTAGCTAATCGCATGTTAATTCAGGGATTTATCGTCTCTGATCATGTCGCTCGCTGGCGGGAGATCCAAAAGCAACTCATAGACCTCATAGTCGAACAAAAGATCCAAGTGCATGAAAAAATCACTGAAAACCTGCAAAACGCACCCCAGACCTTCATTGATCTGCTTGAAGGCAGGTGTTTAACTAAACAAATAATCAAGCTATCCTAAGGGCTAGACATATTGAGAAAATATACATGACAGCCCAATCTAGCCCATCTAACATCCTCACACTGAAGAATCTACTGATCTTTGGCGGGCTGATGGTAACTTTTTCCATGGGTATACGCCACGGATTTGGGCTCTTTAACCTTCCCATTACCTCTGCCAATGGTTGGGGGCGTGAAACCTTTGCTCTGACTATCGCATTACAAAATTTAATTTGGGGCGCAGTTCAACCGATCACTGGGGCATTGGCTGATCGTTACGGCGCACTCAAAATCATGATTGCTGGGGGTGCACTGTATGCACTCGGTTTAGCCGGTATGGCGATCTCAACAGACGCACTGAGTTTTGCATTTGCAGGTGGATTACTCATCGGTCTTGCGCAAACTGCAACTACCTATAGCGTGGTGTATGGAATCTTAGGTCGTAATGTTGCTCCTGAAAAAAGAGTGTGGGCCATGGGCATCACTGCAGCAGCTGGATCATTCGGACAATTTTTAATGATTCCAGTTGAGCAAGGTTTACTGTCAAACTTTGGTGCCAATGATGCGCTAATCGTGCTAGCGCTCATGGCAAGCCTCATGATTCCGATTGCATTTATGTTGCGCGAACCCAATGCCGCAAATATGCAGCAAGCTAATAATCAAACTATCAAAGAAGCTTTAAAAGAGGCGATGGGTAACCCCAGCTTTAGATTACTCACCTTGGGATATTTTGTTTGCGGATTTCAGGTGGTATTTATTGCGGTTCATTTAGCGCCTTACCTAAAAGATTTATCCAAGATATATCCCGATGTTGGAGCGCCGTTTGTTGCAACTACCGCCCTCGCATTGATTGGTCTATTTAATATTTTTGGAACCTATGCCGCCGGAATATTGGGTCAACGTTTTCCAAAGCGCTACCTCTTGTCAGGCATCTATATCAGTAGGTCTGTAGCGATCATCGCTTTTGTTTATTTACCCCTGAGCCCAACTACTACCTATATCTTTGCAGCCATCATGGGCTTCTTGTGGCTCTCTACTATCCCATTAACCAATGCCATCGTTGCACAGATTTTTGGCGTGAAGTATCTCTCTATGCTCTCGGGTCTCGTATTCTTCTCTCATCAACTTGGCAGCTTCTGCGGAGCTTATTTTGGTGGTTACCTGTTTGATCGCACCGGCTCCTATCTGATCGTTTGGAATATTGCGATTGCCTTAGGTGTGTTTGCATTCTTAATTAATTTTCCAGTAAAAGAGCGGGCAATTCATCGCCTTACTACTGCTTAATTTTTTTAATGTCGATTTCTATTTCGCGCTTCGTTTCATACGCGCTATCGCTAGTGATATTTGGAATTATTTTCCTTGCATACTTTGCACCAGAGTTAACAGTTGCAATCACTAATCAAGTGTGGGCGATGTGTGGTTGGTAATCGGTGGATAATGTAACTTGCCCTAGCATCCTTTTTATAAAAACGTTTTACTTTTTTTAATCTTGCCGTAGCACAATGGATAGTGCACATGCCTCCTAAGCGTGGGATACAGGTTCGATTCCTGTCGGCGGGACCACTTCCCAATCAGAACTTATCCACAGCCTTTGTGGATAAATACCCAAAAGTTTTCGTAAGTCTAAGATTTGTATAGAGTGATCTAGCTTGCTTAATTTATGAGCATTTACCTTTAACAAAAATATATGTAGATCGTTGTTGACAATTTAAATTTATTTATGAATTTTTAACTCAGTTTTTGGTAATCAGAATTTCTCTTACACTTAAGGCATGCATAAGCTCAATACCAAACTCACCACCAGCACCATCGCCGCCTTAGAGGAATTGCTCCAAAATACCGCAAGGCCAGCTCCGCCGGATTACTTACCGATCCATTTTTTAGGTGGCTACACAGCTGGACAGGTTATTGGGCATATAAGCCCTGACTTCACGGCCTATTTACTCGAATTCTTAGCAAAAAACCCAATCCAACATATAGAAATAGGCCACGATCGTCTGACTATTCACTATGCAAGACCACTGGAACTCTCTAAAAGCCTCTCGAACATAGCTGATCAGATGCGCCAAGGTGGTTTTATTCCAGGTTGGAGGAATGAGGATTTCGCTTGGATTGACCAAAATGGTCATGAATACTTCCGTTTGGAACGCTCTGCTTTCCGTGCTTTTGGCTTTCGTAGCATGGCAACCCATATCAACGGCTATACCAAGGCGGGCAATCTATGGTTTGGGCGACGCAGCGAGACCAAGTCTACTGATCCAGGCCGTCTCGATAATCTGGCCGCAGGCGGTATTGGGGCAGATGAAACCCCTTGGGTAAACGCCCGCAGGGAGTTATGGGAAGAAGCGGGTGTGCCATCCCAGATTTCTGATCAAATTGAGCCTGTGGGACGTATACACATGCGCCGCACCATCCCGGGCAGAGGCTTTCATGATGAGCAGCTCTATATTTATGACCTCGAACTAGCGGATAACTTTGTACCCACTAATTATGACGGGGAAGTGAGCGGTTTTATTGAAATCTCGCTTTCAGAGGCTGCAGCCCGCATTTTGGCTGATGAATTCACTAGTGATGCTGCCTTGGTGACTGCGGATTTCATTTTGCGCAATACCAGAACGGACTAAATCCTTCCAATATCGATTTCAGCGCTTGATTTTGATCACCCAGCAAAAAGGCATTTCGTGGTTAAATAAGACCTAAGGATGAAACAGGGGTGCCCTTGAGTGATTTTTGCTACGAGGCGCTGAGAAAGACCCTATAACCCGATCCAGGTAATGCTGGCGTGGGGAGTTTTCCATCAGACCGTCACCAGGTTTCGTCCATCTAAAAAACAGTCAGGAGATGGACATGAGCGATACCAATACAAAATCAAAACAAGAAATTCCTAGCTTAAAAAGCTTAGAGCGTGACTTTGGCCAAAAGTTTGCCTACCCCGCCTCTACTAAAACCTATCTAGAAGGTTCGCGTCCAGATATCAAAGCGCCGATTCGCATGATCGAACAATTATCAACTCGCGTGGGTGAAGAAATGGTACCCAATCCCCCAGTACCGGTTTATGACACATCAGGTCCCTACAGTGATCCAGAGATCGTGATCAATCTTGAAAAAGGTTTGCCTTTATTACGCAAGAACTGGATTGAAGAACGTAATGACACAGTGCAGTTAACTGGTCCAAGCTCCGAATACGGCCTTGCCCGCTCACAAGATGCAGCTACGCAGAACTTACGTTTTGCCCATATCAATCCGCCACGTGTTGCTAAAGCGGGCCAGAATGTCAGCCAAATGTATTACGCCCGCAAAGGCATCGTAACTCCTGAAATGGAATACGTTGCTTTACGTGAATCCATGGGTTTTGAGCAATTACGTAAGAATCCAGAATACAAACAACTGCTCAAGCAACACCCAGGCAAGAGCTACGGTGCAAATCTGCCTGACATCGTTACTGGTGAGTTCGTGCGTTCTGAAATCGCTGCTGGTCGTGCGATTATTCCAGCGAACATTAATCACCTAGAACTCGAGCCAATGATTATTGGTCGCAACTTCCGTGTGAAGATTAACGGCAACTTGGGTAACTCTGCTGTGACCTCTTCTATAAATGAAGAAGTAGAAAAAATGGTGTGGTCAATCCGATGGGGTGCAGACACCATCATGGATCTTTCAACAGGCAAGCATATTCATGAAACTCGTGAGTGGATTATTCGTAACTCACCAGTTCCAATTGGCACCGTTCCAATCTACCAAGCACTTGATAAGACCGGCGGTATTGCAGAAGATCTCACTTGGGAAATGTTCCGCGATACCTTAGTAGAACAAGCTGAGCAAGGTATTGACTACTTCACTATTCATGCTGGCGTATTACTACGTTACGTACCATTAACCGCTGATCGTATTACTGGCATCGTCTCTCGTGGCGGCTCCATCATGGCGAAGTGGTGCTTGGCTCACCATAAAGAAAACTTCCTCTACACGAAGTTTGATGAGATTTGCGAAATCATGAAAGCCTATGACGTGTCATTTAGCTTGGGTGATGGCTTGCGTCCTGGTTGTATTGCTGACTCGAATGATGCCGCGCAGTTTGGCGAGCTGCACACCCTTGGTGAACTGACTGCCAAAGCCTGGAAGCATGATGTGCAAGTCATGATCGAAGGTCCTGGTCACGTGCCAATGCAGCGCATTGAAGAGAATATGACTGAAGAGTTGAAGCACTGCCTAGAGGCACCCTTCTACACTCTCGGACCATTGATTACTGATATCGCTCCTGGTTACGATCACATCACCAGCGGTATTGGTGCTGCACAAATTGGTTGGTACGGTACAGCAATGCTTTGTTACGTCACCCCAAAAGAGCATCTAGGTTTGCCAGATAAAGAAGATGTACGTACCGGCATCATCACTTACAAAATTGCAGCCCATGGTGCAGACTTAGCAAAAGGCTTACCGGGTGCTCAAGTGCGAGATAACGCTTTATCCAAAGCCCGCTTTGAGTTCCGCTGGGAAGATCAATTTAATCTTGGCTTAGATCCTGAGCGTGCTCGTGAGTACCACGATGCTACCTTGCCTGCAGAGGGTGCGAAGATTGCCCACTTCTGCTCAATGTGTGGACCGAAGTTCTGCTCAATGAAGATCACGCAAGAAGTACGTGATTACGCGGCGACTTTGGATGCTGACGGCAATCCTAAGTCGAAAGTCATTCCGATCACTGCAGAAGCCTCTACCGATCCACAAAAAGGAATGGAAGAGATGTCAGCTGAGTTCCGTAAGCGCGGTAGTGAGATTTATCAGTAAGTGAGTCACGTATTCTCAAACGGCAAATATGCCATCGTTGGCGCCGGCCTGATGGGTCGGTTGCTAGCGGTCGCGCTTGCTAAACGCGGCGCTCAGGTAGAGCTGTTTGAGAAAGGTGGTTCGGATGCTAACTTAGCGGCAGCTCGTATTGCGGCCGCTATGTTGGCTCCCTTAGCAGAGTCTGCCATTACTGAAGATAACGTGGTGCGCATGGGTGTTCACAGTCTGCCACGCTGGAAGCAACTCATCGATGAATTAGCAAAGCCAGTATTCTTTCAACAAGATGGCACTCTGATCTTATGGCATCGTCAAGATACCAGTGATGCAGAGCGCTTTGCCTCCCATCTGGAAAGAAATTGTGATCACAATCCGGCGCTTTCTAAACCGATTCATTTGGATAGTCAGTCCCTTACAGAAATTGAGCCTAGTGTTGCTGAGCGGTTTACCCAAGGACTCTATCTTCCCAATGAAGGCCAACTCGATAATCGTCAATTATTAGAAGCTTTATTAGTTGAGCTGAATTTAATGAAGGCGCCTTGTCATTGGAATCAAGCTGCTGATCCAGCACAACTTTGCACTCAAAAGAATGGTTTTGATTGGGTTATCGATTGTCGTGGACTGGGTGCTAAGATTTCTTGGGGGGAAGCTGGTGGAGCTTCTAAAGATTTAAGGGGCGTACGTGGTGAAGTGATTCGCCTACATGCTCCTGAAGTAAAGCTGCGTCGCCCTACTCGCCTAAT
Organism: Polynucleobacter bastaniensis; assembly: GCF_018882205.1. Taxonomy (GTDB): domain Bacteria; phylum Pseudomonadota; class Gammaproteobacteria; order Burkholderiales; family Burkholderiaceae; genus Polynucleobacter; species Polynucleobacter bastaniensis. The sequence continues at coordinate 127,482 of NZ_JACVOU010000003.1, read as the reverse complement.
CCATCCGCGCTATCCAATTTATATCGCCCCTAAGGAGGATGATGTCTATGTTGTTGGCGCAACAGAAATTGAATCTGAAGATCTTTCTCCAATGAGTGTGCGCTCCGCCCTAGAATTACTCAGTGCGGTGTATACCGTCCATAGCGGCTTTGCTGAAGCACGTATTTTGGAAATGGCAACGCAATGTCGCCCTACGCTCAAAGATAATCTGCCGGAAATCGCAGTTGATCGAAAACCAAATCAAGCTGGTCTGATGATGATCAATGGACTCTATCGACATGGTTTTATGATCTCACCAGCGATTCTGGATTGCGCATTAGAAATATTAGCTTGTGGCTCTAGCAGCACAGCGATTGACTTAGGTCTTCAGGTAACTGCTGCAGCTGATCAGGAGCTCAGTGCATGCGCATAATGGTCAATCAAGTTACCAAAGAAGTTCCCGATCAGTGCACGATTGATGATGTATTGCTACTCATCGATGCAAAGCCACCCTTTGCTGTTGCCATCAATTATGAATTCGTTCCCAAGACAAGGCATGCAGAAAAGGTCTTGCGTGAAGGTGATGAGATGGAAGTGATTGCACCAGTCACTGGCGGCTAATTAAGAAACGAACACATCAAGAAATCAATATAGACAAAAGTAAAAAAAAAGTAATTAATCAATATGACAGCCCCCTTACCAAACTCTTTAAATACGGCCGATCCATTGCTGCTGTACGGCGAGACTTTTGCTAGTCGCTTATTGCTAGGAACCTCGCGCTATCCTTCACCACAGGTTTTAGAAAATGCGGTGAAGCAATCTAATCCCGGAATGATTACGGTCAGTCTGCGTCGGCAAGGGACATCCACTACAGAAGCGCACTCTGGTTTTTGGGATCTCTTAAAGAAAATGGCTGTACCAGTTTTACCGAATACCGCAGGATGTCATAGCCCGAAAGAGGTGATTACTACTGCAAAGATGGCACGTGAAGTATTTGAGACGAATTGGATTAAGTTAGAGCTCATCGGCGATGACTACACTTTGCAACCGGATACCTTACGTTTAGTTGACACTGCAGAAACTTTGATTAAAGATGGCTTCAAGGTTTTACCTTATTGCACTGAAGATCTGATTTTGTGCCAACGCTTGGTGGATGTGGGATGCCAGGCTGTCATGCCATGGGCTGCTCCAATTGGTACAGGTCAAGGCCCTTTAAATCCTTATGCATTAAAACTGTTACGTGACCGCTTAAAAGTTCCGCTATTGGTAGATGCTGGCCTAGGCCTACCTTCGCATGCATGCAGTGTGATGGAGTGGGGTTTTGATGGCGTCTTACTCAATACGGCTGTTGCGCTAGCGGATGATCCAGTGGCGATGGCCAAAGCATTTGCAATGTCAGTCCATGCTGGTCGCACTGCCTACCTCTCTGGTGCCATGAAAGCCCAACAATCGGCTCAAGCGAGTACGCCTTTAGTTGGCACGCCTTTTTGGCATCAAAGTTAAAGAATTAATGAGATGAGCTTAGTACGCGACCTTGCAGATCAAATTGTTGCAGCTCATGTCAATGATGATGTGTGCTTACCGATCCCAACGTACAGCGTGTCATCGCCTCCACCACAAATTGATAATGAACATGCTGCCGATCACTATGAGCTAGCAGGCGCACTGGCATCGGTTGAGATGGGCTTTATCGAATGTGATGCCAAAGTATTGGGCAAGGCATGGTCACGCATGGCTCACCAAGATGGTGGATTTAATCCATCTAAATGGCCCTCTAGGCCCGAGCATTTTGATTTACTCCCTTGGACTCGCAACATGAACCCCAATGCATTTGCGGAGTGCCCTCAACGTTTGGGTTTATATGCTGTTATGCAAGATGCTGATTGGGTAAAGCGTGCCATTGAGGCTGAAGTGCCAACGGTGCAACTGCGCCTTAAATCAGATGATCGCAGACTGATCCGTAAGCAGATTGCACAATCTGTTGAAGCAGTCAAAGGCAGCAAGACTTTGCTCTTTATTAATGATTATTGGCAAGAGGCGATTGAAGCTGATGCCTACGGTGTTCATCTGGGGCAAGAAGATTTAGAAGTGGCAGACTTGGACGCAATTCGGTCTGCAGGTCTTCGCTTAGGTCTTAGTACCCACGGCTATGCTGAGATGGTTTATGCAGATCGCTTTTGCCCAAGTTATATTGCCATGGGTGCAGTCTTTGCAACCAATCTCAAAAAGATGGCTACCGCGCCTCAAGGCTTGGGACGATTATATAAATATGCTCAATTGATGAATCACTATCCTCTAGTAGCCATTGGCGGCATTGATGAAAGTAGTATTCATGCGGTGGCACAGAGCGGTGTTGGCTCGGTTGCAGTTGTCAGGGCAATTAGTGGATCGAGTGATCCAAAGGCAGCTGTGAAGCGACTTCAAGAGCTCATGAAAACCTAGTCCTTAATCTTGAGTCTTTAATCGTTAATCTTTAATCTTTAATCTTTAATCTTTAATCTTTAATACTTACCCTCTTCTTCTGGCAATGCAGTTGGATAAAAATCATGCATATGCCATAAAGGTCCCGGGCCCTCACCAATACTCAAGAAGCGCCCTTTCTCCAGCCCCGCCTCAACATACGAAATTGCCTTAGCAACCGCATGAGAAAGATCGTGACCATCCGCTAAATAAGTTGCAATCGCTGATGACAGTGAGCAACCAGTGCCATGGGTGTTAAGCGTGTTAACGCGGTAGTGCTTGAATTCTTTGGACTGAACCACCTCAAGACCATCTTCAATAGTTCGCCACATCAGAAAATCTGTCAGCTGAGTATGACTAGCATCCAGATGTCCGCCTTTGATCAAGACTGCTTGAGGACCCATCTCGAGCAACTCTTGTGCTGCCATCTTGAATTCATTGACCCCTTCAATCTCACGACCCAAGAGCAAGCCCGCTTCTTCCATATTAGGAGTAATTAAGCTTGCCATTGGAAATAATTCTTTAATCATTGCCTGAGCAGTATCGTCTCCACCAAGACTGGCGCCTGAAGTAGCCCTGAGCACAGGATCGAGGACGATTCTTTTAGCGCCATGGCGCTTGAGGGCTGATGCCACAGTGCGAACGATTTCTGGGCTGGCCAACATGCCAATCTTGACAATATCCACACCAATATCCATAAATACTGCGTCGATTTGGGCCTCAACCACATCAAGATCAATATCCTGAATACGAGTCACACCCAAAGTATTCTGGGCAGTAATGGCCGTGATGGCCGTCATTCCGTAGCCACCTAGAGCTGTGATTACTTTGAGGTCGGCCTGAATGCCCGCGCCACCGCCACTATCGGATCCAGCGATGGTCAATACTTTAGGGATCTGTACAGAACTTGGTGTAGATGTTTTCATCTTGCTATAATATCGGCTTATTCCTCGATAGCTCAGCGGTAGAGCAGCAGACTGTTAATCTGTTGGTCCGTGGTTCGATCCCACGTCGAGGAGCCAAATACAAGAAAACCACCTTTTTAGGTGGTTTTTTCTTCGGTGATTCGAGTGAATCGATTGAGCCTAGATCAAGCTCTTCTTTTTTAGATTAGCGAGGCGGTTATTTAGGGTCTTAATAGTGAGAAGATTAAGCTTGTCGCCTTCCGACCAATTACTGCCTTTCCACTCGATACCTTCTGGTGTAACGTTGGCAAAAGGCTCTTTACCCTCTTTTGCGTAGCTTTCCAAAATAGCAATCAGTGCTGGGCGATCATCAGATCCTCCCGCATCTTTAATGGCATCTAAGATTGGCTTGGTGATCGTATCGCCATAGGTGACTTTAGAGTCCGGATGCTTTGCTGCTACCTGCTCGTCAAAGATGTATTCATGTGGCCACTCAAATACATTTCTAGCTGAATTTTTTACTGACTCTGGGCTGACTGTTGTGCTTGTGGGATTTTTAGGATCAATCGGTAAATTGAGCCCTGTGATCCAAGCCTCGAATTCTGCGATACGGGCATAGCGTTTTTCTTCACTATCGCGCTTTTGCTCTTCTTGGGAGAGTAACAAAGTAACCCAAGCCCAGGCGATGTCTTTAGGTGTAGCAAACTCTTGCGCCAATATGCCGCTCGCTTTTTTCAGGATAGGCTTGGATGTGAGTTTTGTCATTGGGTGCTTTCTGCATACTGGAGTAGGCGGCTTCAATTCAAGATGGAAAGCTCGCCACAGCCCCGTAGGATACTCTTCATTAGGCTGGATTGAGGCCGAAATGGACCTTTCAATCACCCTAAACCTAGTTGTCACTTGCTCTGTTATGCTTTTGTTACTGAATTAAAAATCATCATTAGAGTGAATTTAGTAAACAGGAGATAGCTATGATTCGAAGTAAGCTTTTAAATGTATTTATTCGTTTGCCCCTATTCTTTACGGCAGCGATAGCCATATTGATTGGCACTAGCCATACATCTGTAGCTCAATCAGATTACCCTAATAAACCCATACGTTTTATTGTTCCCTTTCCTGCTGGCGGGGCCACCGATAACATTGCCCGACCACTCCAAAACGAGCTCCTCAATACCGTAAAGTGGAATGTCATTATTGACAATAAGCCAGGTGCAGGCGGCAATATTGGCGCGGAATTAGTTTCTAAAGCGGCTCCCGATGGCTATACCTGGCTCATGGCATCAGTTGGTACACATGGTATTAACTTACCTCTGTACACCCAGGGTGGCGGAAAATTACCATTTGATCCGGTGAAGGATTTCACTCCCATTACATTGGTGGCAGAGTTGCCTAACGTCTTGGTTCTGAATCCTGAATTTGCCGCTAAAAATAAAATTAATACCGTGAATGATTTGATTGCGTATGCAAAAGCTAACCCTGGAAAAGTCAACATGGCTTCGAGTGGTAATGGCACCTCCATTCATATGGCGGGAGAGTTATTTAAATCCATGACAAAAACGTATATGGTGCACTTACCCTATAAGGGAAGTCCTCCAGCAGTCACTGATTTAATGGCAGGAAATGTAGACATCATGTTTGACAATCTCCCTTCTTCCATTAACTTTATTCGTGCAGGTCGTTTAAAGGCATTAGCAGTAACTAGCGCCAAACGCTCTCCTGCATTTCCGGATATGCCCACCATTGCAGAGGCAGCAAACTTACCAGGTTATGAAGCAACTTCTTGGTTTGGTGTTGTCGGACCTGCAAATATGCCAGCAGATGTTCTGAATAAAGATAGTGCTGTATTAATGGCCGCTATTAATAGCACTGCTGTGAAGGAAAAATATTTAGCGATGGGTGCACAGCCTGTTGGTAACACACCAGCTCAATTCTCAGCTTTCATTAAAAATGAAATTACGAAGTGGACAAAGGTTGTCAAAGATTCTGGAGCAAAAGTAGATTAAGCTTTAGAGGGTTAGCTTACTTAGTTACTCACTTAGTTACTTACTTCGTTACTTGGTTACTGACTTAGTTAAAGAGGAGCCTAGCTCCTCTTTTTTTACCCTAATTGAGAAAGCAGTTTAGTTGGGGTAATCACCTCTGGATCTAAGACCAGTTCAATCAAGGCACCTTTTTTACTGGCCAGTGCTTTTGCAAATGCCAGTGCAAATTCCTCAGTCTTGCTGACTCTAAAACCAGGCATTCCAAAACTATCTGCAAACTTCACAAAATCGGGGTTGGTTAAGCCAGTCGCAATCACGCGAGACTTAAACTCTCTTTCCTGATGCATGCGGATAGTACCAAGCATGCTGTTATTGACTACCAACACAATTGGATAAGCATCGTAACGAGCAGCCGTAGCCAATTCTTGGCAGTTCATCATAAAGTCGCCGTCACCACACACTGCGATAACTACTTTTTCTGGGCTCGCAATCTTGGCAGCAATTGAGGCAGGAAGACCATAGCCCATGGAGCCATTAGCAGGTGCTAATTGGGTTTTGTATTTCCCATAAGGATAAAAACGATGTACCCAGGTTGCAAAATTGCCAGCACCATTAGTAACAATTGCATCACGCGGTATGAGATCTGGTAATGAGTCCATGATGAATGCCAATTGCAAGTCGCCTTTGACAGTCACTGGACTAGAGAAAGCGAGATACTCATCATGAGCCTGCTTCATAGCGCTGCGGTCATGCTGAGCATTCATCTTCACCATGCTTAATGCTGAGCAGAAATTTTCTGGACTGCAATTGATAGCAAAGTCCGGTCGATATACACGGCCTAATTCTTCCGGGCCGGATAGCACATGTATTAACTTTGCTTTAGCTTGAGGAACAGTCAATATGCTGTAACCAGCAGTTGTCATCTCTCCAAGGCGCTCTCCGATAACCAACAAAATATCTGCCTCTTGAATACGCTTTACTAAAGCAGGATTAGCACCAATGCCTAGGTCACCCGCAAACGCAGGATCTAGATTATCAATCACATCTTGAGAGCGAAAGCTAGTTGCAACCGGTACGGCCTGCGCGTTTGCCCAAGAACGTAAAGCTTCGCATGCAGTGCTATTCCAATTGCCACCACCAGCGATCACCATGGGCTTTTTAGCGGAGGTAAAGGCAGCCATTGCTTGATCAAAACTGTGGAGATCTAAACCCGGCTGAACGATATGGGCAGCTTTGACGGGGTTTTCTTGACCGGTCATGTACAACACGTCTTCAGGCAAAGCTAATACAACCGGGCCTTTTCGACCTGCCTGAGCTACGTGGAATGCATGAGAAACAAATTCATCAATCCGATCGACACGATCAATGCTGCCAACCCATTTTGCACATTCTGAATACATCCGGCGATAGTCAATCTCTTGGAAGGCCTCACGCTCAACCATGTCAGTCCCAACTTGTCCAACTAATAAAACCATTGGTGTTGAGTCTTGATAGGCTGTGTGCATTCCAATCATGGCATTCGAGGCGCCAGGTCCACGGGTAACCATTAAAACGCCAGGGTGGCCCGTCAATTTTGCATAGGCCTCTGCCATATAAGCAGCGCCGCCCTCTTGTCGACAGGTGATGAATCGAAAATCAGGGTGATCAAGCAAGCCATTCAATAAAGGCAGAAAGCTTTCACCAGGAACGCCAAAGGCAATATCTACTCTCTGTCTTGCCAACGCGTTGGCGAGGATTTGGCCACCATTTAGCACTTTACTTGGGGTCTCCATGATATTGATAGGCTTTCTAAGGATTTTGGTTATTTATAACGAGTAGTAGCAAGTTATCACACTTTATCCAGTAATGAAGCCAATTGGACGGCTGGTTTAGGAGGCTTATCAATCTCTTGGACTACCCTATACTGCCATCTACTGACAACCAATAAACCAATGTAATTGGAGGCTTTGCAATGAGACTATTTAGCTATCGAGATTCAAGTGGCCAGGACGGCGTGGGCGCTCTCTTTACAGGGAGTTCAAATACCTTCATTAATCTATCTGCCACAGATCCTTCGATACCCAATAGCTTGCAAGCAATCATTGAATCACCAGAAGACTTAAATCGTGCTGCAGCAGCAATCCAAAATTCAAAAGCAATTAAAGGGGAGTTAGATGCCATTACTTTTAGATCTCCAATTGAGAAGCCTGGAAAAATTATCTGTATGGGTTTGAACTATGCTGACCATGCAAAAGAAGGTGGTAACGCTAGACCTGAATACCCGAGTTTTTTTATGCGTGGTCCTAGTTCATTAACAACCCACTTAAGCCCCATCATTCGACCTCGAGTTTCTGATAAGTTAGATTACGAAGCGGAGCTTGCCTTTGTAGTTGGTAAAAAGGCACGCCATCTGACATTAGATAACGCATTGGAATGTGTTGCGGGATACAGCATTTTTAATGATGGCAGTCTTCGAGATTACCAACGTAAAACTACCCAATGGACTATTGGAAAAAACTTTGATCAAACTGGTGCTTTTGGGCCATGGCTTGTAACCCCGGATGAGCTTCCCCTTGGCTGCGATGGCTTGAGAATTCAGTCTCGCTTGAATGGTCAAATCATGCAAAACGCCAATACCAAAGACTTTTTATGGAATGTGGCAGAGACCATTGTGCTAATAACAGAGTGCATGACGCTAGAACCTGGTGATCTTGTCATTACCGGAACCCCTGCTGGCGTTGGCTATGCAAGGACACCCCCTGTTTTTATGAAGCCAGGGGATATTTGTGAGATTGAAATTGAGTCCATTGGAATACTGCGTAACTCTATAGCGGATGAGTAATCAGGCTAAAGCTCACAGTAGACCTTAAAATATCACTATGACCAAGATTCCAGAACTCCTCGCCCCTGCCGGCAGCCTTTCCATGCTGCGTACCGCCTTTGACTTTGGTGCCGATGCTATTTACGCCGGACAGCCGCGTTATTCGCTGCGAGTACGTAATAACGACTTCGGAAAAATGGAGACGCTCAAAGAAGGTATTGATACTGCTCATGCTTTGGGTAAGAAGTTTTACCTTGTGTCCAATCTACTACCCCATGGTGGTAAGACCCGTACTTATATTAAAGACATGGATCCCGTAGTTGCATTAAAACCTGATGCCATGATCATGTCAGATCCTGGCCTCATCATGATGGCTAGAGAAGCTTGGCCAGATATGCCGATTCATTTATCGGTACAGGCTAATACGGTTAACGGTGCTTCTGCAAAATTCTGGCGCTCTGTTGGTATCAGTCGAGTGATTTTGTCACGCGAGCTATCTTTTGATGAAATCGAGGAAGTTCGTCAAGACTGTCCAGAAATGGAATTAGAAGTATTCGTACATGGCGCTTTGTGTATTGCTTACTCGGGCCGCTGCTTACTATCTGGCTACATGTCCCATCGCGACTCCAATCAAGGCGCCTGCACTAATGCCTGTCGCTGGGATTACAAGGTCAAGCCTGGCCAACAAAATACTAGCGGTGATGTAGTTCTTCTACAGGAAGCGCGACGTCCAGATGATTTAATGCCCATGGAAGAAGATGAGCATGGCACTTACATCATGAACTCTAAAGATTTACGTGCCATTGAGCATATCGAACGCTTAACTAAGATGGGTGTGGACTCATTCAAGATTGAGGGTCGCACCAAGTCGCCCTATTATGTTTCTCGCACCTGCCAGTCCTATCGCACTGCGATTGATGATGCAGTGGCTGGTCGTCCCATGAATATGTCACTGATTGGCAATCTCGAAGGTCTTGCAAATCGTGGCTATACCGATGGCTTCTATGAGCGTCACCACGATAAAGAGTATCAACTCTATATGCGCGGCCACTCCCTCTCGGGTAGAAGTCTGTATGTTGGCGAGACTTTAGAGATTGATAAGGCCTCAGGTCGCGTCAAGGTAGATGTAAAGAATCGTTTCTCGATTGGTGATAAGTTAGAAATCATTGAGCCCGAGGGCAATCAAGATATGGTGCTCGATGCCATGTGGAATCTCAAAGATGAGCCAATTGATGTTGCCCCTGGCTCAGGTCACTTTGTGTGGATTAAATTACCACTTAAGAGTAAGCATGCATTTATAGCGCGTTACACCCAGGAGCCAGCACCGGTTGAGGCTAGCTCTTGCAGTAACTGCTAATGAAATACTTCAGAAAGTTTTTATGAGTGCAACGTCGCCTAATTTGGCTCCTACACCAAACTTTAAAGAAAAAGCTAAAGAAGAGTTTGTCAAAGCATTTCAGCTAACTATTTACTTTGGAGCATGGTTCTGTGCTCTTGCTTTTTTAGGGGCAACATCATTGGATGAGAGGCCCATTCCTTTATCTATCTTTGGCTTTGCTTTATTCAAAGCTGCAGTCTGTGCCAAATTCATGCTACTTGCTCAGGCCGCATTCCCAATTAAAGTCAATAAGCAGCATGGAATTGTGAGCTCACTACTCTTAGAGTCTTTCATTTATCTCCTAGTTGTTTTAGGCTTAAATTATTTAGAAGCCGGAGTGCATGGGTTAATTCATGGAAAACCGTTTTTGATCTCCATGACTGAATTTGGACAATCTAATCCCTTGCGCGTAGTTGCCATGTCGATTGTGTACTGGTTAATTGTGTGGCCTTATTTACTCTTAACAGGGATGAGCATCATGCTTGGCAGCAACGCTACCCTCAAGATTTTGTTTGGTGACAAATCAAAACTTAGCTAATCAAACTTGAGTCATATAGCTCGGATCATAAAGTTACACTCCATTTTTCAAGGCCAAGCTTTTGGAATAGGTGTTTGGCTACTTCTCATTACAGGCGCTTTACTACCAGCCCTATCTTATGCCCAAGAAATCGAGGCGCGTACCTATTCCAATGCACCTATTGGAATTAACTTCATCAGCGCTGGGATTGCACAAGCCAAGTCTGGTAATTACACCCTGACCAGTGAAGTCATGGGTCTTACTCACATCTTTGATGCAGGAGGCCAATCCGGCAAGCTCACTCTAGTGCTTCCTTATGGCCAACTCACTGGGTCGAGCAACATTGGCGGGAAAACAGTTAATGCTAGTACTGAGGGGCTATCAGATCCGCTCATCAAAGCAGCAATTAACCTTTATGGTGCTCCAGCATTAACCCTAGATCAATTTAAGAGTTATCAGCAAGATCTGATTGTTGGTGTCAGTCTTGCAGCATCAGTGCCATGGGGCAAGTACGACGACAATCAACTCATTAATGTGGGCGCTAATCGTTGGTTTATTCAGCCAGGTCTTGGAATTTCTAAAGCACTTGGTCCTTGGCGATTTGAGCTCGCTGGTGCCGGCATTTTTTACACCAGTAATACCAACTTTATGGGCGGTAACTCGCTATCTCAAAACCCGGTTTACTCGACACAAACACACGCAATTTATTACTTTCAGAATACCGCCTGGATCTCAGTAGATGCCACTTACTTTATTGGCGGGCAATCATACCTAAATGGCAACCCGATTAGCGGCAGTCAAGAGAACTGGCGTTTTGGCACAACGATTTCCTACCCAGTAAATAAACATAATTCGATTCGTCTATCGGCGAGCACAGGGGCGTACTCAAGAACCAATAATAGCTATGACTTATATGGGATTTCTTGGCAATACCGCTTTGGCGGTGGCCTCTAGTTTTTTTATTTGTTTGTTTATAAGTCGCGCAGATGACGGCGCAAGATTTTGCCCACATTAGACTTGGGCATTTCCTCAATAAAGGCAATCTTTCTGGGGCGTTTATAACTTGTCATTTGCTCTTTGCAATACTGAATGACTTGAGCCTCACTTAACTCAGGCTTATCCTTGACGATATAGGCCTTGACGATCTCACCAAGCTTGCGGTGCGACAGTCCAATAACAGCGCATTCTCTTACGCCAGGCATTTGAGAAATCACTTCCTCGATTTCATTGGGGAATACTTTATAGCCAGCAACGACGATCATATCTTTCTTGCGATCCACAATCTGTACAAAGCCATCAGGACTCATGATGCCGATATCGCCAGACTTAAAATACCCCTCTGGCGTAATAGACTTCTCAGTCTCTTCAGGTCTATTCCAGTAACCTGCCATCACCTGTGGACCCTTGATGCAAATTTCTCCAGGCGTACCGAATGGAACTTCTACTCCGTCATCATCCAATATCAATACATCAGTACTTGGCACTGGCATGCCAATGGATCCCGTAAATTCTTTTACAAATGGTGTGTTCACGCAAACCACTGGAGAAGTTTCCGATAAGCCATATCCTTGAGCAATCGGCACCCCCATCATTTTTTGCCAAAGTTCAGCGGTCTTCCTTTGGACCGCCATGCCACCGCCAATGGTAACCAAGAGATGGGGTAACTTGACTTGACTAAATTCTGGACGATGTATCAGCGCATGAAAAAGCGTATTGACGCCTGGAAAAATATGGATATCAGGGTGTTTCATCAGCAGCTTAATAAAGCCCGTAATATCACGAGGATTAGCGACCAATAGTAACTTGGCACCCTTGCGCATTCCAAGTAGACCGCAGGCGGTCAGCGCAAAGATATGGGTCATGGGCAAGGCACATAAAAATACTAATTGCTGTTGACGATTTTTTAAAGCGGGCTCAAGCCAAGATTCGATCTGAATGATATTGGCTAAGATATTACGGTGTAATAAAACTGCGCCTTTAGAAACCCCTGTCGTGCCGCCCGTATATTGTAAAAAAGCAATATCATCTTGGCTTACGTTTGGTTTAGTAAAGCCATGGCCAGAGCCAATTTTGAGTGCTTGATTCAATTTGACGCAAGGAAAGTTCCAATGCGCAATCAGCTTTTTAATATGGCGAGCAATCAAATTGATGATGACGCCCTTCGGACCCAGACTCTCACCTATGCTACTTACAATCACTTTCTTTACAAGCCCTTGATTGGCAATCTCCTGATACACGTACGCAAAGTTTTCTAGCATCACCAAGACTGACGCACCACTATCTTGGAGTTGATGCTCTAGCTCACGAGCCGTATAGAGCGGATTGATATTGACCACGACAAAGCCTGCACGAAGAGTCCCTAGCATTGCAATGAAGTATTGCGGCACATTCGGGAACATGATGGCGATACGCGATCCTGATTCAAGACCTAAAGTTTGTAAATACGAAGCGAAGTCCTTAGACAGAATGTCGAGTTGACGATAGTTGATGGAGTGCCCCATCGACTCCATTGCTACGCGATTGGGATAATGATTAAAAGATTCTTCTATTAATTCAGCGATAGATGAATGGCCCGCTAAATCAATCTCACGGGGAACGCCTTCGAGATAATTTTTAAGCCAAGGTTTTTGAGTGTTCATTTGCTTAAGCAATTGGGGGATTATGTTGGGTGCGTCTTAAGCACTTAACAGCTCTTTGAGCTTTTCTAGATAGAGTTCTTGGCCATGGTTAACGCGATGAGTCCATTCGTTGCCTGAGTCAGCGTTAGCATCATCAGTCACGTACTTAAATGATTGCCATGGAATATTTGATTGAAAGGCAATATTGGCAATCGCAAATAATTCCATATCCACCACATCAACCCCCTGCGATGTTAACCAGGGGTCATGCGCCGTCACAAAGCTATCGCCAGTCCCGCAAGTATGATCACCGCCAAGTGATAAGTATTGAGATGGCTTTGCGCAGAATGGGGTTTGACCTCTAGGCGCTAAAGGGGCCGTCATCATGTCGCGTTGTATTACTTTACCGATTTCTAATAAGCCTTGTAGAGCAGAGTTAATTTTTCCTACGGTACCGAAGTTCACTATCCGCTTTGGCTGATATTGATGAATAGCCTGAATACTGGCAGCGGTTGCATTGATTTTACCAACTCCAGAGTACACAATATCTACACCCGCTGGCAACGCGCTTTTATTCAGCTCGGACTCTAATGCGGTAATAATGAGTAATTGTGTTTTCATATCATCCAATCATGAATTTATTAGATTATCTACCCGGAGTCCCCGACTTTCCTAAGCCAGGAATTCTCTTTCGGGATATCTCCCCTTTATTGGCTAATCCGAGTGCCTTTAAGGAGGCTACGCTAAAACTAGAGGCACTTGCACAGCAGTTTGATTACAGCCATATTTTAGGCATTGAATCACGTGGCTTTATCTTCGGCAGCGCCCTCGCCTATCAAGCCAATAAAGGCCTCGCTTTGGCCCGAAAACCCAACAAGCTGCCATTGGCCAGTCATCGAGAATCCTATGGTTTGGAATACGGCTCTGATTCTCTGGAAATTCAGGAATCTACTTTGCCGTCCGACTCGCGGGTGTTGATTGTGGACGATGTACTGGCTACCGGCGGTACCATCATTGCAGCCAGTAAATTACTTAAAAAGGCTGGCTTTAACGTTGCTGGCGCTCTCACGTTTTTAGAAATTGCCGGTTTACATGGTGGCGATGTCCTAACTCAGAACGGAATCGCTAATAGGACAGTCTTTATTGCCTAGAGCGGGTCTTATAAAAAGGCTCTTACAAAAGGCTTTTAGCGCCTTTGAGAAGCTTGACAGTGCCCCAGCCTACTGCGAGTACTTTACTGGCAAGCTTAGGTTTATAGTGCGCTAGTACAGCGAACGCACTAGTCCACAAGATCGGTGTGCTCTTCATAAAATTAAATGCATCTATACCCTTATCAGCCCATGACAAGGGCTTTTCTATAGGCTCAAAATGCAAGGCAAAATCAGCACGCTCTTGTGCTGCCCGCTCCTGCAGCACTTTTCGCCTAGCTTGAAGTTCAGCTAGCGTTTTACTCATTGTTTTGAGAGCTCCTGGCGGTCTTTAGCCAACTCAGCAATCGTTGCCTCGAATAATTTGGGCATAGTTTTGAGTGAGCGCAAAACTACCAGCGCCAAAATAACACCTACGGCTAAGAAACCACTGGTTAGTAGGCTCAGCGCCAAGACCCGATCAGTCTCCCAGCTATAAATCACAATGAGTAAGGCCAGCATCACCAAGCCAAAGAACAAGAAAAACAATGTAAAGATCACCATCACTAACAGACTCAAGAACTTAGCGCGCGCAATCTGCACATCAGTAGAGATCAACTCCAGACGCGTCTGCGCAATGGATGCTCCGGTGGAGACGAGATTCTTTAATGAAGATAAAAGGTTTTCTTGTGACATGAATTTCTAGCGACGACGAATGAATAGGCCGATTAACAGTCCAAGACCCACAGCGACACCTACTGCCTCCCAGGGGTTTCGATGGACAAACTCATCAGTGCGCTCGGCAACGACTTTAGCCTTTTCAGTCACAGTGCCCTCAACAGAGGAAAGACTTTCTTTTGCGCTGTTGAGTGTATCCAATGCCTTTGAACGAATTGCACCAAGTGAGCCATCATCATGGGTTGCCGTTGCCTTGATGAGATCCTCAGCATCTGCCATAAGCGCCTTAAAGTCACTTATCAAATCTTCTGAATGGATCTGAGCATCCTCCTGTGTACTTATGGGTTTTTTAGTAGTCATAATTCTATTCTAAGCAATTGATCCCAAAGATCACAGTATTAATACCGTCATCCCGGCGTTTCCCTCTTTAAAGTGTTTGAGATAAGCTTTTAATCCAGGCCTTCTTCTCAAAAGCGCATGGTAAGCCTCGCTACCAAATGCGGTTTGTTCGCCAAAGTGATATTCATCAACACGGTCTGAGAAATAGTTATTTTCAAGGGCGTCATGAACTGCCCACTTGATCTTGCCACCCTCGCCACTAGCTCCATAGCCATGTATCAGGATGATTGCCTTAATACCGACCTCAGATGCTCGACGCAATCCAATAGTCAATCGATCCAAAGCCTCCTGGGCACTTGGACTATCGAACTTTAAATTCAGCACCATCGTGTCGCTATGCGGAATAGGAAGCTCCTCAGCTCCGCATTGACGACATTCTCCGAGCATTCCTCGGGGATTGCCACATTCTGGACACTCAAATGAATGGTTATCAATCGCCATTAAGAACAATACTTTGCTTCTAAAGCCGCTGTTGAATTGACCTGATCATCAACCATCCGGTTTAGGGTCATTTGCGCCGTATCTTTATTCTCTTGAACTTTTAGATTTAAGTTAATCAATCCGGCTACATCCTTACGAATGGATGTGTTGCCATAGCGTAAGCCCTTCAATGTAGAAACCGCTTCGGCAGAAATCTTGCATTGCTGACTCAGCAACTCAGAAGAATCTGATGATGTATTTGCGTATGCCAATGCAGCTACGGAGATTGAGACAACGGCCAATAGAGTCTTCTTCATCTTATTTCCTTAATTTGTGACCACATGTTGGACAACAACCTAAATCTTTTGCTTTTGTTTTTCTTAAGGCGGCATAGACGCTAGATTCTGAAATTTCCATCTTTCTAGCGGCCTGAGCTGCGGTCATTCCCTTCCCTATCCAATCTAAAGCTTGATGTGTTTTTGGTATCGCCCTTCTCATTTAACCTCCTTTTGAAATACTATACTACAGAAGTTGTGAAGTTGTGAAGTAAAATATATTTGTTGTTTTTTTGATGCTGACTGACTGGAAAATAGGCTAAAAAAAGTGAATGGATGGGGTATAAAGTACAAACCGTAGATCAGAGACAATCAAATGACCATGAAAATACAAAATAGCCTTGTACAAGCTTGCGAGCTCATTCAAAAGGAGCAGCTTTCGGTCGATGAATATTTGGGGCAATGCGTAGTGCAGGCAGATGCATTGGAACCGACATTAAAAGCGTTTACTGTCAGAGCTTCATTACCTACCCTAATACAACAATCAGGCTCGGGCCCACTAAGAGGCATTCCAGTGGCGATTAAAGATCTGATTGATACAAAAGATTTCATAACAAGCTACGGCTCACCCATCTATCAAGATTTTGTGCCTAGTGAGGATGCGGAAATAGTCAAAAAAATTCGCAAATTAGGTGGGGTTATCTTTGGCAAGAGCGTCACAACAGAATTTGCATGGCGTAAGCCGGGAGCCACAACCAATCCATGGAATAGTGGCCATACCCCAGGAGGATCTTCAAGCGGCTCTGCAGCAGCCGTTGCAAGCGGGATTGTGCCGCTGGCAATAGGATCACAAACTGCTGGGTCCATTATTAGGCCCGCCTCTTATTGTGGAATCGTTGGATTTAAGGCGAGCTATGGAGCAGTTCCACGCCAAGGAGTCCATCCCGTCTCTGGCTCACTAGATCACATCGGCTTTTTTACCAGATCCGTTGTAGATGCAGTTTATGCGTTTAATTTGCTGAAAAATTCCTCAACACAAGAGGATGATTCAATTGAGATTCCTGAGCTTATTCTTAAACCAGTGAATGTAGTTTTAGATCAGCAGAAACCCCGCTTTGCTATTCTCAAGTCTCCATTCGATGAATTGTTAAGCCAAGAACAGGTAGATACCCTAAAAAATGCGGCAGCCTCATTAAAGGCCTCAGGCGCCAGTATTGAAGAATTATCGTTACCTCAGACTTATTGGGATGGAATTGAAGCATTGGCAGTACTGATGTCGTGTGAGGCTGCGGTAGTCCATAAAAAACATCTTGAGCAGTTTCCTGAACTGCTGGGCGCAGATATAAAAGAATTGATTGAAAAGGGAAATGCGTATTCGGAAAGGGATTATCTGGAAGCTAAAAATCTGCAGATTGCGTTACGTAAGTCCATCGGCAACTATTTTGAGCGTTTTGATGCAATCTTGGCACCTCCTGCAACCGGCGAGGCGCCAAAAGGTCTCAGCTTTACTGGAAATCCGATCTTTTGCTCTCTTTGGACTTTTATCGGTACTCCAGCCATTGCGCTACCGCTAGGCAAATCCAGCAATGGACTTCCACTAGGTGTTCAGCTCATCGGCGATTACCGTGCAGATGAAAAATTAGTCAATATAGCCGCGTTTGCTGAGGCAATCTTTAAGACTTCACACAACTAGCGGTGTTATAAATGAAGCAAGGTCAGATTTGAGTCTGACCTAAGAAAAGAACTGAATTCAGGAGAAGCGTAATGTCCTTATATTTCGAGAAGCGTAGAGGCTTTCTTGTATTACTTACTGCCCTAGCCTGTTGTGCGGTAGGAGTAGCAAACGCTCAAACCAACGCAAGTTGGCCTGATAAGCCTATCAAGATCATTGTTGGCTACTCCGCTGGAGGGGCTACAGACATATTGGCACGTTTAGTAGCCGTAAAAATGGGTAACACCTTGGGCCAGTCAGTGATAGTAGAAAACAAGCCTGGTGCCAATAGTAATGTAGGCGCAGAAATCGTTGCACGGTCACCGGCTGATGGTTATACCCTTTATGCTTTTTCAATTGCCAACACCATCAATATGTCGCTATATCCAAAACTCGGGTATGACGCACTTAAAGATTTAGAGCCGATTGGAATGATTGCCAAGATCCCCAATATTTTGGTAGTTAATCCTAATCTTCCAATCAAAACAGTTGCGGACTATGTGCGCTACGCCAAAGAATCAAAAGATGGCGTGACTTTTGCATCCTCTGGCAGCGGCTCATCCATTCATCTCTCCGGTGAAATGTTTAAGATGCAATCGAAAATCCAAATGCTGCATATCCCTTATAAGGGTAGCGCTCCTGCGGTCACGGATTTATTAGGGGGTCAGGTCGATTCCATGTTCGATAACGCCCCTTCTGCAATGCCTCATATTCAGAGTAGTAAGTTACGTGCAGTTGGCATTACCAGTGCACAACGATCCCCATTGCTGCCTGAGGTACCTACACTTGCCGAGTCTGGTTACCCCAATTTTGACGTGCAGTCATGGTTTGCCTTGGCCGCTCCTGCTGGAACTCCAAAGCCGATTATCGAAAAGCTCAATGCTGCACTAAATAAAGCCCTCACAGCACCAGATGTGCGTCAACGCCTCCAAGAGTTGGGTGCTACACCTGAACCTGGCTCGCCAGAGAAAATGCGTGACTTTGCAACAGCTGAAGTAAAACGTTGGCGTGAAGTAGTTAAGGCATCTGGCGCAAAAGCCGAATAAAAGACACCCGAAAGAAGAAAGTCCCCGCATGTTTCCAATCGACTTCTTTTGGAGAGCTTCTTTGCGCTGGCCAAATCGTACAGCCATTGATGCGCCTACTGGCCCGATTAGCTATGAAGAATTGGCCTCCAAAGTGAAGGCGCTTGCTAGCGCCCTTGTGGAATTGGATCCTCATCTTCAAAGCCGCGTGGCAATTTGCTCTGGCAATAGTGCGGAGCACATCATCGCCCTATTGGCAATACTTGCCTCTGGCAAAGTATGGGTTCCGCTCAACCCTAAAAGTACCCGACCTGAAATACGACGCATCATCGACATTACAGAACCCAGTCTCATCATTCATGATCAAGCCTTAGGTGAATTATTAGCCGATGCCCCAGGTATTTTTATTCTGACCAGCATAGATGATGGGCAAGCATTAGGCAAAACGATGGGTAGCCTGATTCAGGGTCACGATGGCGCCCCACTCCCGTCATTTGACTTACCTTTAGATGCCACTCAAGCAATCAAATTTACTGGCGGTACTACGGGCACCCCAAAAGGAGTAATGCAACCCTATCGCGCCTGGCTAGCTAATATTGCTAACCAGATTCAGTCATGGGGCTTTGATGAGCATGAAAGATATATTGTTGCTGCACCGATCACTCACGGCACATCTACTTACATTTTGCCCATTCTTGCGCAGGGCGGATGCCATGTCATATTGGACGGAGCTGGTGCTGAAGTGGTTCGCACAGCCTTTAGAGAGCGAGGTGGAACTGCTTCCTTTATGCCACCAACACTGCTGTACATGTTGATGGCATTACCCAATGCTTCACGCAAAGATTTTCCCATGTTACGTAGATTGATTTATGGTGGCGCTCCAATGCCAGCGGAAAAAGTGCGTGCTGTCCGTGAATTTTTTGGTCCTGTCCTCTGTACTACCTATGGTCAAACTGAAGCGCCTCAAATATTAACCGTCATGAAACCAGAGGATTTTGAAGATCCTCAAAATTGGGCTGCCGTAGGTTGCGCTACCTGGTTTACTGATGTCGCCATTATGGCGCCCGACGGTAGCTTCCTGCCCACAGGCGAAATCGGTGAGGTAGTGGCACGCGGAGATCTTCTCATGACAGGTTATTGGCGCATGCCAGAAAAAACTGCAGAGACGATCATTGGGGGCTGGCTACATACTGGAGATCGTGGCTTGATTGATCAGCGTGGCTACCTCTACTTAAAAGACCGTCTCAAAGATATTGTGATTACTGGTGGATTTAATGTGTATCCAGTCGATGTTGAAAATGCTTTAAGCCAACACCCCGCCGTTCATGAATGTCTTGTTTTTGGTATTCCGGATGATAAGTGGGGAGAAAGCGTGCAAGCAGCAGTACAACTTCGCCCTGGCCAGCAAGCTGATGAGGCAGCCCTAATTTCTTTTGTACGTGAACTCTTGGGTCCGGTTCAGACACCAAAACGCATCCACTTTTATGAGAGTTTACCTCGCTCCAATGTGGGCAAATTACTCAAGAGCGCCGTCCTCCAAAATATTCTCAACCTTTCAACACATTCTTAATTAAGCGATCATGACTAATTCATCTAGCAAAACACCAGTAACGAGTTTGTGCACTCATACCCTTACTAGCCTGCACTATCGAGATGCAGACCTTGTTGAAGATTTGATGGGCAAAAAAACGTTTACTGAAGTGATGTTGATGCAAATCTTAGGCAGGACCCCAAGACCAGTAGATATCCGAATTACTGACGTTGTGCTCATTGTCCTCATGGAGCACGGCCTCACACCTAGTGCAATTGCAACGCGATTGATTTACATGAGCGCCCCAGAAAATCTTCAAGGGGCGGTATCGGCTGGCTTGCTGGCTGTTGGGAGCTCTTTTATTGGCACGATGGAAAATTGTTCCGGCTTATTGGATCGAATTACAGCGGCAACTAATCCTGACGCCGAAGCACTAGACATAGCGAAACATTACAAAGCCATCAAGGCGGCAGTTCCGGGATTTGGACATCATCTTCATAAACCTGTGGACCCACGTGCATACAAATTATTAGAAATGGGTCGGGCTGAACCAGACCTCAAGGGTGATAAGATCCGCGCGCTGGAAATCTTATCGAAAGCCGTTGATACGGTAGCTGGTCGCCCGATTACGATTAATGCCACCGGTGCAGTAGCTGCCCTGCTGGGTGAGATCGGTATTCCGACTGCAGTAATGCGTGGCTTCGCTGTTATCTCACGCTCAGCAGGTTTGGTAGCCCATATTGTTGAAGAGCAACAAAGCCCCTCTGGCCGTTTTATTTGGGATACCGTTGAACATGCCATCCCCTTCGTGGATGGCGCCAATAAGATTGGCTAGGCATGGGCTCTCAAACCCAACTAGCGAGAGAATGCGTATTAATTACTGGCGCTAGCCGCGGTATTGGACGTGCAATTACAGAGCGCATGATTGCCGATGGTATGCATGTCATTAACTTTGACAAATTAGCTCCAAAAGAAAGCTCTACTCATGAGAGTTTCTATGAGGTCGATGTATCAAATGAAACTGTATTACGGAGTACGTTGATAGAGGCGACATCAAAGTATTCAATCACCCGCTTAGTCAATAATGCGGGTATCGTTCGCCCTGCCACAATTGAAAACACCAGCATTGAAGATTTTTATGCTGTGATGAATGTGAATGTTGCGGCAGCGATTATTTGTGTGCAGGAACTTCTCCCCACTATGAAAGCCGCTCATTTTGGACGGATTGTGAATATCTCTAGTCGCGCAGCTTTAGGCAAAGAAGAGCGTGTTGCGTATGCCACTTCTAAAGCAGGCTTACTGGGGTTCACGCGCACATTGGCTTTAGAGCTTGCGGCTGATGGCATCACTGTGAACGCTATTGGACCTGGCCCTATTGCAACAGAACTTTTTCAGAGTGCAAACCCTCCTGATGCACCTGCTACGCAACGTATTCTAGAAAGCGTGCCCTTAGGTCGCATTGGTCAACCAGAAGAAGTGGCGCATATGGTTGCCTCACTACTAGATCAGCGAGCCGGCTTTACTACCGGACAAGTGGTTTATGTTTGTGGTGGCATGACTGTAGGACTACATTAACAAATGAACCCAATCGCACATCCTCCTGGCTTACCAACCGATCTCACGGCTCGCACTATTTTTGTCTCTGGCGGCGGCTCTGCTGGACCTGGTTGGAGTATTGGTAGAGCTTCTTGTGTCACTTACGCCAGACTGGGTGCCAATGTCTGTGTAGTCGATCGAGATGCAGCCTCCGCAGAAGAAACCACTAAGATTATTCTGCAAGAAGGTGGCGTTGCTCAGACCTTTGTCGGCGATGTTTCTGAAGAAGATGAAGTCAAACGACTCTTTAGTGAAGCTCGCAATCAATTTGGACCTATTGATGTTTTGCATCACAACTTGGGCATCGGCAAAGTTGGCGGGCCCATGGAAACGAGTGCCGAAGATTTTGATCGCATTCATAAAGTGAATGTGCGCAGCCTCTTGCTGGCAGCTCAGGAGGTTTTGCCTGAGATGGCATCCAGAGGCACAGGAAATATTCTCGCTATTTCATCGGTAGCAGGCATGCGCTATTTAGGCTATCCGCATTTAGCCTATAGCGTCACCAAGGCAGCCAACAACCAATTTATTCGGATGATTGCTCAACAGTACGCAAATCAAGGCATACGTGCCAATACGGTAGTACCTGGTTTGATTGATACCCCACGCATTGCCAACACGGTAGCGAAGATGTTCTCTGAAAATAGTCTGGATGAGGCTCGTGCAGCTAGGGATAAGCAAGTTCCTATGGGTAGATCAGGAACAGCATGGGATGTGGCTCATGCCTGCGCCTTCCTGGTATCGGATGCCGCCGCTTACATTACAGGAACAGAACTGGTAGTGGATGGGGGTATTACCGGTAAATATACCTAACCAAACTAAGGGTCAGCACCCATTTCCCTGCTGGATCATATTGAGGTATTTTTTAACCTTATTCCAAATTAAAGATACTCTTATGAACCGCTTCCTACAATTAGGACTCCTGACCTGTTTCTGCTTATTTTGTAGCTTAGCAACTGCCTATCCAAATAAACCAATCACCATTATTGTTCCCCAAGCACCAGGTGGAACAAATGATATTGTGGGTCGAGTAGTTGCACAGCGGCTCGGTGAGCAAATCAAAGCCTCGGTGCTTGTCGAGAATAAACCAGGGGCTGGTGGCAATATTGGCACTCAGTTTGTTGCCAATGCACCGAAAGATGGTCATACGCTTTTAATGACGATTAGTAGTGCACAAGCGATTAATCCGGCCCTCTATAAAAACCCAGGGTTTGATCCAGTTAATGACTTTATTCCTCTTGCCATGGTCGGATCAGTTCCGAATGTTCTAGTAGTAAATGCTAATTTTCCAGCTAAGAATCTAGATGATTTTTTAAAGTTGGTTAAGTCAAAACCTCCGGAGACTTACCAATTTGCATCAGCCGGTAATGGGACCCTAAATCACCTCTTAGGTGAAATGCTCAATCAAAGCTACGGGATATCGTTGCAACATATTCCCTATAAAGGGGTTGCACCAGCACTCAATGATCTCTTGGGCGGACAAATTCAAATTGCTTTTGCTAGCTTGCCATCCGTTTTGCAATACATTAATACTCAAAAATTAGTTGCTCTGGGTGTGAGCTCTTCAAAGCGCTCGCCCCTGCTGCCCGACGTTCCATCCATATCAGAAAAGATTCCAGGCTTTTCTGGAACTCTTTGGATAGGTTTATTTGCACCCAAAGGCACGCCTAAGCCAGTGATCGATAAACTACAAAAGGAAATGCAGTTAACCTTGACCAATCCTGAGTTAAAAGAAAAACTGCAGGCCACTGGAGTAGAGCTTGCAAACATGACTCCAGCAGAATTTGCCAAACAACTTCAAGAAGACATTACGCGCTGGGCAAAGATCGTTAAAGCATCAGGAGCTTCTCTGGACTGAACTGTATTAATGCAATGTCGGATGGCAAAAAAATAGAGCCCCTTGGTTAGGGGCTCTTCTATGGTACTTGACAGAGACGCTACCTCCGCTAGCACGATTCGAACGTGCGACCTACACCTTAGAAGCTTTAAAAGAGGGTATTTGGGCTTAATTAGTTGGAATAGTTGCAGCAGTCAAAAGTGCTTTGGATAGCTGTTAATCCATGGTTGCGCTGCCTCAAAAGCAGAGGCAGCCCTAAAGATATCAGTCTCAGAATTAATCTTAGAAACTAGCTGCAACCCAACAGGTAATCCAGCCTGGGTAAATCCAGCAGGAATTGTGGCCGCAGGCTGCCCAGTCAAATTGAATGGGTAGGTGTAATAAACCCAAGAGACTATATTTCTATCCATTAAGTTTGGTGGGGTGTTAAGACCGGTATCAAATGCCGCGCAAGGTGTTGCCGGAGTAAGTAATAAATCAAAATTTTCGAAGAAAACTCTTACTTTTTCTCTAAACTCATATCTTTTAAAAACATTAGAGTAATATTCTTCCGAAGTTTGGCTTAGAGCATTATCTAAAACACTAGCTACGGCTGGATCTAGTAATTCACGCTGGTCTCTTAACGTATTTTTTAACCTAACTCCGACACCGGCATAAAATTCCGACATCCACAATTCAATTGGGTCAGACTCGAAAATTGAATCAATTTCGATAACATCACAACCTAGACCTTCAAAAATTTTAACTGCCTTCTCTAAAATTGTAGCAACCTCTTTATCAATACAAGCATATCCAAGCGTCTTACTCCAAGCAATCCGCATACCCTTAACAGGCTTATCACATGCGGCCAAAAAGTCAGGTACAGCCTCAGATAAAGAGAATGGATCGCGTCTATCAAAGCCGCTAATAGCTTTTAATAAAAGTGCAGCATCACGAACAGTGCGGGCTAATGGGCCAACGTGTGCTAGCGTAGGAGTAGCGGATACAGGGAAAATAGGAACCCGACCAAACTGAGCTTTAATTCCAAAAATACCTGTTAGGGATGCAGGTATACGTATTGACCCGCCCCCATCAGTTCCTAGAGCAATAGTTGTAATACCGGCAGCAATGCTCGCAGCTGCTCCAGCACTTGATCCACCAGGAGTTTTACTGAGATCCCATGGGTTGCAAGTTATTCCAGTTAAAGGAGAATCGCCTACCGCCTTACATCCAAACTCACTAGTAGTCGTTTTACCTATAAAACACCCGCCAGACTTAAAAAGCCTCTCAACAGATGGAGCATCATATAGGCCAATATTATTAGCCAAGGCTCTTGATCCTGAGGAGAAACGTACATCTTTTACTGATATTAGATCTTTAACCGAGATAGGAAGTCCATGTAATAAACCGAGAGGAGAGCCATTCATCACTGCCTGCTCCGCTAATTTTGCCTGATGCATCGCGACCTCAGGTGTGTAAGTAGCAAAACAGTGGAGTTTAGACTCCAAAGCCTCTACTTGATCGAGAGTCTCCTTCATTAATTCAACTGGAGAAATTTCTTTTTTTGTAATCGCTTTAGTTAATTCAATTGCAGATCTTCCATTAGCTATAGCATTCATCATTCACCTTATTTTAATAAGTCGACCCAAAAGTATTTAAATTGCCCCGGATGATCTATCAAAGATTGGTATTTCAGGAGCTATGCAAGTAGAAAATTGTCTATTAATAAGCTCTCGATCTAATCCTTTCCCAATTAAAACGAGTCTTGTTTCAGGTTTATTATTTGGCCACTGCTCTGCGAGTGCAAGCGGGCTGAATATTTTTTGAACGCTTTGAACAATCACAGGACGATCCTGATCTGCAAAACGCACCAGGCCTTTTATTCTATATAAGTTATCCCCATATATCTCTAGTAACTGAGATAGCATTTCAATTAACTTATCATAAGATAGTGGTCTTTCTTCTCGTATAGAAATTGCTGAAATATCTTCTAAATGATTTTTATGTTCGGCATCACAAACATCGCAAGATTCACCATGGTTATGATGATGATCATGATGTAATGGATTTACATTTGAATTTTCAGCTCCTAGCCAAGTATGAATAGCAGCTTCTTTTTGTATAGGATTGAATAATCCTAAATTTAAAAGTTCGGAGGCTTTCAAATCTGCATATGTTGTTATTTCAATTGGGCATAAAGGGTTTAGATTTCTTATTTTTGCATAGACATTATCAAATATATCCTGAGTAACTAAATCTCGCTTATTTAGTATGATTTTATCGGATATTGCTATTTGCTTTTTTGCTTCTTCGGAATGCGAAATTTGGGTAATAACATTCCCGAGATCAACCATAGTTACTATGGCATCCATTTGGAAAGTTAAACATAAATTCATATCAGTAAAAAAAAGTTGGGCTAGGGGAGCTGGGTCAGCAAGTCCAGTTGTTTCAATGACAACCCTATCAAACGATATTTTTGGCTTCTCTAAGCCTAGCCTTTTTTTATATAGCGAATAAAGAGCGCCTACAAGATCATCTTTCCCTTCACAACAAATACAGCCATTAGAAAGCTCCATCATCTCTTCGTCACGGCGAACTATTAAATCGCCGTCAATACCAATTTCTCCAAACTCATTAACTATGACAGCTATTTGGCCGCTATCAGGGTCACTAAGAAGACGATTAAGCATAGTTGTCTTCCCCGCTCCTAAAAACCCCGTTAATAGAGTAATTGGTATACGCCCATCTTCATTAATATCAGACATGATTTAATCTAAAACGGCCCATGCTCGAACAGGAGAACCGCTACCGTTGTCAATCTTCAGTGGGGGACCATAAAACATATATTCACCCTTACCGATCAATTCCTCAAGGTTAACCAACCATTCGTAATGCGTAATACCACGATCTCTACAGATGCGATGACTAGGAAACAAGTTGTGTGATGGCTTATCCGTAGAGGGACCTTCTACTCCATGCAATTTTGATCCACGATCTGCTAACCAGTGGGTTGCATCTGCAGTTAATCCCCAATTACTCCATACAACTTCTGGCTTTGGAAAGTATTTATTGTGAAGACCGCTACACATTAAGACAATATGACCATCAACCTTAACTCCTGATTTTTTCTCGGCAGCCTCTAAATCCTTCACATCAACATCGGCTAAATCCTCAATATGGCGTAAATCAAAACAAACACTTTTACCCATAAACATTTCTAAAGGCATTTTATCTACGGATAAACCTTTTGGGCTTACATGATAAAAAGAATCTACGTGAGTGCTAATATGGTCTAGTGTAGATATAAAAGTTGTTGCAAACGTCATTGGATCACCAGGTACGCCAAGCCCAAGTGCTGCTGACTTTTCATGAGTCCAATGAGGTGTAACTATTGGACGCTGAAATAATTTATGTGCTGGCATGTTATCTGCCAAGGTTAAGGTAAGATCAACAATTCTAGACATATATAAACTCCCTTTTTGATTTAAACAACGATTAAAACTTTTTTATTTATTTTTTTACCTAAATACGCCTCCATTACCCTTGGATCATGAGTTAAGTCTGTTGAATTACCAGAAATCGTCACTTGCCCACCCTCCATAACATAAGCTCGACTTGTTACCGCAAGAGCCTCAGTAGCCAATTGCTCTACCAATAAAATTGATAGTCCTGCTTTGTTTAAATATGTGAGAACAGGAAATAAGAATTGCAATATTTTGGGAGCTAATCCTAGAGATACCTCATCTATCATTAACAATTTTGGTTTAGCTAGAATTCCACGAGCAATAGCTAACATTTGCTGCTCACCGCCAGATAGAGAGCCAGCTAGCTGATCCTTTCTTTCTTTTAATCGCGGAAAAAGATCGTAAATCTCTGCTATTCCATTACTTACATCACGACTATCTCTTAAGTAACCACCTAATTTAAGGTTGTCCTCAACTGATTGATCTGCAAAAACATGACGGCCCTCTGGAACTAGAACAATTCCTTTTTTAACCATTTCGTGACTTGGTAACCCTTGAATAGGCATTCCCTCTAGCAGAATACTTCCTTTTGATGGACGTATGACGCCGGCAATGGCTTTCAGTGTTGAGCTTTTCCCAGCTCCGTTTGATCCAATAATTGCAACAAATTCACCTGGATATATTTTTAAAGAAACATCTCTAGTTGCCTCTACACGACCGTAAACAACCGATAAATCTATCACCTCAAGAAGGGGTACATTATTCATTTGCTGCCCCTTGAGAACCAAAATAAGCTTCAATAACCATAGGATTTTCTTGTACCTCGTCTGGAGTGCCTGAGGCAATGACAATGCCATAGTCAAGCACTGTGACAGCATTAGATAAGGCCATGATCATTTCAACATGATGCTCAACTAAAACTATCGTAATATTTTTTTCTGAAAGAGAGTTGATTAGTCGCTTTAAATCCTCTATTTCCGAATGAGTTAATCCAGCGGCTGGCTCATCCAATAATAAAACTTTAGGCGAAATCGCTAACGCTCTAGCAATTTCGAGTCGCCTCTGGTGGCCAAATGGTAGATTTCGAGCTTCTTCATGAGCATAATCATCAAGTCCAACATAGCGCAGCAAGGAGTTAGCTAAATCATGAAAATGATTTTCTTCTTTAGTGAAGGTAGGCCAACGAGTTATTGTTGCTAAGAGTCCTGATTTATATTTCGTGTGAAACCCGACTAAAATGTTCTCCAAAACAGTCATCTGACCAAAGAGCTCGGTGTTCTGAAATGTCCTAGCAATTCCCATTTTCGCCAAAGTATGCATTGGCAATCCAGAAATATTTTTGTCATCAAAAGTAATAGATCCGTCTGTTGGCTTATACAGACCAGAAATGCAATTTAAAAAAGTTGATTTTCCAGCGCCATTTGGGCCAATGATTGCATGAATTGAACCGGGCCTAATAGCCTCAGAAATATTATTATTTGCAACTAAACCGCCAAATCTAACAGTTAAATTATTGACGCTTAAACAAACTTGAGATTGCTCAATTGGTTGCCTAATCAACTGGTCAACTAAAGGCTCTAATGCTGGCCATTGATTTGACTTATAAAGTCGCTTTGGTTGAAGTTTGCTGTACCAAAAAATTATCGTTCCGACGATTCCAAGAGGCATTATGAAAATTACTATTGTAAGCAATGCTCCATAGGCAAAATGCTGCCAGATGCCAAATTTTTGAAAAAATTCCGGGATATACGTCAGTATGGCGGCACCGATCAGTGGACCTAAAACTGTTCCAGAGCCACCTAAAATCACCATCAACAGGTATCGTAATGAATCTAAAAAACGAAAAGTATCTGGGTTAACGTAACTATTCAGATAGGCATACAAAGCGCCTGCAATGCCAGTTAGAACAGCTGCCAATGTAAATGCCAAAGTTCGCGCTGTTATAGGATTAATACCAACTGAACGCACAGCAATTTCACTTTGTGTTGCTGCTCTCATGGATCTACCAAAGCGAGATTTTTTTATGTTGTAGTGAATGGCAAACGATACTAAAAATATTATTCCAATAAGGTAATAAAATCCAATATCGTCTAAAGCATGCCCCAAAAAATCAATTTTTGGAATATTGCTAATACCAGTTGTACCACCGGTAATGCTAGACCATTCGATGGCAATATTCTCTACGACAATTCCAAAAGCAATGGTAATAACTGCTAAATACACTCCCCTAACCCGAAGCGTAGGATAAGCTAGTATTACACCAAAAATCCCCGTTAAACACATTGCGGCTAAGGCTGCAGGAATAAATTCAAAACCAAATTTCGTAGCCAGTATCGATGCTGTATAGGCTCCAATAGCTAGTAATCCCGCTTGTCCAAGACTAATAAGCCCAGCAAGTCCTACTACTAAATTAAGGCCTAAAGCTACGACTGCATAGATTAATAGAAGCATCCAAACTCGTAATTGATAGGCATTACTAAGTATGTATGGCAAAAGGATAATTGCAATAATTAGCCCCACTAAGAGCCATGAAAAATAGTTTTTAAAAATCTGACGGCTCATACCTTAACCATCTCTTTTTTTCCAAAGATTCCTTGAGGAAAGATAAATAACAGAAAAATAATTACTGTAAAACCTATTGCTTCTCTAGCAGCGCTACTAATGAAGCCCTCAATAAATTTTTCCATAATTCCATAAATCAATCCCATAATAACGACGCCGCGAGCATTAGTAATGCCTGCAATGATTGCAATAGCAAAACCTTTTAAGCCAAGTAAAAGTCCCATTGTTGATGAGGCTTGAACTATAGGGGCAATTAAGATACCAGCACCACCTCCAAGCGCAGCTGCAATTCCAAAAGATATAGCTGTCATTAGCTTTACGTTTATACCCATAAGACCAGCAGCCATTTGATTAAAAGCAACCGCCCTGATCGCTCTCCCAATAAGAGTTCTGCGATAAAAAAGCTCAAGGCAAAGTAAAAAAGTTATTGCAAATACTGGGATTAGTAATTCTTGCGGATAAATACCTGCGCCGAGGATGCTTATTGGCTTCTCTATCAATGGAGTGACTAGCGGTCTTGCAAAAGATCCAAAGGTAATGGTCACAAAGCTTTCAAGCATGATTCCGATCCCGATTGTTGAAAGCATCCAACCAATCCCTGTTACTTCCTTTAGAAAAGGAGTAACCGCAAATCGCTCTATTAGAACGCCATAAATTATGCAAATTAGAATGACGAAAGGAATGGCTACGATTAAAGGAATGCCTTGCCCCACAAAAACTACAGCGAGAACAGCCCCAAGCATTACAACATCACCGTGTGCAAAATTTGCTGCTCGACTTGCGGACCACATAATACTAAAACCGAGACCAATAAGAGAATAGATAGCCCCTATTGAAATTCCGCTCAGCAAATACTGAACTATTGCACTCATTGAAGCTCCTTAAAAATTACATAGATTGACTAAATCTAGGTCTACTCACTAGAAGTAGCTAGACTCAGTCAACTAAAAACAAAAATTTTCTATTTATAAGGTGTTTCAGAGAGCGGTAATAGCTTTCCATCGTGCCAGGCCGAAAGCTTATAGTACTTAGGCAATATTGCATCTTGACGCTCTTGCGTTTTCTCAAAGGCAGGTTCGTACTTAGCCACTAAACCATCATAGTTAACTTGAAATAAGGCATCCCTTACTTTCGTTCTATCAAAACTTCCTGCTTTAGTAATTGCCTGAGCAAGTATATAAACCGCATCATATGAGTTGGCAATACCACTTCCCATTTTGATATCTTGAGGTGTATTAAGTTTATACTTAGATTGGATTTTTTTCCAAACCGCCTCACCTTTAGGATCTAGCTTTCCCGTCCAAATATAGGTCTGAAACACTAAAACGCCATTAGAAAGCTTTCCGGCTATTTCACCGAGATTTCCAGCTAGACCCCATGCTGAAACAATATTTGCGGGACGATAGCCGATCTTATCCATGCCACGCAATATTTGATTCCCCTCACGATCAAGTGCCCAAATGATTACGGTATCCGCACCGGCATCTTTGACGCGCAAAAGTTGGGGCGTCATATCCACATCATTCCAGTTAAATGTCTCAAGAGATACTAGGCTTAGGCCCTTAGCCTTCATCGCAGCCTCAACATCTGGCTTTCCTCCATTACCCCAGCCTGTATTTTCGTATAGAAGGGCAACTTTTTTATTTTTAGATCTTGTTACTGCCTGCTCTACAAGAAATTGAGCTACCCACTTATCTTTCGCTGAAACCCTGAACATCCATTTATTTTGGCCGTTTTCTTGCTCAATAATTGCAGTGGCACCGGCTGTAGTTCCTACATAAGGAATGCCAACCTGAGCTACAGGATCTCTCATGGCTAACTGAACTCCGCTATGGTAACCACCAAGCATTGCGATGCAGTTATCAGAAAGGGCTATTCGCCTTACATTGTCAACACCCTTTGGTGGCTGACCAGAATCATCGTATGCGATTAAAGACAGCTTTTTACCGAGAACGCCACCTTTTGCATTAATCTCAT
This sequence comes from Polynucleobacter bastaniensis, assembly GCF_018882205.1. Taxonomy (GTDB): domain Bacteria; phylum Pseudomonadota; class Gammaproteobacteria; order Burkholderiales; family Burkholderiaceae; genus Polynucleobacter; species Polynucleobacter bastaniensis. The sequence goes on along the minus strand of NZ_JACVOU010000003.1, from coordinate 96,265 downwards.
CGATTGCAATTTCAGCGCCCATCTTGATCGCCTCCCCACCAAATGAGGCTGCTCCAGTGAGGGGTACAGACGCTCCAATACAAGACTCTGCTTGCTGAGCCTGTGATGAAACAGATGCAATTACACCCATAGCCACAACTAACGCCTTAATTAAGGTGCTCTTTGCCGTAAAAAGAAATAATTGATTGCGATTGCTCATAACTCCTCCTATGTGAACGTCATGATAAAAAATACAGTTTTAGATTACAGCGATTCAGTCTAAAAACGGAAGAATCTAAGCTTAATAAAGTTCCATAATGTGGACTTTTGATAGAGTGGAGTCACTGGTCAATCGTTGCAAAACATGGCGTAAGAGCAAAACTTAAAGAATTAAAGGTGGGTTAGAAGCCGGACACGTTCAGCTGCGTATCCGATATCTCCACTTAAAAGAGATCTTATATTTTTTGATTCTTTCTGAAGAATGGAAACTATTTCATAAAGCTCTTCTTGGGAAATGCGCGGTGAGGCTACGGTAATACTGATTGCACCAAGAATATGGCCCGCTACATCAACGATGGGAACGGCTACGCCGCTATGACCCCTCAAAAGACGTTCATCATGCGAGGCAAAACCCTGAGATCTACAAATTTTGACGCTCTCAAGGAGGGTGGCAATGTTCATGTCAGCAAAACTTCTTAAACGTCGTGCATTTTTCATCACAATACTTGAAACTTGCTCATCAGGCAGATTCATAAGTAAAGCCAAACTACCCGCACCGATACCAAGTGGGCGATGAACGCCAACCTGTAAGGCAGGTAATTCAAAACTCATACCCTTAGATCGAGCAATAGAAATTGCATCGACTCCACTTCTTATAGTTAGAAAAGAAACATATTGAGTTTTGCGAGCTATTCTTTCTAACGAAGGCTGGCAAAGATTGCGGAATTTAAACTGTGGGGCAGCTGTTAATCCAAGCTCAAAAAGGGAGTGCCCTAAAAAATACTTTTGATTATTGCGATGTCGCATAACCCAACCTTCAACAACTAAAAATTGTAATATCCTATAGACCGTGGGGCGTGATAAGTTCAAGCCACTAGCTATATCAACAAGACGAACTCCCTCTACGTTAAATGAGGCAATATAGCTAATAATTTTTATTGTTCTGCCGATACTTTGAGTCCCATTCTGGGAGGGGTAGCTGGAATCCTGCTCACTCATATCCATAGTAGCCTTTGTGCCTGTAACATAGCCCCTACTTTAAATCCAATTAAAACATTGCTTTTTTATTTTCATACCTATACTACACCCTCGATTTATTAGTCTCTAGGCTTTAAGCCACAGTGATTTAAATATATAAGTAGTAATGAAATTTAAAATGCATTCCTACCAAAGGAAAATTGGCTGTATCTAGCCAATAGTCATTTCCCCATTACTTGATGAAACTAATCCAACGATTAAAGACTGACAAATACGATCAGTATCTACCTATAATTACCTAGTGTTGCTTATTCTTAAACTCACTGTAGTGCCCTTATTTATTGGCTTAATTACCTTGATAGGTCGTAAGTGGGGTCCTAGTATTGCGGGTTTAATAAGCGCCTTTCCAGTAGTAGCAGGGCCCATCGTTATTTTCATTACAATTGAACATGGGCCTGAATTTGCTTCATTAACTTCTGTATCAGCAATTTCTGCTACAGCTTGCCTACTTACTTTTTGGGTTATCTATTCTTGGGCATGTATTCGTTTAAGTTGGCCCTTAGCCATACTGTGTGCTCTAACGATATGGTTTTTTTTAGCCCTCGCCTTAGCGATGACCTCACTCAGTCTTGGCCTTGCTTTACTAATCGCCATTTGCTCTCTAATAGTTGCACCATTTCTCCTGCCCCACATAAAAACAACTACTCTTCCCAATGCTAAATTTTATGACCTTCACTGGCGTATGTTGGTTGGTGCTTTATTAACTTTCACAGTTACAACTTTTGCTACGGTTTTAGGTGAAGCTTGGAGCGGAATCCTAACAGTTTTTCCAGTTATTGGATCTGTGCTTGCGATATTTACTCATCGCAACCAAGGGGCTTCTTATGTCACACAGGTTGCACGTGGTACGGTTAAAGGCCTTTATTCCTTTGTAGCATTCTTTTTTACTTTAACACTCTTGCTGCCAAAAACAACTATTTGGGAAGCTTGCCTAGTTTCGATTACGGTCGCTATCGTTACTCAAATTATTTTTCAGTTTATTGTTAGATCAATTAAAAAAGTTAGATGATGAGTACTCCTCAAACAGCTGCTTATCGCTTGTAGAGCGCAAGTATGAGCCAACTAAAGTTTGGCCTGCCCAGCACGATTCGAACGTGCGACCTACGCCTAAGAAGGGCGCAATCTTTAGCTAACTCAAAAATCTCTTAAAGGCCGTAACGATCCATCAGCGCCAAAAGAAAAGCCACCCCGCAGGATGGCTTTGGTAACGATTATGTTAACAGGGGTGTTGTATTGCCACAAACCCTAGTAACACCTATTGACTTGGCGGAGACGAGAGGATTCGAACCTCCGATCAGAGTTTTAGCCCCGATGCTCCCTTAGCAGGGGAGTGCCTTCGACCAGCTCGGCCACGTCTCCGTTTTTCATACTAGTACAACGAACCATAGTGTAACGGATAACCATTACCCAGAGGTTTCTTTTACTTCTGTTCGAGCTCAAACACCTTGTGCAGAGCACGTACAGCTAGCTCCATGTATTTCTCATCAATAACAACTGAAATCTTGATTTCGCTAGTAGAAATCATGAGGATATTGATGCCCTCTTCTGACAATGTACGGAACATTTTGCTGGCAACGCCCACATGGGAGCGCATGCCGACACCAACTACAGATACCTTTGAGACCTTAGGATCGCCATTAATTTCTTTTGCTTCAATATGGGATTGCACATTCTTCTTGAGCAAGTCCAATGCTTTTTGATAATCAGCGCGTGGCACTGTAAAGGTAAAGTCTGTCTTACCTTCAAATGACTGATTCTGAATAATCATGTCCACATCAATGTTGGCATCCGCAATCGGACCCAAGATTTGATAGGCGATACCTGGGCGATCAGGAACTCCCAGAACGGTAATTTTTGCTTCATCACGCGCAAAGGCGATGCCGGAAATAACTGCGGCTTCCATAGTGCTGTCCTCTTCAAATGTAATCAAGGTGCCCGACTTCATCTCTTGGTCTAAAGGCATCAACGGGTCTGTCAGTGATGACAGGACACGGGTTTTAACTTTGTACTTACCAGCAAACTCCACTGAACGAATCTGCAATACCTTTGACCCTAGACTTGCCATCTCTAGCATTTCTTCAAAAGTAATCTTATCCAGACGACGTGCATCTTCACAAACACGCGGATCGGTCGTGTAGACGCCATCTACATCGGTGTAGATCAAGCACTCATCAGCTTTAAGTGCTGCGGCCATTGCAACGGCCGATGTATCAGAACCCCCACGACCTAAAGTGGTGATATTGCCATGGGGATCAACGCCCTGAAAACCAGTAACTACTACGGCACGCCCTGCATTGAGATCGGCAAGGATTTTTTTGTCATCAATACTCTTGATGCGTGCCTTAGTAAATGAGGAGTCCGTATGAACAGTCACCTGCCAACCGGCATAGCTCACTGCATCAACACCCTCACGCAACAAGGCCAAGGCCAATAAGCCAGAACTGACTTGCTCGCCTGTGGAGGCAATTTGATCGAGTTCGCGTGGATTTGCATCAGGATTAATGTCTTTTGCCAAACCAAGCAAACGATTGGTTTCGCCGGACATCGCTGAAGGCACCACAACCACCTGGTGACCTGCACGCATCCACTTGGCAACGCGTTTAGCGACATTCTGAATGCGCTCAACCGAGCCCATTGAGGTGCCACCATACTTATGAACGATAAGAGCCATAAAAACCGTTGTGTTGTCTATTTACAGGGAATTACATTCCCTAGGGTCTAAAAGGGGCTTATTTTACAGGGTTTTTATCGCTCAAAACTAAGGTGATTGACAGTAGATCAATCAGACTATACGATTTGGTGTTACCTAAGTAACACCAGGAGACCGACTATGAGCATTGTCAGCACTACCTCTTTAAAACTCACAGAAGAAATTAAGCTACAAGCTGCGAATGCCGCTAAAGAACTGGGCATGACTCCCCATGCATTTATGGTGGAAGCAATCAAGCAAGCCAGCATCAATGCAGAAATACGCAGAACCTTGATTCAGCAAGCCAGCATTGCTCGCGAAGGGGTTATGAAGAATGGTAAGGTCTATGAATCAGATAAAGTTTTCGAGGTCATGAAAGCCCGTATAACTGGAAAAAAATCTACACTAAAGGTTAGTAATTGCTAAGAATTGTTTTTGCACCACAAGCAGTTGATGATTTAGAGAGAGTTACTGACTTCCTAATTGAAAATGATAAAAATGCTGCTCTTCGCACTATCGAACTTATTGAAGAAGCGATTCAAATTCTAGCGAGACATCCTCTGGTAGGACGCCTTTGCGATACCCACTTAAGAGAGCTGGTGATCTCACGGGGAAAAAGTGGCTATGTCGCTCTATACAGTTACGAGGAATCAAAAAATATCATTCTCATCAATGCCATTCGTCAACAAAAAGAATCTGGCGGGCTTTACTGAGTTAGAACAGCTCCCAAGAGGGCAAAACTCTTTTTCCTGATGAGACCAGATGAGGGTAGCTCGTCCCTACCCCAGCAACGCCTATGAGCTGGTCGTTGATGTACAGCAGCGGCACCAGTCGCTCCCAAGGTGGCGTATCAGATTCCTGAAAGAGGTTCTTAAGCGTTTTGCGCGGGGTATTGGGCTTGATTTGCAACTTTTCCGCCCCTTGGCGTAATCTTTCCTCAATCAGACCTTGCTTTTGAGCTGTAGCGACCCAATCAGCAGACAAGCCAAGCAACTTGCTTCGGGCGGGCACATTTTGGAAAACCCACTGACCTGACCTGCAGTGAGTTATGTGCAAGACGCTGCGCCATAAATAAATACTTGCCTCATCATGCTGCCACTCCAAGCTGGAGTCTGACTTTACAGACTGTAGGTCTTTCCACCAAGACTCGAGACGTTCCTGGGATGGCATTGCTAGATCATTTAACTTCAACCAATAGCGCATCACATTATTCGCCGCTGGTTGGTCTGTCTTTGCAAGGGCTAAGAGAGGCACTAGCTCGAGCTTGTTACCCTGAAAAATACCTTTCCCATCTTGCTTTGCTAGACGATCGAGCAAGACTTGGGATTGAGCCACTAAAGCAGCACTGCGAGCTAGGTTGGCAATTGCACCAGGCTGAATTTTCTCTAACTTCGGAATGATTTCTTTACGAATGGCATTGCGACGATAACGTGTATTTTGATTGCTGGGATCTTCTACCCATTTGAGTTTATGTTCCTTAGCGTAAGCCTCTAACTCTGCCCTACTTTGATTAAGCAATGGGCGCCAGAGAGTGATTGGGCGGCCTTGGCTTACATTGGCGCGATGGAGAGGCATGCCAGACAGACCGGCTACGCCAGAACCACGCAGGAGTTGTAAGAGCACTGTTTCGGCTTGGTCGTTTTGATGATGCGCAAGTAGCAAATCTTCAATGCCATGCTCAATACATAGATCAGTCAAAGCATCGTAACGCTCTGCTCTTGCTCTGGCCTCAATATTGCCCTGAGATGGATCAGCAAAATGCAGCAGACGAAAGTCAAAATGCACTTGGTATTTTTTGGCTAGCTGCTCACAAAATTCTAGCCATTGATCAGCGGGCTTTTGCAATCCGTGATGAATATGAAATACCCAAACCTCAGTTGGGTCATTGGAGTTTGCTTGAATCGCTTTGCAAACAGTATCAAGCAACACAACAGAATCAAGCCCACCGCTTAAGGCAAGCCCAATTCGTTTGGCCGCTGGTAAAGCTGCCTTAAGACTTGACTTCGATTTCCTTGAACTTGCCATAACTCATCAAGCGCTCATGGCGACGCTCTAGTAGCGCATCCACTTTCATTCCATCAAAAGTCTTGAGTGACTCAGCCAAAGCTTTACGCATATTGTTCATCATCGTGTCGTAATCACGATGTGCGCCACCAGTAGGCTCAGCAACGATCTTATCAATCAAGCCAATCGCTTTTAAACGTTGTGCTGTCAGGCCTAATTGCTCAGCAGCTTCAGGCGCTTTATCTGCAGTCTTCCAAAGAATAGATGCGCAGCCTTCAGGTGAAATTACCGAATAAGTTGAGTTTTGCAACATTAACACCACATCACCCATCGCAATCGCTAGTGCACCACCAGAACCACCCTCACCAATAATGGTAGCAATGATTGGCACCTCTAATTCTGCTTGAACATAAAGGTTGTGACCAATTGCTTCTGATTGGTTACGCTCCTCTGCATCAATCCCCGGAAATGCACCCGGCGTATCAACAAAGGTAAACACCGGTAATTTAAATTTTTCTGCCAGGCGCATAACGCGCTTTGCTTTTCGGTAACCCTCGGGGCGACTCATGCCAAAGTTTCTTAGAGCACGCTCTTTTGTATCACGACCTTTTTGATGGCCAATGACCATACAAGGCTGATTTTGAAAACGAGCTAAGCCAGTGATGATGGATTGGTCGTCTGCAAAATTACGATCGCCATGAAGCTCATGAAAATCGGTGAACAAGGCACCGACGTAATCTAAGGTGTAAGGACGTTGAGGATGACGCGCTACTTGGGAAACTTGCCATGGACTTAAATTGGCATAGACGTCTTTAGTGAGTTGCTGACTTTTTTCAGTCAGCGTTTTGATCTCATCAGAAATGTCTACTGATGATTCATCTTGCACAAATTGCAGCTCTTCAATCTTTGACTCTAGTTCAGCGATTGACTGCTCAAAATCCAGGAAAGTCGTTTTCATAGTCTGATTTTAATATTCAACTGGCTTGGGGTCGATACTTCTCCACATATACCAAGTAGCTACCGTACGCCAAGGGGCCCAATTTGCAGACACTTCACGGGCTTCATGCCTGCTCACAGGCTCACCGCTGAAGTAATTAATGGAAATAGCCTTAATCAGTCCAGCATCGTCTAAGGGAAGAATATTAGGTCTAATCATGTTGAAAATCAGGAACATTTCGGCTGTCCAGCGACCAATTCCCCGAATCCCACACAATTCTTTGATGATGGCCTCATCCTCCATACCCTTCCACTGATTGGCATGTAAACGACCAGAATCAAAGTGTTCAGCCAAATCACGGATATATTCCACCTTGCGACCCGATAATCCTGCTGCACGCAAATCATCAATACTTAGGGTCAGAATATTTTTAGGATTGATTTTATTTTTAGATGCTAGCAAAACCTTGGACCAGACAGACTGAGCTGCAGCAACCGAAATTTGCTGGCCAACGATCGATCTTGCTAGAGTAGTAAATGCATCACCACGAGTCCGCAAAAAACCTGAGCCATATTTTGGAATCAGTTTTTTTAAAATACGATCGTGCTTCATCAGCTCAATGCAAGCCTGCTCCCAATAATCGGGGGCAATTTCTTCAATGATGACTTGCTGTGCAACTTTACTCAAAATAAATATTCTTCAATTAACTTTTGCGCCATTCGGTAATGCCACCGGGCTTATCTTCTAATACTACGCCCTGATCTAATAAAGTCTTACGAATTAAATCAGCCTTAGTAAAATCTTTATCTAGCTTCGCGGCGACTCGTGCCGCAATTTGCTCTTCAATAGCAGCAGCAGATAAGTTTGTATCGCCACCTCGGGATCCTTCTTGCAAAAACACGATCGGGTCACGTTGCAAGAAGTTGAGGACTTTAGCCAACCCCTTGAGCGTATTGGCTAACTGTGCTTTTTCTTCGCCCTGCGCACGGTTCACTTCGCTAGCTAAATCAAACAGGGCTGCGATTGCCTCAGGTGTATTGAAGTCATCATTCATCGCATCAGTAAAGCGCTGAGCCCATGGTGAAAGGGGATCTACAGGTTTATCACTCAATACAACCGAAGCTAAAGCCGTGTAAAGGCGAACCAGTCCAGCACGAGCCTCTTCGAGCTGTGCATCACTATAGTTAATTGGGCTGCGATAGTGGGCGCGTAGCATAAAGAAACGCAGGACCTCGGGATCGAAGCTCTTAAGAACATCACGGATTAAGAAAAAATTACCCAATGACTTGGACATCTTCTCTTCATTGACCCGGATATGCCCGTTATGCATCCAGTAATTCACAAAAGGCGCATCGCTAGCCTGGTGATCTTGGCCGTAGAGAGCCCCCTCGCTCTGAGCAATCTCATTCTCATGATGCGGAAACTGTAAGTCTGCACCGCCACCATGAATATCAAAATGTTCGCCTAGTAAATCGCATGACATGGCAGAACACTCAATATGCCATCCAGGGCGACCTTCACCCCAAGGGGATTTCCAACGCGTATCAGCAGGCTCTTCTGGTTTAGCGCTCTTCCATAGAACAAAGTCCAATGGATCTCGTTTACCACCGCCAACAGCAACACGCTCACCAGCATTTAATTCATCTAGAGATTTTCCAGAAAGGCGACCGTATTCTGGAAACAAGCGAACGGCAAAGTTCACATCGCCATCCTCACCTTGATAGGCTAGTTCTTTTTCAATCAATCGACCGATGATGCCCCGCATTTGCCCGATGTAATCGGTTGCACGAGGCTCATGATCGGGAAGCATTAAGCCCAATTCATTTGAGTCGGCATGCATCGCGTCAATAAAACGCTGTGTCAAAGCGGAAATAGGCTCACCATTCTCAATCGCACGATTGATGATCTTGTCATCAATATCCGTGATGTTGCGGACGTAAACAACCTCATAGCCACACGCACGCAGCCAGCGCACCACCATGTCAAAGACAATCATCACTCGGGCATGACCAATATGGCAAAAATCATAAACGGTCATTCCACAGACATACATCTTCACCTTGCCCGGCTCAATGGGTTTAAAGGCCTGCTTGGAACGACTGAGAGTGTTATAGATTTGCAGCATAGGGGCTATAAAGGTGGGCAAGTAGCGCCAATTTGTTAGACTGAGCGCTGAGTATATCGAATGAGCCCGTTTTTCATCCCAAACCCTATGTCAACTAACCATTTTTCACTACGTCCAGCCCAACTGGGTGGCTTGTGCGCCATTTTTACTGTTTTACTCCTTGTGGGCTGCAGCACCCCTGGGCAACAGTTAGCAGAGGCTGAAATTAAAGCCCTTAACAGCTCCTCCGCTGGTGCTCAAGGCACTCAAGCGCCCTATCTAGGATCCTATGGCCCGAATGACCCCCCAAGACTATCTGGTAATGACGCTAGCTACGATCAATTTAATGCTGAACTGTCAGATTCTGTCGCAGTTCCATTTTTATCCTTTTTAATTATTGAGCCTGATCCGGTAACTAAAAATGGGGTTCCATCCGATATTGAAAAGTTGGTCAAAGCCAAGAAATATCCTGAAGCTATCGATAGCATTAATAAGCAACTCAAGAAAACACCAGGCAATGTTCAATTACGTTACGTCAAAGCGCGTATGCAGATTGAAATGCGCCAGTGGGCAGAAGCCAAAAAGACCTTGGTTGAAATTACCCAGCAATTTCCGGAGCTGCCAGAGCCATACAACAACTTAGCCGCACTAGCAGCAAATCAAGGCAATTGGATTGAGGCAAGAGATTATTTAGAGCTTGCCCTGAAATTACGCCCGAGCTATACGGTGGCCTCTGCCAACTTAGGCGAGGTCTATATTCGTCTTGCTGCCCAGGCCTATGACAATGCCGCGAAGGATGCAGCCTTAAATCAGCGTCAATATACCAATCGCGCAAAAGCATTGATGGAGATACTGAAACCACCTAAAAAGGTGACCGCGCCAATGGCACCTGTCTCAAAATAATATTTTCTAGTATTTTTATCCACTAACCCATAGAAAGTGAATTCAGCATGGCTAAAGTTCTACTCAAAACAAATAAGGGCGATATCACCCTCACTCTAGATGCTGCTAAGGCACCAAAGACCGTTGCTAATTTTTTACAGTACGTTAAAAGTGGTCACTACGATGATACGATTTTTCATCGCGTGATTGATAACTTTATGGTTCAAGGTGGCGGCATGACCACTGGCCTGAAAGAAAAAAAATCTGGCGCTCAAATTGAGAATGAAGCAGACAACGGTCTCAAGAACGATCGTGGCACAGTGGCTATGGCCCGCACTAGCGATCCGCACTCTGCGACAGCGCAATTTTTTATTAACGTCAACGACAATGACTTCCTAAACCACACCGCTCCTAATGCTCAAGGTTGGGGTTACGCTGTATTTGGCAAAGTCACAGATGGTCTTGATGTAGTTGATGCCATTCGGAAAGTCAAAACAGGTAATACCGGCTTTCATCAAGATGTTCCTGCAGAAGACATCCTCATTGAAAAGGCAAGCGTTCTAGAGGAATGATTCCGCAATACGCGAGCGCGCTGCTCATTTCTGATTTGCACCTCACGCCGTCAATGCCCTTGACTGCGCAACGCTTCTTTGATTTTTGTGAAAAAGATGCTCCCAAGGTAGAAGTTGTATTGATCTTGGGTGATCTATTTGAGTATTGGGTTGGGGATGATGCTGCTCTACATTCGCCTTTTCACCAAGAGATAAAAAAAACGCTTGCAACACTGTCCACCAAAGTAAAAATCTATTACCTTCATGGTAATCGGGACTTCTTAGTTGGCAAGTATTTTTTAAGTAAAACGGGTATGACCCTCTTGCCTGATCCTAGCAAGATGAATATTGCAGGCTCTGAATATATTCTCTGTCACGGCGACTCCCTTTGCACAGCAGATATTGGCTACCAAGTTTTCCGTAGCTGGGTTCGTAAACCCTGGATCCAAAAACTATTCTTAAGAATGCCATTGAACTGGCGCCGCTCGATTGCTAATTACCTGCGCAGCAATAGTGGCGTGCAATATCAGCGGTCAATACAATCCTCATTTGAGGGTGCACAAGCAAAAACGGATGTCACCTTAGCTGCCTGCGCAGCAGTTCTTAAAGATCAAGCTGGGAATCAATTGATACATGGTCATACCCATCGACCAAAACACCATCAAGAGCATCTACAAGATCAAGAATGGCAACGCTGGGTTCTATCAGACTGGGATTTAGATCATCCCGAGAGTGGGCGGCCACGCGCAAGCGCCCTACTCATTAATCAAGATGGCGTCCGTTACGCCGACCTGATCAAAACCTAATGCTACCGCCCAATTAACAGATGGAATATTTGGATAAGCACTGCACCATCTGAGCAAAAATTCGGGGGTTTGCGCACATGACTTCACCACTTTGCAGGAAGCCCTCTTCACCGCGGTAGTTACCGACAAGTCCACCAGACTCAGTAATCAATAAAGCACCTGCGGCCATATCCCATGGCTTGAGATCACTCTCAAAAAATCCATCGTAACGACCAGCAGCAACATAGGCTAAATCAAGAGATGCTGCACCAGGACGACGTAGACCAGCACACTGGCGCGACATATCTGCAAAGATTTTTAAATACTTCTCTAAGTCCTGATCTTCGCGATAAGGAAAACCAGTGCCCAACAGGGAATTAGCTAAACGATCTTGCGTGGCAACACGTAAGCGCCGACGATCTAAATAAGCACCAGCACCACGAGTAGCGGTGAATAACTCATCACGCGTTGGGTCATACACCACTGCTTGTTGGGTTACCCCATTTACAGATAGTGCAATGGAAACTGCATATTGCGGGAAGCCATGAATAAAGTTGGTTGTGCCATCGAGTGGATCAATGATCCAAACGTTTTCAGCGTCAGTGTTTTGGGCACCAGTTTCTTCAGCTAAAAATCCATGCGAAGGATAGGCTTCGCTGAGCGTTTCAATAATAGCTGCTTCAGCCTGTCTGTCCACCTCGGTTACGAAATCATTATGTTGTTTGCGGTCAACCTGAAGTCGCTCTAAATTGAGAGAGGCTCTATTAATCACGGTTCCGGCACGACGGGCAGCCTTAACGGCCACATTTAACATGGGATGCATAGTATTGATGGACAAATTAAATAAGAACAAGCTCACCAGATTGCAAACTGCGGGACAATAAGGAGCTAACGCCATGATTCTAAACGATTGCTACATTGAACTACCAAGCCACTAGAGAACTCCTGTTGATATGAATGCCTCACAAGCAAAGTTACTCCGCTGGGTTTTAGTTGAAACCAGCCACCCAGGCAACGTGGGATCGGCAGCCCGTGCACTAAAAACCATGGGGTTTAGTGATCTGCGCCTGATTGCACCGAAAATTGCGGGGGTTGCCCAGACGCCTGAGGCTGTTGCTCTAGCCAGTGGTGCAGTCGATGTCTTGGAATTTAGTGAAGAGACCTCGTCTTTGGAATCAGCCGTTCAAGACTGCACACTTGTCTTGGGACTCACGAGTCGTGATCGTGAATTCGGACCACCAGCATTAAATTGGCAAGATGCTCGACCATTAGTAGAGGCAGCTATCACAGGTAATCAGAAAGTCGCCCTACTCTTTGGGCCAGAGCGTACAGGGCTGGATAACGACCACCTCTCCCTGTGCACCCATCGTGTATGGCTTGATGCTAACCCACTCTACCCCTCCCTAAATCTGGCCCAAGCCATCATGGTTTGTGCCTTCACCCTCAGAGAATCCCTAGCGGAGGATTTGGGGCTTGAGGTCTTAGACCCTAATACTGAGCCGGTAGATTTTGCGGATCCTGCAGCTGTAGCTGCCATGCTGGAGCACTGGCGCGAGGGACTGGAGGCCATCGGCTACCTTGATCCCGCCAACCCCAAGAAGCTCATGCCCCGCTTACAAGCGCTATTTGCCAGAACACGTCTCCATAAGGAAGAAATCGACCTGCTCCGGGGCATTGCTAAACAGATGCTCCTGAAAAAATAGATTGGGCTTTACCCGTTAAAATCAATTTATATGCTTAATTCGCTCTTCGACCAAGTCGACTCCATCATTGTTCGTGACCCTGCCGCAAGAAATCGCCTAGAGGTCATTACCTGCTACCCAGGCTTACATGCTGTTTGGATACACCGGGCATCACATTGTTTATGGAACTTGGGTTTGAAGTGGATTGCGCGCCTGCTATCGATGCTGGCTCGCTTCATTACTGGCATTGAAATTCATCCTGGAGCCAAGATTGGTCGCAGAGTATTTTTAGATCATGGTCTTGGAATTGTAATTGGAGAGACTACTGAAATTGGTGATGACTGCACTATCTATCAAGGTGTTACCTTGGGTGGAACATCCCTCTATAAAGGTGTAAAGCGTCACCCCACCTTAGGTAAAGGCGTAGTCATTAGTGCGGGAGCTAAAGTTCTTGGCGGCTTCACTGTAGGTGATGGCGCTCGTGTTGGATCTAACGCCGTAGTTCTAAAAGAAATCCCAGCGGGCGCAACTGCTGTCGGAATTCCTGCGCGTATCTTGCATCCCGATTTGCCACAGGCTAGCTCTCCAGATAGCAAGGCTAAAGAATATTTCTCAGCCTATGGCGTCACACCCAACGTAGATGATCCAGTTTCGATGGCACTAAAAGGTTTAATTGATGCCACTCTAGAACAAGAGGCTAAGATCGTTGCACTTGAAAAAGCGCTAGCAAAATTGAGTAACACGCCATCATCACACACCGATGAAGCTAGCGACACCAAGCGTGACCTCGATGTTTTAAAAGAGTGGCTTAAAGAGTAGTCCTAGTTTTAGTGCAGAGTTGGTGATGAGCTACCAGGGTGAGAGATTGGGCCAGCAGAGTCATCCTCGCCGTCATCTGAATCATCGGGCATTCCAAATATAAATGCTTCACCGCCCTCAGGCTGTTGATTTTCAATCTCTTCATCTGTAGCGGTTCGGATATCTTCCACTTGAACCCAGAAGCGCAAAGCCATACCAGCTAGTGGATGATTCCCATCTAAAACGACTTGGCTATCAGCCACGTCAGTAACGGTGTAGATCAAGGGGTCTTCATCTTCATCATCAGAGTCTTCCCCTTCTTCGTCAGGAACACCCTCAAACTGCATACCGACTTCCAAAGGCTCAGGAAAGCGTGCGCGTGGCTCAATCTTCAGTAACTCGGGGTCATACTCTCCAAAGGCTTCGCTCGGTTCAAGCTGGATGCTGGCCTCATAGCCCACATCCTGACCGTCTAATAAAGTTTCGATTTTAGGAAAAGTGCCCTCATATCCACCATGCAGGTATACCATCGGAGAGTCTGGTTCCTCGATAATATTATTTTGCGCGTCAGTTAATTTGTAGCGCAGGGATACAACGGTATTTTTTTCGATCTTCATGCGTAATTCATTCAACATTGTGTTTTAAACAGCTTCTGACTGATATGACAGCATTTTACTTGAGCAAAGCCTACGATCCACCACAGGCACCCCAAAACCTCCCACTAGATCGCCCCTGGGCTCTTCTAGGGGGCAATAGCCCTCAGCAGTTCATGAAAACCTATTGGCAAAAAAAGCTGCTGCTAGTGCGAGGCGCCATCCCCGCCTTTGAGCTTGCCAAACAAATAGATGAGCCCTTGGGTAGCGCGATATCGCCTGAAGAGTTATTCAAAATAGCGGCCGACGATGCCGTGGAGTCTAGATTAATTAAGGCAAAGCCTTGGACTTTTACAAATGGTCCATTCAAGAAGAAATCCATCCCTGCCATCGAGAAGCCGAATTGGACGCTCCTGCTTCAAGGTATGGAGGCTAAACATCCTGCAGCTGCAAAAATATTGTCTTGGTTTCGCTTTATTCCGGATGCGCGCTTAGATGATTTGATGATCAGCATTGCTGGTCCTGGTGGCGGCGTAGGCCCCCACTTTGATTCTTATGATGTCTTTTTAATTCAGATGTCAGGGCGTAGACGCTGGCGTATTTCTGAGCAAAAGGATTTAACCTTAAATCCAAATCTACCTATGAAAATTCTGCAGGACTTTAGAGTCGAGCAGGAGTGGGATCTGGAGCCAGGCGATATGCTTTACCTGCCACCCCATATTGCTCATGATGGGATTGCTTTGGATGCAGGCTGTCAAACTTGGTCAGTTGGATTTAGATCGCAAAGCTATAAAGAAATCTTACAAGAAGGCTTGTGGCGTTTAGCTGAGTCACTAGAAGATATTCCTGAACTCAATCAGCACTTTGCGGATCCGAAACAAGGAGCAACCCATTGTGCGGAGCAACTTCCAGCAGAAATCATTACGCAAGTAGCGCAAAAGTTAAAAGGCTTACAACTAGATCGCGTAGAAACATTCCTTCCTGGCATAGCTGCCTATCTCAGCGAACCAAAACCCCAGGCCTACTTTGATGGAAGCGCCAATAATCTCTCGCCTGAGCAATTTAGACGCCAACTTACAAAGCAAGCTTTACAAGCACACCCCAACACAAGACTTCTCGCCTTGGGCACAAGAATTTACTGCAACGGCGAAGAAATGACCGGCGGTCAAACCGCCCCTGTAAAGGCGGCCTGGCGCTCGCTCGCAAGTAACAAACAGTTCACGGGCTCATTAGGAAAAATTGGAGTAAACAACAGCCTTTTTGAGGCTTTTGAAGCTGGATGGCTGCTTTTTTAACGCTCAATTAGTAGATGGCTATAATGAATGCTGGAAAGTACCTAGGGTCTAACCCTGCGCTTACCAAATATCAATAACCGGTTATTAATGATAATTTTTTAAGAGGAAATTACAAATGAAGAAGTCACTAGCACTCGTAGCAATGTTGGCAATCGCTTTAGCCGCTTGCGGTAAAAAAGAAGAAGCAAAACCTGTTGAAGCTGCTCCTGCTGCTCCTGCTGCTGCTCCAGCTGCTGACGCTCCTGCTGCTCCAGCTGCACCTGCTGCACCTGCTGCACCTGCTGCACCTGCTGCTGACGCTAAGAAGTAATCTTCTCGTTGAAGAAAAAAAGCCGCTGAGAAGCGGCTTTTTTATTAACTCAGTTTTCTTAGCTTCAATACCTATCTAAGCATTTGCTCCGTCAACAGCGTTAAGAGTTGTAATCCAGCAGCTGTATTTTCAGGCTTACCATCTGCATTCTGAACGTACACACTTGAAGAACTATCACCAGTCGATTTGACCACCACGAGGTATTTCTTAGCCTTCAAGCTTGAGTCGTCTTTGCTACTAAACAAGTTAGTGAAAAATCCTTTGGTATCACCCAAATCTTTAGGATTTACATAACGTACATAGTAAACCCCATTCGCACGATTGCGATCTTCAACGGTAAAGTTCGAACGATCTAAGGCAAGTCCGGTATCACGCCATGCGCGATCGAAGCCCGCTGCCATCTCGATATAGGCTGTATTTACGCCCTCTTGAACTAATTTCGCCTTAGGTGTCTTTGGACCGAGTGGCGCTGCAACTTGAGCCCTTGCCATTTCTTGAGTCATACCCAAGCGCTCCATCAAGCGTGCCAAAAATACTGCTTCGAGCTCAGGATCATTTGGACGTGCAGTCCAGATAGTCGATATACAAGCACCAGTACTATCGGTTGTACATTTTTCAATCGCACCACGTTGAGTAATGTAGATTTCTGTTTCTCCAGGTTTACTCACTTCAAGACGGGTTTTGTATTTATCGCGCTCACCAGTGTCATAAATTGAATCTAAGGCGCCGCCAATAATATTGCGAATAAAGTCTTGTGCGATCTTAGCGCGGTTCTCAGCCCAATCAGTTTCCATAATGCCGGTAGAGGGTGAGTCGATTACCAGCAGGAAACCATTCTCTTGCCAGAAATCTTTAATTTGTGGATAGAGCTCTGGAGCTGGCTTTTCTACAACCAGCCAACGACGCTCACCATCACGAGCAATACGCATACCCGGAATGCCGGTCATCACGTTCTTGCGAGTCTGTACCGATTTTTTTACCGCAGCGTTGTACTCAGACATGGTGGCAGCACCATCCTGAACGATATAACGACGATCCGCTTGAGCGGTAATCAGGTCTGGCGGATAAGACAAATTAGGCCCACGCACAGCACCAGCAGATTTGTAGTCAACAGTGTCATTCGTTGTTACAGATTTACAGCCAAGCAAAACAATGCTGACTAAAGAAAGCATTAATAGAGTTGCACAGTATTGGCGCAAGAGTTGCATCGAATTCATCATAGTAAGCCAGCCTGTTTTAATGCAGTTTTCAAAGGTTCGCGCAAGGCAACACTCAAAGGGGTTAAAGGTAATCGAATGCCTGAGGTCACTTTACCCATTTGATGTAGGGCCCATTTCACAGGAATCGGATTTGCCTCAGTGAACATGGCTTTATGAACAGCCAGCAATTGATATTGAATTTCGCGTGTCTTGACTACATCATCGGACATGGCAGCCTGACATAGCTCGTGCATCAAACGGGGTGCGATATTAGCCGTTACAGAAATATTACCCTTGCCACCCATGAGCATCAGCATTGCTGCACTAAGATCATCGCCAGAAAATACAGAAAAGTCTTGGTGTCCAGCACGCTGGAGATCAGCTAGCAACAAAGTGCCGCGCTCAATACTTCCGGTAGCATCTTTGATGCCGATGATGCCCGGAACTCCTGCTAGGCGAACAGTCGTCTCGCCAGCAAGATCAGCAACAGTTCTACCGGGAACGTTGTACAGAATTACAGGCAGATCAACCGACTCTGCAATCTTCTTAAAGTGAGCATACATACCCTCTTGAGTTGGCTTGTTATAGTAAGGCACCACCTGCAGGCTGGCATCAGCACCAACCGACTTGGCAAATTTGGTTAACTCGATTGCCTCAGTAGTGGAATTACCACCAGTGCCAGCAATCACTGGGATACGCCCAGCAATATGCTCAACAGTCACTTTAATCAGCTCACAATGTTCTTCTACAGATACCGTGGGAGACTCACCACTGGTACCAACTATGACAATGCCATCAGAACCTTCAGCGACATGCCAATCTAACAAGGAACGTAAAGCCGAAAAATCCAGACTTCCATCCTCGAGCATCGGCGTCACAATGGCAGGCATACTGCCTGCGATAGGCTTTTTACTGACTTTGGATTGTGTTGTATTAGTCACTGAATGTGTCTGAATTTTCTGAATGTTAACCAGCAAATTGTAACGGAATGCACCCTTTTAAATGCCCTTTTACGGCACAAACCCGCTGAACCATTGCTGGTTTAGGTTGATCGAGGTAAATATCCTCGTAGGCAATCACTTTCAGGCCTGAACGCTGTGCCAAAGCCAGCAATTCCCCTGCATTTAGCAAAAAGTTGGGGTTTGAAGGTTTACCGAATGCCGCATTCCCATCGGCAAAGGTCTCATAGATGAGGACACCATCCTCAGATAGCATTTTGGGTAATTCTTCTAAAAATGGACGATAAAGATAGTTTGTCACCACAATGCCTGAAAACTGCTGGCCTACTAAGGGCCAATCTGAACCCTCTAGATCGAGTTTTTGGATTTGGACAGCATCACTTTTCAGGGGCTCAATAACCGAAATATCTTGGTCAACAGCCAAAATCCGGCGCCCTAAAGAAGCCAGCAAGGCAGTATGCCGACCTGAGCCACAGGCCAGGTCAAGAACTACCCCATCAGTCGGAATTGCTGTAGCAAAACGCTTCACCCAAGGCGAAGCATTTGCGATTGCATCATGCATTGCAGTCAAGATTGCCTTAGTCGTAAGCCAAGCCCATGGACTCTCGGACCTCGCGCATGGTTTCTTGAGCAACCTTACGCGCTTTATCTGAACCATCAGCAATGATGGAGCGCAATAAGCTTGGATCGTCTAAGTATTTCTGGGCACGCTCAAACATGGGCTGCTGTTGGGCAAGAATGGCATCAATCACGGGTTGCTTGCACTCTAAGCAGCCAATACCTGCAGATTGACATTCTTTTTGAACCCAAGTTTTAGTGTCTTCGTTTGAGTACACCGTATGGAGTTGCCACACAGGACAACGCGCAGGATCACCTGGATCGGTTCTACGCACCCTGGCAGGATCGGTTGGCATAGTGCGAATAGAGCGAATGACTTCTTCAGGCTTTTCGCGAATACTGATCGTATTACCGTAAGACTTCGACATCTTTTGACCATCAATACCCGGCATGCGGGATGCCGAAGTTAACAAAGCTTGTGGCTCTGGCAGAATAATTTTGCGAGCACCTTCTAAAAAACCAAACAGTCTTTCGCGATCAGCCATCGACAAACTTTGCGCTTCTTGTAATAGTGCTTGAGCTTGCTCCAGAGCCTCTTCATCGCCCCGCTCCTGAAAAGCGACACGCAGTTCAGCGTACATTTTGGCGCGCTTACTACCTAGTTTTTTCACCGCCTCTAAGGCCTTCTCTTCAAAACCAGGCTCACGACCATAGAGATAATTAAAGCGACGCGCTACTTCACGAGTCATCTCTACGTGCGGCACTTGGTCCTCGCCTACTGGCACATATTGAGCGCGGTACATCAAAATATCAGCTGCTTGAAGCAAGGGGTAGCCTAAGAAACCGTAAGTCTGTAAATCTTTCTCTTTGAGTTTTTCGATTTGATCTTTATATGTTGGCACGCGCTCCAACCAACCCAAAGGAGTACCCATCGCCAGCAATAAAAATAGCTCTGCATGCTCAGGCACTTTGCTCTGAATAAATAAAGTTGCTTGGTTTGGATCAACGCCACATGCTAACCAATCAATCACCATATCCCAGACTGATTTCTCAATCACATCCGGAGTTTCATAGTGAGTAGTTAAGGCGTGCCAGTCTGCGACAAAAAAATAGCAGGGATACTCGGACTGTAAGCGAACCCAGTTCTTTAAAACGCCATGGTAATGGCCGAGGTGCAAGCTACCAGTTGGTCGCATGCCAGAGAGAACGCGTTCTGCAAACATCTTGATCTTTATTCTTTAAGGGTAATTGAATAGGTTGAGTATGAAGGCCGTTTAATGAAACAGCGACCATACTGGAGTCAAATGATCCGGCAAATCAGGCAAGGTACCAAGATCAATATAACTTTCCTCTGGGTCATGAAAATCGGATCCACGAGAAGCTAAAAATCCATAATGCTGAGCAATCTTGCCATAGGTTTGATATTGATTCGGGCTATGACTGCCGGTAATGACCTCAATAGCCATGCCACCGATTTCTTTAAAGTGCTTGTAGAGTTCATCCATCTGTATATCGTTCAGCTTGTAACGACCAGGATGTGCAATCACAGCAGCGCCCCCCGCCCCTTTAATCCAGGCAACCGCATCATCTAGCGTTGCCCAGAGATGCGGTACGTAACCTGGCTTATCTTCAACCAGGTATCTTTTAAAGACCTGGTCGGTATCTTTGCAAATACCCTGCTCCACCAGAAAGCGAGCGAAGTGTGTACGAGAAATCAGTTCTTGGTTACCCGCAAAAAGCAATGCACCTTCATAGGCGCCAGGTATCCCAGCTTTCAATAATTGTTCAGCCATCTGCTTCGCGCGATTACCGCGACCTTCGCGGGTACGGCGCAAGCCTTCTAAAATTCCTGCATGGCCAGCATCAATACCTAGACCAACAATATGAATAGTTTGTCCCATCCAAGTTACTGAAATTTCGACTCCAGGTAGATAGTCCATACCCAGTGCGCTTGCAGCAATCTGTGCCCTCGCTTGGCCACCAAGCTCATCGTGATCGGTCAATGCCCATAAACGCACACCGTTAGCATAGGCGCGTTCAGCCAACTGCTCAGGCGTGAGTGTTCCATCAGAAACAACGGAATGGCAGTGTAAATCTGCGTTTAGGCTGGAATTGCTAATCATGACCCTATTTTAGGTCAAGCTGGTGTCAATTACCCGGCGAGGTGCATCCAGGTAATCACGAGATTGCATCTCAATTAAACGAGAAACCGTTCTGGAGAACTCACTGGTAATCTGGCCCTCGGTATATAAATCGACCGCCGGGACCTCTGCAGAGATGATTAATTTGATTTTATGGTCATAGAGGACGTCAATTAGCCAAATAAAGCGGCGGGCTTCATTGGTCATTCTAGGGGGCATATAAGGCACCCCAGACAAAATTACCGTATGAAACTGCTTGGCAATCTCCAAATAGTCATTTTGTGACCTTGGGCCGCAGCATAAGGTTTGAAAATCAAACCAAACCACCCCTTCGGCCATATGTACGGGCCTTAGCTCTCGAGATTCAATCCGCAACACCGGACGGATAGTCTCTTTTTGATTGCCGATTAAGGTTTGAAACATCTGCATCAAGATCGCATGCGTTGTGGCGTTCACTGGAGTGATGTAGGCCTGAACTTGAGCCATTTGTATGCGCCGATAGTCATGTCCATCATCAACATTCATCACATCGAGCTGCTCTTCCAATAGCTTAATGGCTGGCAGCAAGCGATCACGATGTAAGCCGTTGGGATAAAGCTGGTCAGGCTGATAATTTGAGGTCATCACAAACTGGACACGATCTTCGAAGAGTGCGCTTAGCAAGCGATACAAAATCATGGCATCGGCAATGTCATTAATATGAAACTCATCAAAACAGATGAGCCGGTATCTATTGGCAATTCTTTTAGCAAGCTCATCCAGTGGATCTGCCATACCAGAGAGCTCATGAAGCTCGCGATGCACTTCTCGCATAAATTCATGAAAATGAATACGGATCTTTTTCTCTAGGGGAGATGCAGCAAAAAAGATGTCCATCAAAAAGGATTTGCCGCGACCGACTCCGCCCCATAAGTAGACGCCACGAGGGAGTTTTGGTTTAAAGAGTTTCTTTTTTAAACCACTGTTACGAATTTCTTTGTAAGCAACCCACTCATCTTCGCAGCGCTGCAAACGCTCAATAGCAGCAAGCTGCGCGGGATCGCTTTGATACCCGCGTGCCTTTAACTCTTGATGGTAGTACTCTAATGCTTTCAATTACATATTTAATGCACGTTTATCCGTCGCCAATGCTGCCTCGCGAACCACTTCCGATAGGCTTGGATGTGGATGACAGATACGCGCAATATCTTCAGCTGCTGCTTTAAATTCCATGGCTACGGCCGCTTCAGCAATTAAGTCAGAAGCATTTGGTCCAATGATGTGAACGCCTAAGATTTCATCTGTTTTTTCATCTGCTAAGACTTTGACAAAACCATCAGCACGATCCATACCTAATGCACGACCATTGGCTGCAAATGGGAACTGACCTGCTTTGTAGGGAATGCCAGCCTGTTTAAGCTGCTCTTCTGTTCTACCAACCCAAGCAATCTCAGGATCGGTGTAGATCACCCAAGGAATACAGTTGTAATCAATATGCGGTTTTTGACCAGCAATGGTTTCAGCAACAAGGACGCCTTCGTCTTCAGCCTTATGAGCCAACATCGGCCCACGCACGACATCGCCCACAGCGTATACGCCAGGCGCCGCTGTTGCACAGGTATGGTCATCAACTGGAATGAATCCACGCTCATCCACTTTCAGACCAATCTTATCGAGACCTAGTTTGTCCGTATTGGGAACCCGGCCAACAGAAACAATTAAACGATCGCACTCTAATTTCTGAGCCTTGGCTTCACTATCGGTGTAGTTCACTACAACACCTTTTTTATCTGCCTTCACTTCACCAATTTTGACGCCCATATTGATTTTGAGGCCTTGCTTGGTGAAGATCTTGTGCGCTTCTTTTGCAATACCCTGATCACATGCACCCAAGAAAGTGGGGAGCGCCTCCAGAATCGTCACATCAGAACCAACGCGACGCCATACAGAGCCGAGCTCTAGGCCGATTACACCAGCGCCGATCACGCCAAGTTTCTTCGGAATGGAATCAAACTTGAGACCACCTTCGTTATCGCTAATCAACACGTTATCAACAGGAATGCCTGGCAAATGACGCGCCTTAGATCCAGTAGCAATGATGACGTTTTTAGCAGTAACTACTTCTTTATCTTTACCGTCAATTTTGACATGATAACCATCAGCCCCCTTAGCTTGAAAAGACGCATGGCCTTTTAACAAGGTAATTTTGTTTTTACGAAATAAGAACTGAATACCAGCGGTCATCTTGGTTACGATCGCATCTTTACGAGCGATCATCTTGTCGGAGTCTAACTTCACCGATCCAACAGTAATGCCGTGGTCTGCTAGGTGATGACTGACTTTCTCAAACTCTTCAGAAGAGGCCAGCAAAGCTTTAGACGGAATGCAGCCGACGTTCAGGCAAGTTCCGCCAAGGCGTATTTCACCCTTTGGATCGTCAAAAGAATTGGATTCAGCGCAGGCAACTTTAAAGCCGAGTTGCGCTGCACGGATCGCAGCGATGTAACCACCAGGGCCACCGCCGATTACCACTACGTCAAATGATTGGCTCATGCTCTTCTCTCTTAAAGGTCAAGGAGAAGGCGTGAAGGATCTTCCAATGCATCCTTCATAGCGACTAAACCAAGCACTGCCTCACGACCGTCAATAATGCGGTGGTCATATGACAAAGCTAGGTAGTTAATCGGACGAATCACAATTTGGCCGTTCTCAACCACTGCACGTTCTTTAGTAGCATGAATGCCCAAGATCGCAGACTGTGGAGGGTTAATGATTGGGGTAGAAAGCATCGAACCGAACACGCCACCATTAGAGATGGAGAATGTGCCGCCGGTTAAATCTTCCAATGACAACTTACCTTCGCGAGCCTTTACACCAAACTCTGCAATCTTCTTCTCAATATCAGCCAAGTTCATTTGATCCACGTCACGCAGAATTGGAACCACCAAGCCACGTGGTGAACTCACTGCAATACCAATATCAAAGTAACCGTGATACACGATGTCATTGCCGTCAACTGATGCATTCAACAATGGGAATTTCTTCAAAGCATGTGTGGCCGCTTTAACAAAGAAGGACATGAAGCCTAACTTCACGCCATGCACTTTTTCAAACTGATCTTTGTACTTATTACGCATAGCGATTACTGGAGCCATGTTGACTTCGTTAAAAGTTGTCAAAATGGCGTTATTCGCCTGGGACTCCAACAAACGCTCAGCAATACGGGCCCGCAAGCGACTCATTGGTACGCGCTCTTCTGGACGATTACCCAGCGGAATTGGTGCGCTTGGCAATGCAGCAGAAGATGAACCCCCAGCGACAGCATTCAGTGCATCACCTTTAGTCACACGACCATCACGTCCAGAGCCTGGAACTTGGCCAGCGGTCATATTATTTTCAGCCAAAATTTTTGCTGCGGAAGGTGCAGCAGCAGATGATTTTGCTGCGGGCGCAGCTTTAGCTGGCGCAGCAGCTGGAGCGGCGGCTGGAGCTGCAGCAGCAACAGCCGCACTATCAATCTTCGCAATCAACTGCTCAGCAATTACCGTGCCACCATCAGCAATCAGGATTTCTGTAATAACACCAGCAGAAGGCGAAGGAACTTCCAGTACGACTTTGTCGGTTTCAATTTCAATCAAGATCTCATCTTGACCGACAGCATCGCCTACTTTCTTTTTCCATTGCAATAAAGTTGCTTCTGCAACTGACTCGGAGAGTTGGGGAACTTTAACTTCAAAAATAGCCATGATTAATCCTATTTAGTATTTATACGTGAGTGAGGTCTACGATTACTTCGTAATGACATAACCCTTAAGTTTTGCGAATGCTGTATTGAGAAGTGACTTCTGTTGTTCTTGATGAAGATGGGCGTAACCACAAGCTGGTGAGGCAGAAGCAGGACGGCCTGCATAAGCCAACTTCATACCCTCAGACATATTCTCCAAAATATTATGCTGAACAAAGAACCAAGCCCCCTGGTTTTGTGGCTCATCTTGACACCAAACTACCTCTTCTAAATTTGGATATTTCTTTAACTCAACAGTCAACGCTTTGTGCGGGAATGGATAGAGCTGCTCCAAACGAATAATCGCAACATCCTCTAGTTTTTTCTCGGTACGTACTTTGGCTAAGTCGTAATAGACTTTTCCAGAACACATGATTAATCGATTGACCTTTTTGCCATCGATGCTCTCATCGCGCTCTCCAAGAATGGTATGAAAACCACCCTTTGTAAACTCAGACAATGGCGAAGCAGCTTCTTTATTACGTAACAATGATTTTGGAGTCATCAAGATCAGCGGCTTACGGAACTGACGAATCATTTGGCGACGTAAGACGTGGAAGATCTGCGATGCGGTCGTTGGCTGAATCACTTGCATATTAGTATCAGCGCATAACTGCATAAAGCGCTCTAAACGTGCGGATGAGTGCTCCGGACCTTGGCCCTCATAGCCGTGAGGCAACATCATGACTAAGCCGTTTGCACGACCCCACTTCACTTCTCCTGAAGCGATAAATTGATCGATCACCACTTGAGCACCGTTCGCAAAGTCGCCGAACTGGGCTTCCCAAATAGTCAGTGTATTTGGCTCAGCAGCAGCGTAACCATACTCAAAACCAAGCACAGCCTCTTCAGAGAGGATCGAATCAATCACTAAAAAAGGAGCTTGATCTTTGGCGATATGGCGCAGAGGAATGTAGACACCGGTATCCCATTTTTCGCGGTTTTGATTATGCAAAACAGCATGGCGATGAGTGAAGGTACCGCGGCCACTATCCTCGCCGGATAACCGAACTGGATAACCGCTCGCCACTAGAGATGCGAAAGCCATATGCTCACCCATACCCCAGTCAACATTGGTTTCACCACGGCCCATGGCAGCACGATCTTTTAAGACCTTTTCAACCAATGGGTGAACCTTGAATCCTTCTCGAGCAGTAGACACTCGCTCGGCTAATCGCTTCCACTCGGTCAAAGGAATGGCAGTATCAGCCTCATCGGTCCAACGCTTATTCAGAAATGGAGACCAGTCAACCGCAAACTTACCTTTGAAGTTACTGAGTACGGGGTCAGAAGTCTGCTTACCAGCATCCATCGCCGCGCGATACTCTTTCACCATCAATTCACCGGTGCCGGCAGGCAATACACCTTGAGCCTCTAATTTATCCGCATATAACTTGCGTGTACCTGGGTGAGCCGCGATGATTTTGTACATTAATGGCTGGGTCATTGCTGGAGTATCTTGCTCGTTATGACCCAGCTTTCTGAAGCAAACAATATCAATAGCAACGTCTTTGTGGAACTGTGTACGGAATTCAACAGCGAGCTTGGTAGCCAGAACAACGGCCTCAGGATCATCTCCGTTCACGTGCAATACAGGCGCATCAATCACCTTCATGATATCTGTGCAATACAAGCTAGAGCGCAAATCACGAGGATCAGATGTAGTGAAACCGATCTGATTATTAATCACGATATGAATCGTGCCACCAGTGTAATAGCCGCGAACCTCTGCCATTGCCAAGGTTTCTTGCATCACGCCTTGACCTGCAATGGCTGCATCGCCATGCACTAATACTGGCAACACTTGCTCACCCAACATATCGCCACGACGCTCCATACGAGCGCGTGCAGAACCCTCTACTACTGGGTTCACGATTTCTAAATGAGAGGGATTAAATGCAAGTGATAAATGAACGGGTCCCGCTGGAGTAGAAATATCGCTCGAGAAACCCTGGTGATACTTCACATCACCCGCAGGCAATGTTTCTGGACCCTTATGCTCAAACTCAGCAAAAAGATCGGAAGGCATTTTTCCTAAAACATTGACCAGGACATTCAGACGGCCACGATGAGCCATGCCAATCACAATCTCTTGAACGCCTTTAGAGCCAGACTCACGAATCAACTCATCCATACAGGCAATAAAGCTCTCGCCACCCTCAAGAGAGAAACGCTTTTGACCTACATACTTTGCTTGCAGATAGCGCTCCAAACCCTCTGCCGAAGTAATGCGATCTAAAATATGTCGCTTCTCATCCATATTAAATCTTGGAGTCGAACGAATGGACTCTAATTTTTCTTGCCACCATTTTTTGATGGTCTGGTCAGCAATAAACATGTACTCAGCACCCAAGGTGCCACAGTAAGTTTGGCGCAATGCTTGCAGCAAATCACGCAAGGTCATTTCGTTACGACCAAAGAAAGTATTACTAGTATTGAAGACGATATCCATATCGCCATCACTAAAGCCATAAAAAGCCGGATCTAACTCTGGAATATCCTTGCGCTCAATTCGCTTCAAGGGATCAATATCGGCCCAGCGGTTACCAACGTTACGATATGCGGCGATTAACTGCTGAACGGCAACGCGTTTGCGCCCCATCTCAGAGTCAGCCGAATCAGAAACAGTTCTGATGGGGCCTTGCTTAGCTCGCTCAGCAAAGGAAGCAACAATGGGTCCATGGGCTACGTCAGATCTAGAAGAGCCATCTGCTGCTGGGACTTGCTTCACATTATCAAAATAATCACGCCAATGATCGGCTACAGAACCTGGATCGTGCAAATAGGATTCGTAGAGTTCCTCTACGTAAGGGGCGTTTCCACCGAAGAGATAAGAGCTATCTCTTTGATCTTGCATCATGATGCTCACCTTTCATCGGGTTTCCCGAATAAAGACTGTGGTTAAAACCATTCGCTCTGCGGCTAAACCACTTTACGAATTGATCTGTGCGAATACTCTTACAACTACACTAATTTAACACGACTACCCATTGATTCATAAAGGACTTTCGCTAATTAGAGGACTTTCAGGGTAATCCTCACCTTTTAAGGGCTGAATAAGAATTTTCCTACTCCGATTTAAACCATACCTGACAGATTCCCCCAGACTTGATTCGTATTCTCTAAATCTCCAAATAAATTAATGAGATTAGGGACATATGAAAGCGATTACCTCAGAATTAGAATATCTAAGCACCCGTCAAAGCGCAAAAGTGCTACAGGTATCACTTGGTACGGTTCAGAAAATGGTTGAATTAGGTGAGTTAATCGCCTGGAAGACGCGTGGGGGTCACCGACGTATCCTGGCAAGCTCTCTAGACCAGCAACTTGCCCGCCGTAAAAGAGCAATGCGCCAAAAGACTACCCAAAACTGTATTGCCATGGGGATATTCAGAAGGGCTGAAAATAGCCATGAATTAATCGAATCTATTCAGTGCTGGCAGTTAAAGGTGGAAATGGAGGTATCTGTAGATAGCCTTGAGGGTCTGATGAAGGCAGTTTCAATTTCCCCCGATCTCATATTCCTAGATGCCCTGATTCCACCAGTCGAGCAGGTGCATCTCATCCATTACTTGAGCAAAAACAGAGATACGCAGCGCATTCCCATTTTGGTAGATGAGGGATTTATTCGCCTTCATCCTGGGGTTATAGGCCTGGCTGATGAAAATACGGTTGGCGTAAAGTCGCGCTACCCTGAAGTACTTCAGGAGGAGCTTGAAAATGGCCTGATTGACCAAAATCCTCTGATTATTGGCTATCCAGCTACTAATCCAGAACTTGAAAATACCTTGGGGGATAAAAATCGCCACGAACTCTTGGAGCCTATATTTATTCAGGCGCTCAATCGAAAGTGTGCCTAGACCTTAAAGCAACTCTATAAAGCTCAAAAGCCGCTCAATTGAATATTGAGCGGCTTTTTTTAAGTAATAAATCTTTTTAAATCAATACTTTAGATCAAGAAGCTACTGCGATCTCTACCTTCGATCCATTTTGGCGCCTTACCGCGACCAGTCCAAGTATCACCATTCGATGGATTGCGGTACTTGGGGGCAACCTTACCGCCAGAACTACGGGCACCAGATTTACGGCTGAATAAGTCTGACGCGCTTAAGTCGTACTGCTCAATAATGAGCTTAGCTTTAGCAATCCCATCAGCCTTTTCACGTAAAACTGCTTCTTTAATCTGTTTATCCAACAATTCACGTTGGGCTAACAACTCTTTATATGATGACATGTTTAATTTATCCAGATAATAGATGGATGGAACAACAAAGGATTTGCTGTTCCTAAAATTCCATTATATCAATATATTAAAAAATAATCATTTATATTCAAAATAGGCTTATAACCTTATGGAAATAAGCCTATATTGCATTAATAAACTAGATAACCAACATAATCGTTATAAATACTATATTTATAATTATAATGTAAATATTACCTTCTCAGCATAAATGTACCGCTAGATTTAGCAGTAACTTCACCGGCCTCATTTAATACTATGGCCTCGCAATAATGAATCGTTTTACCAAACTTCAGAACACTACCCTCCACCACAATCTTGCCAATACTTGGGCGCAGGAAGCTGACGTTCATGTCAATGGTCATGGCGCCAAGTTGCTGGTTCACGGTACTGCGAGCTGCCGCTCCCATCGCAAAGTCCAGTAGGGTCATGACAACACCACCATGAGCAATCTGAAAGCTATTCTCAAATTCTGGTTTGATGACCAAGCTAATGCGCGACTTTCCCGCTTCGGCGTATTCAGGAACAACCCCCAAGTGAGCCAAAAAAGGGATGGTCAATCCAAAATAGGTAGTGTTATTTGAGTTTGATGTCATAGGAAGTAAATGCCAAATTGAATGGTCGGGGCGAGAGGATTTGAACCTCCGACCACATGCACCCCATGCATGTACGCTACCAGGCTGCGCTACGCCCCGACGAGAAGCAAAATTGTATCAGCAACTATTTGGAGAGAATTTGCAGGACAGCCTGCAACTCATCACGCAAGCGAAGCTCGCCGCGAGCCTCATCAAGACGATTGCGGGCACCACTAATCGTGAAACCCTCTTCATATAAAAGCGCCCTAATCTTGCGGATTAAGACAACCTCATGGTGCTGATAGTAACGACGATTACCGCGACGCTTTTGTGGACTTAATTGGGTGAACTCCTGTTCCCAATAGCGCAACACATGAGAACGAACGCCACAAAGATCGGATACCTCACCGATAGTGAAATAACGCTTAGAGGGAATTGGGGGGAGCTGCGAACTCAGCAACACCGACCCAGTATCAAATGCTGTTTTCTCGAGCATGAGACTCAACTACGTCCTTGAGCTTTTGACTTGCATGAAATGTCACAACGCGACGGGCTGCAATTGGAATCATTTGACCAGTTTTTGGATTACGGCCTGGGCGGGCAGATTTATTATGTAACTGGAAATTACCAAATCCAGAAATCTTCACCTCAACACCCGTCTCTAGAGACTTTCCAATACGATCAAAAAAGGCGTCAATCATATCCTTAGCTTCACGCTTATTTAAACCAACTTGATCAAAGAGAGCTTCCGAGAGCTCATTCTTGGTAACGGTATCGTTGCTAACTAAATCATTCATGGCCAAAGTCTCTTCTTACTAGATCTGTTGCTAATATTAAACCTAGCGCAGACGGGCTGCGCAATTTTTTTCGAGTGTCGCTAATAAAGCAGTCATTACCGCTTCAATTTGTGCATCCTGAAGCGTTTCCTGTGGATTGAGCAAAGTCACACGGTAGGCTAGGCTTTTCTCATCATCAGCCATGCTACTAGAACCTGCCTTTGGCTTGAACTCATCAAAGAGCTCAATTGCCTTAACAAAGTTCTGCTTCTTCGCATTCATTGCATCAAGCAAAGTTTGTGCTGAAACAGTCTGCTTCACAACTACAGCCAAATCACGTTGCACTGCAGGAAACTTACTCAACTCTTCCGGCTGCGGAATACCTAAATTGCGAATGGCCTCTAAATCCATTTCAAATAGCACTGGTGCCTGTGGTAACTCGTAAGCCTGTTGCAGTCTAGGATGGAGTTCACCAATCCAGCCAATGTTGAGCTTGCCAGCTGGTGTCACTAACTG
Source organism: Polynucleobacter bastaniensis (assembly GCF_018882205.1). Lineage (GTDB taxonomy): Bacteria > Pseudomonadota > Gammaproteobacteria > Burkholderiales > Burkholderiaceae > Polynucleobacter > Polynucleobacter bastaniensis. The sequence goes on along the minus strand of NZ_JACVOU010000003.1, from coordinate 65,669 downwards.
AATTTGTGCACTGCGACCAGGATGGAGCGCTGGATGCACGGCTGCCTCAGTTCTGAAATGCAAGGGATCAAGCACGCGCTCCAAATCACCCTTCACGTCAAAGAAATCGACTGCACGATCGGCACTTGCCCACTGCTCCGCTATAAATGAGCCGTAAGCCAAACCGCCAAGCTGCTGCGGCTGATGAAAGCCTGCAACTTTGCCAGCCTCTTCTCGCACGCTAGCATCACGTTTAAATACTCGGCCAGTCTCGAATAAGCGAACACGGCCAGCACCGCGATTCAGATTTGACTTGAGATTACCCAGTAAACCACCCAACAGATTGCTGCGCATGACGCCATATTGATTGGCAATCGGGTTGAGAACAGCAATGAGATCTTTTTCAGTAGCGGCAGCTAAGCGTTGCTCACTCTCAAGATCAGTAAATCCAAAGTTCACTGCCTCTTGATATCCTTGCAGAGCTAGACGCTGGCGCAATAAATGGACTCCACGCTTTGCCTCAGCCCTAACACTCATTTTTAAAGAGGAGACTGGTGGAACATCAGGAATATTTTCAAAGCCGTACATACGTGCGACTTCTTCGATTAAATCTTCTTCAATTTCGATATCAAAGCGATAGCTAGGTGGTGTTACGACAAATACATCACCTGCCTCTTGCTTGAACTCAAAACCGAGACGTTTGAACACGTCAGTAATAATTTGTGCAGTTAGCGGAATACCGATGACTTTCATGACACGTGCTAAACGCAGGCTGACTGGTTTGCGCTCAGGGATAGCCAATACTTGATCATCCATTGGGCCAACTTGGCCACCGCATACTTCAACAATCAGAGCCGTTAAATACTCAAGGCAGTTAGCTGTATTTTGAGGATCAACACCACGCTCAAAGCGATGCGCTGCATCGGTGCTGAAATTAAAGCGACGTGCACGCCCCTGAATTGCTGAAGGCTGCCAATAAGCCGCTTCAACATAAATATTTTTTGTGTCGTCCGTTACTGCGCAGTGATTGCCACCCATAATCCCGGCTAATGCTACGGGACCTGATTGATCGGCAACCACGCCAGCATCTTGAATCTTGCCTGCAGAATCTGGACCTTGCAAAGTAATAGTCTGACCATTCAATAACTCAAGGCTTTCTCCGGACTTTGCCCAACGAACTGATAAGTCACCAGTTAATTTATCAATATCAAATACATGGGTCGGCTGGCCCATTTCTAACATCACATAGTTAGACAAATCGACTAAAGGAGAAATGCTTCTTTGACCTGAGCGAGATAAACGTTGCACGATCCAGTCCGGCGTTTGAGCTTTTGGATTAACACCACGAATCACGCGACCAGCAAAACGACCACAAAGATTGGTGTTTTCAACGCTCACTTTGAGCTTATCCTGTATTGAGACATCTGCAGGAGTCCACTTGGGAGCGCACAATGCAGCACCTGTGATTGCTGACACTTCACGTGCCATACCCATCAGAGATAAACAATCAGCCTTATTGGGTGTTAACTTAATGACAAAGATCTGATCATCTAGGTTTAAGTATTTACGAATATCTTCACCAACTGGTGCATCTACAGGTAACTCCAAAATACCTTCATGATCATCGCCAAGACCCAGCTCGCGACCAGAGCACAACATGCCTTGGCTTTCAACGCCACGTAGTTTGCCTACTTTAATTATGAAGGGCTTATTTGCTGAATTCGCACCCGCTTCAGTTGGCGGTAATTCTGCGCCAACTAATGCACAAGGAATCTTGATGCCAGCCCGTGCATTCGGTGCACCACAGACTATTTGTAATTCTTGACCAGTTCCTGTGTCCACTTTACAAACACGTAAGCGATCTGCATCGGGATGCTGCTCTGCCGAAAGGATTTGTGCGACCACAATCTTCGTAAATGCAGGCGCTACTGAATACTGCTCTTCCACCTCAAGCCCAGCCATCGTCATTGCGTGACCTAAGGCATTACTATCGAGTGAGGGATTGACATACTGGCGTAACCAAGATTCAGAAAATTGCATATGCGCTATCTACTATTAAAAGGTTAGCCGATTAAGCTGGAAATTGCGCTAAGAAACGGAGATCGTTCTCAAAGAAAAGACGTAAATCATCTACGCCGTAACGCAACATCGTCAAACGCTCTAAGCCAGAGCCAAAAGCAAAACCGGTATAGCGCTCTGGATCGATACCCATATTACGCAATACATTTGGATGAACCTGCCCTGCACCAGAAATCTCCAACCAACGGCCAGCTAGCTTGCCGCTACCGAAGGCCATATCGATTTCAGCTGAAGGCTCAGTAAATGGGAAATACGATGGGCGAAAACGAACTTGCAATTCATTCGTTTCAAAAAAGGTTCTGAGGAAATCGGTATATACGCCCTTGAGATCAGCAAAGGAAATGCTCTCAGCAATCCATAAGCCCTCAACCTGATGAAACATTGGCGAATGGGTTGCATCACTATCCACGCGATAGGTTCTACCAGGCGCAATCACTTTGATTGGCGGCATGACATCAGCGTGAGCATATTTCTTGACATGCTCACTCGCATAACGAACCTGAATTGGGCTGGTATGGGTACGCAATAGCAAAGGCTTTCCGTTGGAGTCTTTGCCATCGATATAAAAGGTGTCCTGCATGGAACGTGCAGGATGATTCTCGGGACTATTTAAGGCGGTGAAATTAAACCAATCAGTTTCAATTTCAGGACCATCAGCTACATCAAACCCAATCGAGCGAAAGATCTCTTCAACACGTTCCCAGGTGCGCATCACAGGATGCAAGCTACCTACCGCTTGGCCGCGGCCAGGCAAAGAAACGTCAATTGATTCCGCCGCAAGACGTTGCAACAATACCCCATCAGCCAATGCTTGGCGACGCTCTTGTAATGCAGCTTCTACTTGGGTTTTGATTTGATTAATTTGAGCACCAGCACTCTTACGTTCATCAGGCGACATTCCACCAAGCGCTTTTAAACGCTCAGTGAGAACACCTGACTTACCGAGATACTTGGCTTTCGCGTCCTCTAGAGCTGCCGGATCGGCAGCTCCGAGGAAATCACGTTTAGCATCCTCGACAATGTGGTCGAGAGAAACCATTGCAGCTTAGTTTTTAGTGGACTAAGAATTAAGCTGCGGCGCTTACTACGGATTTGATCCGAGTAACCAAAGCAGCGAAAGCCACCTTGTCAGCAATGGCCATATCAGAAAGCACTTTGCGGTCGAGTTCGATCGCAGCTTTCTTCATACCATTCATGAATACGCTATAGGTCATGTCATGCTGACGAACTGCCGCGTTGATACGAGCAATCCACAATGCGCGGAATACACGTTTCTTATTGCGACGGTCGCGGTATGCATATTGACCAGCACGCATAACTGCTTGCTTAGCAATACGGAATACGTTTTTACGACGTCCACGATAGCCTGTTGCGGCATCGGTGATTTTCTTATGACGGGCTCTTGCTGTAACCCCACGTTTGACTCTTGGCATTTATTTCTCCTAATCTAGTCTGAGGTTAAGCGTATGGAAGCATGGAGCGAATGGACTTAACGTCTGCCTTCGCAACTTCGGTAGTACCACGTAGGTGACGCTTATTCTTTGTGGTCTTCTTGGTGAGGATGTGGCGTTTGAAAGCCTGGCCTCGTTTAATCGTTCCGCCTGCGCGAACCGTGAAGCGCTTTTTGGCGCTACTCTTACTCTTCATCTTGGGCATAAAGCACCCCTTCAATTACTTGTGCAACATAGGTGGTAACCGACGGTTACGCTTCCTGTACCTAGAAGCACTTCTAACTACCAGAGCCCTTATTAATTCTTAGGAACTCCTCCCTACTTAAACAACAAACCCTATCTTGCGATTTGGTTTATTACTTAGCCTTACGAATGGGGTCAATACCATCACCATCTGACGACCTTCCATCTTTGGAAACTGTTCTACTTGACCATGCTCAACCAAGTCTGACTTCAAACGTTCCAACATTCGGACTCCGATTTCTTGGTGAGCCATTTCACGACCCCGAAACCGCAGCGTAATCTTTGTCTTATCGCCGTCTTCCAAAAAGCGGATTAGATTGCGTAGCTTCACACCATAGTCACCATCATCTGTGCCGGGACGGAATTTCACTTCCTTCACCTGAATCACTTTTTGCTTAAGCTTGGCTTCATGCAAACGTTTGGCTTCTTGGTACTTGAATTTGCCGAAGTCCATAATCCGGACTACAGGTGGCACAGCCGTCGGAGCAATTTCAACCAAATCGGTTTCTTTCTCTTCTGCTAAAGCCAGGGCTTCACTCAACTTAACTACACCGATGGGTTCTCCATCCAGTCCAATCAGACGCACTTCAGGAGCAGTAATCTCCCGATTTATGCGCTGCGATTTATCAGTAGCGATCTTCTTAATTCCTTTAAAAAAACAATAAAAACCATTCCACCCCTAGCTAAGCTCGGGTCCGACTTTCTGAGAAATATCCTGCTGGAGTCGGGCAACGAAGGCATCAAGAGGCATAACGCCTAAATCCACTCCGCCACGGGCACGAACGGCCACCGAATTACTTTCTGCTTCTTTATCCCCTACAACTAACAAAAATGGGAGCTTCTGTAATGCGTGCTCGCGTATTTTATACGTAATTTTCTCATTCCGCAAATCCGATTCGACTCTAAACCCTTGTTTTTTCAGAGATTGCTGGACTGTTTGAGCATATGCAGCAGAATTATCGGAGATATTCAGGACTACAGCCTGGGTCGGAGCAAGCCAAACTGGCATATTTCCAGCGTGGTTTTCGATCAAAATGCCAATAAAACGCTCTAAAGAGCCCACAATTGCTCTATGAAGCATCACTGGAGCCTTGCGGGTGTTCTCTTCTGTCACATATTCAGCGCCTAAACGGGCTGGCATTGAGAAATCCACCTGAATCGTGCCGCACTGCCAAGTACGGCCAATCGAGTCTTTGAGGTGATATTCGATCTTCGGACCATAAAAAGCACCCTCACCTGGCAATTCTTCCCATTCTTGGCCTGAGACAGTCAAGGCGCCACGAAGGGCGGCCTCCGCCTTATCCCAAATGGCGTCATCACCAACACGCTTCGCAGGACGCAAGGCCAGCTTAACAGCCACTTCAGTAAAGCCAAAGTCTTCATAGACCTCACGAACCGCCTTATCAAACGCTGCTACTTCAGACTGAATTTGATCTTCAGTACAGAAAATGTGACCATCGTCTTGCGTGAAGCCACGAACGCGCATCAAGCCATGTAAAGCACCTGAGGGTTCGTTGCGATGGCACTGGCCAAACTCGCCGTAACGCAATGGCAACTCGCGATAGCTATGTAAACCTGAGTTAAAAATCTGTACGTGTCCTGGGCAGTTCATCGGCTTTAATGCATAAGCGCGATTCTCCGACTCCGTTGTAAACATATTCTCTTTGTAGTTATCCCAGTGGCCAGACTTTTCCCAAAGGCCACGATCCAAAATTTGGGGAGCCTTCACTTCTTGATAGCCTTCGCGTTGATAAACGCGGCGCATGTACTGTTCAACCTCTTGCCAAATTGACCAACCTTTTGGATGCCAGAAAATTAAACCCGGCGCTTCAGGTTGAAAGTGAAATAAATCTAAGAACTTACCAAGGCGACGGTGGTCACGCTTCTCAGCTTCTTCGAGCATATGCAAATGGGCGTCTTGATCTTCTTTTTTCAACCAAGCTGTACCATAGATCCGTTGCAACATCTCATTCTTACTATCGCCACGCCAGTAGGCACCAGCAACGCTCAGAAGCTTAAATACCTTGAGCTTGCCAGTAGATGGCACATGGGGTCCGCGGCATAAGTCAGTGAACTTCCCTTCTGCATACAAAGACACGTCTTCACCCTGCGGGATGCTAGAAATAATCTCTGCTTTGTAATTTTCGCCTTGATCTTTAAAGAACTTCACGGCTTCATCACGCGGCATTACTGTACGAATCACTAGCTCATCTTTTTTAGCGAGCTCAGCCATTTTCTTTTCAATCGCTAGCAAATCTTCTGGTGTGAACGGGCGATGAAATGAGAAGTCGTAATAAAAACCGTTTTCGATGACCGGGCCAATAGTAACTTGCGCTTCTGGGAATAACTCTTTAACGGCATAGGCTAATAAGTGAGCAGTCGAATGGCGCACAATCTCCAGCGCCTCTGGGCTTTTGTCCGTGATGATGGCTAATTGACTATCTTTGTCGATGACAAAGCTAGCATCAACCATTTTCCCGTCAACAATGCCGCCGAGGGCAGCCTTGGCAAGGCCGCTTCCAATGCTTTGGGCAACATCAAGAACGCGCACGGGAGCCTCGAACTCACGTTTAGATCCATCTGGCAGAGTAACTACAAGCATGACCGCTCCATCTTATTAAGATTCAGCCGAAAGACTGATTTACTACACAACATTCACCAAAAAGAAAGCGCGGGAGCTTTTGGGCAACCGCGCACTTTTGGGTCTTTATTCGTTGGTAGGCTCGATTGGACTCGAACCAACGACCCCCACCATGTCAAGGTGGTGCTCTAACCAGCTGAGCTACGAGCCTATATCAGCCATAGAGTTTATCACCGGCGCCGTACTTGGGTCACTCCTTTGACTTCCTCTAATGCATTTTGGGTGAGTCTCAGGGCTTCCGAGTCTTTAATCTCCACTGTCAACAGTATTTGCGCAAGGCCCCGCTTGGCAGATTTGCGAAGATCAATCACGTGGACACCCTGCCTTGTCAGAATCTCAAATAGCTCGCGCATCAGCTCAGGGCGATCTAGCCCGGTTACCGCTAAATCCGCAGGAAATACGCGCTTAGGATCATTTATGGTGGCTGTTTCAAGCCCAGAATTATTCCAGGCGGTTTGAATAACGCGCTCAGGGGCTCGCTCCAACAAACCTCTAAACGTTTTACAAGAGCGTCGATGAATCGATACACCGCGACCTTGGGTCACAAAACCTGCAATCGCATCGGGTGGAACCGGCCGGCAGCACCGTGCCAACTGGGTCATCAATGAATCTACCCCCACTACCAAAACATCGCCTACCTGACCCTGCTTGCGAGCGCTTTGTTTAAGAATAATTTCTGGGGCTGGAGTAATTACTTTCGTCTCCTTCTTTTGCTCCACCTTGGTGTCAGTGGACTTAGACCCCGCCTCCTCATCATCCAAAGCATTAAACCAAGCGCGAACACGTGTGCGAGCACGCTGTGAGCGTAAGTAATTACGACTTGGGCTAATCCAATCACGTGAGGGACCGCCATGTTTTACGGCGACGATTTCAACTGTTTGACCATTTTGCAATGGCGTGTCTAAAGGCACCATCGCGCCATCTACTCGAGCGCCACGACAGCGGTGACCCAGGTCGGTATGAACTGCGTATGCAAAATCGATAGGCGATGAACCTTTCTCTAATGAGATCACTTTTCCTAATGGAGTGAGCACATAAATATGATCATCGATCTCATGGTGCTTGAGTTGCTCCCAAGCATCTTCTTTCCAGGAAATGAGTTGCCTTGCCCAAGCAATTTGGCGCTCATAGGCAACTGCTGCGCTGTGGGTGCCCGTTTGATGATTAGGATTTGCATCATTGGATTTATTTTTTGGCGGAGTTGCTACGCCGACATAAGCACCCTCTTTGTAACGCCAGTGCGCAGCCAAGCCATACTCAGCCTGTTGATGCATTTCATTGGTACGCACCTGAATCTCAAATGCTGTCCCATGTTCATCCATTACTACAGTATGCAAAGATTGGTAGCCGTTTAGCTTTGGTCTGGCTATGTAATCATCAAATTCACGGGGCACTGGCTGCCAAACGTTATGCACTATTCCTAAAATGGCATAACAGGACTTAACGTCATCTACTAAAACTCTAAAGGCCCTGACGTCATAGAGATTAGCAAAGTCGAGTGACTTGCCCTGCATCTTTTTCCAAATACTATAGATGTGCTTTGGGCGACCCTGGACTTCACCTTCAATGCGGGCAGCATTTAATTCTTCTTTAAGCCTACTCACAATCTGATGAATGAAAGATTCACGCTCAATACGCTTACCATCCAACATCTTGGCGATGTCACGATAGATCTCTGGCGAGAGAACTCGAAAGGCCAAGTCCTCCATCTCCCATTTCATTTGCCAAATACCGAGGCGATTCGCAAGCGATGCATCAATATTCAGAATCTCTTGTGCCCAAGCTTTTTGCATCTCGATTTTTTCTTGATTGATCCAACGCAGCGTTTGCAAGCGCGAAGCAAGATAAATCAAAACGACACGTAAGTCATCACCAAAAGCGAGTAACATTTTTCTGAGCATTTCTTCTTGCCCAGAAATACTCAGACCGCCATCATTGCGCACCAGCTTGGCTTGAGCCTGCCTAAGACCTCGATAGCCAATTAGTAGTCTGGCTGACTCATCGCCAATCAGTTTGGTGAGTGATTCTTTGCCATGGGTACGGGCAATATGATGTGCAGCAGTAAGTGTTGCTTCGTCTAAGTGCAGCAATTTCAGTATGCTGAGAACCCCAGCAGCATGATTTTCAGAGGGCTCGCCATACCATCCATCAATAATTTTGATGCTCTCAGATGCAGAAGAAGCATTTGACATGGATGACTGAAATCCTTAACTAAAGAATTCTTTTGCTAAAGTCACTTGTTCTAACTTCACAAAGGCAGGTGCATGACCCACTTGCGGAATTTCAATACTCCGAATGTAAGGGTTGACCTTGCACATCTCGGCCACAGTTTTAGCTGAAAGTAAATCCGACTCACCGCCACGCACAATCAACATGGGGATATGGATTTGCTTGAAGGCATGCCACATCGCCATCTCTCCAGCCTTTGCCATAATCGGATTGACCGATGCAAACGGCACAGAAATATCTGGGTCGTAGTGCATTACCCAAAGTCCATCCTTTTGTACAAGCATGGGGCCGTTATAAATCTCCCACTCTTCTGGAGTGTGACTGCCAAAAGATGCACAGATCTCATTGAGGCGCTGCAGGGCATCGGCACGATTAGAAAAACTAAAAGGCTGGCCAACATAAGAGCCTAAGCGCTTGATGGCCTCAGGCTCAATGCGTGGACCCACATCATTAATTAACATACGACGAATCGGACTCTTAGGCATTGCGGCATAGACCATACCAATCAAACCACCCATAGAGGTTCCAAACCAATTCACTTGAGTAACGTTAAGCTGTTTAATTAAGCTCGCCATGTCTGCCACGTATTGGGGAACGCCATAGAGCATGGGGTTCTTTAATCGATCCGAATCTCCGCGACCGACCACATCTGGGCAAACAACGTAATAGTCCTGACTCATTGTGTCTGCCAGGGTTTTAAAATCACTTCCCCTGCGTGTTAGACCATGTACACAAACCAATACCTTGGAATTATTAGGATTACCCCAGGCGTGGTAAGCCATACGATGGGGACCATCAGGGCTTGTGCACGTAACGAAGAAGGTATCGCCATCATGAATCACATGCGGCTTTTGAATCTCATCATTCAGGTGCGCGTCATGCGCATGCTCATCAGCCATACCAGGAACTTCTGGCTGCAAGGTCACATGATCAATTCCGTGTTTATCAAGCAGCATCTCATTAATACGTGCCATGATTTCAGGCCATTCGGCAATACGCTCAATTTCAATATGACCAATCAGTGCTGGGAAGCTAGGAGTCATTTCCCAGACGTGCAGATCATGCACTGCCAAAACACCTGGCACCTTTTTTAAATCCTGACCAACCTGTAAATAGTCGATATGTAGAGGTACTCCCTCCATTAGGAAGTGATAGGACTCTTTCAGAATAGAAATAGTGGACTTCAAAATTAAAAGGGAGACTAGGATAGATAAGATGGCATCAATTGGCATCCATCCAGTAAGCTGAATCACGATACCCGCAATTAGAGCAGCTATAGATCCCAGCAAATCACCCATGACATGAACCAAGGCAGCGCGGGTATTGACACTCTTTTTATCGCGCGACAGCACCCATGCCACCACAATATTCATGAGCAGACCAATGGCAGCTACTATCGTGACTGTTAAGCCATCTACCTTATGCGGGTCATAGAAACGACTCACTGCCTCAAACATAATCCATGCGACTAAGGCCAACATCGCAATGCTATTAACAAAAGCCGCTAAGGCCTCGGCTCTTCCGAATCCAAACGAATGTCTTGGTGATGGCGGACGACGGGAAATAATTTGCGCCAACAATGCTAAGCCCAGCGCAGCAGCATCGGTCACCATATGACCAGCATCTGATATCAGCGCTAAAGAATTCGCAAAGTAAGCAGCGGCACCCTCAACTCCTGAAAAACCGAGTGTGAGCACCAAGGCAATAAACAAGAGATTCTGATTAGAGACTTCCTTGCTATGGGTATGCTTAGCATCACCCTGCTTGTGTGCGTGAAGTGAATGATCTACAACGCTCATAAAGGAATCTTTAAAAAAGAAAATGGGGTCATTGACCCCATTATTTCACTATCCAACAAAAAAGGTCAGAAACCTGAGACATCTATAGGGGCACCTGTTTTGGATATGACCTCCTCTTTAGTTACGCCAGGAGCTAACTCCACCAACTTCAAGCCCTTTGGCGTGATGTCGAGAACGCAAAGGTCAGTAATGATGCGGCTAATAACACCCACACCTGTTAGTGGCAGAGTGCACTTCGGCAGAATCTTGATTTCTTCTGTGCCGTCTTTTTTCTTAGCAACGTGCTCCATCAAGACAACCACATGCTTTACGCCAGCAACCAAGTCCATGGCGCCGCCCATACCCTTCACCATCTTGCCGGGGATCATCCAGTTCGCTAAGTCACCATACTCACTGACCTGCATCGCACCTAAAATCGCGATATTAATTTTTCCACCACGAATCATGCCAAAGGAATCTGCAGAAGAGAAAATGGAGGAGCCAGGCAAAGTCGTAATTGTTTGCTTGCCCGCATTAATTAAATCGGCATCAATCGTTTTTTCAGTTGGGAATGGGCCAATACCTAATAGACCGTTCTCAGACTGCAGCCACACTTCCATGCCTTCCGGCACATGATTAGCTACCAAGGTTGGCATGCCAATACCTAAATTGACGTAATAACCATCCTTTAACTCTTTAGCAGCACGTGCTGCCATTTCATCTCTATTCCAAGGCATATCGATCTTCCTAAATATTCTGTACTGTTTTATATGGTGTCTAGGGGTATTAAGCAGCAGACAAAGTGCGTTGCTCAATACGCTTCTCAGGCTTAGCGTTCAGTACCAAACGCTGAACGTAAATACCTGGTGTATGAATCTCATCGGGATCCAATTCGCCGTTCTCCACAATCTCTTCTACTTCAGCAACAGTAATCTTGCCAGCCATGGCTACCACTGGATTGAAGTTGCGAGCCGTAAGGCGATACACCAAATTACCTGACTTATCAGCCTTCCATGCCTTCACGAGTGAGATATCAGAAACGATTGCGCGCTCCATAATGTAGCGCTCACCATCAAACTCTTTTTCTTCTTTGCCCTCAGCTACCAATGTGCCGACACCAGTCTTGGTATAAAAAGCAGGAATGCCGCAACCGCCAGCACGCAACTTCTCAGCTAGGGTTCCTTGCGGAGTAAATTCCAGCTCAAGCTCGCCAGCCAAAAACTGACGCTCAAATTCTTTGTTCTCACCTACATAGGATGCAACCATCCTTTTAACTTGTCTTGAGTTCAGAAGTAAACCTAAACCAAAGCCATCCACCCCAGCGTTATTAGCAATCGCAGTCAGATTTTGCGCGCCAAGGTCCTTAACGGCCTGAATCAAGGCCTCAGGAATCCCGCACAAGCCAAAACCGCCAACAGCAAGTTTTTGGCCATCCTTCAAGATATCCCGCAGGGCATCCACAGCCGATGGATAAGTTTTATTCATAAATTCGTCCTAATATTGCCAAAAAAGGTAAAAAAGTAATCATAACGCTTTAGGCTAAAAGCCCATTGGCATTGGGCACTTACTCGGTTTTTATGGCTTAGAACTAAACTATAGGTATTGCGTAGTGCTTTAAAAGTAGCAGAAATGCTCAAAATCATAGGTAATGCCGGAGAAATGAAATGACTGCCCAGGAATTACTCGAACAGTTTGGACCCAGAGAATCCATGGACTACGACCTCGTCATTGTGGGGGGCGGTCCTGCAGGCTTGTCTGCTGCCATCAAAGCAAAACAGCTAGCGGGTGAATCTGGCAAAGAGATTAGCGTCTGCGTACTCGAAAAAGGCTCTGAAATCGGCGCACATATTCTCTCTGGCGCAGTCATGGACCCCAAAGCGTTGACTGAACTCTTCCCCAACTGGAAAGAGTTAGGTGCACCACTAGATACCGAAGTAAACCAAGATCAGTTTTTATTTCTAACTAAAAAGAGCGCATTTCAAGTTCCCAATTGGATGCTGCCCCATTGCTTTAAAAATGAAGGTAACTATATTGTCAGTTTGGCTAATGTCACTCGCTGGCTAGGTCAACAAGCTGAGAATCTGGGCGTAGAAATCTTTCCAGGTTTTCCGGCTGCAGAAATTCTCTATAACGAGCAAGGCGCAGTTTGTGGCGTCATTACGGGCTCAATGGGTTTGGATAAAGCAGGTCAACCCACCGATCAATTTCAGCTTGGTATGGACTTGCGTGCCAAGTACACCTTATTCGCTGAAGGTTCACGCGGACATTTAGGCAAACAACTGATTGCCAAGTTTGCATTGGATAAAGATGCTGATCCACAAAGCTATGGCATTGGCATTAAAGAGTTATGGGAAGTCGAGCCCTCCAAGAGCAAGCCTGGTCTCGTGGTTCATACCGCTGGCTGGCCATTAGAGAGCGATACCTATGGCGGCTCATTCTTGTATCACTTGGGTGACAACAAAGTTGCCGTTGGTTTGGTCGTTGGGCTGTCCTATAAGAACCCCTACCTCTCTCCGTTTGAAGAGTTTCAACGCTATAAGTTGCATCCCAAGATTCGGGAAACCTTTGAAGGTGGTAAGCGCCTGGCTTATGGTGCACGGGCACTGACAGCGGGCGGCTTAAATAGTTTACCTAAGACAGTGTTCCCTGGTGGTGCACTGATTGGTTGTGATGCTGGGTTCTTAAATGCCTCACGCATCAAAGGAAGTCATGCTGCCATTAAGACCGGCATGCTTGCAGCTGAGGCTGCGGTTGCCGCACTTGCCGATAATCGTTCTGCTGATGTGTTGGCAGCCTATCCAAGCGCCTTCAAAAATAGCTGGTTGCGTACCGAGCTAAACCAAGCGCGTAACTTTAAGCCGTGGATGTCTAAAGGACTCTACCTTGGCACTCTCATGGTGGGCCTTGAGCAAAAACTCTTGGGTGGCAATATGCCTTGGACGATTCATTTAAAGCATGCAGATCATGAATGCCTGGAGCCAGCAGCACAGCATCAGCCAATTGACTATCCAAAACCAGATGGCAAGATTACTTTTGATCGCCTCTCATCAGTATTTATCTCCAATACCAATCATGCTGAGAATCAACCAATCCATCTGACCTTAAAAGATGCATCGGTACCAGTAAGCTTGAATCTCAAAACCTATGCCGGTCCAGAGCAACGCTACTGCCCTGCTGGGGTTTATGAGTATGTAGAAAAAGATGGTCAACCGCAGTTACAAATTAATTCGCAAAACTGTGTGCATTGCAAGACTTGCGACATCAAGGATCCAAGTCAGAATATTGTTTGGATTAGCCCTGAAGGTGGTGGTGGTCCGAACTACGCATCGATGTAAACCATCTGGCGCATTACTTCTTCATTCATCCAGCGGGCTAGCGGCTGGGGCGCAGCTTCCCAATCGCCATACCTCCTAGACCGCAGGCTAAGGCCGCCATCACAAATACATTGCGAGGCTGTGTAGCATCCCATAACCAACCAGCCAGCAAGCCACCAAGCGTTCCGCCTAAGCCATAAGACACGGTTGCCATTAAAGCCTGTCCTCGCGCCTGTAATGGGCCAGTAAACCAACGTTGCAATAATTTCGTAGCAGCACTGTGGTGTGCGCCAAAAGTACCCGCGTGCATGAGCTGAGCCAGAATCAGCACCCAAGTGAGGGGGAAAAAAGCCATCAAGATAAAGCGGAACACGCCCATACCAAAAGCGATTTGCAAAACAATCTCAGGGTCTAAGCGACTGAGCACTTTACTTTGGAAATAAAAGAAGATCACTTCGGCTGCAACGCCTAAAGCCCAGAACAAACCAATCTGAAATTTGTCGTAACCTAAATCGGCTAGGTAGAGCGAATAGAACACATACAAAGCAGCGTGCGCAAAGATCATAAAAAATCCGGAGAGCAAGAACCAACGCACATCCGGATTCAATAAAACAATCAGCAGTTCGCCCTTAACCATCTTGCGACGCTCCATCTTGGGCTCATGCAAGCGAAAGGTAACTAACGCCAAAAAGATCAAAATCACCGCGCCCACGATGGGATATAACTCGATACCTTTGCGCTGAAATAATTCACCCGCAAATAAGACCATAGCAATAAAACCAATCGAGCCCCATAAACGCAAACGGCCGTAACGCTTGTCAAATGAATTGTCTTTAAACAAAGCATGGACAGTAGCGGATTCACCCAAGGGCATTAAGCTACTGAGGATGGTGTGCAGTACAAACATCCAAATAAAGAATGCAACATAGCTATTGAGAAAAAAGATACTCAAGAAGGTCACTGCCGCCAAGCAAGCGCATAAGCGAATGATGCTAATACGATTAGACAGATAGTCTGACAACCACCCCCAAGAGAACGGCCCCACTATTCGTGTGATTTGCAGCATGGACATTAAGACCGCAATCTCGATAACACTAAAGCCACGATCTAGAAAAAAGAGGCTGGCGTATGGAGAAACTAAACCAACATAAGCGAAATACAAAAAGAAAAAGGACCCGAAGGCCCAACGCACTGAAGGTGTCATTTTCTTTTTAGGCTTCTAAAGTGAATTTGATTAATCTGTTGCAGAGCCGGGACGTGCAGCTGGGATCGACGCAACACTGTGTTTCACATCACCGCACTGAGCGCGGTGCCGCAAAGCGTGATCCATCAAAACTAAGGCTAGCATCGCTTCCGCAATTGGGGTAGCACGAATACCTACACAAGGATCATGACGACCCTTAGTCTGAACAGTCATAGGCTTGCCATCTAAATCCACCGATTCTTTTGGACTCAATATACTGGAGGTTGGCTTGATGGCAATCGACACCCGCAAATCTTGACCAGTGCTGATGCCGCCTAAAGTGCCGCCCGCATTATTGCTAGCAAATCCATCTGGATGCAACTCATCGCCATGCTCACTGCCACGCTGCATTACTGACTTAAAGCCAGAGCCAATCTCAACGCCCTTGACCGCATTAATACCCATCATGGCATGTGCAATATCCGCATCTAACTTATCGAATACAGGCTCACCCAATCCGATGGGCACATTACGCGCCCGCACTTCAATCTTCGCACCGCAAGAATCCCCTGCTTTGCGCAGTGCATCCATATACGCTTCTAGCTGAGGAACGATATCGGCATTAGCAGCAAAGAAAGGATTGCTCTCAATGAGTGCTGCATCCTTAAATGGGATTTCAATTTCACCGAGCTGGCTCATGTAGCCATAAAACTCCGTGCCATATTGTTCTTTGAGCCACTTCTTGGCAATCGCTGCTGCAGCTACTACCGGAGCAGTTAATCTTGCTGAAGAGCGCCCACCCCCACGAGGATCACGCAAACCATATTTGTAGTGATAGGCGTAATCAGCATGACCGGGTCTAAATGTTTGCAGGATGTTGCCATAATCTTGACTGCGTTGATCGGTATTCCGAATTAACAAGCCAATGGGCGTGCCAGTGGTTTTGCCTTCATATACACCAGACAGAATTTCGACCCTATCAGCCTCTTGACGCTGGGTTACATGACGTGAGGTTCCTGGCTTGCGGCGATCTAAATCGAGTTGCAAGTCTGCTTCACAAAGAGACATGCCTGGAGGACAGCCATCAACAACAGCGCCAATGGCGGGACCGTGGGATTCACCAAAAGTGGTGACAGTAAAGAGAAGCCCTAATGTATTTCCTGACATATTGACATTATGTCATTGCTCGGGGGCTTGGGCTAGGCTGAGCCTATGGGGTAGATTTTTCAGCCTCTTCTGGCCAGTCGCGGATGTAAGCTTTGAGCATGGTGTTCTCAAAGTCCTGGGCCTCAACAACGGATTTAGCCACGTCGTAGAAAGAAATCACGCCCATCAGCATCTTTTGATCAATCACCGGTAGATAGCGGGCATGGTCAACTAGCATCATGCGGCGAACCTCATCAATCTCTGTCTCCATATTGCATGTCAAGGGCTTGGCATTCATGACGCTTTGCACTTTGAGATCATCCAATTTGCCATGGTGTTTTGCTAAAGCCGCAATCACTTCACGGAATGTCAGGATGCCCACGAGCTTGTCGTATTCCATCACCACTAAGGAGCCAATGTCGTGCTCGCTCATGACCAAGACGGCGGTTTGCAAAGCAGTATCCGGTGCCACCGTAAATAGTGTGCTGCCCTTAACGCGCAATATGTCGCAAACTTTCATTGAATCTCCAGCTATGGGTTCTGATTGAACCAATATATGCTTATGCCCCCAAGGAATCAAGCGGCATGGGCAGTATTTCAGTAACGAATAACCCTTACAAGCCCATTACGAATACTAGGAAGATTGGCAACTAAGACCGCCCCAGCCAAAGTAATCCACCAGGTCAGGTATATCCAAATCAGCGCTAAAGGGAAGATTGCAAAAGCACCGTAGACCGTTTTGTAAAAACCGACATTACCTAGAAATAGACCAAAGCCAAACTTCATTAACTCAAAAGTGAGGGCCGCAAAGAAGGCGCCACTCAAAGCATCACGCCACTCAATTTGGGCATAAGGGAGGATTTTGTAAGCTACTGAGAATACGGCTATGGCTAGAAGTATTGGCACCACCGTTGCCACGAAACCCAAACCAAAGCTCAGGGTTTCTGTCCACCCCTCTGCCGCACTAAAAAGAAGACCACTTAAGTAGGTTCCAATACCTAATAAGATGGGCCCCAAGATGGTTGCAGAGGAATAGATCACAATCTTCTTCAAAATCGGTCGGCTTGCAGTAACACGAAAGATCTGATTAAAGGCGTTTTCAATCACTGCCAATGTCATGATGGTCGTAATCACCAAGCCGAGCAAACCAATCAAGGTAAGGCCTTTGGCCTGAGCTGAAAATTGATCCAAGTAATTAAAGACCTGCTGATTTAAGCCTCCCGGCATATAGGTATCAAGCAACCAGGCCTGAAAGGCATACTTAATACGCACCACACTGGGGAGATAGCCAATCAGAATGGAGGCCACCGTCAGCATCGGAATCAAGGCCAGCGTAGTAGTAAAGGCTAAGCTGGCAGCTACCTGCTTTAGATTTTGACCCCGGTTACGCTCCCAGATCTCTTTTCCAAGAGAGAGCCATAATTGAGGATTCTGTATGAGGCGCATCGCCCATATCATAAGAGATAAGAGAAGAATATGAGCCAATCTGACATTTTAGTTTTGTACTACTCACGCTATGGAGCAACCCGAGACTTAGCTCGACTGATTGCCGAAGGTATTGAAAGCGTCCCAGGTATTAACGCCAGGCTACGCACTGTTCCAACGATCTCTACAGTATGTGAAGCTACAGAGGCCGCTGTCCCAGCTGATGGCGCCCCCTATGTTGAATACGCCGACTTAAAAGAATGTATTGGTCTAGCTCTGGGCTCCCCTACACGCTTTGGCAATATGGCCGCTCCCATGAAATACTTTTGGGATGGCAGCTCTTCAGAATGGCTCAATGGCGCCCTCATTGGCAAACCAGCTTGCGTCTTTACAAGCACAGGTAGCCTGCACGGCGGTCAAGAAAGCACTTTACTCACCATGATGATTCCCCTGCTTCACCATGGCATGATGATCATGGGTCTTCCGTACAGTGAACCCGACCTGATGAGTACCTCAAGTGGTGGCAGTCCTTATGGCGTTACCCACCTGGCGCATGCTGATGGTCGAGCGCCAATCAGCACTGAAGAGCAGCGCCTAGCAATTGCCCAAGGTAAACGCCTGGCAATTACAGCACTCAAACTCATTCAAGGGTAATTTATGCTCAAAAGCTGGCTCTCCAAAAACCCCTACCAACTCATCGCTACGGCAGCTTTTATTGACCTATTCATTCTGTGTATTGCTTGGGAATGGTTTATCTCGCCACTGAGGCCGGGAGGCTCTTGGCTCGTTCTCAAGGCCATCCCCTTGTTATTTGCGATTCCAGGTCTATGGAAAGGTAATGTTTACACCATGCAATGGGCCTCTATGCTGATCCTGCTCTACATCACCGAGGGCTTGGTCCGTATTTTGGAAACTGGAGTCAATTTCTGGATGGCTGCCTTAGAAACGGCTATTGGAACAGTCGGGTTTGTATGTCTGCTAATGTTCCTTAAACCCATTAAAGCGCGGGCAAAAGCAGCAAAAAAGGATCAGGCCGCGGCAGAAAACAGCCTTAAAGGATAAAAACCATCAATTTGACTGGTTTTTGTTAATTTCTTTAAAATATTACTTATCTGTGTCATCCCAGCTACTTTTCCATGCGTTGTATGCTCATGGAGGTAGTAAATATGTCAACAAGACTAAAACGCTGGGCCCGCACAATTGAACAAATCGACTTGTCCAAAAGGACGCCTGAAGTCGCTATTGGCTATTTAGATAGCAAATACCGCGATATCGCCTGGCGTTACATCCGTATTTTGGGCTTTGAGCGCACTATTAGCTTTATGGCCAGCAACAACTTCCACCCAGAATAAACCGCTTTACTCAAAAAATAACCCCAGAAGATCTCCTCTCTGGGGTTTTTCAATTTAAAGCTCTAAGGGATCAAGCAATAGAAGGCATTAATTGCTGCTTTTGGTCTTTAAAGCCTCTTCCAGCTGATTAATCTTGTTTTGCATTGCAGATATTTTGGCATTGAGGGCACCTACATTTAAGAAGCTTTCCTCGGACACTTGGGCCTTCAGGTTATTTCCCCAACCTAGCCAGGATGAGTCATACACCTTCACCTTCTTAAAGCCCAGATTTTTGAGGACTGTCGCTGTTTCAGCGGCACGCACGCCGCTTTGGCAATAGACCACCGTATCTTGATTAGGATCCAGATTCGAATACAACTTTTTCAAATCTGCCTGACTTTTTAGAGTCATTCCCGAATTATCAGAAACTTGCTTCTTACCAAGCTTAATAGACGTTGCAGGATCCTGCCAATTTTCCTCGTAAGGAATATTGATCGCATTGGGAATATGGCCCCCTCGAATCGCACGAACATCTTTGCCAGAAAACTCATCGGGAGTTCGCACATCAATAATCTGAACCGATTTAGATTGAGCTAACTTCAGCATCTCCTCATTCGTTACTAGCAACTGAGGCTGAGGCACTAGCGTTACAGAGACAGCCGGCACATTGGGACGCTCCTTTTGAAGAGCTAATCCAGCTGACTTCCAAGCATCAATGCCGTCATGATAGATTTGGGCCTGCTTACCGCCAAAGTAATGAATCGTATAAAGACCGAAATAAGCATATGGATTTCCACGAGAGCCATACACCACAATGTCTTTATTCACATCGAGTCCAGCAGCATTAAAAATCGCTTGAATTTTTGCAGTGGCGATATAGTCTTCTTTGTTTGCATCCCTCAGAATATTGCCTGCATCACCGATATTGATGGCGCCAGGAATATGCCCCTCTAAGTAACTCTTTTCATCGCGCACATCCCAAAGAATTGCGCCTCGGGCTATGGCCTCCTGCACTTGCCCTGTCTGAATAATGGCATCATTTTTTTGCGCAGCAAGCAAAGAGCTCATAAGCAATAAGCTGATGGAGAAGATGTGTTTCACGGATAGATGCATACAGATACCTTCTTTTCAAAATAGGACGTAAGGTTAAATATTAACCCCTTGCTCTTTTTGGGGATGAAATACCTGCAACACCAAATTAAATATAGCCCTGACTGTCACAAACGCTTGAAACTATGCCGAATAAAACGTACGATCAGACAATAGATTAGCTATTTAGCAGATTAAATAAATAGTACCCACTTGAAAGGAATAGGCCATGAGTCAAAAAAAATTAGTCAAGCAGTTAATGAAAAAACTAGATAAGCTCGAGGAAGATAGAGAAAAGCTAATTGACAAGCTGGCAAAAGCGTTGGATAAACTTGAGAAAAAAACTCCAGTTAAAAAAGTTGCCTCCAAAAAAGCGGTAGTTAAAAAGGTTCCTACAAAAAAGGCTCCAGCTAAAAAAGCAGTAGCTAAAAAAGTGCCAGCAAAGAAAGTAGTGGCAAAAAAAGCTGCCGCTAAAAAAGTTGCGGTCAAAAAAGTTATTCCAGAGACACCTCCTACTGAATAGTCATTTGTTTTGCAGAGGCTGCCCTTGAGTAATTCTGAAATTCATGAACATACTTACGAGGCAGACCTCAGACTTCTTCAAATTGAATTAGTCAAACTTCAGCGTCATATCATTCAAACAGGTAAGCGCCTCTTAGTAATTTTTGAAGGGCGCGACACTGCTGGCAAAGATGGTTCCATCAAAAGCATTACAGAACATTTAAGCCCTAGGGACAGCAGAGTCGTTGCTCTGAACAAGCCCTCCCCGCACGAGGAAGGCGAATGGTACTTCCAAAGATATGTTGCGCAGCTTCCGACTGCTGGTGAATTCGTATTATTCAACCGCAGTTGGTATAACCGTGCTGGCGTCGAAAAAGTCATGGGCTTTTGCACTGATGCTCAGTACAAGCAGTTTATGAATACAGTTAACGATTTTGAATCTCTGCTAGTGGGATCAGATATTCAACTCATCAAGTTTTACCTAGACATTAGCAAAGAAGAGCAAGCAGCTAGGCTCAAGGATCGCGCCAAAGATCCACTAAAGCAATGGAAGATAAGTCCAATAGACCAAAAAGCACAGAAGATGTGGGATGCCTATACAGATGCTAGAAATAGCATGCTCAAGAAAACGAGCTCATCAGGTGCTCCATGGACTATTGTTAGTGCTAACGATAAAAAGCTTGCGCACCTCAATCTGATTGCTAATTTGTTATCACGAGTTGACTACCCAGACAAAGATAAGAAGATCTTAAAGTTTGATCAAACTATTGTGCTGACTTGGCGTGCGAATTCTAAAAAATTACCGAAGCTCGCTCAGTAGATTAACGATCTACCACTGCCTAAATTTGAGCTACTAGTAGCCATAGTCGCGTTTACTGAAATGGAAATTGAGGTCAGTAATCTAAGATCTTTGAGAGAAAATCTTTAGCTCTCGGCGATCTCGCTTCTGGATTACCAAAGAACTCATCTTTACTACAGTCCTCAATGATTTTGCCTTGATCCATAAAGATCACGCGATGGCTTACCTTGCGAGCGAAGCCCATTTCATGGGTAACACAGCACATCGTCATCCCTTCATGAGCGAGTTTCACCATGACATCTAATACCTCTCCCACCATCTCGGGGTCTAGGGCTGATGTTGGCTCATCAAATAACATCACAATCGGATCCATGCTCAAGGCACGGGCAATCGCAACTCGTTGCTGCTGACCGCCAGATAATTGCCCAGGAAACTTATCTTTTTGAGCCATTAGCCCAACACGCTCTAAATACTTGAGGCCGTGCGTCTTAGCTTCATCTTCCGATCTACCTAAGACCTTCATTTGAGCAAGCGTCAGATTTTCGGTAACACTAAGATGCGGGAAAAGCTCAAAGTGCTGAAACACCATGCCAACACGTGAACGGAGCGTCGGTAAGTTTGTTTTTGGGTCATGTAGCGAAATTCCATCAACGGTGATCTCACCGCCCTGAAAGGGCTCAAGAGCATTAATAGTTTTAATCAAGGTGGATTTACCAGAGCCAGAGGGACCGCAAATCACCACCACCTCGCCTTTTTGGATCGATGTAGAACAATCGGTTAGCACCTGAAATGAGCCATACCATTTGGACACGTTTTGAAGTTCAATCATGATGATCTATTTAATTTATACCGGATGAGATTAGCGAATAATGGCGACTCTAGCTTGTATCTTACGAACCACTTTAGAGAGCGAGAAACAAATTACAAAATACGTTGCTGCAGCCAAAATATAGGTTTCAATTGGGCGGCCATAATTTTTACCCGCAATCTCAAATCCTTTAAGTAAGTCGTATGCTCCAATGGCATAGACCAATGAGGTATCTTGAAACAAGACAATGGTCTGAGTCATAAAAACAGGGATCATGTTTCTAAAAGCTTGGGGCAAAACTACCAGACGCATGTTCTGACCATAAGTCATACCCAAAGCTTCCCCTGCATAGCTCTGCCCCTTCGATACGGACTGAATACCAGCCCGCACAATCTCCGAGAAAAATGCTGCCTCAAATGCAATGAAAGTAATCGTGGCCGAAAGATCTGCCCCAATGGGCCTGCCAATTAACATCGGAATGAGCAAGAAAAACCAGAGGATGACCATCACCAGGGGAATGGATCGCATGGTGTTCACGTAAAAGGTAGCGGGATACACCAATGCTGGCCGTCCGGATAAGCGCATTAAAGCTAAAAATGTCCCAAATAGGATGCCTCCCACTGTTGCAAAGACAGTTAACTGAACACTAAATACCAATCCCTTCAAAATATAGTTGGTAAATAACTCCCAATTATAAAAACTCAGATCTAAGCTCAGCATGTCATTGACCCCGTCAACATCTAGTGAGCCAAGCTTGCGTCATTGGAAACAATAAAACCCGGAATACGATTACGCTTTTCAATTAGCGTCATTACTCGATTGACTGCGAATGCCGAGAGCGCATATAGCAAGGTCACTGCTAAGTAGATTTCAACACCCTTAGATGTTTCTTCTTGGGCCTGCATTGCAAATAAGGTTAGTTCCGGTACAGAAACCGCAAAAGCCACTGAGGAGTTTTTAATGAGATTCATGCTCTCCGAAGTCAGTGGTGGCATCACAATCCGTAATGCCATTGGCAAGATAACGTAACGGTAAGTTTGCAGAGTTGTTAAACCCAATGCCGTGGCGGCAGCCGTTTGTCCGCTAGGCAGGGATTGAATACCCGCCCTGACCTGCTCAGCTATACGAGCAGATGTAAAGAAGCCCAGAGCAATACTCACCAACCAATACGATGGTAGAGACTTCAAAGGCAAAACAAATGAAGGGATGACGTGATACCAAAGAAAGACTTGTACCAAGATGGGGATATTACGGAATAGCTCTACCCAAGCAGTAGAAATACGAATTAACCATCCATTTAAAAAGCTGGTAGTTGGCAGAGTACGTAGAGTACCCATCACCGCACCCAGTATGAAAGCAATCATCAAGCTTAGGGCTGCTACCGCCAAAGTCCAGCCCCAGGCCTTCATCAGCCAATCTAGATAGCTTGGATCACTATTTTGAGCTAAGCCAAACAGCGCGGAGAAGCAGTGATCTACCACTTCTCCATCTAAGGTGTTCTTACAAAAAACACCTAAATCTAAGGGCATATTGAAAGTCTTGTTGAGGGCCTAGAAAATTGAATCACTTCTTGTTGTAATCTTCCGCTGGCTTGTCATTTAAATTAGCCCAAGCATTTTTAGTTGCTGGAGATAATTCAAGACCTACTACGACATTTTTTGGTGGAATTGGTTGCAAAAACCATTTATCCCACAACTTAGGCATGTTACCGTTCGCCACCATCTTGGCAATAGCGGCATTCACAGCAGCCTTAAATTCAGGATCATTTTTAGGAACCATAATCGCAATAGGCTCAGTTGCAAGTACCTCACCAACAATCTTATAGTCTTTAGGATTTTTGGAATTAGCAATATTACCTGCTAGGATAGAACCATCCATCACAAATGCATCGGCGCGACCGGACTCCAATAATAAAAAGCTATCGGCATGGTCTTTTCCAAAGACCTCATCAAAATTGACGCCATTGGCCTTTTCGTGTTTACGCAATAACTGCACGGAAGTAGTACCTGTGGTTGTTGCTACCTTCTTACCCACTAGCTGGGCAATTGAATTAATTCCTGAGTTTGCCTTGACAGCAATTCGAACTTCCTCGACATACAAGGTATTGGCAAATCCAACATCCTTAGCACGCGTAGAATTATTAGTAGTGGTACCGCACTCAATATCTACAGTACCGTTTTGCACCAAAGGCACACGATTTTGTGAAGTTACAGGTTGATAGTTAATGCGCAAGGTACTCATCCCTAATTGCTCTCTAATGCTACCTAAAATCATCCGGCAAACCTCAACATGGTAGCCATCAAAACGACTATCACCTGTGGTGTAGGACATGGGTATTGAGGATTCGCGAACACCCATAGTGATTGCACCAGTAGATTTCATCTTATCCATGGTCGGGCTGGCAGCAAAAACATTTGCAGCGCCCAAAAATAATGTTGTAGCGATTAAGTAATTGATACTAAGTTTTTTGCTTTTCACGAACATCTCCTTTATGTTATAGATTTCAATATTCACAGCTAGTATATCGATGTCAAAAGAGTGAGGACATCATCGGTGTCATTCATACTGGGTGGACTCACTTAGCAAGATTTGAACGGGCAAGCTAGGTCTTGGAATAATGAGGTATTTCTCGAAAACCTATATATTTCAATGGTTTAGGAGTAAGAACTAAATTTTTGGCATTGGTATTTAAAACATCGGTCTAAGGGCACTAAACATTCAAGCAGGTCATCGCTAAATTACTGTAATTGTGACAGATAGTGGGCAATTGCCTTTAAATCATCGTCCGTCATACCGTAAAGGGATGCCGCCATAATTGTGTCTCTACCCGTAGCTTGATTTGAACGAAACTGTCTCATGCTGTACAAAAGGTAGTCTTCTCTCTGAGCAGCAATTCTTGGCATCTGATCTCTGCCAACATAGCTAGGCAAATGGCATGTTCCGCATAAAGCCTCTTTTGAAATCACTTGACCTTTATCAAATAAAGCAGCATTCCTAGAGCCTGCTTGCGAGATGGCTGGACTATTGGTGTAAAACTTTGCAATCGCAACAATGGCAGCATCGCTTAAACCATCAAGTTGCCCCTTCATAACAGGAATGTCGCGCATACCCTCCCGAATCATCACCATTTGATTTTCTAGAAAAATCTTGGGCTGACCCGCTAAAGATGGGGTACCTATAATTTTAGAATTGCCATCAGAACCATGGCAAGCACCACAAACCTGAATCTTGGCACTAATATCTTGCGCAAAAGAAAGCGACACCGCGCTAGAACATACGAGTCCTAAGGCAAACGTCGCTATTTTTAAATACTGCACAACAATGCTGCGAATTACTTAGCTGCTACTAGTTGCTTGCTGTAGGTAACCCGGTAAATTGCACCTAACTGCTCATCCGACACCAACATAGAGCCATCAGGCATCTGCATGAGATAGGCAGGACGACCCCAGAATGAATTGTCTGCCGGATTCATAAAGCCAGTAATGAACGGAGTCACCTTAGCGTTTTTGCCATCTGCGCTTGTCTTCACCATGACAACGTCATAACCAGACTTTTGATTACGGTTCCATGAACCCTTACGAGCAACTAGGGCTGCGTTTTTATATTCAGCTGGAAACATATTGCCGGTATAAAACTTCATTCCCATGACTGCAGTATGCGGGCCCATTAAAGTAACAGGTTGCTCTACACCTTCACAGGGGTTTGACTTCTTCACAACATCGTCCGGGATATTGCCTGAATGGCAATAAGGGAAGCCATAGTTCAGGCCTGTTTTTTGCATACGGTTAAGTGTGTCATTTGGTTTATCGTCACCCATCCAGTCGCGACCATGATTGGTAAACCACATTTGCTTGGTAGTAGGATGCCAATCGAAGCCGACACTATTGCGAACTCCAGTTGCGAGTACTTCCATGCCTGATCCGTCAGGGTTATAGCGACGAATTTGAGCGTACTCTGGTGTAGGTAACTCACAAATGTTGCAAGGTGCTCCAAATGGGACATAAAGCTTTCCATCGGGTCCGAATGCAATGTACTTCCAGTTATGGTGCTGCTCGGGTGGCAAATTAAATTTAGCAGTGAGATCAACTGGTGTCACGCTTGGATTTTTTTCAATTCCGTCGTAACGCAGGACTTTATTGATGGCCATCACATACAAGGAGCCATTATTAAATGCAACTCCAGCGGGCTGCACTAATTTGTCTACTAACACGCGGCTAGTGCGCTCTTTACCGTTGTCGGTTAATTCATAAACACGACCAATGGCTCGTGTACCAATATAGATCTTACCGTCGTCACCACGAGCCATCGCGCGTGCACCGGGCATACCAGTTGCCCAAACCTCAATCTTAAAACCTGGAGGTAATTTCAGCTTATCAATCGGAATTTCATTTGCCGCTGTCGTGGTCATCTTCCCAGGCATTGGCGCCAAGGTCGAAGTAGCCATATCTGGACCCATGCCCTGCTTCCATGCTGGCGCTGCGGGAGCTGGGGCAGTCTCGGCTTTAGGAGGTGGTGTAGTTGCACAGCCTTGCAAAAACATCAAGGATAGGGTGAGGGTCGAAAGTGTTGCTACTGAAATAAGTCTCTGGGACATGGTTGTTTCCATTCTTTTTTTATGACTAAGTTTTTTTAATAATTAGTACTATTAATTTAATTCTTTTTTAGAGCAATGGCTATAGTCTGATACTAGGGTTTTGCCTTATAAAGTAGCAACATATTAACTCTGGGGCATATTTTGAGCTTATTTAAATTGGTAGCTTGCGTTACCACCGATGATCCAATTACGTCCAGGAGCAGCCTCATAAAACTGACTACTAGCCTGATTAACAATGACAGATCCTACGTATGAGCGATCCAATATGTTGTTGACCCTAAAAAATTGTGAGGACGACCAGCCGCCTGAAAGCTCTTGACGCAAAACACCACGAATATTCATCACAGCATAGCCATTTGCCATGCTCAAGCTATTAATGTCATTGACCGCCATCGAGCCATTGACCCGCGCCTCTACTGCAGCCTCCATCGATTTATTAGGTTTGACCCAAAGGAGTTCAGAAAACAGGCCTTGATTAGGAACGCCAGGAATTCGATTACCGCTGAGCACAACATTGGTTGTGGTCGGGATACCAGTAGCTTGATACGTATATGAATATGCCTCTTTGACAGTGGCATTTAACCAAGTGTATGCAAGATTCATTTCGAAATCATGAGGTAATTTAAATTGCGAACCAAGCTCCATCCCCTGTCGGTTCGTCTTTGGAGCATTGGTAAATGCAGTTCTTCCAAAGCTCGAAGCGCCGACCACGATATCGTTGGTGGTGTTAGCGTTAAAAAGAGCTACATTGACTTGGGCTGACTTCGATACTTTGGATTTAAAGCCAACTTCAAGCTGTTTGGTAGTGGCGGCAGATAAACCAAAATTTGAGCTACTAAAATTGGAGTTGTACGTCACTTGGTTTAGTGTAGGAGTGTCAAAACTGGATCCATACGAGACATATACATTGGAAAGCTCAGTTAAATAATATTGCAACGACATCATGCTGGTGAGCGCCTGATAAGTATTGGAGCCACTACTTGTATTACTTAGTGCAGGGCTATTACTAATTGAGCTCAGTGTAGTTGTGGAATTTCTGGCGCCCATATTGAGTGATAAGCGCTCAAGCAAACGCCAATCTAAATGAGAATATTGATCAAAGTTTTTGGCACTCATGCGGTAATTTTGACCAAGCGCCCCCTGCACGCCCCCGTTATTTTGATAGGTCATGCGCTGATCATCATTCTCGTTCATGTCAACGCCACCGACTAAGGTAAATGGCATCTCTAGCATTTGGCTTTTATGAACCCATTTGATATCCATGCCATAAAAGTTTCGCTTTAAATCAATGACCCCGTTACTCTGGGCGGCAAGGAATTGAGTGACATGACGCTGGCCGTAATAAGGAGTAAACAACAGCTGATTTTCTTGATCCACACGGGTATCAATCGTAGCGCCCGTCTGAGACTGCAAAACTGACTTACGTGTATTTTGGCTAATGGCGCTATTGCCGGCCTGTTTAGGGTTGGCAGCCAATTGCGATGACGTTAATCCGAGCGAATCTTGAGCACTTAAATTAACATTATTAGCAATGAACGTGACGATGGTGTCGCCACCCATCTTAAACTTCAGCTTTGAATTCGCATTAAACCGATCTGCTACGCTATGCTCCCGATAGCCGTTGGTATGGAAATCTCCTACATCGAGAAGATAATTAGTATCGCGATAAATACCGCTTGCCTTAACGCCTGCCTTTCTTTGCGAGTAAGACCCCACCTCAAAATAAGGTTCTACCCCCTTATTTGGACCGCCATCTTGCGTAAAGATACTAATCACTCCGCCAGATGAATTGCCATAGAGAACAGAATATGGGCCACGCATGACTTCAATTCGCTCGGTAGATGGCAAATCAATATGTGAGATCTGTCCCTGCCCGTCAGCGACGGTACCGGGAATGTTATCAACAAAAATTTTGATACCCCGCGTACCAAAAGTAGAGTTTGCTCCAAAACCGCGGGAGGATATTTGAAGATCCTGAGCGTAGTTTTGACGATTTAAAGCAAAGATACCAGGCACTCGATTCAATGGCTCGGCAAGATTGTCCATAGCCTGACCGTTTTGAATCTGATTACGGTTCACTACGTTAATAGAGGCTGCTGTATCTAATATTTTTTGCTCATACCCACTAGCCGAGACCACAATCTCATCAAGTGGCGGAGCCTCATACTCAGGCTGATTTGCAAGCGCTGGCTTAATGAAGATGCTACTTGCGAATAGTGCTATTGCCTTTTTACGAAAAGCAGGACTTCTAGAATTCATTTTTCATAAAAAAGCTGAGGGTTTATAGGCAAGGGCCTATTTTAAAGTTTGGGATGCCCAGCAAGACTCAAACGTGCGACCTGAGTCTTAATAAGCTAGACCATTAATCATAGTCGCTGGCAAATTGGTGGTTTGTATCTCGATGATGAGCTTCATCATTTCGGACGGCAATCACAACATCACGCAAGGTTGCATTGGCATCCAGCTTCCAATAATCGATGGCGATCTTAGGAGCAAGAACATTAGGCGTGCGTCCCTCATCAATTTCTTTTAAATATTCGGTATAGGAATAAACGGCCTCCTCCTCAAAATAGCCGACTATACGATGCGCTGTTCTTGGAAAGAACACATAAATAATAAAAAAGAAATTCCAGAAAATAGCTTGTGTAATCAAGACTAGATAGCGCTCAAACATATTGGGCTTTGCGATCTCGATAAACGTCATTAAATGCATTCTTTCGTTCTCAGCTTCTGCTAAGAGCGTACGAATCTTTGGTCCATAGCCAACCTTCATACTGCGTAGACTAGTTAAATGGGTCCACATACCGGCCACCATTCCTGGAACTCCTGCGACGGTTTCTAAAACAACAGCTCGGTGCCCATAGCGCTTCTTAAAAAAAGTATCAGCAAAAAAACGCATGCCCTTAGTAAACGATAGAGCGATTCGATCAGAAAAATCAATGGGGGTATAGTGGGCGATCTCTTTCATATCAAATACTTTAAGCGTTTTTCAGATTTCTTGCCCACAAGCCCTCTTTTTTCTTATTGAGGCTTCAGTATTTGGCCTGCCCGGCACGATTAGCTCTGAAAAGCCAAGGTGTTAGATCAGCTCAATATGCAACATTTTTCTTCAGTCGCAGAATGAGAAGTGCTAAAAGACCAGCTAGCATTACGTACAAGGAGATCAAAACCGCCCCTTTGCTATGGGCATAGCTAAAACTAGAGTAGGCTAAATAAGCCGATGCCAAACTGAATATCAATGGGGTAATGGGATACAAGGGTACTGAAAATACCCGAGCTTTCTGATCCTTTGCTCGCAAAATAAATAGGCTAATACCCACTAAAAATAAGAAACTCCAAAATACAGGGGCAGTAAACTCGACCATGGCTTCAAAGCCATCGCTTTGTAAAGTACCAAAGCCAATCAAAGCGAGACTAATAACACCTTGCACCAAATAGGCGAACACAGGAGCACCGCGGGAGGATTCCCAATTGGCCATTTTGCGAAGACCATACCAATCCTCACCCATTGCAAAGTTAGTTCGAGCGCCAACAATCATGGTGGCATTAATACTAGTGAGTGCAGCAACCCCTACAAAAAGACCGAGCAACTTCTCTCCGATCGAACCAAAAGCAAGACCAAGTAGATCTGAAGATGCTGCCTTGCTATTTGCTAACTGCTTTAAACCTAGGCCATTAATGAGTGCCATGTTTACTAAAATGTAAATAATCGAGATGATCAAGAGACTGAAGGCAATCACTCGAACAATGGTGTGAAGACTTCCTTTTAGTTCGGCTGAAATATAAGCAGATTCATTCCAACCACCAAAAGTAAGTAAAACAAAAACCATTGCAAGACCCAGCATGCCAAATTGCGGTGTACTAGAAAATAATGGAGGATTTACAACGGGTGGCATCGGGGAAGTAAAAAGACCAAAGCCAGCAATAATGATGGCAAGTAAACCAGAAATTTCTAAAACTGTTAGTACCGTCTGCATATTGGCTGATGTCTGAATACCCACTAAGTTAATAATAGTCAGGACTACAACGATTATCACTGCCCAGTAAATATCTGAGTGAGGCCCTAAGGGGACGACCTTGGTCATGTAATCACCGAATACAAAAGCAAGCAGTGCAATTGATCCAGTATTAATCACCATCGCTTTGGCCCAGCCGTACAAGAAGGAAACATTTTTGCCGTAGGCCCTGGTTAAAAAATGATAATCACCTCCAGCATGAGGGTAAAGGGTTGCTAATTCAGCATAACAAAGAGCTCCGGCAAGAGAAATAATGGCTCCACCTACCCAAAGGGTAAGAGCCCAACCCACATCACCAGTGATCTCGGCCACTATAGATGGAGTTTTAAAGATGCCAGCACCAATGACAATGCCAACAATAATAGCCACAGCCCCTAATGGACTGAGTAAACGCTGAGGAGAATTCCCTGAATGATTAGCTGACATTAAATGAAATATTAAAGGCGCTTACCAGTAATAACGTTCTCGTTGAAGGCTCTACTTTTGTAAATACCCTTAATTTCATTCTTATCTACAGTCATTATTACAAAATGCGGAGCCTTGTCACGATCGAGGTATGTGAAACTGAGAGTAGCTCCATCTAATTTAGGATTTAGAAGAGGATACGAGTCAGCACCAATTTGAAGAGTACCGCCAATTTTTTGATAATTCTGAGACAGTTTTAAAATCGTCCTGCGCGGTTCCATTCCTGAAATTAACCACTCCCCCTCTACTAGAGCAGGAACAATCCAATAAAAAGCTCTCGCCGGCCCATCAATTTCAATATCCGCATCCCAATCACCCATATCAAATGCGTGTGATGTCACCCGCGTACCAGGTTTCATCTTTAATATCGTGGGACGTAAAGCGATATTCAGTTCAGGCAATAAATACATTGTGACCACAGTTGCCTTACTAAAATCTTCCACAAAGATATCACCATTAATGATTTTCACACGATCGCCAAGCCCGGAGCGATTAACATTACGCTGGGCTAATTCTGCCATTGCGGGATTAAATTCGATTCCAACAGCTTGCGCACCAAAATCTTTCGCAGCTGCAATCGCAATTCTGCCATCACCAGAACCAAGGTCATAGACTAGATCCTTAGAATTAACTTTGGCAGTTTTTAACATGATGGCAAGTAACTCATTTGTAGTAGGTACCCAAACCACGTCTTTACCCTCTTGACCAATTCGAGGCTTATATTGATCGTCGCCACCATCTAAGGCACTTTGAGCAAATGTATTAAGAGCATAAAAAGCACTGAAAATAGTAAACCAAACTTTAAATAACTTCATAAATTTTCCATAAAAGAAAGTGGTCAGATGATTTATTAAATGATGAACTAAAAAGGAGTAATGGAATAAGCTTTCTAGTTCCCCATAAATATTCTAGACTATTCAGAAAATGTGTATTTGAACAAATATGACCCAAAGAAGATCTATCGTAGAGGAAAGCTTATGCACAGAGTGATTTAGGGTGTTATTGGACCGAGCCAAGCGAAATACATGACGAGTGATGGACGAAATTAGATATTTTGGCCTGACCAGCACGATTCGAACGTGCGGCCTACACCTAAGAAGAATTCGTGACTGTTCAAAAGGGCAATTATTTCAATGAATTACAACATAAAAAAGTATATGCAGTAAACCGTAGAAAGAAAGTTGATAGCTTGAATATTGATTTTTAAAGTACTGATTTAATTGCTTTTGTAGCCACATCCTCTAACCAAGCAAAGTCTATTTGGCCATGAGCCTCACAGATAAACCAAGGCTCTCTTGAGTCTGGCTCGAGCATCACTCCATACTCAATTAATTTCCAGGCAAATTTTTTATATAAGGTGTTATTGACTTTTCGCCATTGACGATAGTTATTAGGCACTTGACTCGAAAAATGAATACCTAACATTGCGGGAGGACCTGCAAAGGCATGCTCAATTCCCGCGGCGGTAAAGACGCGGCCTAATAGTGCTTGAATCTTTTGCCCCGCCTCATCTACTGTTTTAAGGGCATTAGTATTTGCCAAAATATCTAAGGTTGCATGCGCAGCACTTAATCCGACTAAATTGGCTGTATAGGTTCCACCATGCACAACACCACCAGCATGAGAGCCAACCACATCCATCACCTCAGCCCTTCCACCGAAAGCAGCAACAGGATAGCCATTACCCATAGCCTTAGCATACGTTGTCAAATCAGCATAAATCCCATACAAAGATTGAGCGCCACCCTGAGATACCCGAAACCCCGTTTTAACTTCATCAATAATCAGGATCGTTCCATTTTTAGTACAGAGATCACGCAACCTTTGCAACCAACAATGGCAAGCGGCGATACTGCCTGCATTACCAATAATGGGCTCCAATAAAACGCAGGCTAAAGAATCCTTACGTGAGATAAAAAGTTGCTCAAGAGCCTCAAAATTATTGAGCTCAACAAAGTCAACGAGCTCACGGGTATTGTTAGGAATACCTGCCCCAAATGGAATGATTTTAGGGGGGTGAAGATCGCCGGAATTCCAATTTTCGATATCAGACTTCCACATCATTTCATCAACTAGACCATGAAAGCTGCCTTCTACAATAGCAATTCGATCCCTACCAGTAAAACCACGCGCTGTTCTGACTGCGCCCATCACGGCTTCGGTGCCGGAATTAGCAAACCGTAACTTATCAATTTGAGGGCATAGGGCTTTAATTTGCTTCACCACCTCAGTATCTAGCGATGTAGAAAAACCAGACAGCGTTCCGCCTTCCGTAATTTGTCGAATGACCGCTTGATCTACTCGATCATCGCGATAGCCTAGAATAATCGGGCCATATCCCAAACGAAAATCAATATATTGCTTTCCATCACAGTCCGTCAGTTGAGCACCCTTGGCTGAGGATATAAATACAGTTTGCTCATCACCCCAATAACGATAGTTTTCCGCAACTCCTTGAGGCATATGTAAGTGTGCCTCTTGCATGAGTTTGACTTGATTTTTTAATGTCATGATCTGTCTAATTATTATGGGAGTTGATTTTGCAAGCTAGGGCGCAAATACGTGCCAACTCGATCTTCTAATAATTTAACTACATGTAACTCAGCAGCAGATGCACCATAAGTCTTTTGAGCCTCTTCGAAGAGGCCTTGAACAAATTGACCCATAGTCAAGGTAAAGCCCTGAGACTGGGCAATTTGATTGACTAAATCCAAATCCTTACAACATAGCGCTAAAGAAAAACTTGGGTCATAGTGCCCTGCAAAAATAGATGGAATGTCATGTTGCGCTACCCAACTGTTACCGGCACTTGATTGAATCGCTTTTGCAACAATTTCAAGCGGAATATCAGCCTTAGCCCCTAACATCAAGGCCTCACCAATCACAGCAGCATGTGTAAACCATAGTAGATTGGTAAGCAACTTAATCGTAGCACCATTACCAGGCTTGCCGACATAGAATATTTTTTCACCAAGCACTTCAAAAATGGGTTTGTATTTATCAAAATCCGCTTGCTTACCGGCAACAAAAATAGATAACTTACCAAGTGCTGCAAAGTCAACAGCATTAGTCACTGGCGCCTCTAAAAAGCCTACATTCTTTTGCTCTAGTAGGTTTGATAATTCTTGTGCAAGCTCTACCGAGCTAGTTGAGGTATCAATAATGATTGATCCTGGCTTGATTGCATTAATAAGCCCACCTTCACCAAACATTACCTCTTTGACTTGTGCTGGGCCAGGTAATGAACAAATCACTACTTGCGATTGCTGACCAAGTTGCAAAATACTTTCGGCAATGGTAGCGCCTAAACTTACTAAATTAGCCGCCTTATGAGATTCGCGATCAAAAACACTGACCTTATAACCTGCTTTTAACAAATTAGCAGCCATGGGATTCCCCATATTACCTACACCAATAAAACCAATCAATGGATCATTAATCTTTAGGGGCATCGCTAAACACGCTTAAATTCAAGAAAATGTTGGTGCTTTTCTGATCGATCCTCATATTCAAAACCGTAACTTGAAAGCAATTGCTTGGCATCACTAAAATTATAGGTACGGTAGTGAATCGTTTGTGCCATGACACGATCATCTTTGTCATCCAAGTAATAGTGCTTAGCAAACCCTAGCTCTAGAGGTTCAATCTTTTGTGAATAAATCATCCCATTAGAGATAGGCTTTTCATAATCATGGTGTGGTCCCTGTATGCCTAGCAGCAACTTTCCGCCGAGCTGTACAAATTTACTCAAACTTTCAAGCCCGAGATGATTTGCATGCTCATCATAGATATGACTAACTAGAAACGGCTCTTTATCACCATCAATCACAAAATACCAAACGCCACCGTATGAAAACGCTAAACGATATTGCTGCTCAAGACTTAACTCAGTAATATTTTGCTGACTTAACTTAATATTTGGAAACGGCGCTAAACGTTTTTGCGCAATTGCAAGCATCGACTGAGTTAAGTCTATGCCACGGATATTAGCAGTAGGTTCACGTTTGGCAATCTCCTCCAAAATTAGACCAGTACCACAACCAATTTCTAAGACACTCTCAAAAGGATGATGATTCAGTAATCCATCAACAATTGCTTCATAGTCGTAATAACCTGAAGTCATAATCGTGTCGTAATATGCCGACATCTTGGTGTAATCACCCATCTGCTTTCCGTTTCTAATATGGATCTGGCTATGTAAGGGTTAACAGCTGCGTATGGATGCTTTTTGTACTATAAACGAAGAGAGCTAGGCGATTGACATCATCTGATCCAAAATGATGCCAGCAGAGCGCAATACTAAAGCTGGGATGATGATTAACAATAGATCTTAGCCTGCCCAACACGATTCGAACGTGCGGCCAAGGCCTTAGAAGAATTACTTGCTGTTTTAAGATCGTTATAATTCAATGGCTTACAGCGTAAAAATAGCATTGTGCAATGCTTAAGTGTCTATTAAGGTATCACTTTAAAGACAAAACCCCCACCATTTCTGATGAGGGTTTGAGGAATTCTCAGGGCGAAAATCAGCTAGGAATTAGGATCCATCATCTAATCCCCACCATTCTTTAGTTGACTTCAGTCTTTTCTCTATAGAGACAGAATTTTGATACCAGTAGATATCACACCGTAGGCAGCAAAGGCGGCAGTACTCAAAACAGCAGTAAAAACCGAAACGGCACAAGCAGTGACATAAAAGCTTGGTTTGTGCTTTGTATTTAACTTGTCGTGTTTCTCAGATTTGTGCTGCTGATTTAGTTTGTGTTGCATATTTGATTTCCTAAGGGGTATTGGCCACAGTTAATTCTGATATTTCAATTAAGTTCATAACTATCTTATGGCTACTTAATCTAGCTTTTAGCCAAAATTGAACCAAGAGAGTGCAATATGCACCAAATAAATGAAACTTTCATGACAGCCCATTTAATACAATTTCAATGACTTACAAGCTTAAATTGGGGCTATGTAATAAAGTACGCAATGCCTTAATGAAGAGTTGTTCATTTACGCAATAACTAAAGTCCCATACAGTTGGCGTAGTAAGTAACTGTTGCAGGCCAGTCCGAAAAGACCCCTTTAACGCCTACTTGCTTAGCCAAAACATCCAATACCTCATAAATTTGCCCATCGGAGTGTATGGCTGATTTAATGGATTGGTGATACCACCCTCCCCCTTTATTCATTGGGCCACCTCTCTCCAGGGACCATGTAATGATATTTAATTTTGCATCCTTTGCTGCTCTGGCATAAGCTGATGGAATGATTGCCCCATTGATGCCAGTAGTCAGCAGCACCCATATTGGGGGAGCAATATAACGTACTCCCTTTGCATAAAGCTCTTGCATGGTGGGTTTTAAAAGCTCAGGCTGAGCAGCATTAAACCCTTTATCCTCATATCGACCATCCAAATAAATTGCCTGCTTTCCAAACTCCGGTTCATTTTGGATCCAGTACATCACATCATTCAAATTAAATGATTGTGGAAAAACATCTTTTGGAGAAACGCCAGCCTTCTTGTAGTCATTAATGAGAGCTTGTGCATAGTGCTCTTGGGTAAAACCCAAATAGGGCATGGGCACTACCGCCTCTTTGAGTTCAGGAGTAAATTTACCTCCAAAACTCTTGAATAGAGCGATAGATTCTTGATGCGTTAATAAAGAGCCGCCCGCCTCGGAATATAGTTCAGTTCTCCAAGGTGGAGTACCTGCCATGTATGACTGTATGTCTTTGGCATTTTTATTAAACCCATCCATTTTGCCGCGTAGGGTTTTAAATTCCTCAAGAGTGATATCCGCTGTAAGACACTCTGCTGTGGCGGGGTCTGTACCATTAGCTGGAGCAAAGGACTTGGTGCATTTCTCATGCAAATTAGTCAATAAAATATTAGTCGTTGCCTGTAAATCATTTTGGGCATGACGACAAACCAATTGTTTGTCTTTTGTAAAAGTGACATCACATTCAAAAATACCAGCCCCCATCAATGCAGCAGCTTTATTAGACTCTACGGTATGCTCAGGAAACTCTAATGGTGCGCCACGGTGTGCTATGGAAAATGTAGTGCGTTGGGGGGTGTTAGCAGAGCAACTTTTTAGCTTACTTTTTAATGGTCCCTCCTTCATCGCATCAATCAAATAAAACGGTCTTACTCCGTATTGGGTATTTTGAGCAAATACTGGAAGACTCATGAACAGGAAGGGTGCAAGAATCAAACAAAGAAATTTTGATTGAAATTGCATGTTTATTCTATTAGACACATTAGAAAAGCGGACTAATTGAAACCGCCTTGTTTTTCCATAGAATAATTTTAGACTCACCCACCGCAGTCCAATGATCTGAATCATCGTCAAATGGCTCAGAGGCAATCGTGTTAATTATCTTCGACTGAGCTTGCTTTTTATGCAAATCAGGTGTGCCATAAAAAAGGGATGGTGACTGCTGATCACTTGAATATCTAAAAGCCCAAATAGATTTACCATCACTAAGGGCTGCTGAAAATCTAAACGGTTCAGTTGCCCCATTAGCCTCTAAAAGAGCGATAACCTTCTCGATTGCCTTTTTAATACCTCGTATAGGGTCTTTCTCTAATCCACAAGAAAGCGCTAGCAAGAAAAAAGCCTCACTATCTGTAGTGCCTAGCCGATAATGATAATAATTCTTTGAAATCAAGGACTCAATATCTCGGCGTAGAAATTGCCAATGTCCAATTTGGCCATTATGCATAAAACTCCACTTACCATAAGTGTAGGGATGGCAATTAGCTCGTGAGATTCCAGTGCCAGTGGCAGCTCTTACATGAGCTAAAAAAAGACCACTTTTGACATGCTGGCTAAGCTGTCTTAAGTTCTCGTCATTCCAAGCCGGTAAAACATCCTTAAATAGACCTGGAGTTTTTTTACCTCCGTACCAGGCCACACCAAAACCATCCCCATTAGTAGTAAAGCTAGATTTTGTTGCCTTAAGGCTTTGGGAGATCAGTGAATTCTTTTGCAAGAAAAGAAGATTTTCAAGATAAATCTTTTCTCCAGCGTAGGCCATCCATCGACACATGTATTAATTCCTCGTATGAATGATCCCAGTCTAATACTTACTAGGTAAAGGGGATTGAGATTACTCGTTAATAATGACAGCGGCTTTGGACATGATGATTTGCTCTAGTTCATGACTTGTGAGATAGCAAATAGCGGCCTTAGATTTGGCAACTTCATATTGCTCATCTTCAATTGCCCTAATTGGATAACTCCCCACCTTTAATGGAGTAAGCCCAATCACATCATCATCAAGAACTGTTTTAGCTAAAAAGCTGTCGATTACTTTTAATTGCATGGTTATATTCTACAAAACCAATATGACATTCTCCTTAGATAAATAAATCATTAAACATTTGGAATGTATGCCTTGTGAATTATTACTCACCCACTAGGCTCATTAGCTGGTATCTCTTATGGCATTGCAACAAATCAAAGCTAATTTTTTGTCATAAAAGTGCCATTGCAAGTTCATAAGACAGCTGTTAAATGATCTTCCAAGGACAGAATCCTTGGGAATACAACACTTTCAATCATTCACCAAGGAGATTGACCATGCCACTTAACGAAAGCAATACTGAGCCGTATGAGCTCAAAAATTTCAGTAGAAAATTAGACCCAGAGAATCACTTAAAAGATCGACTTATCATCAGACATCTACGGAGACGTAAAAATAATTTCTTATTGGATTTTGATGAGCCTACAAGCAGGCTAAAGGACTTTGGAGCAAACCATGAATAAAAATATTTTGCTTTCTTCACCAGGAGTAAGCGCCTATCTCATTCTTTCATGCGTTGCATTATTTGCTACTACCCTCATCCTTTGCCTTAATACATAAAACCAGATCTTCTGTTGCGAAGCCATCCAAGAGATGGCTTTTTTTGTGACGAAATGGCAGTATGGGTGATGCATGAGATTGCAAATCTCAGCACCCTAGTTCGATGCTAGGTTTTCGCCTTCAAGCCCTTTAATGCTCTTGATGCTCCTTGCCCAGCTTCTCAAACTTGCCATTGCCATAAAGACACCACCGCTTGATTTCTTCGGTGAAGTGCTCAACATACTTCATCTTCAGACTTTTAAAGTCTTTCAGCCCAATAGAACCAGTCTCTCTTAGTTTTTCAATAGCCTCTTTTAATGCGCTCATCTTGAAGCCTTTTCTTGTTGAAATTGAGTTTTGATTCTAATTTAGACCACTTCTATACAAGATTAATGCGGGTTTGATCGATTTTGGGGCATTTTTGGAGTTTTATGACCAAATGACGACAAATAGTTCTTTTAATCATGAACTTAAGAGCTTTTAATCTAAAAAGATATTTTGCTGTCACGCAATATTCATCAATAAGGCACATACTATATAGGTAGTAACCCTAGTATTTTTACCAAAGGAGCCTTAAATGACACAATTTTTGAGTCTCTTGAATCAAGCCTTTGGCCACCAGACCAAAGGTAATGATTTAGAGCAATACATCAATAGCCGCAA
Source organism: Polynucleobacter bastaniensis (assembly GCF_018882205.1). Lineage (GTDB taxonomy): Bacteria > Pseudomonadota > Gammaproteobacteria > Burkholderiales > Burkholderiaceae > Polynucleobacter > Polynucleobacter bastaniensis. The sequence goes on along the minus strand of NZ_JACVOU010000003.1, from coordinate 26,093 downwards.
TCCTAATAGCCACGAGCAAGTTGAGCAATTTACTCGTGACTATTTCAACCACCATTGCACTTCAAAGGGCCTATAAATCATGGCAAAACTAAAACGCCTGTTCATTAAAGCGGCTTTAGCTTGGGTTGAAGCTCGCAAAGCCTACGCCAATCGCAGCTCCAAGCATCGCCTTGGATCATGAGCTTATTTAAGGAAAATACTAAATGAAGCTAACTGTCTTTCGTTACAAGACCTGGGATCATCAAAATGATGACCATGTAAATATTGCGCCTTACTATGCCATTCGAGAATTCATTGAGCACCTTGAGGGTGCAACAGTGATTGAAGATGATTATTTAGAGGTAGATGAGTCTGATTTAGATACTCATGGACGGATAGCTGTCAGAGATGACGATTAGCCCCCAAACGAAGTTTAGATAAATCCTAAAGGAACACCATAATACGAATTTCTTATAGCTTTAGTCGAGCAAGCTAAGAACAAACTGTGCAATGAACTAAAGCAGCACCAAGAGCGCTTTATTCACTTGTGTTGATTGTGTGCGGTACGGGCCTATGAAATTTGGTCTGCCAAGCAGTATTCGAATGTACAACCTCGACCCTAAAATTCGCGGCTGCTAGAAAGTCTATATATTTCAATAGCTTACAGAGTAAAAACGGCTCTGTGGGATAAATTGTGTAACTGGTACGCGAGACAGATTGCTTAATTAACCAAGTTATCAATTTAATTTAGTTTTAATTTACGCGACAAATGAACTCTAGTTTAAATTTTCAAACTCAATCTCCGGACCATGATCTACCTGGTAAGAAACAAGTAAGGACTTCCGATGTATATCAAGCACCTTAGACATGACTTCTCTCAAGTTCTCGCCATACATTCTGATCTTGGAGGTGTGAGATCCGCTCTCATCAAAATGACGAACTTTAATAGTCCAATACATTACTCAACCCATTGCCTCGATTGAAGATAAAAACTGATGCTCTGAAAGGCCGAGATAAGCTCCCACTCTCTTAGCCGCCTGTATCTTGATGGCCATTGTGTAGAAGGTCAAAAAGGTCTCTGCTTCTTCGAGCTCCTTAATTTGCCATTTTCTAAGACAGGCTATTTCAGCAAGCTCTTCATGACTTAAGCCCCGCTCCTCACGAGCGGCTTTCAACACTTCTTTGAGAATCACTGTTACTGCCTTTGGTTTAGAGGTGAGGAGCATGAAGAATTAAGAATAAATTTATAACGAGCTGATGGTAAGTTAGTTTGTTGACAGTTTTATTACCGTTGATAAGCTTTAATAAATTTGTAATAAAAGTGTCGCTACTTTGACTTGATTTGTGACTTTAATATACTTTTGTTCACAAATTAATGAAAGCAATGGACAACCTTACAGCACTTCCAGATTCAAACCTATCACGCTCAAAAAAACTCCTTAAGGACGCTGTATATGCAAGAAAGAAAAAGGTCACACTACATGATCGACTTTTTGCTCTTTGGTTTGAGCGCTTAGTCTATCCTCAAATTTGGGAAGATCCCGTAGTTGATCTCAAAGCCCTTGTACTAAAACCTACAGATCATCTCATTACAATTGCTTCTGGCGGTTGTAACGCCCTCTCCTACCTCACTGCTAGCCCTAAAAAAATTACTGCGGTAGATCTTAACCATACTCATGTCGCATTAGTGCATCTAAAGATGGAGGGAATTAGAAGACTCGAATATAAGAATTTTTACAGGTTTTTTGGTGAAGCAAAATCAGTCAATAATCCTAGGCTATATAGAGATCTGCTAGCACCTCATTTAAATAAAGCTACACGAGACTATTGGGAAGGCGGTATTAAAGGTTTTGAGCGTATCCGCATGTTTGAAAAAGGGTTTTATAAATATGGCTTACTCGGTAAGCTCATTGGATTAATTCACATAAGTGCCAAAATCTATCGCGTCAAATTGGATGATCTGCTAAAGCAACCTTCAATAGAAGCCCAAGGAAAATGGTTTGATGAAAATGTAGCCAAAATATTTGACTCTAGACTAGCGAAAAAGATTATGGGTAGCCCAGTAGCTTTATACAATCTGGGCATACCACCAAGCCAGCATGCCAGCCTTTGCGAAGATCGCCCTGAAAGCATGGCACAGGTTCTCAAAGAACGAGCCAGAAAATTGGCAACGATTGATAACATCAACAACAATTACTTCGCCTGTCAAGCCTACGGCAGAAGCTATGATCACAATAACCCAACAAATAAGCCACTGTATTTGCAAGAACAGTACTTTGAACTCATACGCAATAACATTGACAGACTCTCCATAGAGCAAAATAATGTACTAGATGCTCTCAAGCGAATGCCGGCCAATTCAGTTGATGCAGTGGTGTTACTCGATGCCCAAGATTGGATGACAGCAGAAGAGATATGTACCTTATGGACAGAAATTACTCGGACAGCCAACCCGGGCGCCAGAATTATTTTCAGAACTGCTGGTAAGTCTTCGCCAATTGAAACAGCCCTTAGCGAGGATTTAAATGCTCTATGGAAGCGAAATCACGCTACATCAGATCAGCTCATTCATGAGGATCGCTCTGCAATTTATGGCGGCTTCCATCTTTATGAATTAACTACCTAAGATCTTAGCAATATGACTGATAAATGGCCCATGGTGAAACTAGTAGATTGGGTTAGCAATGCATGCGCAAGCTTGTTATGGGAGGGTGATACGAAAGTTCCTATCAGCATTGCCTTTCCCAGACGACAAAAAAATACCAGCTATCTTTTTTCACCGAGGAGTGGCTGGTTTGACTATTTAACCCATGAGTGTAGACACCAACCTGTTGTTGCTCTTTTAATCGCTGCCCTTGGAAAACTTTCCTATTTATTAGGAATTGATAAAACCATATTTATTGGGAATTATCCAATCTCAACTTCGATCTGGAATGCAGAACAGGAAAATGAACTGCTGAGTATTGCAAAAAAAATGAGGGCATTAAACCCCAATTACTATATCGGCGTTCGAAATCTATTGCCCCATAGGCATCCAACACTTATTAGCAATTTAAAGTCATTCGGATATTTAGGCATTCCCTCTCGAGTGATATATGAATTTGATTTACGTTGCGAAAATGTATCAATCCCATCACACCTTAAAAGAGATCTTGCGCTTCTAAAAAAACTTAATCTAGATGTGCAAGTTTGTAGCAAGCTTGATCAAGACAGTCTGATACGCATTCATGATCTGTATCAAAAAATCTATCTTCATAAACATTCTTTATTAAACCCTCAATACACAGTTCAATTCTTTGATGATATAGTTAATCAAGGGGTGATGTCCTGCCTGCTAATACGTGGACTAGATCAGCAGATTTGCTCCTTTGCATTACTTCTAAGAGCCGGTCATACATTGACAGTCCCGGCACTAGGTTACGACACTAAATTTAATCTAGAGGGATCATACAGAGTGCTTTTTGCAGCGATCTATACATATGCAAAAGATCAACGACTATTATTAAATTACAGCTCAGGAGCTGGTGACTTTAAAAGAAAAAGGGGTGGCATAGGCTATCTGGAATACACCTATCTCGTCTGTCCGTTTAATAGCTATGATATTAAAAAATTTATTCTTGCTTTGGTAGCACAAAAAACTGCAACCTTAAAAGTACAAGATTTAATTAAACTAGGTGCGTAGTAACTAATGATATTAGCGAGTTTAAAAAATTAGCTTCTCGCTACTAAAATGACGCCGATAAAAATTGCTGCCACCCCAATGATTCGACTTGTAGTGATAAGTTCCCCGTATAACAAGCCCGCCAACAAAGTCAGTACAAAGCCTATACCCATCATTGGGTAAGCCTTACTTACATCCCAATCAGCCAGCACCCGCAGCCAAATCAAGGCCGAGGTCGAGTAGCATGCAAAACCAGCCCATATCTTCCAATTTTTTGCTAAGTGCAAGTAAGCAGAAAATCCGTCGATACTCAATCCCTGAAGGCCTGACTTGAGCAGAAACTGAGCCAGTACAGAAAAACAGATACTCAAGACTGCGATTAATAATGTAATCATTAAAGCCTCACTTCGTATACATCAAGTTAAATTAAGATTGGTTAATCTTTTTTTTAAAAGCTGCGCTAGCTCTAAAGCCTACTGATTTAATGGCTGGGATTTGAACTGAGAGCCCCGTAGAAGGATTGCGCCCCATCCGAGCGCTTCGCTGAGTTTGGACAAATGATCCCAAGCCTCCGATCTGCACTACTTCATTTGCACTAACTGTCTCCACAATTCGATATACGATCGACTCCAATGCAAGCTTAGCATCAGCATTTGGGATGTCTGCCCCTGCTGAAATCAACTCTATTAGCTCTAATTTATTCATATTTTTTTGTTTCTTTGGCTTCATTATTTCTAGATTTCGTCAAGCAATTTAGCATAGCTATATGTCAATAAGTCATGTAAGAGTCAATGAATTGTCACAATCTAGCGTTCAATTTAAGCAGCCATTGCCCCCTAATAAAAGTGAGCCTCGCTAGAGATTAAAGAAATAGGTAAGCGTCAGCAGTCTTACAAAGAATATTTTTCTTAATTAAGGAATCACACAGTACTCAATTGTCGTTTTTAACCATCATCTAAGCGCTTATACGAGGATTTTTTATCGTCATGATAGACATGTAATCTTTAGATGATCACACTTCAGCAAGCGAGGTGACTGAAGGTAAAAGTAATTGCATCAAAAAAGGTAATGTCTTTTTCTCTCAGTCTATAGGTCAAAAACCTTAATAGATCCTGGAGCAAGTTATGAGAATTCACCATTATTTTAGTGAGTATGACGATTCATTTGACGAGTACACAGATTCAATTAAGCACGATCTATTAAAAGAACGGCTTACATGGCAACACCGAATCCGTAAACAACTTCATCTGGATTACCAATTTTTTGATGATGATTTTGAGTTAAATCACGATTAAAAAAGATTTAAAGACAAAGGCAATTAGTGTGAATATAGCCCTAAATCGTATGCCCCGAATTTAAGCTTTAACTTTTTTATTCAAACTCCAACTCTAGATGCAAGTCAAATTCTGCGTCAGCTAGCTCTGCGTATTCCATTGCATTCATCTGATCTTCAAATGACAGTTGCGCAAAACGCTCTGCAGCTAGGAAATTATTTTCCCTGTAGTTATCTAAGGCTAATAACTGATTCCAGGCTACCTTCTGATAATACTCAGCAGACAATCTTCTTAATTCAATAATTTTGTCACTTAGATTTTGATTTAGCATTTTTTATCACCTTCAATTTTTGTTGAACTTGACTGTGATGCTCCACTTTTCTCATGACATTTCTGTGAATACTCAAAACTCTTTGTCACATTTAAAGCCGTTTTATCAAGCTCAAATATGACAATTTCACCTCTTAAAATTTAGCCCTAAATATTTCAGTTAACGATAGATTTGTCACATTTATTGATTGAGAATGCAATTTACTTATGGGAGATGAAGAGTAATTCTGCTCCTTTCCGGTCTCCTCAGTTTGCTCTAACAGCCCATAGGTAACCACTTCTAATGAATTGAGGGAGAGCACCAATGACTACCTTTACTACTGAAGATCGCGAGCTTGCTGAAAAAGAACCCATACCCTTTTATGGCTACTACCTCTTAACTGATCCATCACCAAAGGATGCGAATCCACTCTTACATCCAGTATTAAAGAAAATACAGCTGGAATACCGGGTAGATGACAGCAGCGAGGATTTAGAAGATTAGGCCTTAATGCTCTTTATGTTTCTTGCCTAATTTTTCAGGCTTACCGTTTCCATAAAGACACCGCTTTTTGATTTCTTCAGTGAGAACTTCAAGCTCTCTCTTCTATGTAGGGTGGTTCTTATATTCCATCTTGTAACTTTATGTTGACATATTGAGTGTCAAAATCAAATTGACCCACTCCTTATTCTTTTTAGGAAATTCATTAGAAATATTGCATTTCAATAGAAATATATGGGTCTTATTCCCAAAAGATACATTGCTGTCATGCAAGATACTTATTAAAGATTTACTCTAATTAAGTATTAACCCTAATACATTTAGATAAGGAGCCTTAAATGACACGATTATTGAGCCTCTTCAATCAAGTTTTTGGTGACCAATCCAAAAGCTACGATTTAGAGCATTTCATCAATAGCCGCAACCCTAATAACCATCAGCAAGTTGAAGAACTCACTCGTAATTACCTGTATCACTTAACCACTCCAAGAGGGCTTTAAATTATGAAAAATATTGAACAAGTAATTCAGGATCTTTGGTCCGCATGGGTTGAGGCTAAAGCCCAGCAAGCAAAGTATTACCGCACTCATAGTCATATTGAGTAATGTGATGTTGAGTACTGAGTTTCTCTCAAAAAATCAGTATTCAAAATATGGATCTTGGTTAAAAGCCCAAGATCCACAAACTCTCCATGGCTACTTTGGTCATTCAATGAGCAAGAACTCCATTGACGCCCTAGTCAAGCGGTTTAAAAGTGATCCTAAAAATAACCATTTTTTAGTAGCAAAAATCGATGGCAAGTGGGCAGGCACTATTCATATTGCTTCACGCGGGACTGAAGTAGAGTTTGGCGTCATTGTGAGCCCAAAATACCGCAAGCAAGGTATTGCCGATACCATGATGGACGAAGCTATTACATGGGCTCGTAATCGCCATTACCATCATCTCTTCATGCATTGCATCAGCTGGAATCGTCCGATAAAACGTCTGTGTAATAAACATGGCTTAGTGCCACGTAATATGATGGGTGATTCAGAGGCCAATTTGACACTTCAGCCACCAACACCAGTAACCTTTTTTAAAGAGCAGATGAGTGTTGGCAGGCGAAATTGGTTAGCATTAATCCAACTGCAAAAATTGAATTGGACCTAATTATTAACGGAGCTTAATTTAGCAACTTCATTTTGATTAATGGTGCTTTATCGAGATCCTTCCAATGTTTAAATTCGAAAGTAAGCTCTATCAATGCACAGGTCTGCATTAAAACTGATTCGCCGACAATTAAAGTAACGAAATCTTCTAATGCCGGGTTATGGCCCACAAACATGACACTTTTGATTTTCTTGTGCAGTTTGCTCGCTATTGTCAACAATGTAGTGCAATCTGCTTGATATAACTTTTTATCAACTTCTAAAAATCTTTGCTTGTGCTCAAGACGATTCGATATTATTTGAGCAGTTGAGATAGCTCGAATTGCAGGACTTGTGATGATAAGATCAAATCTAATTTCTTTTTTAATTAGTTTTGTAGCCAATTTTTTAGCATCATCAATACCTCTGTTAGATAAGGGGCGATCCTCATCAGGAGACTGAAGGATGGCACTTTCAGCCTTAGCATGTCGCAAGAGGTACAAAGATCTGGTATGCATCATGACCCTCATCAGCAATTCAAATTGCTCTACTACTTCAATATAATCCTAATTAATTCTTATAGAGAATCACAAGGAAGAATTTGGGATATTGATTTTAATGTAACAATTAGGCAAGTTTCCCACAACTCCCACTTAAAGTATTTTTTTGTAATAAAACACGATCAGCCATGATTTCAAAACGCTTGGTAGCACTATTTTCCATAAAGAATCTAATTAAAAAGAATGGAATAGATGTTTCCAGCTCAAATGTTGCGTGATGTGTAAATCGAGTACCATTTTTATCTGGCTCAATAGTCCAGCTACCCTTATACGATTTTGCATCACCTTCTATCTGAATAAATTCCTGACGTTTATCCGAAACTTCCGAAAACTCTAAGACTGAGCGCAGTAGAATTGGGTAAAATAAAATTCGCTCTTCTGCAATCCTTTCAACTTGAACTTTATTACCATTCCTCAAAAGTACTTTGGAATCTCTGATACCCGGGATATTTTTAGCGCCTTCGTAATCAGTTAAAAAAGCATAAGCTTGACACTCATTAACTGGTGCAACGTAAGTAGCCTGCACTTGAAAACCGGAACCAGATCTTCCTACGAATACCTTTAAATCAAAAGGCGACCCATCATTGGCGCCAAAGCAGGAAAGGGATATTAACAAAAGCTGCAAACATAAAATCCTTGCTAAGCAAATGCCCATAACATCCTTATATCTTGAATAAAAGTCTATTCTTATTTTAATTTATGACCGTTTGATGGCAATTTGACAATCTTTTTTATATGAGCGGCCCATATTTCCAATAGTGTTCAAGTCTAGGCTATTTGATTTTCTATTGGACCTGTAGCTTGTTTATCCAATTGAAAATATTGGTACATGATCAATATGCAACCACCTGTTTTAAGAATATTAGAAACCAACATCACTTGACCCTTAGGTCTTGAGTCTGCGAATGCGCCAACGAAAGGAGCAAAAATGACATAAGGAATTACAAAGAAAATTTTCAGTGCTGGAGAAAACCAACTAGGCTCACTCATATGAAGCAACAAAGCAATAGATGCAATTAGTAAGGCGTTGTCAGCTAGGGAAGATAGAAATTGTGAAGAAGCAACAACATAGAAAATACGCTTCATTGTTTAATGCAGGCCTCGCTTAAAGCAAGGGCATTCATCTTTTTTTCTTGTGGGGGATAGCTGTGTAAGAGCTCGTAATAATTTTGATTTAATTTGGCTGTGACAGATTCCCAGGAGATATTCAAGGTAGTTTGTCGAGCATTTTTTCTTAAAACATCCAACTCAGAACCCTTCTTCAACAATTCAAGACTTTGATTGATGAAACTATCGGAATGATTGAAGTTAGCCAACATTCCATTTATCCCACTCTGAATGACTTGACCAGCAGCTGCGTAGTCGTATGCTAATACCGCTAAACCACTGGCCATTGCCTCTAAAGTCACATTTCCGAATGTTTCACTTAAGCTTGAGAAAAGAAATATATCGCCACTGGCATAGTACTGAGCCAGACTTTCACCGGACTGAATACCTGCAAAAATACTGTTGGGGCATGTTAGCTCTAAAAAACTTTTTTGTGGCCCATCACCAACCCACACTATCTTCAGATTTGGCTTAATCGCGAGCATCGCCTTAAAAGCGCCCACAGTCACCAGTAAGTTTTTCTCTGATGCGAGCCTGCCAACATAGACAACGACTTCTTCACCATCTTTAACGCCCCAGCTCTCTCTTAATTCTCTTGAACGCTTGGAGGGATTAAATAAGTCAGTATCAATCCCTCTAGCTAATACTCTAAGCCTCTCAAAACCAGCATTTTGTAGTTGATTTTTAAGCCCTTGGGTCGGCACCATGGTGAAGTTTGTTCTGTTGTGAAAATACCTCATGTATTTCTGTATTGGGCTTTTTAGCCAACTCAATCCGTAATGAGATGAATAAGAGTCAAAATTCGTTCGGAAATCCGAGCAAACAGGAATACCCAGTTTCCGAGCAGCCTCTAGCGCTGACCACCCAAGAGGACCTTCTGTCACGATATGAACTAAATCAGGGCGATTAACTGACCATTGCTGGAGGAACATCCCTTGCCTTGGCAGGCCAACCTTTAAGGAGCTATAGCCAGGGATAGGAATTCCATGAGTCAGTATTTCCTGAAAATGGCCTTGGATTACGGGGCTATCCCCCCTTCCTTGACGCGGCCTTACGAGCGTAATGTGGTGGCCTAGATCCCTTAAGCCACGAATAAAGCGGGCTAATGTACTTGCAACTCCATTGACCTCTGGAGGGTAGGTTTCTGTGACGATGGAGATATTTAAGGGCTCGACTGAAAGAGCATTATTTTCTAAATGGTTATCTACGCAAGTCATCGCCTGAGTATTCGTTAATTTCATAACAGTTTTGTGACAGTCTCAGTATTGACTGTCTTCTTATTGTCATATTTAAACTGTAAATATTACATAGGCGTCACTATTTTGTCATGATGTTCACAACAAGTATTGGAAACTAAATTGATTCATTTTCTAGAAACCTTAAAAAAGCAACGGTGGGATGATCATCGCTACTATCATCATAGCCGCATTAACCAGTCATTACACTTAGTTAGTGCTGTCAGCTTTTTGACTGCATATGTTTTACTTTTTATAGACCCTATTGCAGCATCACTGCTTGCATGGCTTGTTGCTATGACAACACGACAAAGTGGTCATTTTTTCTTCGAGCCAAAAGGTTACGACGAAGTAAATAAAGCCACACATGAATATAAAGAACAAATTAAGGTGGGCTACAACCTCAACAGAAAGGTAGTGCTTCTTTCGATATGGGCTGCGATCCCTCTGCTAGTCTGGGCTAACCCAGTATGGTTGCAAAAATTTGTTGCCCTCAATACTTTCACAAATACCGACGGATTCATAAGGCAAACAGGATTGCTATGGCTTTGGCTTGGCGTTGGCGGGGTATTATTCCGCACATTCCACTTATTCTTTATTCATAATGTGGAAGCTGCATTTGCCTGGATGACAAAAATCATGACAGATCCGTTTCATGATGCCAAGATTTATGCAACTTCCCCACTATATTTACTTAAAGGCCAATTAATTGATCCAATGGATCATGGTAATTACGAGGAAGAGCCGCTTCCTCAGTAAAGTGTTGGCCAGAGAAATGATTTAGGACTTTCTACCAAAAATCATTTCTCTGAGAATTTGTCTCTTGATGATCTTGTTCGTCAAGCCGCCCTCATTCCACCACCAACCATCCTGCTTCATGGCTTGAGCGGCGCGAATGAATTTTTCTTTAACGGCATTCATATCTGAATCACTGTAATTCAGACTAAAAATAAATCTTCCAGTCCCAATCCAACTGAGCGCCAAACCCTGCTCCTTAAGGTAATACTGGAACATCCAGTTGTAACGGGATGGCTCCGTATAGCAAATAGTCCAAATACTGGACATATTCACTACCTTGACAGGCAAGTTGAGTGATAAGAGACTTTCGTTCAGATCGTTTGCGCGACGATCCCAAACGACATCCAAGTCAGAATACATCTTTTTAACCGGATCAGTATCTAAACTCTCCAAGAAAACTTGCATAGCACCCATTACGTAAGGATGAGAATTAAAAGTGCCTCTGGCAAAACAGATATCAGCTGGCTTATCCGCTTTAAATCGCATCATCAGCTCTTTTTTGCCACAAACGACACCGATTGGTAAACCACCGCCTAGAGTCTTCCCATAGGTCACCATATCAGCTTTAACCCCAAAATACTCTTGCGCGCCACCTGGTGCCAAACGAAAGCCTATAAAAACCTCATCAAAAATTAAGACAATTCCCTTATCGCTGCATACCTGCCTAAGTTCTTTAAGCCACTTTGTATAGGCCTCACGATCAAAAAATGCTTTGCGTGAACTATCCAAAAGGGATGAATCGCCTGGAGCGCCCTTATTGGGGTGTAAGGCCTGCAGTGGGTTTACTAGCACACAAGCAATATTCTTTTTATTACGAAGAACGCGCAAGGTATCCTGATCAACCTCTTTGAGCGTATAGGTTTCACGCGGGGGAAGTGGGTTACCTATACCTGGTTGAACATCCTCCCACCAGCCATGATAGGCTCCACAAAACCTGACAACATGACTCTTTTTGGTATGGTATCTGGCTAAACGAACTGCCTGCATCACCGCTTCTGTGCCTGACATATGAAAAGAGATCTCATCATGCCCAGAAACTTCTTTTAAGCGCTTGACGTTATCTGCAACGATAGGATGATAAAACCCTAAAACAGGGCCTAGGTCAGAAACTCGCTTTACCCCCTCTTCAATCGCCTTCTTATAAAAATCGTATCCAAGAACGTTGACGCCATAGGAACCAGTCAGATCATAAAAAATATTTCCGTCTAAATCTGTCATTAAAACGCCAGAGGACGATTGCATGAAACTACCGGACTTTAGATGCTTGCTAACGAAATCGCTAAATTGAAAGGGAACGCGATATCTTCCTGTAAATTGCAAATCTGATATCACTTCAGCAGCCTGGTTAGTCAGCTCAACGGATTTTGTAAAACGCTCTTTGTAAGCTTTTGATAGACGCATAAAGCCCGCCTCTCTTAGCAGCGCGATTTCCTGAGGAGCTCCATCAACCTTAAAAAAGATGTTCTGATTAAATGAGTAATGCGGAATCAAACGAGCCACTCGCTTGGCCATTCTTGAGTGCCCAGCCAACGAAGGATGTTTTGCCATAGAAAGTTGCAGTCTTGTATAAACCTTCTTAATAATCCAAAGACCGAGGCCAGCACCGAATATACTTAGCGCAAGTTGATTTTCCATTAATACTCCCATTAATATTCATTACACTTTTACTTCATTTATTTGACAAAATTATGTCAATCAAGAAAACCATACAAAATCTCTTATCCCAGGAAGATCTGAATTTTCTTCTGACCAATCGCATTCCTAGAAATACCCTGACTCGCCTTATTGGGTGGTTTAGTCAGATCGAAAATCCCTTAATTGCCTATATTTCTATCAAAATTTGGCAATTCTTCTCCGCCTTGGATCTAACGGAAGCAAAAAACACCCACTTTAAAAGTATGCATGCCTGTTTTACGCGCGAGCTAAAGCCCGATGCAAGACCAATCCATCAAGACCCTCATATCCTCAATAGCCCCTGTGATGCATTAGTGGGTGCATTTGGCCAAGTTAAGGACGGGGAAGTTTTTCAAGCCAAGGGGTTTCCATACACCATCAAAGATTTAATACCCATCCCCTCTTTGGCTGCGAAATATGAAGGCTGTGATTATGTAACTCTCAGGCTCACTTCTAGCATGTATCACCGCTTCCATTCACCAAGCTCAATGCGCATGAAAAGAGTGACTTATATTTCTGGGGATACCTGGAATGTCAATCCTATTGCACTAAAAAGAGTTGAGCGACTATTTTGCAAAAATGAGAGAGCAGTTCTTGAATGTGAACTTACCGATCAGAATGGGTTGGGCATAGGAGCTACTTTGACTATGGTTCCAGTTGCAGCAATTCTAGTTGCTAGCATTCGCCTCCACTGTCTTAATCTTCTTTTGCATCTTCAATACCAAGGTCCCAATACTATTGAATGCGATGTTCAATTTAATCGAGGCGAAGAAATGGGGTGGTTCCAACATGGCTCAACCATTATTGTCTTTGCCCCAAGCAACTACCGATTACTTGCGAATCTTAAACTAGGAGACGCTATTCGTATGGGTGAACCCCTATTTAGAAAGCTTACTCGAGATCTTGACTGATACCGTTAATATTATCTGCAGGCAAGACTGAGGGCATCACGATTCTTATCCATTGCTTGAGCGATATTCTCAAAACTTTTTTGCATATTATTTTTCATAAAATACTCAATAACCCCTTTAGGTACGGAAGAGTTGGGCTCTAAAAATGCTTGATAACGTACTTGAACCCCTTTATCGCCTGTTTTAATACGCCAACTACCTGAATAAGTCTTACTATCACCCTTTGTTTGAACAAAGCTCAAACCTTGATTTAGCTGTTCTGTGTACTCAAGAACAGAATGCATCCTTAAGGGAAAAAGGAGCACCCTCTCCTCAATCAATCTTTCTATGGTGACTTTATTGCCCTCTCTTTTTTTAACTTTAGACTCAATCAAGCCGGGCGTCATCCTAACATCCTCATAGTCGGTTAGAAAAACATATGCCTCACACTGACTGACGCTGGCAATATAACTTGCTTCAATAGAAAACCCAGCACCCACTCTATCAATACTGACTTTTAAGTCGTATGGGGAAGAACTCTGATCTGCTCGAGAATGCTGACTTACTATTAGCGCCATTAAAGTGAACAAAATCTTTAAAACTAGACTGTCAAAATAGATGGTATGAAATCTTCTTAATAGACTATTCAAATTGTTTCTTCTTATTTGAGACCAGTTGTGAGATATAAAATTTCTTTAGTAAAAACTACATGCTATCCGACCTGCCTTGTAAGTTAGGAGTTCAGCTTGGTTAACTTTTTTTGTATTGAATCTGGCAATGTTGCAAACCATGCTTTATCACTACCCACCGATGGCAAAATTTGACCGTATTCAATCATCAGAGATGGTGCTAGTTCATCAAGATATGCCCATATTTGATGACTGGCAAGCTTGGTGTTTTTCTGAATCGCAATTTCAATCTCAACTAACAACTGCTTTTTGATCTGCTCACTTCGCCCGTTTCTAATCTGGCCACTCAAAAAAATATGGGGCTCATCGAGTAAGACGCCTCCGATAAAACAGTCATGAAGGTCCAGCTCTTTAAAGATCACTTGAGCAAAGTAAGCCTCAGCTCCTGTGACATTTGCATGAATCTTGGTAATTTCTTGTGCTAGGGTGAACTTTTGATAGGTATTGAAGGATATACCCGCATGATAGATGCTGTATGTCGCCATCTAAATCTCTTAAAAAGATAAAAAACAATAGTAGTGGTGGTTTATTAAATATTTATTACAGGATTAATAAAAAGAGTATTTGGCCTGCTCAGCACGATTCGAACGTGCGAGTTGGCCTTAGAAGAATTCATGGCTGCTGGAATGTGTATATATTTCAATGGCTCACAGCTTAGAAAAGATAATGTAGTCTATTAATCTGGTAACCATGTGACAACTTTTTCGCGTTGGATTGCTAACCAGGCTTTTAATTCTCCATTGTCAATAATTGGAATCATGCGCCAGTTCATCATAAAAATCGTACCATCTTTTTTATAATTTACGGTCTCACCTTCAAAGACCGTGACATCAATGAGACATTGCCGTAAGCGTTGAATAACCTTTTGGGAGGTACTTGAGCCCTGGAGAATCTTAGGCGATTTCCCGAGAATTTCATCTGAGCTATAGCCGGTCAGTTGCGTGAACGCTGAGTTAGCGTAGGTAATTTTGGGGTTACTTGATGCATCGGTGATAAGAATAGAATCGTAACCCTGCAAAAGTATGGTTTCAAGAATAGATTGGCATAAATCACTACTGAAGGTATTTTTAAGATTGCTCAGCATGTCTAACAGTAACATAGTTTATTTGTGAGTAATGTCGTTTAAAACAACATTTAGATAGTGACACTTCAGTAAGTAGGGTCTTAAATATGTACCCAATGCTTAAAAGATCATTAGTCTAGCTAAGACACTTAGTCTTAAGGGTTTACTGTGAAAGAAAACCAAGCATCAAGTAAAAAGCTTCTGACACAACTGGAGTTAGAAAATCAAACTCACAGTGAAAGGGCTGATGCTGCGAATAAATTATGCGAAGGCTGGCTAAAAGAAAATAAGTTATTACTCTTACAAGGTCTTCCACAGCTAACCTTAATAAAATACAAAGAATCTGTTAACTACCAGACAGATGATGCCCTCGTATTTTTAGCTGGAGCAGATGATGCTTGGTTAAATGGCTATCATGAGCGAATCAAACAAAGAGAGCAAGAAAACATCGCATATCACACCGGCCAACAAATCACCCTCTGGATGAAGTTAGGTGAGTTCACTCGCATCGTTGCCATTGGAATACTTATAACACTGTTGATTGGCTTTATTTTTATATTGCTCTATTAGCACGCTGAGTATCTCTTAAATTCACTTAACCGGCGCAAGGATGAAAAACCCTTCCATAAAGCTTTCCTTGTGAGAGTTTTTTTGCAATCGAGCATCTCTGCTAAAAAAAATTTATGGAGTATTTACGGACAAAAAATATTATTCGTTTAGATGTAGAAGAAATTTTTATATCATTTTATTTTTAAGAAAAATTTACTCCCAAAATTGTCGTTTTTAATCATCAATTTTCAAGTCATTGGTAGACATGTCATCACAAACTCATCAGAATTCGCAGCAAGCAATGGATCTGCAGAGCAAAATACCAATCTATCAAAGTTAGTCATTAAATTGCTCTTCAGTTTTTAGGTCAAAAACCTGACATAGCACTGGGGTCATGATGAAAAAACACTACTACCTAAATGAAGATGATGATTACTTTAATGAGTATGCAGATGCGGTCAAATATGATCTATTAAAAGATCGGCTACATTGGCAACATCAAGCACGTAAAGAAATTAACCTGGAATACCAATTTTCAGATGACGAATGTGATTTTGATTGAAAAAAATAATCAATTTTAATAACATGACCAACTGGAAATTTCTATTTTAATGACTTAGACGCATAAATCCGGACTGTGTAATAAACTATGCAGTGCAGTTTGGATTCTTTGGGCGGCCTGAATTATTTACTGTCGGTTAAACCGACACTACAGCATAAGAGCTTGGATAGGCCAATACTGACCAGAAAGCAGGCCCTCACGCTACTTAACACTCAGATGCTCAAATAGACCGAAAGCCGACATCGATACCATATTTATACTAAAAGATACGCTTTCTATCCCTCCTTAATGTTTAATTAAATTAATATCACTAAATGTTTGAATTCATTCTTGACCCAAACACTATTATTGCCTTTCTGACGTTAGCAGCTTTAGAGATCGTCTTGGGTATCGACAATATTATTTTTATCAGCGTCATAGCCAATCGCCTCCCAACAGAAATGCGTGATCAAGTCCGTCGCTTCGGTTTGATGTTCGCCTTAATAACGCGCATCCTGTTACTTTTCAGCTTGTCATGGGTAATGGGTTTAACAGAACCCCTCTTTAATGCATTTAATCAAGAAATAAGCGGTCGTGATTTGATACTGTTTGGTGGCGGCCTATTCTTGCTCTGGAAAGCATCCAAAGAAATCTATCTAGAAGTTGAAGCTGAAGAAGAAGCTCCAATTGAGCAAAAAGATATGCAAAAAGAAGTGGACAAAGCTAAAGCCAAAGTATTTTGGGGTGCTGTTGTTCAAATCGGTATCTTAGATATTGTTTTCTCATTAGACAGCGTGATCACTGCTGTTGGTTTAGTAGATGAAATTTCGATTATGATTGCCGCAGTTTTAGTTTCGATGGGTGTAATGCTTTTTGCTGCAAAACCAATTAGTGAATTTGTTCATAATCATCCATCAATTAAAGTGCTAGCGTTGTCCTTTTTAACCATCATTGGATTAGTTTTAATTGCCGAAAGTATGGATGTTCACATACCAAAAGGTTACGTTTATTTTGCAATGGCATTTTCTTTGGCTGTGGAAATTCTTAACATTCGGTCGCGCACCAAAAAATCACCTAAATAACATTATCGAGGATGCCTGCTCAAATGAAAAACCACTCCAAAGAGTGGTAGTAGAAAATTTAAACTAATTTTTTATTTAGACATCGGCATTACTTTTTTCATTTCCTCAAGAATCTTATTCCGTGTGGAGTCTGCAAAACCCAGTTAAGAGAATCGTCCAAGCTACTTGCATTTATTAAATAGAAAAGCCACCTTTAAGAGTGGCTTTTCAGAAATCAGTAAATAAAAGATTTTAAAGAGTCCTAAGTATCTCCGCCTTCTTGGTATTGTATTCATCGGGGGTGATTAAGCCCTTTTTGAGCATATTGTTTAGGTCATCAAGTCTTTTTGCTGGATTTGGCAAGTCATTCACTGGCTTGGCTTGGTTAGATTGAGTGATTGCAGCTCTAGCAGGTCCTGGTGGGGTTGTTCCGCCTGTAGATTGAGATTCGTAGATTGCGCCTGGGGCAGCTGGAGCAGGTGCTGTAGACGCCTTTGGTCCAGTTGGTAATGCAGGAATAGTACTGCCTTTAATCATCTCAATATTTAGGGTTGGTGGATATGAAAACCCGGCACCTGTACCTGCATCGACAGCGTAACCAATTAAACCGCCTGCAATAATATTGCCCCAAACTGCACCTTCACTTGCAGACTGAAAAACAGATACTCCTACATGGCTTTCCTCTTTTTTGCACGTAGCTGACATGTCGCCATATGCCTTTAGAACAGTCACTGTGCCGGGAGTATTTACATAAAAAGTACCCTTATCATTCACCAGAGTGCAGTAAGCCCCAGTAATCGGCTTTCCCTCATGAGTCGTTGTCACAGAGATTGGCTGGTTTCTTGAACCAGTAATTGATGCACATCCTGTTGCAAAGATACTCATTAAAAGAATTACAAACAATCCGAAACGATTCATATTCAACCTCACCTTTATTGTTAGCAAAGAATATAGG
The DNA here is from genome assembly GCF_018882205.1 of Polynucleobacter bastaniensis. Taxonomy (GTDB): domain Bacteria; phylum Pseudomonadota; class Gammaproteobacteria; order Burkholderiales; family Burkholderiaceae; genus Polynucleobacter; species Polynucleobacter bastaniensis. Next base: position 8,116 of record NZ_JACVOU010000003.1, on the reverse strand, counting down.
AATTAGAACTAGTTTTAGATGTCTCGGAGAGGGATTACCCTTGGGTATTGGTCCCCATTTGGTCCCCTATCAATTACAAAGTGCTGTATTAATGAATTTAGCGCCGAGGACGATATTTAATAAAATCGCCCACTAAGCATTGAATTACTTGGGTCAACAGATTTTTTTGGCCTGCCCAGCACGATTCGAACGTGCGACCTACGCCTTAGAAGAATTCGTGGCTGTTCAAAAGTCTATATATTTCAATGGCTTACACGATTCAATCGGAACTGTGCAATAAACTGTGCAATGCATAAGTGCTACTTAAAAGACAAATCCTCATCTAGCTTTCAACACTTGATAAGCATTATTTGACAAAAGTCATGCCATCATGCAATAATGCTGCATGAATATAGGAGAATGTCATGGGCGCAGTTATAGATCACCAAGTTATTAAATCCATTGGATCGAGTGGGCAAATCTCGCTTGGAAAAGAATATGCAGGACGTCAGGTTCTAGTTGAAAACCCAGAGCCTGGAGTTTGGTTGATCCGCACCGCCACTGTCATTCCAGATAATGAAAAGTGGATGCATACGCCAGCCCTTAAAAAGGATTTAACTGCTGCTTTAGCCTGGGCACAAAAAGCACCCGCTAAAGCAAGCGACCTTTCTAAATTAAAAATAGCTAAAGCGCATGGCACGAAACGTAAAGCCTGAGCCATTAGTCGAGCTTGATCTTAATAGTCCTGTTTTTCAATCTTCCTGGAGTGATTTAGAGCTAGCAGAGCAAGAAAAGGCATTGGCTACCTTTAAAAAGCTCACACAACTAACCTGGAACCAGATCTATCGAGACAAGGGCTTGAAGTGGGAAAAGATTCACAGCATTGCAGCCCCTAAAAATATTGAAGCGCTCTACTCCTTTCGTGTAAGCAAATCTATTCGAGGGATTGGCTTTAGAGAAAATCACTTTTTACGAGTCTTATTGATAGAGCCAGACCATGATGCCGCTTATGGGAAAAAATAGTTAGGGTGAACGGCAACTGTAAACTATGTGGTCGGTACCGGATGTAAAGCATGTGTCCGGTACGGACCTCTTGATATCTGGCCTGCCCAGCACGATTCGAACGTGCGACCTACGCCTTAGAAGAATTCGTGGCTGCTAAAAAGTCTATATATTTCAATGGCTTACAGCGTTAAAATGTGACTGTGCAATAAACTGTGCAATGAAATATTTTAGGTAAATCGATACTCCATCAGCCTTCTTTTATGGAGCGCTTAGAGCCATCTATTTAATGAATAAGTTATGTCCACATTTACTCAATGGATATTGGACTTAATTAAGATTTAGGAAGCAGAAGTGTTGATAAATTAATAATTGAGCTTTAAATGAAAAAAATTCTTATGCCATTGGCGCTTGCTTTTATAGCACTTCACGCAGACTCTCAAGTGAAGCCTCAGCCACTAGTCCCTGACGCAGGGACTGCACAGGGCAAACCTGCATTAAGTATCAGCATTACAAAACCAGTCCGGCAAACTCTTTCAATTAAAACTGCCACAAATGGCACCGTTGGCATCTGGCAGGAAGCGATTATCGGTACTGAGACGATGGGTTTACGCTTAATTGATCTTCGAGTAGACATAGGCGACCGTGTTCGCGCAGGCGACGTACTTGCGGTTTTTGCGTCTGACACAATTCATGCCGAGTTGGCGCAAGCCCGCGCGGGACTTGCTGAGGCAGAAGCAACTTTAGATGAATCCCGCCAGAGTGGAAATCGAATAGATGAGCAACGTGCCCAGGCACGGGTGGAGATGGCGCGTGCGCAAGTGAAATTACAAGAACTACGACTTGCTCAATGTACTTTGATGGCACCTGATGAAGGGATAATCTCTGCGCGCATGGCATCAGTTGGTTCAGTACCAGGGGTCGGTAGTGAATTATTTCGTTTAATTCGGCAAGGGCGTATAGAGTGGCGTGCAGAAATTACCGTAGATGAGTTAGAACGTATCCAGCCAGGTATGCGAGCAAAACTAGAGGCGCCCAATGGCACTCTCGTAGAAGGACAAGTTCGCCTGATATCTCCCATCATGGATGCGCAAACTCGTAATGCATTAGTCTATATTGATTTACCAGGCATTGGTACCAAGGGTAGCTCAGGACTCAAGCCTGGAATGTTTATAAGGGGTAGTTTAGAAATCGGGCAAAGTACCGTCTTGACAGTACCAAAGCCAGCAGTCACCTTTCGTGATGGCTTCAGTTATTTATATCGGCTTTTATCTGATCAACGGGTTGAGCGAGTCAAGGTACAGACTGGTCGGATAACAGCCGATCGCATTGAAATCATCTCGGGCTTGGCGGCGAACGATAATATTGTTTCCGCTGGTGTTGGCTTCTTAAGTGATGGTGATCGCGTCCGAGTGGTCAACCCTAGATGATCAACGTCTCATCGTGGTCAATTCGCAATCCGCTAGGTGCGGTCATGCTTTTTGTAATGATGACCTTTGCGGGAATAGTTGCATTTCATGGGATGAAAGTACAAAACTATCCCGATATCGGTTTACCTACGGTAATTCTAAGTACGTCACTTTCAGGAGCATCACCCTCCGCATTAGAAACCGATGTGGCACGTAAGATAGAAAACTCAATTGCTTCTCTCCAAGGGCTAAAGCACATCACTACTAAAATCCAAGATAGTGCAGTAACGATGACGGTAGAGTTTCGTCTCGAGAAGCCAGTTCAGGAAGCAGTTGATGATGTACGTTCAGCCTTACAAAGTGTGCGCGCAGAACTTCCTGCTGATTTACGTGACCCAGTTGTACAAAAGCTCGACCTTGCAAGCCAACCCATCCTTGCATTCACTGTAAGCTCAACATCACTCGATAACGAGGCCCTGAGTTGGTTTATCGACTATGAAATATCCCGCACATTATTAGCGATTAAGGGTGTGGGCTCGGTTAACCGGGTTGGAGGAGTAAATCGCGAGATTCGCGTCTCACTTGACCCTTTGAAGTTAAATGCATTAGGCTTAACCGCCGCAGAAATCTCCCAACAACTTCGAATTATTCAAAATGAAAGTTCAGGAGGAAGAGCTTCTATTGGCGGACTCGAACAGTCAGTACGCACCTTAGGCAAAGCAAATAATGTTGCAGAACTTGCTGCAACTGAGCTGTCAGTGTCTCGCGCTAGCGGTGATTTAGTACAGCAAATTCGTCTTGGCCAAGTAGCTACGGTAAAGGATACGGTGGGTGAAGCACGTTCTGCCGCACTTCTTGATGGCCGCCCTGTTGTTGGCTTTGAGGTGGCACGAAGTCGAGGTGAAAGCGAAATTGTAGTGGGTAATGCAGTGAGACTTGCTCTTAACGAACTTAAACAACGCCATGAGCATATTGCTTTAACTGAAGCTTTTGATTTCGTCACTCCAGTGCAAGAGGAATATCACAACTCTCTCAAGTTACTATATGAGGGTGCATTACTTGCAGTAATCGTGGTTTGGATATTTTTACGCGAATGGCGCGCTACATTAATATCAGCAGTCGCTTTACCACTATCAGTAATACCGGCTTTTGCAGGAATGGTCTGGCTAGGATTTAGTCTTAACATCGTCACCTTACTAGCACTTTCCCTGGTTATTGGTGTTCTCGTCGATGATGCGATCGTTGAAGTTGAAAATATCGTACGCCATCTTCAGATGGGTAAAACACCCTACCAGGCCGCAATGGATGCCGCTGATGAAATTGGACTGGCGGTAATCGCAACTACTTTCACGCTAATTGCAGTTTTTCTGCCAACAGCTTTCATGAGCGGTATTGCTGGAAAATTCTTTAAGCAATTTGGCTGGACGGCAGCCCTCGCGGTATTTGCTTCGCTTGTAGTTGCCCGTGTTCTTACACCTATGATGGCTGCCTATTTATTGCGTCCAAGTACATCGAATACTTACGTTCGAGATCCGAGCTGGATGAAGGTTTATCTGCGTATGGTTGACTGGTGTCTTCGGCACCGTCTAGCAACACTCTTGCTATCTGGAGGCTTTTTTATCGGATCTTTAGCATTAATTCCGCTTCTCCCCCAAGGTTTCTTGCCAGCCGACGATAGCTCGCAAACACAAGTAATGCTAGAGTTACAGCCCGGATCCGCGCTAGTCGAGACTATAGCAGCAGCAGAACAAGCCCGTGCTGTAATAATGCGAATGCCTGAAGTCCGAAGCGTCTACACCACCATTGGCGCAGGTAATGTTGGTAGTGATCCATTCTCGGCAACTGATGCAGCCGAGGTTCGACGCGCAACCCTCACAGTACAGTTAGTAGCACGCGGGGAGCGCCAAAAAAAACAAATCATAGAGAACCGCATGCGTAACGAGCTTGAGGTGATTCCTGCTGTCCGTACTAAAGTTGGTCTTGGTAGTTCAGGCGAAAAATACGTTCTCGTTCTGGCTGGTGATGATCCCCAAGCCCTACAGCTAGCTGCTCGCTCTGTGGAGCGCGATCTACGAACGATCTCCGGTCTAGGTAACGTATCGTCAACAGCATCATTAGTTCGTCCGGAGATTGTTGCACGACTTGATAACGCCCGCGCTACTGATCTTGGTGTAACTAGTGCCTCAATTGGCGAAACTCTTCGTATAGCAACTTTAGGTGACTACGACACTGCTTTACCTAAGTTGAGCCTGGAGCAAAGACAGATACCAATTGTGGTGCGGCTTGATGATACTGCGCGTCGAGATTTATCAGTTATTGAGCGACTTAATGTGCCAGGTGCTCGGGCTCCTGTAATGCTTGCGCAAGTTGCTACATTGGAGCTTGCTGGAGGCCCGGCAGTTATTGACCGTTACGATCGTACTCGCAATATTAGCTTTGAAATCGTGCTTGCTGACTTACCGCTTGGTAAAGTTACAGAAGTAGTGCATTCTTTGCCATCGGTACGCGACTTGCCTCGGGGTGTCCGCATTATTGAGGTAGGTGATGCGGAGATTATGGAAGAGTTATTCGCGAGCTTCGGCCTTGCTATGCTAACCGGCGTACTGTGCATCTTCATTGTTTTAGTGTTACTTTTCAAGGATTTATTACATCCTTTAACAATTCTAGTAGCATTACCCCTATCCTTAGGGGGCGCTTTTGTTGCACTACTTGCTGCAAATCAAAGCTTTTCTATGCCCTCCTTGATTGGCTTGGTAATGCTGATGGGTATTGCTACTAAAAACTCTATCTTATTAGTAGAATATGCGATCGTTGCCCAACGTGATCAAGGGCTTGCACGACTTGATGCCCTTATAGGCGCCTGCCATAAGCGTGTACGTCCAATTGTGATGACCAGCATTGCAATGGGTGCGGGCATGCTGCCAATTGCAGCGAGCTGGGGCTCAGCTGATCCAAGTTTCCGCTCCCCCATGGCAATTAGTGTCATTGGCGGGTTGATAACCTCTACCCTATTGAGCTTAATGGTAATCCCAGTAGTCTACGACCTTTTGGAAGATGCCAGGCTGAATCTTGCTCGCTGGTGGTTGCATGTGCAATCTAAATCTCCCAAGCCATAAAAGAAAATAGTCTAAAAAGATAGGTATCGTAATTATTGATGGCCCATGGCGGAATAGAAACACTAGCACAAGGGGTACGGTAGTTAATGTTTGGTTAGGAAACTCGACTGCCACAGGGATGGAACATCCTTGGAGCCCTCGCCACCGCTACATGAAGTGTCTTTTTAAAGGACATTGCTTCTTGGACATTAAGTAATCTTAGTTATTTGTAATCAAACTTCATTTGCTCAGATATCAAAATATCTTTACTGGTTAGCTCACAAAGCCCCGCGTACTTTGCTAATGGAGTGGGTTCACTCATTCCCTCTTCAATCAATCTTTGATTATCAAAAGCAAGTTCAAGGGTTGAAAAGTTTCCATAAGTTTTAATTGCTTTAGCCACAATGCGTCGATTACATTCGCCAAGAAGTGATTTGAATTGATTTTTCATGAGAAGTATCTGCTCATATGATTTTTGTTGATAACCCTCTATCTTTGACCTGCCTGTAGCTTTAGCAATAGCTTCATCAATTTCAGCAAAACTTGAGGAATACTTTTCTCCCGCTGAGATATGGTACGAGTCATACTTTAGCTTTGGTTTAGTTAAAAGCAAATAAAGGGCATCGGCACAATAATCTACTGGAACTACATCAATCTTCTGCTCTAAAGTACAAGGGAATGCTTTTAGTGCCAACGCTATTCTAAAAATCCAAAAGATACTGCCCGACGGCTTACAACCTAACTTGGTGTGCCCAACAACAATGGATGGTCTAGCAATGACTAGGGGTAAATCAGGCAATTCTTCCTTTAGGCGTTGCTCAACTTCATATTTGCTATGCGTGTACTCTAAAAAATGCTGAGTTTTTTTACCACGGTTATAGCCCTCGAGGACGGGATTTGGTGAATCTAATCCACAAGCCATTGCGGTACCAATGTGAAGAAATCTTTTTAACTTACACCGATGACTTAGGCCATGAGCCATATTTAAAACCCCGTCTACATTCGTAGGCCAAATAGAGGGGTTGTTACCAAAAGAGGCTACTGCGGCAGAGCTAACAACATTTTCAATGGAGCTCAAGCGTGGGTCATCGATCCAACGATTCACAACATTTAAATCACCGCACAGAATCTGCTCTAACCTAAGCTTTAATAACTGCCCTGTTTTAATGCCATGATTTCTGAGTGTGTTAACTAACCTCACCATGCCCTCTTCAGGTTTTGATGAGCGAATTAAGAAAAGCGTATCGTAGGCTTCATTGCCAGCAAAAAGCTTGGCCGTCAAAGCTCCGCCAATAAATCCGTTTGCTCCAGTAATCAGTAGGTTTGGTTTAAAAGGCATTAAAGTAACTTTTTAGGTGAATATGAACTGCTGTCAATTTAGGTCCAATACCAAAGAGAGTTTTTCTATAGTAAATCATTGCAGCAACATGGGTTGATTCTGGATTATTTTGGGCACTTGGGTTTGAGGTGCTGGTGGTCTGTAACCTAAAGCGCTATGAGGCCTGACTTGGTTATAGTGCTTGACCCACTCCCCCACGATGATCTGGGCTTCTTTTAGGCTATAGAAGATTTCTCCATCTAATAAATTGTCTCTGAAGGTGCCATTAAAGCTTTCACAAAAGCCATTCTCCCAAGGACTACCCGGTTCAATGTAAGCGGTTTTCACTCCAACCCCAGATAACCAACTACGTAGCTCTTTAGCAATAAATTCTGGGCCATTGTCCGATCGAATATATTGCGGGATACCGTTGTCAATCATGGCGTTGGCCAGTTGTTCAATCACCTGGATCGATCCAATTCTTCTAGCGCAGTGGATCGTTAAACACTTTCTAGTGAACTCATCAATCAGGGTGAGCATCCGGATCTTGCCACCATACGCATCTCTAATGAACACAAAGTCATAACTCCAAACATGATTGGGATAGTTGGCTCGAAGCCGCATACAACTGCCATCGTTAAACCAGAGCCTACCTCTAGGAGGTTGCTTTTGTGGGATCTTCAGACCCTCTTGCCGCCAGATACGAGCTACCTTGCTTGTCGTAGCTTGTCCCCAGCCGGCATTACGCATCATCCCAGCAATAAATCGATAACCATATCGGCCATAGGTGCTCGCCATACGGATGACTTCAGCCCGTAGGGGCTCTTCGTCATCTTTAGGCAGTGGCATATAACGATAAGCTGCTCTGGATAGCCCCACTAATTCACAAGCTAAGCGCTCTGATGTTGAGTATTTATTCATCAACACCTGAGCAGCTGTTTTGCGTTTAGCAGGGCTTAGAAGTTTCCCTTAATGACTTCCTTAAGCATGACCTCGCGCAAGGAGAGATCGGCAACAAGCTTCTTTAAGCGGGTATTTTCTAGCTCTAGATCTTTGTACTTACGAGCCTGATCGACTTTCATACCGCCGTAGATCTTGCGCCAACGGTAATAGCTTTGCTCAACCGTACCCACTTCTTTACAAGCCTGGGCTAGGGTTTTGCCATTGGTGGTTAAAACATCGATTTGACGCAATAAGGTGACGATTTGCTCGGGTTTAAGACGCTGACCTTTTGCCATATTTAGCACTCCTTTAAGGTGAAGATTATCAAAAATCCTCTCTTCTAGGGTGGTACTAAAAATCAGGTCAGTTCA
>NZ_JACVOU010000006.1 GCF_018882205.1 Polynucleobacter bastaniensis | reverse complement strand
GAATACATCCATTACTACAACCATGATCGGATCAAACAAAAACTAAAGGGATTGAGCCCGGTGCAATACCGAACTCAATCCCTCGTGCTAACCTAACTAAACTGTCCAACTTTATGGGGTCAGTTCAGGTAGGTGGTTTTTCTACTCTTAGCCAAAGGCTTTATTCAAAGTGACAAACGTAGTGCACTGGAGACTCGGCACGAATAATAAAATAACCGCCTTTTTCTACTTCCCAGCTTTGACCCGCTTTGAACTCCACCTCTGGAGCGCCATTAATGCTGACAAACGCATTACCGTCGACGACTTCCATAACTTCTTTGGTGCTCAGGTCAAAACGTAAGGTACTTGGCAAGACAACACCAACAGATTTACGAACACCGTTTGACAGAGTCACGGTGTGAGATACACATTTACCATCGAAAAATACATTAGCTTTTTTGCCTACAGAAACTTGATCAAATTGCATCTTTATTCTTTCTAATCTGAATTACTAGTTTGTTATTTATCTAAATTATTTCGCACGCTTACGTCTTGCAGTTTCAGCAATCCGCATACGTAAGGCATTGAGCTTAATAAAACCACCAGCATCAGCCTGGTTGTATGCACCGCCATCATCATCAAAGGTGGCGATAGTCTGATCAAACAAAGTATTGGCTGAATCGCGCGAGATCACAGAGACAGATCCTTTGTAGAGCTTCAAACGTACAACACCATTCACCATTTGCTGCGTGTGATCGATTAAGGTCTGAAGAGCCAGACGCTCTGGCGCCCACCACAGACCGTTATAAATTAGGCTTGCGTAACGTGGCATCAGATCATCTTTGAGATGAGCTACTTCACGGTCCAAAGTAATACTCTCAATACCGCGGTGTGCTTTTAACAAAATAGTGCCACCAGGCGTTTCATAGCATCCACGGCTCTTCATGCCTACAAAGCGGTTCTCAACTAAGTCAAGACGGCCAATGCCATGCATGCCGCCGATACGATTGAGTTCAGCCAATAATTCATGTGGCTTGTAAGCCTTGCCATTAATCGCTACTGGATCACCAGCACGGAATTCAATTTCAATAATCTCTGCTGCGTCTGGAGCCTTTTCAGGAGATACCGTCCAACGCCACATGGATTCTTCTGCTTCAGCATTTGGGTTCTCGAGATGACGACCCTCGTAGCTAATGTGTAATAAGTTGGCATCCATTGAATAAGGTGAGCCGCCCTGCTTATGCTTCATCTCTACTGGGATACCATGCTTTTCTGCATAGGCCATCAATTTTTCACGGGAGAGTAAATCCCACTCGCGCCATGGTGCAATAACCTTAATTCCTGGCTCGAGTGCGTAGTAGCCCAACTCAAAACGTACCTGGTCATTGCCTTTACCGGTAGCGCCATGCGATACAGAGTCAGCACCAGTTGCACGCGCAATTTCAATTTGACGCTTAGCAATCAACGGACGCGCGATGGAGGTGCCTAAAAGATACTCACCTTCGTAAATCGTATTAGCGCGAAACATGGGGAACACAAAGTCACGCACGAACTCTTCACGCAAGTCGTCGATAAAAATATTTTCTGGCTTGATGCCAAACTGCAGCGCTTTGGCGCGCGCCGGCTCTAACTCTTCACCCTGACCTAAATCCGCTGTGAAGGTAACGATCTCACATTGATAAGTATCTTGAAGCCACTTAAGAATCACACTGGTATCAAGACCACCGGAATACGCTAGAACTACTTTTTTAATATCAGACATGATTTCTATTCAATCAAAAAATTAACTAATCACTTACAAAGATAAATTACTTCAATACTTAGTCCAAACGGCCGCAGAGTAAATACTCCATCAAGGCCTTTTGAACATGTAAACGATTTTCAGCCTCTTCCCAAACGATGCTTTGAGGACCATCAATCACTTCTGCAGAGACCTCTTCACCACGATGCGCTGGCAAGCAATGCATAAATAAAGCCTCAGGTTTTGCCAATGCCATTAACTCTTCATCGACCATCCAGTCTTTAAAAGCAGCCATACGAGAAGTATTTTCATCCTCATAGCCCATGCTTGTCCATACATCGGTAGTAACCAAGTCGGCACCCATACAGGCGTCTTTTGGATCAGAGCAAATCGTCAGATGTTTTAAAGCTTTCGGAGTCAATCTGGAGTCATCTAACTGATAACCACTAGGGGCAGAGAAGCGAATTTGAAAGTCCAAGCACTCCGCTGCCTGTATCCAGGTATACGCCATATTGTTGGCATCACCTACCCAAGCAACTGTTTTACCCTGAATCGGACCGCGTGCCTCTACAAAAGTAAAGATATCAGCCAATACTTGGCAAGGATGGTATTCATTGGTGAGGCCATTGATTACGGGCACACGAGAGTTAGCTGCGAAGCGTTCAATAATCTCTTGGCCAAAGGTACGGATCATGATGATGTCAGTCATCCGAGAAATCACCTGCGCAGCGTCCTCTACAGGCTCACCACGGCCTAACTGGGTATCTCGAGTGTTCAGGTATACGGCATGTCCACCAAGCTGGTGTATGCCCGCCTCAAACGAAAGGCGGGTACGAGTCGAATGCTTCTCAAAGATCATCGCTAAAGTGCGATCGTGCAAGGGATGCCAAGTCTCGTAACTTTTGAACTTCGTCTTCAGCCAAGCAGAGCGCTTGAGGAGGTAGTCGTATTCTTCGCGTGTCAGATCAGCAAACTGCAAGTAATGCTTGACCTGGCCGGGCACTTGGGGCTTTGCCAAAGATGTCATTGTTGAGCTTTCTACAAAAGGTTTAGCTTGCATTTTTTGTTTGGAGCATCGAACTGCACGAAAATAGTTACTAAAGTCATCTTAGAGCCTTCGCAGACTGTTAAGCTAAGGCCTAAGTAACACCGATTCCTTACTACGATTTCTACGCCAACTTGAACCACAAAAAGCTTTTCATTCAAGGCATTACAAACGCTGGCAAACCTTTTCGCCCCAGTGACTGGGCCGAACGTCTTTGCGGAGTGATGGCCACATTTCGCCCCCCAGGCGACTCTGGCGATCCCCGCTTCACTTACTCACCCTATGCCACACCAGTGGTTATTGCAAACGTAACATGTGTCGTTATTGACACTAGGCTAAGAGATCTCGATCCGAGAGCGCTCGACTTTGTCATGAACTTCGCCAAAGACAACTGTCTGCCAATCGAAGAAGCCTGCGAATTCGAACCGAAGTCGCACTCCCAGCCCTAAAAACAAAAACCCGCTCTGATAAGGAGCGGGCTTAGACTCAGATTACTCTAAAGTCTGCCTAAATCTATAAAGTCTTACGCTGCCATCGCCTTAATAGCTGCAGACAAACGTGACTTCTGACGTGATGCAGTATTTTTGTGAGCAATCTTTTTGTCAGCAATCTTGTCGATTGTGGACTGAGTTGCTGCGAATACTTTAGCAGCAGCATCCTTATCGCCAGTTTCAATTGCTTTACGAACTGCCTTGATGGAAGTGCGGAGCTTTGAACGCAAGCTAGAGTTGTGCTCATTCTGTTTTACTGCCTGCCGTGCGCGTTTACGCGCTTGTGCGGTATTGGCCATCTTTAAACCTTGCTATATAAAAATTACAAAATACGATTAACTAAAATTCTGTGTAGGCTCGCCAAATTTATAAGCTGACTCACCAAAACCCAAGATTTTACATTAAAGGACTAAAAAAGCCCAGCCGCTTGATAAATAGGGGAAAATTAGCCTATGAATCTGCTTTCAGCTGCCGCCAAGGTCAGCTCCCTCACCATGCTCTCTAGGATTACCGGACTACTTCGGGAAACCCTGATTGCCCGTAGTTTTGGGGCTTCCGAGTGGACTGATGCCTTTAATGTGGCCTTCAGACTACCCAATTTGCTCCGCAGACTCTTTGCCGAGGGCGCCTTTTCTCAGGCTTTTGTACCTATTTTGGGAGAAATTTCGAGTCAGGGGGATGTAAAACAGTCCCAAATCCTCGTAAACACGGTCGCTACGCTCTTATTTTGGGCCTTGCTGCTTACGGTACTCCTCGGAGTTGTCGGTGCGCCCCTGTTGATTCTGGTAATTGCTACAGGCTTTGAGGGTGGTCCAGCATACGATGCGAGTGTCGTGATGACCAGAATCATGTTCCCTTACATTGGACTCATTTCGATGGTTTCCCTCTCTGCGGGGATTCTCAATACTTTTGGCCGCTTTGCCATTCCAGCATTTACCCCGGTTTTACTCAATTTAGCCCTCATTGGCAGCGCCATCTTTTTGGCACCCCACTTAGATCAACCCATTTACGCCCTGAGTATCGGCGTGCTCCTGGGCGGAGTACTACAGCTAGCCATTCAAATTCCAGCCCTCGCACATTTGGGCCTGCTTCCCAGAGTGGGGCTCCTGCCTGGAGCAATTAAATCAGCAGCTCAAAATCCGGATGCCCGTCGTGTCATGAAATTAATGGGGCCTGCCGTATTTGCAGTCTCAGTCGCCCAGATTTCTCTCATTATTAATACCAATATTGCCTCTCGCTTACAAACAGGTAGCGTATCTTGGCTCTCCTATGCTGATCGCCTCATGGAATTTCCAACAGCCCTTTTAGGGGTAGCGCTGGGAACAGTATTGCTGCCAAGCCTAAGCAAAGCAAACGCAAAGAATGATTTGGTACATGCGGGCGAGCTTTTAATTTGGGGATTGCAGCTCACCTTTTTACTGGCAGCGCCCTGTGCAATTGCCCTCTTTATTTTTGGAGAACCGCTAGCAGCAGTTTTGTATCACTATGGCAAGTTCAGCGCCTTGGACGTCTTAATGACGCAGCGTGCTCTGGCAGCTTATGGCGTTGGACTGATTGGCCTCATTCTGGTGAAGATCTTAGCTCCTGGCTTTTATTCCCGCCAAGATATCCGAACACCAGTAAAAATTGGCTTGCTAGTCTTAGTGGCAACCCAATTAGCCAATTTAGTTTTTGTCCCCTGGCTTGGGCATGCCGGGCTCGCACTCTCCGTTGGCGCTGGCGCCTGCTTGAATGCCGCACTTCTGTGGATCGGCCTGCATCGACGTGGTGCCCTACCAAGCTTCGCGTGGTTAAAGTATTTGGGGCAGCTATTACTTGCCTTAATTCCTTTTGCGCTCCTCTTGTATTACGCCGCCACTGCACATCATTGGATTGAGCTCCAATCTAGTCCTTGGAGTCGAGTTGGATTACTGGCTGCCTGGCTAGCCGCTGCCGCTGTGGTGTATTTCTCAGCTTTATGGCTTGTCGGCATCCGCTGGCAAAAATTCCTACGTCATGCAAAATAGCCCTTATGCCTACACAACAACTAGACTATTTCACGTCCCTCGTAGCTGAAGACGAGCACTTCCCCCTAACTGAGGCGGCGGTAGCAGTTGCACAGCACGCCTACCCAGATCTCGATGTTCAGGGCGTTCTTGATCAGATCGATCAATGGGGCAATAAAATCAAACAACGCATCACTCCAGATACGCCGCCGATGCAGCGCCTGCAGTTGCTCAAACATGTTTTCTATAACGAGCTAGGGTTCGGCCCAAACCAGAATGATTTTTACGCGCCCGAGAATTCTTACCTCCACCAGATCATTGAGAGTCGTCGCGGCATTCCAATCTCATTGGCGGTCTTAATGATGGAGCTTGGACAGCAAATTGGCTTGAATATTCGCGGAGTATCTTTTCCCAATCACTTCATGATGCGTATCTCCTTGCAACAAGGTGAAATCATCATGGATCCATTGAATGGCGAATCCCTTTCTAAGAATCAATTACAAGAAATGCTCGATCCCTATCTTGATGCCAAAGGCTATCGGGGTGAGCTCAGCCTGCCACTCAATATTTTCTTGAGAGCTTCTAGCTCTCGAGAAATTCTCTCGCGCTTCATGAGAAATCTCAAAATGATTTATTCAGAAAATGAGCGCTGGGAGCGTTTACTGGGCATTCAAGAACGTCTAGTGATTTTGTTGCCAGACTCAGCTGAGGAGGTTCGCGATCGCGGCTTGATCTTTGCACAGCTGGAGTATATGCGGCCTGCGATAGCCGATCTGCATCACTACTTAAGCGAAATGCCTGGCGCAGAAGATGCAACAGATATTCGTGAGCACATCGCTACGCTAGAGGGTCAAACCAAACTGCACTAAGCAGTCCTATTGAGCGACCTTATTTCTTTATACCTTGAAATAATTTATAGATAGCAGCCAACATAATTGGAATCGCTGCTGCACCAATGCCAATCAATACAATCACATTGAGGTTTTGGCGAATGATAGGGATATTTCCGAAGAAGTAACCAGCAATAACCAAACCAAAGACCCATAAGAGCGCACCAGTGACATTAAAAAACTGGAAACGAGAGAAATTCATCGCTGAAACACCAGCAACAAATGGTGCAAAGGTGCGAATGATCGGCAAAAAGCGCGCCACAATAATTGTTTTGCCACCATGCTTCTCATAAAAAGCATGGGTTTTGCGCAAAGCTGCTTGATCGATCCAACGTGATTCGCTACTAAAAATTCGTTCGCCAATCCAGCGGCCAATGAAGTAGTTCACTGTATTACCTGCAATTGCGGCAATCAACAATCCAATGCAAAGTGTCCACAGATTAAAGTGCTCGGTAGCGCAATAGGCTCCAGCAATAAACAATAATGAATCCCCAGGCAAGAAGGGGGCCACCACTAGACCAGTCTCGGCAAATACGATGGCAAAGAGCAGGCCATAAGCCCAGTAGTCGTATTGCTGAATCACCACGTCTAAATGACGATCAATGTGTAATAGCAAGTCACCCAACTGCAATAAGGTATCGATCAAATCGTGCTCCATCTATTTGTTGCAAGGATATTAACAGGCTAGTAATACAGAGTCTGGCATTTCATTCTTATAATGCGATATGCAAACTGAACTTCACATTCAGCCTACGCATTCACCTCATCAGCCACCCATACTCTGTATTGTTGGCCCCACGGGCGCAGGCAAAACCCATCTCGCAATGGCATTGGCTGAGCATGCCAAATCCCGAGGTCAAACTGTAGAGTTAATCAGCATGGACTCTGCGCTGGTCTATCGCGGCTTAGATATTGGCAGCGCTAAGCCCACTATGGCCGAGCAAGCTGCCGTTCAGCATCACCTAATCGATATCTTGGAGCCCACCGAATCCTATTCAGCTGCGCGCTTCGCAAATGATGCCAAACGGCTAAGCGAAGAAATTCGAGCGCGTGGAAATATCCCCGTGGTAGTGGGTGGCACGATGTTGTACTGGCGGGCCTGGGCATACGGCCTATCTTCTCTCCCGCCTGCCGATCCAGAAATCCGCGCCCACCTCGATGTGCAAGGTAAGGCAATTGGCTGGCCTGCGATGCATGCGCAATTAGCTCAAGTTGATCCCATGACTGCCGCGCGTTTACAGCCCAATGATTCTCAACGAGTACAACGTGCTTTAGAGGTTTATGCGATTACAGGCAATCCGATGTCAGCACTGCTGGCAGATTCACCAAGCGAAGATGGTAGAGAAGGATCGACTATTCCGGAATGGATTGATCTCATTTCACTAGAGC
Source organism: Polynucleobacter bastaniensis (assembly GCF_018882205.1). Taxonomy (GTDB): domain Bacteria; phylum Pseudomonadota; class Gammaproteobacteria; order Burkholderiales; family Burkholderiaceae; genus Polynucleobacter; species Polynucleobacter bastaniensis. Next base: position 72,159 of record NZ_JACVOU010000006.1, on the reverse strand, counting down.
CAAGCGATCGCTCCCGCCTACATCAGAACTTAGAAAAGCGCTTTGATGAAATGCTCACCGGAGGATTATTAGAAGAAGTTGAGCAGTTGAGAAAAAATCCAAACTTGCATGGCGATCTACCCGCCATTCGCTCGGTAGGCTATCGACAAGTCTGGGAATATTTATCTGGTGAAGTAGATCATGCTGAAATGCGCTACAAGGCACTAGCCGCTACTCGGCAACTTGGTAAACGGCAATTAACTTGGTTGCGCGCAATCGCTGGAAGAAAAACATTTGACCCGTTCAACCCAACTGAATTAAACGCAGCCCTAGAATATTGTAAGCAAAGCCTAGATAAATAGTCTTTTACCGAGCATTAAATAACGATAGTTTGTGGCGCGCCAGCAGGACGCTCTACGACCTCGCCAACCGTCCAAGCATGTAAACCTTCAGCCTTGAGCGATTGAATTGCGGCATCTGCCTGGTCGGTAGACACAATCACCACCATACCAACACCGCAGTTAAATACGCGCACCATTTCTGCATCGGCTACGCCACCCTTCATCTGCAACCAACGGAAGAGTTCTGGCATTTGCCAGCTATCGCGATGCAGTACGGCTTGAGTATTTTCTGGAAGTACGCGTGGCACGTTATCCACTAAACCGCCGCCAGTGATGTGAGCCATACCTTTGACATTGATCTCTCCAATCAACTTGAGTAAAGGCTTGACATAAATTTGTGTAGGAGCCATGACTACATCACCCAAAGGTCGACCACCTAAATCATCAGTCGGCTTGGCCCCGGCACGCTCAATAATTTTACGAACTAGCGAATAACCATTGGAGTGTGCACCGCTCGAAGCAATCGCCAACACGACGTCGCCCGGGGCAATCGTTGCGCCAGTGATAATTTTGGATTTTTCAACCGCACCAACAGCAAATCCAGCTAAGTCATATTCACCTGGAGGATACATACCAGGCATCTCAGCAGTCTCACCGCCAATGAGTGCGCAACCAGATAACTCACAACCTTGCGCTATTCCACCAACGACAGTGGCTGCAGTATCTACAGTGAGTTTGCCGCAAGCGAAGTAATCCAAGAAAAAGAGGGGTTCAGCGCCCTGGACCAAAATGTCATTCACGCTCATCGCCACCAAATCCTGGCCGATCGTATCGTGACGATTCCACTCAAAGGCCAATCTGAGCTTTGTACCCACCCCATCAGTACCAGCTACCAAAACTGGCTCTTTGTAGCGTTTTGGGACCTCAAACAGGGCGCCAAAGCCACCAATCCCAGCTAGCACGCCTTCCCGCATGGTTTTCTTGGCCAAAGGTTTAATACGATCCACCAAGTCATCCCCAGCATCGATATCGACACCTGCGTCACGGTAGGAAAGGCCTTTTGAGGAAGAATTAGTAGATGTGTTCATGGCAAAGATAGAAGATTAGTAAGAAACGCTACTTGGTCGGTAGAATCATTGAATTCTAGAGGATTCGAGGACGATGGCTGAAATTTTTACCCCTTTTCTGACTGCATTTATTCTGGCTTACGCCCTGCGCCCAGTTTGCTTGTGGCTTGAGAGGCAACGCCTACCCCGCGCTGCGGCCGCTGGGATTGCCATGATTATTGGTTTAGTAGTCGTATTTTCAATACTGACCCTCTTCGTTACCCTCCTGAAAACCGAAATCCCGCTAATTAAGGCTCAATTTCCGACTTGGATCCAAAATACGCAAGCCTGGCTTGAGCCTAAGTTGAGTGAATTTCATATTGATGTGGATTGGGGCACGCTCAAATCCAGTGCGACTCAAAAAATTACGACGCACCTCAACGACAACTCTGATGCCCTGATGTCCTCCACCTTAGAGACCGTACTGATGTCAGGTAGCTCGGTTATTGCAGGATTCGTTAATGCGGTTCTGATTTTGTTTGTGATGTTTTATTTATTAATCGACTGGAATCATTTCTTCAAACTTGTGAGAACGATTGTTCCGGTCCGTGCACAAGAGACAATTCACCATCTCGCAATGCATGCCGATGGTTTACTCTCGCAATACCTCCGAGGCATGCTGATTGTGATTTCGATCATGTCCGTTTTTTACAGTGTAGGGTTAAGTGTCATTGGGGTGCAGGGCGCAGCGGCTCTAGGCGTCTTCACTGCGCTGATGATTGTGATTCCCTATATCGGCATTACCCTGGGCTTTACTCTAGCTGTCCTTGCAGCCCTTTTGCAGTTTGGGCCTGGTGGCGCAATTATTGGTGTCCTCGTGCTGTACGGATTAGGTCAATTCATTGAGGGATTCTTTCTCACACCACGCCTCGTGGGCGAGCGCATTGGCTTGCACCCTGTTGCCGCACTCTTTGCCTTATTGTTATTTGGCAAGTTATTTGGTTTCTTTGGTGTCCTACTCGCATTACCCATCAGCGCAGTTGGTTTAGTACTATTGCAATATGGCTGGACACGCTACACCCAAAGTCCGTGGTACCGAAAGTAAATTATTGCAGCAATGAATAGCCTCTCACTACCAAGACAGTTTGCACTCGACATCAGTCACACACCCAAACCCAGCTTAAGCAATTTTTTAGCTGGAGAAAATCTAGCGCTGCACTCTACCTTACTGGCTATCACCAAATCCTGGGAAATAAATGCTCCAAGATCAGCTAGTGAGAATCCCCTGAATCAACGCTGGATCTATTGGTGGGGCTCAGAAGGCTCTGGTCGCACCCATTTACTCGGCGCAATCGGCGATGCTGCTCAGCAAAAAGATTTGAAGTGCTTCCCCCTGACTCCCAATGAACCTATTTCTTGGGTGAGTCTCGAGGAGAACCTGCCTGCCCTATGCTCTAGCGATACACCTTCAGTAATTACTGTTGATGATGTGGATCGACTGAATGAGCGCCTGGTAGCCTCCTTATTTCGGGTTCTGAATGCCGTTCAGGGTAGCAAAGCGATTCATATTTTCATGGCAGGTAATGCTGCCCCTGGCGCATTAAGACTTCGAGAAGACCTGCGCACCCGCCTGGGATGGGGTTTGATCTTTCAGACTCATCTTTTAGGCGATGATGAGAAAATAGAAGCCTTACAACAAGCAGCACAAGCACGCGGCTTGGTTTTATCGTCAGATGTATTGCCTTGGTTGCTCAATCGCTTTTATCGCGATATGCCCAGCCTGATGGCTCTGATTGATGCCTTAGATGCTTACTCACTAGAAACAAAACGCGCTGTTACGTTGCCCCTCGTTAGAGAGCTCTTGCAGCCTAAATAAATATTCATGACTCAATTAGCACTGTTCGATTTAGATCACACTCTTCTCCCCTGCGATAGCGATTACGAATGGGGTCAGTTCTTGGCGCGCATTGGTGTAGTAGACAGTAAATACTATGCGCAGCAAAATGATCGCTTTTATCAAGATTACAAGGATGGCAAGCTCAATATTCAAGAGTTCCTACGCTTTGCATTAAAGCCGCTCTCCGAACATTCCCGCGCACAGCTCAAAGAATGGCATGACGCCTTTATGCAAGAGGTCATTACTGGCCAGCTCCGTCAACAGGCAGTTGATCTTGTGAAGCGCCACCAAGATGCCGGCGATCTGTGCTGCGTTGTGACTGCAACCAATAGTTTTGTTACTCGCCCCATCGTAGAAAGTTTTGGCATCGAACATCTTGTCGCCACTGAACCTGCCACTGTGGGAGATCAGCCTTTCGCTGATTTCACGGGTGAAGTGAAGGGGATCCCGAGTTTTCGGGAAGGCAAAATTCAACGAGTCCATGATTGGCTTGCTACTCAAAAGCTCGCATTCGATGAATTGCCACAAAGTTATTTTTATTCAGATTCGATGAACGATTTACCTCTCCTGGAGAAAGTGAGCAATCCTGTTGCTACTAATCCAGATGCTCGCCTACGTGATGAAGCCTTAAAACGTCACTGGCCCATACTTGAACTGTTTGCATGATTACCAAATTTATTAAACGTATTTTGCGTCGCGATCCCATGATCCGACATACTGCAGCCCATACCTCTGGTGCGCCAAAACGAGTTCCTAAAAAAACTCACCGCATCGACCCAGATTTACTTTCTAAAAATGCTGTGAAGGTAACGCAGACATTGCAGCAAGCCGGTTATGATGCTTTCATTGTGGGTGGCGCCGTACGAGATTTAGCCTTAGGTATTAGCCCTAAGGACTTCGATGTGGCAACCAATGCCACCCCAGAGCAAGTACAAAGACTATTTCGTAAAGCACGCCTCATTGGTCGCCGCTTTCAAATTGTGCACGTGACTTACTTCGGCAAGGGCCAACCAGAAATTATTGAGGTATCTACCTTTAGAGCTTTGCTGGAGAACGCTGGCGAGCATGTAGCAGAAAATGGCCGCATCTTACGCGATAACGTCTGGGGCAGCCAGCATGAAGATGCTGCGCGCAGAGATTTCAGTATCAATGCGATGTACTACGACCCTGCTACTGAAACCGTACTAGACTATCACGGCGGTATGGCTGACATGCAGAAGAAAACTCTGCGCATGATTGGTGACCCGGCCAAGCGCTATCGTGAAGACCCCATTCGTATGCTACGCGCCATTCGTTTTGCAGCCAAAACAGGTTTTACTTTAGACGTAGCGACACGCGCGCCCATCGCTAAATTAGGTAAGCTCATTCATGATGTTCCATCCGCCCGTCTCTTTGATGAAATTCTCAAGCTACTCATGTCTGGTTATTCATGGGCTGCGATTCAAGGCTTGAAGGATGCAGGCTTACACCACGGTCTCTTGCCTTTACTTGATCACATCTTAGATCAGAGCGCAGACTCTAAGGAAGCAAATGATTTTGTTCGTATTGCCCTTGCCAATACTGACCAACGTATTCAATCTGGCAAAAGTGTTTCAGCTGGATTCTTGTTTGCGACTTTGCTCTGGCCGGATCTACTGGGCAATTGGAAAAAGAATATTGCCAAAGGGATTTCTAATATTCCCGCACTGCATGATGCGATGGATGAGACGATTGCTAGTCAAAGTAGCGGCATGGTGATTCAGCGTCGCTTTGAGAGTGATATGAGGGAAATCTGGTCAATGCAACCCCGCTTTGAAAAGCGTGTTGGACGCTATCCCTATCGCCTCATCGAATCTCCACGTTTTAGAGCGGGTTATGACTTTATGCTCCTGCGCTGTGCCACAGGAGAAAAGAATACAACCTTAGGCGAATGGTGGACCAGCTTTATTGAAACTGACCCAACTGGGCAAGAAGCACTGATGGCGAGCGTTAAAAATGAGACTGGCAATAGCGCCTCCCCAACAAAACGACGTCGCCGTAGAAAAGTCAAAGTGGCTGAACCTACTGAAAGCGCAGCGGACTAAGCAGACTTGGGAAAAATTCAGTAAAGTAGTTTTAGTAGTCTTTCTGTACCCTACTCTCGTTTGGAATGAGCATGGCTCGAGCTTTTATTGGATTTGGTGGAAATGTCGGTGACACGCGTCAGCTCATTACTGATGCGATTGTGTGCCTCGCCCAGCGTTGCGAGCTCCAAATACTGGCTAAAAGCTGCTTTTACCAAAGCGCGCCCTTCGAAGCTGCCGGCGGAGACTATATCAACTCCGTGATCGAAATTGAAACGCAATTAAGTCCGTATGGCCTTTTGCATGTCTGCCAAGCAGTCGAACAAGAATTTGGACGTGAACGTCCTTACGCTAATGCACCCCGCACAATTGATCTGGATATCCTGTCCTTTGAGGGTGTATCTCAAACAGATACAGAACTGACTATCCCCCACCCCAGAATTATCGAGCGCTCATTTGTTCTGCTTCCCTTGCTAGAAATTGCTCCAGATTTCTTTTTGCCTAACTGGGGCGAACTCAAGGCGTATTTACCTAAGGTAGCCGATCAGCGCATTGAAAAACTCTCTTGTCGCAACTGTAATTGCGGTGAAAAACAGGTTTATAGCCAATCAGCGTATTAATTCATTAAACTCACGCCATGGGTTACTTACAAGGCGAAAAGCCAATAACGATTTCTAAACTCCTCGCCATGCGTACTGAGGGTGAAAAAATTACGATGCTGACAGCATACGATTCAACCATGTCAGCCTTGTTAAATCGTAGCGGAGTAGAAACTATCCTGATTGGGGACTCCTTAGGCAATGTGATTCAAGGTCACTCCAGCACGACGCCTGTAACTGTTGAGCAAGTGGCGTATCACACCGAGTGTGTTGCTCGAGCTAACACCCATGCATTCATCATTGCTGACCTGCCTTTTGCCAGCTATGGCGACCCTGTTCAAGCCTTAGATTCAGCAGCAGAACTCATGCGCGCTGGTGCCGACATGGTCAAACTTGAAGGTGGTGATTGGCAAGTCGACATTATTCAGTATTTAGTAGAACGCAGTGTCCCTGTTTGTGCCCACCTAGGACTTCTACCCCAGTCCGTTCATATCTTGGGTGGTTATAAAGTTCAAGGCAAATCGAAAGATGCTGCAAGCCTCATGCTTGAACAAGCTATTGCTTGCGAACAAGCTGGTGCGCAAATGATTGTGCTCGAAGCCATTCCATCTTCATTAGGTAAGCTCATTACTGAGTCACTTTCTATCCCCACCATTGGAATTGGTGCAGGCGCGAATTGCTCAGGTCAAGTATTGGTACTACAAGATATGCTGGGCATCAGTCCTGGAAAGCCACCCAAGTTTGTTAAAAACTTTATGGATGGCCACGCCTCAATTGAGGCGGCAGTCAAAGCCTATGTTCGAGAAGTGAAATCCGGAAAGTTCCCCGGATCAGAACACGGCTTTGCTGGATAAGTTCACGCTACTAGTTAACTAAAAAAGCTCTTTACGCCGTCGAACCAACCCTTTTGATGGGGGTTATGTTTATCGCCACCCGATTTCAGGCTATCGTCAAAGCTCTGTAGTAATTTTCTCTGTTCATCAGTTAACTTCACTGGAGTCTCGATCGCAACGTGAACGAAGAGATCACCCACAATGGTCGAGCGTAAACCTTTAATGCCCTTATTGCGCAAGCGGAATGTTTTACCAGTTTGCGTACCCTCAGGAATCGGAAACTCAACCCGCCCTGAAAGTGTTGGAACTTCAATATCCCCACCAATCGTTGCAGTTGCGAAGGAGATCGGCATTTGGACATGTAAATCACTGCCATCACGCTCAAATACCTTATGGGGCTTAACTCTCACCTCTACATAAAGATCGCCGGATGGCCCACCATTGACGCCGGGCTCGCCATTTCCAACGGAGCGCACGCGCATACCATCATCAATACCCGCAGGAATTTTGATTTCTAGTGTTTTTTGTTCTTTATGTTTACCGCTGCCATGGCAAGTCTTGCATGGCTTCGGAATGTACTCACCAGTGCCGCGACACTTAGGGCAAGTTTGTTGCATGGAAAAGAAGCCTTGCTGGACGCGGACTTGGCCATGACCGCCGCAAGTAGTGCATCTCTCGGCCTTACTACCAGGTTCAGCGCCAGTGCCATGACACGGCTTGCAATTGCTCCAGCTTGGCACCCGAATTTGAGTCGTGTAACCCTCGGCAGCTTGCTCAAGAGTGATCTCCATGTTGTAACGTAAATCGGCACCTTTATAGACCTGCGGCCCTGACTGACGTCCGCCACTTTGACCAAAGATATCGCCAAAGATGTCACCGAAAGCGTCAGCAAAACCGCCGCCGCCAAAGCCACCACCACCAAAGCCACCTGATTGATCAAGACCAGCGTGACCATACTGATCATATGTTGCACGCTTATTGGGGTCCGTTAAAGTTTCGTAAGCCTCTTTAACTTCTTTAAATTGCGCTTCCGCTGTTTTGCTATCGGGATTGCGATCAGGGTGATACTTCATCGCCATTTTTCGATAAGCTTTTTTTAGCTCCTCATCGCTAGCGCCTTTGGCAACTCCAAGGATCTCGTAATAATCGCGTTTACTTGTAGACACAAAATTCCTCTCAACAACCTGAATGACACAAGTCGGCACGTGGCCGACTTGTTATTTAAGTACCTCTAAACTACGTTCAATGACTCTCAATTAAGGGTTTATTTCTTGTCATTCACTTCTTTAAAATCCGCATCCACCACGTCAGCATCGGGAGCAGCACCTTGTGCGCTACCAGGCGCTGCGCCAGGAGCGCCGCCAGCCTTAGCTTGTTCTGCAGCCATGGCTTTTTCACCCAGCTTCTGGCTTGCTTTACCCAAAGCCTCAGTCTTGGCCTCAATAGCAGCTTTATCGCTACCCTTGATGGCTTCGTCCAATTCTTTCAAGGCAGCTTCGATTCCTTCTTTCTCAGAAGCCTCTAAAGCAGAACCGTGCTCTTCCAGGGCCTTCTTAGTTGAGTGAGCCAAAGCATCCGCAGTGTTGCGCGCCGTTACTAATTCCAATGCTTTTTTATCTTCATCGGCATTCGCTTCAGCATCTTTCACCATGCGTAAAATTTCTTCTTCAGTCAAGCCGGAGTTTGCCTTGATGGTGATCTTATTCTCTTTGCCAGTTGTTTTGTCTTTTGCAGTGACATGCAAAATACCGTTGGCATCAATATCAAAAGTCACTTCAATTTGTGGCATACCGCGTTGTGCCGGAGCAATGCCTTCCAAATTAAACTCACCAAGCAATTTGTTGGCAGCAGCCATCTCACGCTCACCTTGGAAGCACTTAATGGTTACGGCAGGCTGGTTGTCTTCCGCTGTGGAGTAAACCTGTGCATGCTTCGTCGGAATAGTCGTATTCTTCGGAATCATCTTGGTCATGACGCCGCCCAAGGTTTCGATACCTAAAGACAGTGGAGTTACATCCAAAAGTAATACGTCTTTACGATCACCAGACAATACTGATCCCTGAATCGCTGCACCAACTGCAACTGCCTCATCTGGGTTCACATCTTTGCGTGGCTCTTTGCCGAAAATTTCTTTTACCTTGTCCTGAACAGCAGGCATGCGAGTTTGACCACCGACCAAAATCACATCATCGATATCAACGGGATTTACGCCAGCGTCTTTAATTGCAGTCAAGCAAGGACCAGCTGTACGGTTGATCAACTCTTCTACCAAAGATTCCAACTTAGCGCGGGTCAACTTCAAGTTCAAGTGCTTAGGACCGCCTGCATCAGCAGTCACATATGGCAAATTGATTTCAGTCTGTTGCGCAGATGACAATTCGATCTTGGCTTTCTCAGCAGCATCTTTCAAACGCTGTAATGCCAATACGTCCTTACTCAAATCTACGCCTTGCTCTTTCTTGAACTCAGCAATGATCCAGTCAATGATGCGTTGGTCAAAATCTTCACCGCCTAAGAAGGTATCGCCGTTAGTAGAGAGCACTTCGAACTGCTTCTCACCATCCACGTTAGCAATCTCAATAATGGATACGTCGAATGTACCGCCACCCAAGTCATACACAGCGATCTTACGATCCACTTTGTCTTGCTTGTCCAAACCGAATGCCAATGCAGCAGCAGTTGGCTCATTGATGATGCGCTTGACATCTAAACCAGCGATACGACCTGCATCTTTAGTAGCTTGACGCTGGCTATCGTTGAAGTAAGCAGGAACAGTAATCACTGCCTCAGTCACTTCTTCACCGAGGTAATCTTCGGCAGTCTTTTTCATTTTGCGCAGAATTTCTGCTGACACTTGTTGTGGTGCCATTTTTTTGTCGCGCGCTTCAACCCAAGCATCACCGTTGTCCGCTTGAACAATTTTGTAAGGCATTAGGCTAATATCTTTTTGCACTTCCGCATCAGTAAATTTACGACCCATCAAACGCTTTACTGCGTAGATAGTGTTTTTAGGATTAGTGACTGATTGGCGTTTTGCAGGTGCACCAACCAATACTTCGCCGTCTTCAACATAAGCGATGATGGATGGAGTTGTGCGGCCGCCTTCTGCGTTCTCGACAACTTTAGGTGCATTGTTTTCAACAACCGAAACGCACGAGTTTGTGGTTCCTAAGTCAATTCCGATAATCTTTCCCATAATGGCTCCAAAAAATTAAGTTACATGTAATTTCGTCAAACTGCGAATAATTCAATAAGGAATAAATGGGGTCGAAGAAGAGAAATTCAAGGGTTCAAAAGCAAAAAAGGCAGATTTCTGCCTTTTTTATCTTTTTTGACCCCAAAAACTCCATTTAGGGGTTTTTTAGGGACTTTTAATACCTTATTTAGGCGCGCTCACAGTTACCAAGGCTGGGCGCAAAATGCGATCCGCAATGGAATAACCCCTTTGTAAGACGGAAACCACGGTATTAGCCTCTTGGTCCGAAGGGACTGAAGCAATAGCCTGATGGTGGTGAGGATCGAACTTGTCACCTACAGCAGGATTAAGCTCAGTCAAACGACCTTTTTCAAAGGCGGATAGTAGCTGTTTTAGGGTGATCTCTAAACCTTCTTTAAAGGCTTTGGCATCTACGGTCTCTGCATTTAGAGCTGCATACAGACTGTCTGTCACCGGCACGAGGTGCTCAGCAAAACTTTCAATCGCAAACTTATGCGCCTTTGAGATATCTTCGACGGCACGGCGGCGAATATTTTCACCTTCGGCCTTTGCGCGGAGGTAGTTATCCTGCATCTCGGTGAGCCTTTGATTTAACTCCGCAATTTCTTGCTCTGGAGTTTTTACTTCAGCCTCGGCAGAAGCGGCTTCAGGACCAGTTCCAGCCTGAGGATCGGCAGCAGTATTTTCTTGCTCAGGAGATGGATTTTGATTTTCTTGGGTCATAGGTGCAAATTCACTTTTCTATCAGGATGGCTACTTCTCAACAATATGGGGCCAATTCAGGCAATTTCAAGTGCGCCTAACTTTAAGCAATCTTCGCTTTAGCTAACTCAGCCAAGCGGTCGCGCTCCTGCAACACCGCATTGGACTCAACACCTAAACTCCAACTAGATAGATGCTGCTGAGCAATGTCGTACATGGCATCGATCCACTTTGGATTACTATTTAAGCAAGGGATGTAGCGGTAGTCTTTACCGCCATGTTCCAAAAAGATCTCACGTGCTTCCATCGCAATCTCTTCTAAAGTTTCTAAGCAATCCGCCGGAAATCCTGGGCAAAAAATATCGACTCGTTTGCAACCTGCCTTACCCAACTCTTCAATCATCGGAGCCGTGTAAGGCTTGAGCCACTCTGCCTTACCAAAGCGGGATTGAAAAGTAACCAAGTATTGTCCAGGCACTAAACCTAATGACTCGCCAAGCAGGCGGCCGGTTTTCAAGCACTCACAATGGTAGGGGTCGCCCTTCATTAAATTGCGCTTGGGTAGGCCGTGGAAAGACATTACAAAGCGATCACCTGCAGCAAAATCTGGGCGGCCATCTTTATCCCATGCGCCAAGTACTTGATCATGTAATGCTGAAATATAGGCAGGGTTATCGTGGTAATACTTAACCAAACGTAACTCGGGTTGATTGCGCCAAGTACCCAGTACGCGAAACACTTCATCAAAACTCGACGCAGTAGTAGTTGCCGAATATTGTGGATACAGCGGCAGTAGCAATAGTCGCTCCATACCCTGTGCCTGCAAAGCCTCCAAGGCTTGTTGCGTTGAAGGCTCGCCATAACGCATGGCTAAATCTACCAATACGACTTGACCGTGATCTGCGAATTTCTCACCCAACTCTTTTGCTTGTAGGCGGGAGTAATGCATCAGAGGTGAGCCTAGTTTTGGCAACCAAATAGAGGCGTACTTCTTTGCGGAAGCACCACTCCGAATCGGCAAAATAATACCGTTCAAAATACACCACCAAATAATGCGGGGGATTTCTACAACGCGTGGATCAGATAGAAATTCTTTGAGATAGGCTCTGACTGCCTTAGCTGTTGGAGCAGAAGGAGTACCCAAGTTGAGCAATAACACTGCTGTCTTAGAGGGGCGTAAGTGGGGATTTTGATTCAAGGAAGATCCGTCTTTGTTAAAGAGAGCCAAAAGGTATAAATTTTACTAAGAACTGATTGGCGCACTCAATGCGCCTGATAACAACTTAGAGGTAATGTCAACAATCGGAATCACTCGATCGTATGCCATGCGAGTGGGGCCAATGACGCCAAGAGTTCCAACGATCTGACCATCTACGCTGTAAGGTGCGCTGATGACCGCCAAATCTTCATAAGGCAATAAATCACTTTCGCCGCCAATAAAAATCTGAATGCCATCGGCATGACTAGAGACGTCCAACAACTGCATGAGGACCGACTTTTGCTCCAGCATGTCGAACATCTTGCGCAGCTTATCCAAATTCGTACTGAGATCGCCAACATTGAGCAAGCGCCGCTCACCGGATAGCAGCATATCTCCTTGACCCATACCGTAATCACTGACACCACTGTGCAATGCCAGAGCCATCAGCCCCGAGATATCGCTTCGCAAGTTATCTAAATCCGAGGCAAGGTGTGCACGTACCTCTGCAAAACTCTTGCCAGCAAACTGAGCATTAATGTAATTTCCGGCTTCAACTAGCTGACTTGGGCTGTAGTCCTGGGAGGTGGGGAGAATGCGGTTTTGAACATCGCCCTCAGGGGTCACCATGATGAGCAGGATTTTGCCCTCGCCAAGCCTTAAGAATTCAATATGCTTAAAGACCTGGGCCCGCTTAGGCGTCATCACCACCCCGGCAAAATGGGTCAAATTAGAGAGAATTTGCGCAGCGGAGTTCAACACCCTTTGGGGTGAGTCTGGCAATAGCCCCTTTTCCATCTCACGGGCAGCCATTTCCTCTAGGGGACGAACAGTCACCATCGTATCCACGAAGATGCGATAGCCTCTTGGGGTTGGGATACGACCAGCTGAGGTATGGGGGCTGGTAACCAAGCCCATTTCCTCTAAATCAGCCATGACATTGCGAATTGTGGCCGCAGAAAGGTCCAATCCGGAGAATCGAGATAGGGTGCGTGAGCCAATAGGCTGCCCCTCTTCGATATAGCGCTCGATGAGGGTTTTCAGTAAGGCGCGGGAACGATCGTCCATGGTGGAAGGGATTTTATGCGTATGGTTTAATCGTTATATGTTAAGCCCATCCCCAAATTCCAGCAAAAAGGCTTTTAGCCGGGTTGCGCTTGTCGGCAAATATCAGGCTGACGGCATGCAAGAGCGCCTTAAGGACCTGGCAACGTTACTTGGCCAGCAAGGCTGTGAGGTCTTCGTTGAAAGCGCCACCGCAAGCCACTTAAGCCTGAGCGCTTATCCGATCAAAAAAGTAGAGGAATTTGCGGGAGCCATCGATTTAGCAGTAGTTTTAGGTGGTGACGGGACAATGCTGGGAATTGGGCGTCAACTAGCCGGCAGTAATGTTCCCCTCGTTGGCATCAATATGGGCCGCTTGGGCTATATGACCGACATCCCCATTCAGCATGTTGATACAGTTTTGCCGCAAATTATCGCTGGTGACTACGAAGCCGATTCCAGAACGCTACTAGATGCCGTGGTGATACGTGATGGCAAAAAAATTAATCAAGCCCTCGCACTCAATGATGTTGTAGTTAATCGCTCTGGAATATCAGGGATGGTAGAGCTTGCAGTGCGCGTCAATGGTTCATTTATGTATAACCAGCGATCAGATGGCTTAATTGTGTCCACCCCTACCGGCTCAACAGCTTATGCCCTTTCCGCTGGCGGACCGATTCTGCATCCGCGGGTCGCCGGAATTCTATTGGCGCCGATTGCGCCACACTCTTTATCTAATCGTCCCATTGTCTTACCGCAAGATATTCTGGTGAGCATTGAGGTAGTTGATGGCAGAGAAGTCATTGTGAACTTTGACATGCAATCACAAACGCATTTGCAATCCGGTGACATCATTGAAGTCAGTCAATCCGAAAAAACCATCACCCTACTTCACCCTCGCAGCCACAGTGACTACAAAACCTTGCGCGAGAAGTTACATTGGAATGAGTATCCATCGACATTCTGATGTCGAATTTTTTGGTACGCTAAAGCATGCTTCAAACACTATCGCTTCGCGACTTTGTCATTGTTGACCAGCTAGAGCTAGACTTTTCCTCCGGCTTTACAGTCTTGACCGGTGAAACAGGTGCTGGTAAGTCCATCCTCTTAGATGCTCTCAGCTTGGTATTGGGCGAACGAGCAGATAGTAGCCAAATTCGTGAAGGCTGCAGCCGCGCAGAAATTAGCGCCCTCTTTCGAATTGATCCACAGCAAATTGAACATTTTAATCAATGGCTAGATGAGCAAAGCTTTCCACTGGAAGATGGTGGACAAAGTCTTTTACTGAAAAGAACTGTCGAGGCCAATGGCAGAAGCCGCGCTTTCATTAATGGTAGCGTAGCAACCTTGGCGCAACTGCGAGAAGCAGGTGATCAGTTAGTGGATATTCATGGTCAACATGCACATCAACTATTGCTTAAAGGTGGCGCGCAACGCGAACTACTGGATCGCCATGCCAATCACCTAGATCTGGTTACTGAGGTCTCCCAATTATTCAAAACCCTGAATGAGTCGCGTCGCAAACTCGAGCAAGCTGAAAATGCTGGGCAAGATATTGAACGCGAGCGTGAGCATTTGGAGTGGCAATTAGAGGAACTCACTGAGCTCTCCCCGCAAGAAGGTGAATGGGCCACCATTCAAGGTGAGCAAGCACGCTTAGCTAATGGCGCAAAAATTATAAGTGGCTGTCAAGAAGCAATTGATGCTCTGAGCGACGCAGACAATTCTGTAGAGTCCACCCTCTCTAAAGCTAGCGCCAATATCAGCACCCTAGCAGAGCATGACTCCGCACTCAGTGATATCAGCCAAGCCTTAGAGTCAGCCCAAATTCAGATTGATGAGGCGGTCCATGGCCTTAACCGTTATTTGCAAAAACTCGACTTAGATCCTGCACGTCTCAGCGAGGTGGAGGAGCGCATGCAAGCGCTTCATGGTGCAGCCAGAAAATACCGCACCGAAGCGGATGACTTGCCAAAGCTTCTTTTAGACACTACCGAACGCTTAGAGGCATTAACCGCCTCTCAAAATATAGAAGCTTTACGTGAGAGGGTGAAACAAGAAGAGCTTGCCTACCTCAAGCAAGCAAAGCAACTCTCACAAAAACGTAGCAAGGCTGCGCTAGATTTAGGCAAGCAAGTTACCACTGCAATGCAAGACCTATCGATGGCAGGCGGACAATTAGAAATTGCTTTGCTACCTTTGGCCGAAGGTGGCGCTCATGGTCTTGAGCAAATTGAGTTTCTAGTTGCAGGCCATGCTGGAAGCACTCCACGTTCATTGGCAAAAGTAGCATCCGGTGGTGAATTAGCTCGTATTAGCTTAGCTATTAGCGTTATCACTAGCAAGGCCTCATTTACACCCACTCTGATATTTGATGAAGTCGATGCCGGCATTGGCGGCGCTGTCGCAGAGACCGTTGGGAAGCTATTGCGTCAGCTTGGCCAGTCTCATCAAATTCTGTGTGTGACCCACTTGCCACAAGTGGCTGCGCAAGGCAATCACCACCTCAAAGTCAGTAAATCTCAGGCCGGCGATAAAACTCTCTCTCAGGTCATGCCGCTTGGAAGGCCTGAGCGAGTAGAGGAAGTTGCGCGCATGCTGGGTGGAGCAACGATTACCGACACGACACGTCGACACGCTCGGGAGCTACTAGAGCAAAACTAAGCTGATTTTGTGTCCGAAGGGGCCAAAAATATTTCTTGCCATAAAGTCAGAACCATATCTCTTGCTTGAACCAATTGTGGCTCAAGCCCCAAATCTACCCGCGTCTTTTCTGCACCATCTAAACGCAAGCGATGCTGACGCGCCCGAAGTAAGCGATAGGCATCTCCTACCTCTTGTGCTATTGCAGCTTGAATTAATCCTGCCTCTCCAGCAATCCGAAGTAAAGCGATGTTTCCCAAATTACCAATCAGCTGTGGATGGGTGCTTGAGAATGCCAGAACTAAAAACTGCACGATAAATTCAATATCCACCATACCACCGGCATCATGCTTCAAATCAAAGTCAGCGCTAGGGTTTGGATGTCCAGCATGAACTTTGCGACGCATTTCCAAAATCTCATGGCGCAGTTGTCCAACATCACGCTTCTGACTTAAAACATCAAATCGCACGCTATCAAAGAATTCTTCAACTACTCTTGATCCTGCCGAGAATCTAGCTCGCGTCAGAGCTTGATGCTCCCAAACCCATGCAGCGTTGTCACCCTCACGCATCTGATATTTCTTAAATGCATCGGCATTGGTCACTAAGAATCCGGCAGAACCATTTGGACGAAGACGTGTGTCGATTTCAAATAAGCTGCCAGCTGATGTATAGGCGGTTAACCAGTTAATCATCCGCTTAGCGAGTAGCGCATAAATTTCTTGGGCAGTTAGATCAGTTGCTTCGGCCTGATATAAGAAAACCAAGTCTAAGTCAGAGGCATAGCCCAACTCTTTACCACCCAACTTGCCATAAGAAATCACTGCGAATGGCGCAGTCGTATCTAGCGGCAATGCAAACTTCTGGGCAACGCCAGGCCATACCCGCTCAAAAGTGGTCTGTAATATCAGGTCTGCTAAAGCAGATAGATGATCACTCACCTTTTCTACCGAAAGCTCGTGATCCATGCCAATTCCTAAATCTGCGAGCAAGGTGATAAAGGTTTCAGTGTGATGGGTGATGCGCAAAATATCCATCGCCTGCTCTGAGCCATCACCATCTGCCATCACATCATCAAGACGCATATCTAAGGTAGCTTTTACTTCCTGCCAATACTGCTCTGGATTTTCAATCAGCGCCTTCTCAGTACGAGAGTTAAGTAAGTAATCTAAGAGATGGGGGTGCCGAGTTAAATATTGCGCGCCCCATTGAGAGGTCTTAAGTAAAGCCAATACATTCAATAGTGCTTGAGGATATTCAGACAAGATGGATAGATAGGCGCTACGCCTCGCAACTGCCTCTAACAAATCAAAAAAACGTAGCAAGGTTTGATCTGCGCTAATCACAACAGGCTGATCCACTTGCAAGTTCTCTGCAGCCTTGCGAATCAGGTTGTTGAAAATGATCCTGCTTTTTTCTGGTAACTGTCTTTGCTTAGAGCTATCAGCCCAAGCCAACCAACGGGCCGTAGACTCTGGGAACAGGGTGGAGTCAGGCTCCCAGCCTGCTGGCAAGGAGGCATTATCTAAGCGCGCAGCATCATCGAGTACAAAAGCTTTTTCAAAATACTGAGCTACTGCCGTTTGGTGTTGGTCGAGCTCAGATAAAAAACGCGCTTGATCTTGAATCTGATCAGGGCCGACCATACTCGCTGCCAAACGAGCACGAGGACCCTCATCCTCAGGCAAATAGTGTGTCTGCTGATCCTCCCAAACCTGGATCCGATGCTCTAAGCGACGCAAGTAAACGTAAGCTGCCTTTAAATCATCAACCTCTTTAGCGGGCAAAATGTCTTTCTGCTTTACTAACTCCAATACCTCTAGAGTAGGCCGAATGCGAAAGCGCGGATCCGTACCGCCACGCATCAATTGAAACATTTGCGCCAAGAATTCAATTTCACGGATGCCGCCGCGGCCCAACTTAATATCCCTAGATCGACCATGATGATTGGACGAGCGCTTCTCGGCTTCATGCTGTATCTGCCGGTGCAATTCACGGATGGAAGCAATCACACCGTAATCTAAATGGCGGCGATAAACAAAAGGACGAATCAGTTGATCGAGCTCACGCTCGCAATGAGCAAAGGAGGATGAATCAGGTAAAGGTGAGATTAACCTGCCCTTAATCCAGGCATAGCGCTCCCACTCCCTTCCTTGTACCAATAGATATTCTTCAAGCATATCGAGACTACAGACTAGGGGTCCAGAATCTCCATTGGGTCTCAGGCGCATATCCACCCGAAATACAAAACCA
Organism: Polynucleobacter bastaniensis; assembly: GCF_018882205.1. Lineage (GTDB taxonomy): Bacteria > Pseudomonadota > Gammaproteobacteria > Burkholderiales > Burkholderiaceae > Polynucleobacter > Polynucleobacter bastaniensis. Next base: position 54,365 of record NZ_JACVOU010000006.1, on the reverse strand, counting down.
TTGGCGTCATGCTCAGCCAATAATTTAATCAGACGCTTGCCCATGCGCACAAACCACTCGTGATATGACAGGCTCTTAGGTCCACCCTGAGTATCACCTTCGTGTTCATATAAAAAGATCAGGTCGATATCAGAAGAAAGGTTGAGCTCCAACCCTCCCAGCTTGCCCATACCCACGACCATTAAAGGCATCTCTGAATCCGTGACCCGGCTCCAAGGCAGGCCAAAACGACGCTGCTGATCTTCTCGAATATAGGCAATCGTAAGAGCTATTGCCTCCTCAGCAAAATGACTCAATGCCTGAGTTACCTCACCAAGATCGGCCAGGCCATTGAGGTCTCGAAAGGCAATCCAGAGCATGAGGTGTTGCCTTGCCAGCCTCAGATCCGCCATAAACTGAGCCTCATCTTGCTCAGGGGCAGCTAAAGCATCTTGGCAAGGACTCAATAGATCCCGGATTCCAATCAAATCCACTTTTTGGGTACCCTGAGAACGAAGCCAATCAACCCACTCAGGACGAGAATTGAGCCAACGTTGTGCGTAGCTGGAGTGCTGCTTTAGAAATTCAATTTGGGCGGCAAAATCAGTCATTTCTCCATCTTAATCCGACTCTCGACTCAAACTTACAGAAGCTTGGCGATCACCTAATAGCTGACGGATAATAGAGACCATGCTTGTAAATATCATCCGGACTCGCCTGCAGAGCGTGCTTCAAAAACGTCCTTCAGGTTCTGGTGGTCGCTGGCGTCAGCGCACCCTCATTCTTGCAGGTGTTACTGTGGCTTTTTTTGTATTAGGCCATCTTGGGGTGCGTTTTGTTTTATGGCCACAGATTGAGAAATCAAAGCCCACCATAGAGCGCTTAATGAGTGCTCGCTTGGGCACCAATGTCACGATGGATGATGTCCAAGTATCTTGGACTGGAATTCGACCAAGCTTTGCGATTCAAGGATTACGATTCAATATCGCAAATATTTCCACACCGCCCTTGCTCATTGAAAATATCAGCGGGCAACTCAGTTGGCTTTCTTTCTATTATTTAGCACCCTATTTTCACGAGATCACTATTGATCGGGCGCAGCTATACGCACAGCGCGATGCAAAAGGCATTGTTTCCATTGCCGGCATTCCGGTTCAAGGTGATGCCGATAATTTTTCAACTGGCAACTGGTTGCTCGCTCAAAACGATATCCAAATTAACAATGCCAAAATTTATTGGGAAGACCAACAAAGTCGAAAACTAAAAACTACCATTGATATTCATAGCTTCCAATTAGTAAACGGCATTCGCAGTCATGAAGGTCAGCTCGTCGCTCAAACCCCTTGGAGTCTAAATCCAATTAAACTTCAGGCTGACTTTGTCCATCACCTTGGTGGCCAGGCGGGTAATTGGCGCGACTGGGTCGGAACTGTTTCGTGGGATTTTGCAGAACTCAAGCTCGGGCAAATTTCTAAAGACCTCAGTCTTCCGGTATATGACTTGGGCGGCAGAATCAACTCTAAGGGTAGCTTGAAGCTTGATGGTGGCAAGGCTAATGGCGGTAAAATGTCTTTAATAGCCGATCAAGTTATATTGCAATTAAACAAGGATGAGGATCCCCTTGAGTTTGGTAGGCTGGAAACAGATCTCATCCAAGATACCGATGGCGGCTTAAATTCCATCACAACAAAAACCTTGGCATGGCGCAATATCGATAGCCCGCAAACAGCGCCCCTTGAAAAATTAAGCCCCATTACTTTCCGTTGGCGTCCGCCAAAAGATGGTGGCGAGATAAAAGAGTTCGGCTTCTCATCACCAAAAATACAATTAGAAGATATTGCTCTCTTTGCACTCAATCTTCCTCTGCCAAAAAAGATTCATCAATGGATCAAGATTTCTGAAGCAGATGGTGAGCTACAGAATGTAAATATGAATTGGTCCGAAAGCCAATCTGCTCTATCGGCCTTACCCATTCCGGGAAATTGGTTTTCCTTTAACAAACTCGACTTCACTATCAGCGCAAAGCTCAATGACATTAGTTTCACTGGGGTGAATAAATCAATGCCCTCAGCTGCAAATTTGTCTGGCAACTTAGTTGGCAATCAGAAGCAAGGTAACTTCACACTAGATTCGAGCAATCTTGAATTAGAGATGGGTGACTTTTTATCCGCTTCTGAAATTCAATTAGACCGCGCAAAAGGTGAGATTAGTTGGTCTAAACAAAAAGGGGGCTGGCTAATCAATGCCAAGAAAATGCAGCTCAGTAACCCTGAAATCACTACCAATTTTGATCTCAGCTATCTGATCGGCGCCCCGAAACAACCCGATCAAATAACACTCGATATGGAGTTTGTTAAGGCTAAGTTAGCAACAGCATATCGCTATTTACCAGTTGGAATGGATAAGGATAGTCGCCTATACCTAAGTAAAGCCTTTGAGTCTGGAGAGATTCAAAATGGCTCTTTGCACATTAAAGGCGACCCCAATCAAGCGCCTTACCCAGCAGGCACAGTGGGGGAGCTCAGCTTAAACCTACCTTTTTCCAAGGCAAGCTTCAAGCCAGTACCTCTGCTTCCAAAAAGCCAAGGGGTTTGGTCAGTACTGAGCAATGTCAGCGGCAGTATCAATATGAAACAAGCAGCTTTAAATATTGATGTCGATAAAGCAAACTATCAAAGGGTGGCTATCACCAAGGTCAAAGCACAAATTCCGGATCTAAGCGCTAAAAATCTGGCCTTACTCATTAATAGCTCCATTGAGGGTGATGGCCCTGAAATCCTCGAATACCTATTTACATCACCCGTAGGCATTTCACAAGCGAACTTAGCCAAGAATCTCTCCCTCAAGGGCTCTGTAAATGTCGGCCTTGACTTAAAAATTCCGCTAGCTGGAAGTGACGATGTTAGCTTCGATGCAAAAATTAACCTTCCCGGAAATCAAGTGCAATGGGGGCAGGTTCCTCCACTTGAAAATCTGAGGGGCAAGGTACGCATTACTGAAGCTAATCCTGAGTTTGATAATGTCACCGCAAATTTTTTAGGCGGCGCCTTCAAAATTGCTAGCGCACCCTCTTCGGCAGGCAATACTAGCTTTAGCATTGGAGGCAACATTAATGCTAGCTTCATCAAAGATTACATCTCAGGAAATTTAAGATCTCGGGCCCACCCAGCACTCCTGAGTGCGATGAGTGGATCGGCAAAATATGAAGGTCTGATCAACTTTAATAAAGCAGGCAGCCAAACTAAACTCAATTTTGATTTACGCAACTGGGCAAGCTCCGCCCCCTCACCTGCCAAGAAATTAGCAGGAACTCCTATGTTGGGAGAACTCAATCTAAAAATTTACCCAGCCAGCAAAAGGAATTTAGTACGCGCAGATTGGTCTGGAAAATTAGGAGGTCAATATTTCCTTCAGGGAAATCTCAATTCGGCCAATGAAGTAAAAAATGCAGTAGGAGTTGGGTCGCCGGCACCATTGCCGCAGCAAGGCACCTCTCTCTACTTAGCAAGCAATGAACTCGATCTTGATCAGTGGGTGGAGTTTTTAGGGGCAGGAAAATCAAAGGGGCGAACAAATGAAATCAACCCGTCAAATCCTCCCGAAGAGGATGTGCAAGTCTCCGCTCAAGTGAAGAAATTAATTGCCCTAGATCGCGAGTGGATTGATGTCAGCTTGCAGTCTCAGAAAAAAAATATCGCTTGGCAAATGCGTTTAAATTCATCCCAGATCGCTGGTCAGGTGCAATGGCAACCCGGTAGTAGTGATCACCCCAGTGGATTTGTCTCTGGAAGACTTACACGCCTAAAAGTTCCAGATCAACGTATATCTCCAGAATTAGTATCCAAGGAAAGTCCCCCACAAAAAGCTATCCCCCTCAAGACCCCGGTCGATCCAAATGCTATCCCCAGCTTAGATTTAACGATCGATGATTTGAGTTGGACCAAGGCGCAACTAGGCGCTGTAAAGATCAAATCCAAAACTAGTCGCGATCTCGTGAAGCTTGAGTCAATGCAAATTAATAATCCTCAAGGCAACTCCACTATCAAAGGTCAGTGGCAGGCTCGCACCCCAAACAATCCTGAACTAAGCTCATTCACTGCGGATGTCAATATCAAAGATGCGGGGCAGATTATTGCCCATTGGAGTAACTCTAAGTCGGTAGAGGGTGGTGAAGGAAAGCTCAATGCCTCGCTCTCATGGTCTGGTTCGCCCTTTTCTCCAGCATATGATTCTCTTGCTGGCAACGTGAGCCTAGACCTCGCCAAAGGACGCTTATTAGAAGTCAACACTGATGGAGCTAAGCTGCTGGATGTTCTCAGTCTGCAAAGTCTCTTTAGATTTGCAACCTTTGATCTCAAAGGTAGTCTAGGAAACTTAGCAATCAAAGGCACACCCTTTAATTCTATTGCGAGTAACTTTGAGATTACACAAGGCATTGCGCAAACCAAACAATTCAATATGATTCTGGATCAAGCTCGGGTTGCTATGACAGGGCAAATTAATATCGCCAAAGAAACCCAGGATCTCCGAATCACTATCTTTCCTACGATCGACGCCACTGCAGGCTCACTTGCGGCATTTGCAATTAATCCCATTATTGGTTTAGGTGCGGTACTAGGTCAGTATCTCATCACCAATCAAATTAACCGCACCATGCAGACAGATTATTTGGTTCAGGGCTCCTGGGAAAATCCTGAAGTAGTTCCTCTTGATCAAAAGGGTCAGCCACTCGATGCTAAAACTTTAGAGACGATTCGCACTAAGAATCTTTTGAAAGAACAAACAAAACCAGGCTCCCCTAATTCTGCTCCCGCAAATCCACCTACAAACCAAAACAACGCCACCCAAATGCCAGGTTAAATAAATGAACGTACCAAGAAATTCTTCTGAACTCAACATGGCATCGATACAAATGGTATCGACTCCCAGTCTCAATGAAAATCTCGAGACTGCAGCTCGCTTAATTAAAGCCGCTACAGATTCCGGGGCGCAGATTGCCGTGTTGCCGGAATATTTTTGCTTAATGGGTTTGAAAGATACCGATAAGGTCAATGCACGGGAGGTGGCTGGGTCTGGTCCGATTCAAGAGCGACTTGCCTCAATCGTACAAGAAAATAATATTTATCTAGTTGCTGGAACCATTCCTTTGGAGGCCAAAGAATCTAATAAGGTTCTGAATACCTCACTAGTATTTGATCCTCAAGGCACACAAATCGCTCGTTACGATAAGATTCATTTGTTTGGTTTTCAAACTCCAACGGAGCGTTACGAAGAGTCTGAAACTATTTCAGCGGGTAGCCTACCAGGCCAATTCTCAATCGAAGTTGATGCAGTGGAATGGCGCTTTGGATTGAGTATTTGTTATGACCTACGTTTTCCAGAGCTATACCGCGCCCTTGGCCAAGTGGATTGTCACATTATTCCAGCTGCATTTACCTACACCACAGGTAAAGATCATTGGGAAATTCTTTTGCGCGCTCGCGCAATTGAAAACCAATGCTATGTCTTAGCTTCAGCCCAGGGCGGCCTTCACTTAAACCAACGGCGTACCTGGGGTGAGAGCATGCTAATTGACCCATGGGGAGAGATATTGAGCAATCTTCCTAAAGGTGAAGGTTTTATTCAGGGCACGCTCAGCAAAGATAAATTAAAAGAGGTACGCTCTAAGTTACCCGCATTAAAACACCGCAAGCTTTAATATAGAAAGTTCAGCAAAATCAAGATGAGAGCACCAGAAGCATTATTTCCAAGTGATTGGACTAAGCCCAAAAAACAGGCCGACCTTCTCAAGCTGGCTAAATCTATTTTGCTTGAGCCAAGCGGGCTCTCTGAGCAAGATTTGCATCACACCTTTGGCAATATGTTTACGCATCAGCTCGACGATGCTGACCTTTATTTCCAACATACTCGTAGCGAGAGCTGGAGCCTTGAAGAGGGTATCGTGAAATCCGGTAGCTTTAGCATTGATCAAGGTGTTGGAGTGCGCGCGATTTATGGAGATAAGACTGCCTTTGCTTACTCTGATGAAATTAATTTAGAGGTCCTAAATAAAGCAGCCAAATCTACTCGCGTGATTGGACCCCAAGGTGGTACACGCGCTGTTGCGAGCAAAATCTTTACGCCTGTTTCCAATGGACTCTACTCAGACTTAAACCCTTTAGATTCACTAGCACCCCAAGAAAAGATCGCTTTACTTGAAGGCATTGAGCGTCGCGCAAAAGCACGTGACCCACGCATCATTCAGGTGATGGCTAGCTTAGCTGGTGAGTTCGATGTCGTGCTCGTTGTTCGAGCGGATGGCCTATTGGCAGCTGATGTACGTCCACTAGTAAGAGTATCAGTGCATGTGATTGCCGAACAAAATGGTCGTCGCGAATCTGGGTCTTCAGGAGGTGGTGCTCGTCATGATTACCACTACTTCAATACAGAACTGATTAATCAATATGTTGATGAGGCAGTTGATGGCGCACTGATCAATTTGGATTCTCGCCCTGCCCCAGCCGGTCCAATGACAGTAGTGATGGGGCCAGGATGGCCTGGCGTGTTATTGCACGAAGCAGTAGGTCATGGCCTTGAGGGCGACTTTAATCGCAAGGGCTCATCTGCTTTTGCTGGCTGCATTGGACAACGCGTTGCCGCTAAAGGTGTCACTGTAGTGGATGACGGAACACTTTCCGGTCGTCGCGGTTCACTCAATATTGATGACGAAGGTACGCCTACCCAGTGCACCACCCTGATTGAAGACGGCATTTTGAAAGGGTATATTCAGGACAGCCTGAATGCCAGACTCATGAATATGCCCCTGACGGGCAATGGACGGCGCGAGAGTTTTGCCTCCCTACCGATGCCCCGCATGACCAATACCTACATGCTGGCCGGTAAGGATGATCCCCAAGAAATCGTAGCCAGCATTAAACGCGGCCTTTATGCGGTCAACTTTGGGGGCGGTCAAGTCGATATTACTAGCGGTAAATTCGTATTTTCAGCCTCAGAGGCCTATTGGGTAGAAAACGGCAAAATTCAATATCCAGTTAAGGGCGCCACCATCATTGGTAGCGGTCCGGAGTCCTTAAAACAGATCTCTATGATCGGAAATGACCTGAAATTAGACGGCGGCATCGGGGTTTGCGGCAAGGAAGGCCAGAGCGTCCCTGTGGGCGTTGGGCAACCAACTTTACGCATCGACAGCCTGACTGTCGGAGGAACGGCTTAAAATAGCCAGATGAGCCAACAAAATACGAATCCCGCAAACTGGTACGCTGCCGTTGATAAAACGTCAGACACGGACGATCAACGCATTCACAATATTACTGTTCTGCCACCACCAGAGCATTTAATTCGCTTCTTTCCGATCGCAGGAACACCTACAGAAGCACTCATCAGCAAGACACGTAAAAAGATTCGCGACATCATTCACGGAAAAGATGATCGCCTGCTCGTGATCATCGGGCCTTGCTCGATTCATGATCCTCGTGCAGCACTAGAGTACTGCCAAAGACTACTTATAGAGCGTGATCGTTTTGCAGGTGAACTCGAAATCGTGATGCGTGTCTATTTTGAAAAGCCACGCACCACTGTTGGCTGGAAGGGTTTAATTAATGACCCGTACTTAGATGAGAGCTATCGCATTGAAGAAGGTCTGCGAATGGCTCGCCAAGTATTGATGGAAATCAATCGCCTAGGCATGCCTGCAGGTAGCGAATTTTTGGATGTGATTTCTCCGCAATACATTGCGGATCTGATTTCTTGGGGCGCTATTGGCGCACGCACAACCGAGAGTCAAGTGCATCGCGAACTTGCTTCTGGCCTCTCAGCGCCAATCGGATTTAAGAATGGTACTGATGGCAACATCAAGATTGCTACTGATGCTATTCAGGCAGCCAGCCGCCCACACCACTTCTTATCAGTGCATAAGAACGGTCAAGTATCTATTGTGGAAACTAAGGGCAATAAAGACTGTCACGTTATTTTGCGTGGCGGTAAAGAGCCTAACTATGAAGCGCAATATGTTCAAGCAGCCTGCTCTGAACTACAGGCAGCAAAGCTTCCAGCCAGTTTGATGGTTGACTTATCGCACGCAAACTCCAGCAAAAAACATGAGCGTCAAATTGTGGTGGCAGAAAATATTGCTGAGCAAATTGAATCTGGCTCACATCATATTTTTGGTGTGATGATTGAAAGTCACCTCAATGATGGTGCGCAAAAATTCTCGCCCGGAAAAGATGATCCAAACAAATTGGAATACGGCAAGAGCATTACCGATGCTTGCATTAATTGGGAAGACTCAGCCAATGTATTACAACGTTTGGCTTTAGCTGTAAAGAGCCGCAGAAAAGCAAAGAAATAATGAGGTAAGAAGATAAAGTGAAACTGCTTTATTAATCTAAAAGAGACTAAATTATTTAGTCTCTTTTTTTTCATGCTTCCATAAAACGTCTTGACCACCTGCAGCACGATTGAGAACCCGCGCTAATACAAACAATAGGTCTGATAAGCGATTAACGTATTGACGCGGAGCGTCGTATAAAGGCTCCTCCCATCCCAAACGCACAATCGATCTCTCCGCCCGTCTACAGACAGTGCGGCAGACATGGGCCTGAGAAGCTGCCCTAGTGCCGCCCGGAAGAATAAATTCAGTCAGAGGGGGCAAAGTCGCATTGAATTTTTCCAGCCAAATATCCAACTGGGCTACCTGCTCTGGTTTAAGTAGGGTGTAGTTAGGAATACAAAGCTCCCCACCCAGGTCAAATAAATCATGCTGTACTTGCAAAAATAGGTTTTTGAGCTCCTCTGCAAGGCTCTCGGGGATCGATTCAGTCATTAAAACCCCGATTTCGGAGTTCAATTCATCCACATCGCCCATAGCGCAAATGCGCAAATGATCCTTTTCTACCCGGCTACCATCGCCAAGCCCGGTCATGCCCGCATCACCAGTTCTGGTGGCTATTTTTGAAAGTCGATTTCCCATAAAACTAATTATAGGTAAATGGCTAAAATGATTCCTATGAATATGGTGACCCCACCCCCCGAACTCGCGGCTATTACCGCCCTGCAATCCAAACTGGTATCGGCCTTGCGCCCTATCCTCCCCGAACATGCCTTGCTATGGGAGCCTGAGGACACGATTCCTTATGAATGCGATGGCCTGGCAGCCTATCGACGTATGCCCCTAGCGGTAGCTCTGCCGGAGACTGAGGAGCAGGTTGCCCAGATTTTGAAGATTTGCTTTGCGATGCAGGTGCCCATTGTCCCCCGCGGATCTGGCACCGGTCTATCGGGTGGTGCCATGCCTATCTCCCAGGGCCTAGTGCTCTCGCTAGCCAAGCTCAAAAAGATCATCAACATCGATCCGTTCACGAGAACTGCAGTTGTGCAGCCAGGTGTTCGTAATTTAGCGATCTCCGAAGCGGTAGCTCATCTCGGACTGTATTACGCCCCAGACCCATCTTCACAGATCGCCTGCTCTATTGGCGGGAACGTCAATGAAAACTCCGGTGGTGTGCACTGCCTCAAATATGGCCTGACGCTTCACAACGTTTTAAAGGTGCGCGGCATCTTGATGAACGGTGAGATCGTAGAGTTTGGTAGTCTTGCACCAGACTCCCCAGGACTCGATTTATTAGCAATTGTGATGGGTAGCGAGGGCATGCTTGCTGTCGTGACCGAAGTCACAGTAAAGCTGGTTGCTAAACCCAAGTTGGCGCGCGTCATCATGGCCAGCTTTGACGATATTGAAAAAGGTGCAGATGCAGTAGCGGCCATCATTGCTGCTGGGATCATTCCAGCCGGCCTAGAGATGATGGATAAAGCCACCACTCGCGCAGTAGAAGAGTTTGTTCATGCGGGATATGACCTCGAAGCCGAAACCATTCTGCTTTGCGAATCCGACGGCACGCCTGAAGAGGTTGCGGAAGAAATTGAGCGCATGACAAAAGTTCTAGAGCAAGCCGGTGCCAGCGGCATTCAGATTTCTCAGAATGAAGCGGAACGCCTGAAGTTTTGGAGCGGTCGCAAAAATGCTTTCCCAGCAGCCGGCCGCTTAGCTGCCGACTATTACTGCATGGATGGCACGATCCCACGCAGAAATATTGGCACTTTACTAAGACGTATACAGGGTATGGAAAAGAAATATGGTCTTGCCTGCTTAAATGTATTTCATGCGGGTGATGGCAATATGCATCCCCTCATTTTATTTAACGGTGCCGATCAAGAAGAGTGGCATCGCGCCGAAGAATTTGGTACTGAAATTTTAGAAGCCTGCGTTGAGCTTGATGGCACGATCACTGGTGAGCACGGTGTTGGCATTGAAAAAATTAACTCCATGTGCATTCAATTTGGTGAAGGTGAACGCGAATCATTTTGGGGTGTTAAATCCGCATTTGATCCAGAGCGACTATTGAATCCCGATAAAGCCATTCCTACCTTGAACCGTTGTGCTGAATATGGCCGCATGCGCATTAGTGGTGGCAACTTACCGCATCCTGAGTTGGAGCGTTTTTAATGTCGGCAACTAGCAATGCAAGTATTGACTTATTTCAAGAACAAATTCTGGCGGCAGTTAAAAATAAAACTCCTTTATCGATTGAAGGTGGCGGCACAAAGTCTTGGTATGGGAATGCCAATTCTTATGCCAAGTTAGATACCCGCACTTACTCGGGGATTTTAGAATACCAGCCTGAAGAGCTTGTGATTACTGCGTGCGCTGGTACACCGCTAAAAGAAATTGAAGCCGCTCTAGCTGATAAGAATCAAGTGTTAGCATTTGAGCCCCCTCACTTTGGAGAGCGCGCGACTTTTGGTGGAGCGATTGCTGCAGGCTTGGCAGGCCCGGGGCGCATTAGCGCTGGTAATTTACGGGATTTTGTTCTGGGTGCTCGCATCCTAGACGGTAAAGGCCAAGATCTATCCTTTGGGGGCAAGGTGATGAAGAACGTTGCGGGATATGATGTCTCACGCTTATTGCCTGGATCAATGGGAACCTTATCGCTGTTGCTAGAAGCTTCCGTAAAAGTATTACCGCGACCAGCTGCTACAGCATCTCTTCGTTGCAACATTACCCAAGCACGGGCACTGCAGCTCCTAAATGAATGGGCAGGACAGCCATTACCACTCTCAGCAAGCTGCTGGATCGGCAGTTCAATCGGTGGTAATGGTGAACTCACCATTCGCTTAGCCGGTGCTGCTGCTGCAATCAAAGCAGCAATTCCAATCATGGGTGCAGCTGTCAATGCAAGCGAACTAGACCCTCAAGTAGCTTCAAAATTTTGGGCCGCTTTGCGCGAACAGCAATTAGCTGTTTTTTCAAACCTCAATAGTGATGAAACTTTATATCGCCTCGCACTCCCAGCCGCCTGTGGAACACTTGCTTTTCAAAATGTGAACGGTGACATTGCTTTGGAATGGCATGGTCAGCAACGCTGGATAAAGGCGCCGGGTGATGACGCTACTTTTACCTCTATCAAGGCCTTAGCGAGCGCTCATGGTGGGCATGCAACTCGTTTTAAGCAAGGGAGTAATGTTGACTCAGGCACACAACGCTTTACCCTTTTGAGTGAGCAAGTGCACTCAACTGCATTGGAGGCAGTACAAACCCGCCTCAGAACCGCCTTTGATCCTGCGGGCATATTTGCTACTTCACGCCTTCCCTAAGTATCTTTTTTAGCGCCCTTATGCAAACTCAACTCGCCCCCCAATTCGTCAATACTCCCGAGGGTATTGAAGCCGCCAGAATTCTTGGCAAATGCGTTCACTGCGGCTTCTGCACCGCTACATGCCCTACCTACCAATTACTAGGTGATGAGCTCGATGGTCCCCGAGGTCGTATCTACCTCATCAAACAAATGGCGGAAGGCCAAGCCCCTACCGAAAAAACACGTCTGCATTTAGATCGCTGTCTGACTTGCCGCAATTGTGAAAGTACTTGTCCTAGTGGCGTGCAATACGGCAACTTGGTCGATATTGGGCGCAAGTGGGCAGAAGAAAACACTCCCAAGCGTCCTCTTGGTCAGCGCCTCACACGCTGGGCCCTAAAAGAGGGTTTAACTAGCCCTAAGTTATTTAATTCTGCGATGGCGATTGGTCGCTTAGTTCGCCCACTCATGCCGAGTGGTATCCAGCGCAAGATTCCGGAAGCTAAAAATAAAGCGCTCAATCCAAACACTGATCCTTATGCAAGGCCACAGACTAGCCACTCACGCAAGATGCTATTGCTCGAGGGCTGCGTTCAACCTGGCATGCTGCCAAACATTAACTCAGCAACAGCACGGGTTTTAGATGCACTCAAGATTCAGTTAATTTCCGCGCCTAACGCTACTTGCTGTGGAGCATTGCGCCACCACCTAAACGATCAAGTGGGTGGCCTAGAAAATGCTAAACAAAATATCGATGCCTGGTGGCCGCAAGTTGAGCAAGGCGTTGAAGCCATTGTGATGACCGCTTCTGGTTGTGGCGTGATGGTCAAAGATTATGGCCATCTACTTTCGAATGATCCCCAGTACGCTGTTAAGGCCAAGACCATCTCCGCTCTCACTAAAGATATTTCAGAAATCCTGCCAGTACTTCAGGAAGAGCTCGTTGCCCTAGTGGGTAGTGATCCAAAACCTGGTGTGGTTTATCACCCGCCCTGCACACTGCAACATGGCCAACAAATTCGCGGCAAAGTAGAGGGTCTGTTAGCTAATATTGGTATTGGCGTGCGCTTATGCGCTGATAGTCATCTTTGTTGTGGTTCTGCAGGCACCTATTCAGTAACCCAGCCAGTACTCTCAGAACAGTTACGCAATAACAAACTAACTCATCTCAATGCTGCCTGCGAAGAGTCTGGAGCGCAAGTCATTGTTTCCGGAAATATTGGCTGCATCACTCATCTTCAACAAGATGACAATCCAGTCATGCATTGGATTGAGATTGTTGACCAACTCATTAGTCAAAAAAACCGAATCCCATCATGAGTCAAGTCACCACAAACCTTATGATGTTGAGGCAGCGACTTGAACTGGCAGCTTTGGCGGCTAAACGTGAGCCTGAGGACATTCAACTACTTGCTGTCAGCAAAACCTTTCCCGCTATAGCGATTGAGGAGGCTATGCATGTCGGGCAAACTGCTTTTGGTGAAAATTATGTCCAAGAAGGCGTTGAAAAAATTCAGCAACTTGCTAAATTGCGCCCTTGGCTAGAGTGGCATTTTATTGGCCCACTACAAAGCAATAAGACACGTGATGTTGCGGAACATTTTGACTGGGTACACAGTATTGATCGCATCAAAATTGCAGAACGCCTTTCTACTCAACGCGGAGAATTTTCCAACTTAGAGCCATTGCAGGTTTGCGTTCAGATTAATGTCAGCGAAGAAGATAGTAAAAGCGGTATTTCTCTCGAAGAGGTCGATGCTCTTTGCGATGCGATCTCCAAATTACCTAATTTAGTTCTGCGTGGACTCATGGCCATCCCTGCACCTAGCGATGATGTCAACCAGCAACGTCAATCTTTAGCTTCTGTTCGAGAATGCTTTGTCGGAATTAAGGCAAAGCATATTGGTGATGATGGGTATGATTTCTTTGATACGCTCTCCATGGGAATGTCTGATGATCTGGAGGCTGCAGTCACTGAAGGCAGTACCATGGTACGTGTAGGTAGCGCCATTTTTGGGAAGCGCGATAAGATCAAGGCATGAGCACACAACAAACAAACCAAAATGCCCACATCACCTTCATTGGGGGTGGCAATATGGGTCGCGCTTTAATTAGCGGCCTACTAGCTAATGGTTTTGAGGCCAATCAACTGTCTGTAGTCGAGGCAAATGCTAGTACTGGCTTGCAGTTGCACCAAGATTTTGGCGTGCAAATCATTGGCGCTTTGGATCAAATTGCTTTTAACTTCTCTAAAAACAATATCGTAGTCATGGCAATTAAACCCCAGGACTTTAATGTGGCAGCCAAGTCTTTAAGTGCAAAACTCAAGCATGCGACGGCACCAGGTCCACTTATTCTCAGCATTGCTGCGAGCATTCGTCTTAAAGATATGAGTCGCTGGCTTGATCATGAGCGCTGTGTACGTGCGATGCCTAATACCCCAGCATTAATTGGTAAGGGCATTACTGGGCTATTCGCTGATGCTGCGGTCAATGCATCTGACCGCGCCTTGGCAGAAACTATTTGTAATGCAGTAGGTCAAGCAGTCTGGGTGAATGAAGAAAAACTCATGGATGCGGTTACCGCTGTTTCTGGAAGTGGTCCCGCCTACGTTTTTGCGTTCTTAGAGGCCATGCAATCGAGTGGCGAGAAACTGGGGTTGGACTCGGCTACCGCTCGCAAACTTGCTTATGCTACCTTAGAGGGCGCTACACAATTGGCCCATAACTCAGATGAGCATGCGGGTGTACTGCGTGAACGCGTTACTTCCAAGGGTGGCACTACTGCTGCTGCGCTAGAGATACTCACGCAACTCGATTGGCATGGTGCGCTTGAAAAAGCAATTGATGCGGCTAGTCAACGCGGTAAAGCCATGGGCGATGAATTAGGTAAGACCTAATAGAATTCCCAGAAATAAGAATCCACCCAACCAGTTGTTGTGGCGAAATGCCTTGAAGCAATCTTCCCGCTTGCGACTAGCCACTAACTTCAGGTGATATAGGGCGCAAGCTACAGCAAAGCACCAACCCACCCAAAAGTAATTATTGAGATTAGCTAGTTGAGCAACCCAAATCTGGCTCAGAAATAGTGCGCAGTAACTCAAGGCAATTACGAGAACATCAAAACGACCAAAGGTAATAGCTGAGGTGCGCAAACCCAAACGCACATCATCATCACGATCAACCATGGCATAAGCTGTATCGTAAGCAATCGCCCAGAAGATATTGCCCACAAACAAAATCCAAGCCTCCATTGGAATGAAATCCAATACAGCGGCATAGGCCATCGGAATTCCAAAGCCAAAGGCAATACCCAGGACTGCTTGCGGAATAGCAAAGAAGCGTTTGGTGAAAGGGTAAATAATCACAACTGCCAAGGCAAAGAAAGAGAGTTCTTGAGTTAAAGTATTTAGAGGTTGAATCAGTATGTAGGCCATCAATGCCAAAGTGGCTGCAACTGCTAATGCTTCTTTTCCAGAAATCTTTCCACTCGTAATAGGTCGCTCTTTAGTTCTCAAAACATGGCGATCAAAATCTTGATCTGCATAGTCATTCATAGCGCAACCGGCACTACGCATTAAAAATGTTCCTAAGATAAAAATAATCAAGAGCTGCCATTGAGGAAAACCACCACTCGCTAGCCAAAGGGCCCACAAGGTTGGCCACAATAGTAATAGCGTTCCGATCGGTTTATCCAGACGGATTAGATAAGCGTAAGCAACAAGACGATCGCGCATCAGATAATTAGTCTTTCTTTATTTGCAATCAGAGTCATGGTGTAATTATCAAGCTTTTAGAAACTCAGTGCGAGAGCCAAGCCAACGCTCCAGATGTCTTTCTACTAGGTCGCCATGCTCAGCTAACAGACGCTCTGCCGCTGTCTGAGCCAGCTCAATCAGCCAGGCATCCCGTTGCAGGTCGACAAATCGCAACATCGCATCCCCAGATTGTTTGGCCCCCAATAATTCACCTGGACCACGAAGCGACAAGTCGCGCTCTGCGATTACGAATCCGTCTGACGTTTCTCGTAAAGTTTGTAGGCGTTCCTTGGCAGCCATAGATAGTGGTTCCGCATACATCAAGATACAGACTGAATCAGCCGAACCGCGCCCAACACGTCCACGTAATTGATGAATCTGTGCATAGCCAAAACGTTCAGCGTGCTCGATCACCATCAGTGCTGCATTAGGCACATCCACCCCAACTTCAATCACGGTTGTCGCTACCAATAGTTGGATTTCATTGGCCTTGAAGGCTGCCATTACTGCAGCCTTCTCCTCACTCTTCAGGCGACCATGAACTAGGCCTACTTTGAAGTTTGGTAAAGCCTGAGTTAACTGTTCAAAACTTTCAACCGCTGTTTGCAATTGCAGAACTTCAGACTCTTCAATCAAAGGACAAACCCAATAGGCTTGCAGCCCCTTTACCAACCAATCATGTAATCCACCAATTACCTCATCCCTACGCGCTGACTTCACTACCTTAGTTGCAATTGGTTTGCGGCCGGGAGGCAATTCATCAATGACAGAAACGTCTAAGTCAGCGTAGTAGGTCATTGCCAGAGTCCGTGGAATCGGGGTAGCCGACATCATTAATTGGTGGCAATAAAACAGTTCCGAGCCAACACGTTGCTGAATCTCTAAACGCTGTCTCACGCCAAAACGATGTTGCTCATCAATGACTGCTAAACCCAACTTTGCAAAACTTACCTTATCCTGAATGAGTGCATGTGTACCAATAATGATTTTAGCCTCACCGCTCTCAATCATTTCTTGTGCGAGTCGTTTTTCCTTAGCTTTCAAGCTTCCAGAGAGCCAAGTAATCTTTACTCCTAAGGGCTCAAACCATTCCTGCATTTTGAGGTAGTGCTGCTCTGCCAGAATCTCTGTCGGCGCCATGATGGCAGCTTGATAGCCATGATCCATCGCACGCGCAGCAGCCAATGCTGCAACCACCGTTTTCCCACTACCAACATCGCCTTGCAATAAGCGATTCATTGGAAAGGTATTTGATAAATCGGATCCAATCTCCGACCAGACACGAGCTTGAGCACCTGTCAGCTTGAAGGGCAGGACTGTCAGCAAGCCATCTTCAATGCTGTTTTTTGTTTTGCTTATTTTGTTTGTATTACTTGCTTGCTGACTCTTCACAAAACTAGGGGAACGCCTTTCTCTTCGGATGGCGTGCGCTCGCTTTAAAGAAATCTGCTGAGCGAGTAATTCCTCAAACTGCACGCGGCGCCAGGCAGGATGCGTGCGCTCTAAAAGTGCTTGGGTATTGGCATCAGCAGGTGGCTGGTGTAAATAAGTAATTGCATCTTGCAGCGGTGGCCAATCACTTGTTAGCAGAATTTCTGCCATGAGTTTGGATGGTAAAAATTCTGCCAAGCTCTCTTTTAGGCTTGCATCTTGAAGGGCTTTGAGCACTGCCTTGCGAATCATAGTTTGTGAGATTCCAGCGCTGGCTGGATAAACGGGGGTCAGGCTCGCTGGCAGTGGTGCCTCTGGAATTACTGCACGAACAGTAGGGTGAACTATCTCCGCACCTTGATAACCCTCTCGAATTTCACCCCGCACCCGGATGTGACTACCGACTGCCATTTGCTTTTGCTGGCTAGGATAGAAATTGAGAAAGCGTAGTTGCAGTGAAGCAGTTTCGTCCTCAATCGTGACTAATAACTGTCTTCTGGGGCGAAACGTCACCTGATTACGAATCACGACGCCCTGAGTCTGGATCGAATGAAATCTTCCCAGACCTAAGGCCTCCTCAATGCTGAAGAGCTCCGTCTCATCCTCGTAGCGGGATGGCAGATGCAAAGCAAGTGCCATAGGGCTGTTTAAACCCATTTTTTCGAGTGCAGTTGGCGTTCGCTTAGTTGTCATCGTTAAAATCCAATACCTGATGGTAATGCTATGCAACTTTCCGACTTCAATTACGACCTCCCGCCCGAACTCATTGCCCAGCACCCGCTAGCAAATAGAACGGATAGCCGCCTCTTAGAGCTCAATATAGAGGGGGGTAATGTCGCCCAATTGATTGATCGGCAGTTCCCGGATATCTTGAAGTTAATAAAATTCGGGGATTTACTGGTCTTTAATGACACCAAAGTCATTCCTGCCCGCCTGCATGGCAAAAAAGAGACAGGTGGCAATGTAGAGCTCCTGATTGAACGCATCAGCGGAGATAAACAAGCCTGGGTACAAATCAGAGCCTCCAAGGTTCCTAAGATCGGCAGTATTGTTCTTATACACAATCGAGCTGGCGAAACCTTCCCCGTTGAAATGATTGGCTGTGACGGCCGTTTCTATGAAGTACGCTTCCCCGAAAATGTATTTGGTTTACTAGAGCGCTTTGGTGAATTACCTCTGCCACCCTACATCGAGCATCAGCCAGATCAAGAGGATGCCAATCGTTATCAAACTGTTGTCGCCAAGAATCCCGGTGCTGTAGCAGCTCCCACAGCAGGCTTACACTTTGATGAGGTCATTCTCAAGAAGCTAAATGAACTTGGAGTTCAGCAGGCTACTGTTACCTTGCATGTGGGTGCAGGCACCTTTACACCAGTACGCGAAGAAGATCTCAGTAAACACAAGATGCATTACGAGTGGTTTTCAATTCCTGCGGAAACGCTTACAGCAATTAAGGCTACCCAAGAGGCAGGTAGCAGAGTCATTGCAGTAGGGACAACTAGCCTGCGCGCCCTAGAGAGTCACGCCCAAACCCAGCAGGCAAGTGGCGAAACGAATTTATTTATTACGCCTGGTTACACATTCAAAACCGTGGATTGCTTGCTGACCAACTTTCATCTGCCAAAATCGACCCTACTGATGTTGGTGAGCGCCTTTGCTGGTGTAGACAATATCCGCAATGCCTATCAACATGCCATTCAGAATAAATATCGCTTTTTTAGCTACGGCGATGCGATGTTCTTAAGCCGCCTTAACTAAACAAATCCATGACAAAACCCGTTCACTTTAATATCCTCGCGCGCGACTCTGCCAGCCCTGCACGCCTAGGTCAGCTTGACCTTCCTCACGGCAGTGTTCAAACACCAATCTTTATGCCGGTCGGAACTTATGGCACCGTCAAGGCAATGACCCCACGGGATCTACATGAGGCTAAAGCCCAAATTATTTTGGGCAATACCTTTCATCTATGGCTGCGACCTGGCTTAGATGTTGTGAAGAAGCATGGTGGCCTGCACCGCTTCATGGGCTGGGATAAGCCGATTCTCACTGACTCTGGCGGCTTTCAGGTCTTTAGCTTAGGAGCGCTCAGGAAAATTTCCGAGGAGGGCGTTACCTTTGCGTCTCCGATCAATGGCGATAAATTATTTATGTCACCAGAAGTGTCAATGGAAATTCAGGCGGTGCTGAATAGCGATATCGCGATGCAGTTTGATGAATGCACGCCTTACGAAATCAAGGGACAGGCAACCTCAGAAAAAACTGCGCGTGCCTCATTAGAGATGTCGCTGCGCTGGGGCGATCGTTCCTTAAAACGTTTTCGCGAGCTCGAGACCGGCAATGGCCTTTTTGGCATCGTCCAAGGCGGTATGTTTGAAAACCTCCGTGAATTCTCCCTAGATGCTGTAAGTCAACAGGGCTTTGACGGAATTGCGATCGGCGGCCTCTCGGTTGGCGAACCCAAACCCGAGTTTGAGCGCATCCTCAATTTCACGGCCCCGATGCTGCCAGAGCACATGCCCCATTACCTGATGGGAGTTGGGACACCTGAAGACTTGATGCTAGGTGTCAGCCTCGGCATTGATATGTTTGACTGCGTCATGCCGACCCGTAATGCCCGCAATGGCTGGCTCTTTACCCGCTTTGGTGACCTCAAGCTGCGTAATTCAGGGTACAAGGACGACGATCGCCCTGTCGACCCTACCTGCGCTTGCTACACCTGTAAAAACTTCACCAGATCCTACTTAAATCACCTCCAAAAGGCGAATGAGATCCTGGGGTCGCAGCTCAATACCATCCACAATCTCTCTTATTACCTTCAGCTGATGGAAGAGATCCGAGAATCTCTGGCTGAAGACCGTTTTAGTACCTATCGCGAGGAATTTCATCGGAATCGCCAGCGCGGCGTAGAGCCCGGACTGGATTAATAGCCATAGGGGCGTAAATAAGCGCTCAAAGCCCCATACAGTTTAGAATTGCGGGTTTACGGCTTCGCTTTACAAGCCTAAAACTGAAGCAGTTTTTTGAAGCAGTTTTCAACTGGTAATTAACGGAGGTTTTGTATGTGGATTAGTAACGCTTTTGCTCAGGCCCCAGCCGCGGGCGCAGATTCTGGTGGCTTGATGAGCTTCCTTCCCCTTGTGTTGATGTTTGCAGTCTTGTACTTCATCATGATTCGCCCACAAATGAAGCGTCAAAAAGAAACTAAAGCAATGCTGGAGTCTCTTTCTGTTGGCGACGAGGTAGTGACTGTTGGCGGCATCATCGGCAAAGTAACTGCATTAAAAGACCAAGTAGTAACGGTTGAAATTGCTGCTGGCACTGAAGTGCAAATGCAAAAAGGCGCCATCACAACAGTATTACCAAAAGGCTCACTGAAGTCTGCTTAATACGTTTGTTTAAAAGTACCTCAATATGAATCGCTACCCCCTCTGGAAATACATAGTCATCCTGCTCGCTTTAATGATCGGGGGACTATATTCATTACCCAATTTCTTCGGAGAGGCGCCGGCGGTTCAAGTCTCGTCCGCCAAGCCAACCATCAAGGTTGATTTGGCGACACAGTCTCGAGTAGAAAAGATTCTGAGTGATGACAACATTAGTAACACCGGCATCTTCTTTGAATCTACCGGTAGCGTAGGTTCCATCAAAATTCGTTTTAACAATACCGACATCCAACTTCGTGCACGCGACTTGCTGCAACAGAAATTGAACATCGATCAAAACGAACCTAATTTCACAGTCGCATTAAACCTACTTTCTAATACACCGGGCTGGCTAAACGCAATCAATGCTCTACCGATGCCCCTTGGACTTGATTTGCGTGGCGGCGTGTACTTCTTGCTACAAGTGGATATGAAAGGTGCCGTTCAAAAGAAGGTGACCTCTTTGGCAACGGATATTCGCAGTCAGCTGCGTGATAAATCGATTCGTCAGCAGGGTATTGAGCGCGGCCAAGACTCCATCACCCTCACATTCGGTAGTACTGAAGATGCTGAGAGGGCACGTACTGTATTAATGACTAGTCAGCCTGATCTGACCTGGCAAATTAAGCCAACTGGCCTATCTCCAAAACTGGTTGGTGAATTTAAACCGACTGCCTTGAAAGAAATTCAAGATAACGCTGTAAAACAAAATATTGTCACACTCAATAAGCGTGTGAATGAGCTGGCCGTAAAAGAGCCAGTGATTCAGCAACAAGGTGAAGAGCGAATTGTTGTACAGCTTCCAGGCGTGCAAGATACTGCGCGCGCCAAGGACATCATTGGTCGTACTGCAACTTTGGAGTCCAGGCTAGCTGACCCCATCGTTTCGACTATCGCCATTGGTGAGACTCCACCTCCAGGTATGGATGTATTCCGTTTTGGCGAAAACCGTCAGGGCGTATTCAAAAAATCGGTCATCTTTAGTGGTGATCGTATTACCGATGCAAGCGCCGGCTTTGATCAGAACCAGCGCCCTGCAGTGAACATCTCTTTAGATGCTGCTGGTGGTCGCGTCATGCAAGAAGTGACACGTGAAAACATCGGCAAACCGATGGGCATGATCTTGTTTGAAAAAGGTAAGGGTGAGGTTCTCACCATTGCCACGATTCAAGGTGAGTTTGGCTCTAAGTTTCAAATTACTGGCCAACCAACTACCGAGAGTGCAAATGACTTAGCCCTCTTGTTGCGCGCAGGCTCATTAGCAGCGCCAATGGAAATCATTGAAGAGCGCACGATCGGACCAAGTCTGGGTGCGGAAAATATCGAAAAGGGTTTCAAGTCACTGATCATTGGCTTTGGAGCAATCTCTATTTTCATGATTGCTTACTACCTCCTATTTGGCACTTTCTCAGTAGTAGCCCTAGCAGTGAATTTACTACTCTTGATTTCTGTGCTGTCGATGCTACAGGCCACCTTAACCTTGCCAGGAATTGCTGCGATGGCATTAGCACTAGGTATGGCGATTGACTCTAACGTCTTGATCAACGAACGTATTCGTGAGGAGCTGCGTAACGGCACTGCTCCACAAACAGCGATTGCTGTTGGCTTTGATAAGGCCTGGGCAACTATTTTGGATTCAAACGTCACCACCTTAATCGCTGGTCTTGCATTACTGGCATTTGGCTCTGGCCCAATTAAAGGCTTCGCAGTAGTACATTGCCTTGGCATTTTAACTTCCATGTTTTCAGCAGTCTTTTTCTCACGTGGCCTTGTTAACCTCTGGTACGGCAGGGGTAAAAAAGTTCAGAAACTCGCTATCGGCCAAGTTTGGCGCTCACAGGAGAAATAAGTCATGGAATTTTTCCGGATCAAAAAAGATATTCCTTTTATGCGCCATGCATTGGCGCTCAATGCGATTTCTTTAATCACCTTCTTAGCTGCTGTTTTCTTCCTCTGGCAAAACGGTCTTCACTTATCAATTGAGTTTACCGGCGGTACAGTGATGGAAGTTTCTTATCCACAAACAGCTCCCTTAGATTCAATTAGATCTAAGGTAGAAAAACTGGGTTATGCCGATACTCAGATTCAGAACTTTGGCAGTTCGCGTGATGTAATGATTCGCCTGCCTCTCCAAAAAGATGCCGAGGGAAAAATAATTTCCTCTGCAGATCAAAGTGCAGCGGTCATGCAAGTACTTGAGCCAGCCACTTCAGGCGTCAAGCTACAGCGCGTTGAGTTCGTTGGTCCACAGGTTGGGCGAGAGCTAGCAATAGATGGACTGATGGCACTACTATTTGTGATCATCGGCATCGTGATTTATCTCTCTTTCCGTTTTGAGTGGAAATTTGCTGTTGCCGGCATCATTGCGAACTTACATGACATTGTGATTATTCTGGGCTTCTTTGCCTTCTTCCAGTGGGAGTTCTCACTCTCTGTTCTGGCTGCGGTATTGGCTGTATTGGGCTACTCAGTCAATGAGTCAGTGGTGATCTTTGACCGTATTCGTGAAAATTTCCGTAAATACCGCAAAATGAATACCCGCGAGATTATTGATAACGCTATTACGAGTACTATCAGTCGTACCGTAATTACTCACGGCAGTACCGAGATGATGGTTTTGGCAATGTTGATTTTTGGTGGCCCTACCCTCTTCTACTTTGCTCTAGCCCTCACTATTGGTATTTTGTTTGGTATCTACTCTTCAGTATTCGTGGCGGCAGCCCTAGTTATGTGGCTAGGTATAACACGAGAAGATTTAGTGAAGAGTGATAAAAAGCCGGATGATGTAACGCGTAGCGATGACCCCAACTTTGGGGCTCAGGTTTAATAATTCAATCTGAGTTAATGTAAGTCCTCAAGGGCGGCCATAATCTTGTTGGTCGCACCTTGATGCTCCAGCGCATAAGACTTTGCAGCGTTCGACATCTTTGCTAGTTCAGCAGTATTTAAGAGCATCTCTTTTAAAGCTTCCATAAGTGCATTGGGCTCACCCTGAATACGCTTAGCAGCACCCATCTCAATAGCATCGAGAGTGGCCTGCTGGAAGTTGTAAGTATGTTCACCGAGCAAAACTGGACAGCCGGCAGCACAAGCTTCAATCAAGTTTTGGCCACCAAAGGGAAGTAAGCTGCCGCCCATGACTACTAAGTCAGCAGCGCTGTAGTACATTGGCATCTCGCCCATTGAGTCTCCGAGAATCACATCTACGCTAGCATCACCCTTTGGTGCATCAATCCATTCTGTACGGCATCGAAATGTCAGACCCGCATCCTCAATTTGATTAGCTACTTCAGAGAAGCGCTCAGGATGACGTGGGACTAAACAGAGCAATGGGGCAATCTCAAAAGTGTTACCAAGCAAGAGATCCCTCCAAGCCTTCAGAATAATTATCTCTTCACCATCACGAGTGCTAGCAGCACAGACCATCAAGCGTTGTTTGCTATGAAGCTCTTGCTTCCAAGCTTGACCTTGCTGAACTAAGCTGGGATCAAGTGGCACATCAAACTTCAGGTTGCCAACAATCTTGACTTGTTTTACGCCAAGACTACGATACCGATCAGCATCTAATTGTGTTTGAGCCAAGATGCCTGAAAATGCCTGAAATAAAGATCTGCCGGCATTGCCAAATCGATTTACGCGACGAGCACTTCGTTCAGACAGGCGTGCATTTACTAAAAATAATGGTAGATGAATTTCTGCACAATAAAACACCATGGTTGGCCAAGCTTCGGTCTCCATAAATAAACCGAACTTTGGTTTAAATGCACGAATGAAATTAGCAACAGACCAGCAGAGGTCATAGGGTAGGTAGACTTGATGTAACTGACCTGCGGCAATTTCTTTCTCGAATAGAGCAGCGCCAGTGCGGCGACCATTGAGTGTCATATGCGTCAATAGAATCGTCTCGCCACGGGCTAGATAAGCTTCCACCAAAGGTTGAGCAGCCCTAGTCTCGCCAACAGATACCGCATGAATCCATACAGATCCCTGAGTAGTCGTTTTGCCATAAGCAAAACCCAAACGCTCAGAGAAATGATTTAAATATTCAGGGGAATGGCGTGTGCGCCAAGCCAGGCGAAGAAATGCAAAAGGTAAAAGCAGATGCCAAAGCAGTTGATAAACAGCGAACCAGATCTTGGGGCGAGCACCGTATTGCAAATCCTGCGGTGCAGGCCCAAGGCTTGGAATCAAGCTCACTTTTTGAGACGTTCGGTCAATTCGACCGCCTTACCTAAATAAGAAGATGGGGTCATCTCTAGTAACAGGGTTTTTGCATCATCTGGAATCTTCAGGCCACGAATAAAGGTTTGTAAATCAGCCTGGTTGATGCCTTTGCCACGAGTGAGCTCTTTAAGTTGCTCATACGGATTCTCGATGCCATAACGACGCATCACGGTTTGCACTGGCTCTGCCAATACTTCCCAGCACGCATCTAAGTCAGCAGCAATCACTGCATGGTTCACTTCTAACTTACCTAAGCCACGTAAGGCGCTGTCATAAGCTAAAACGCTGTGGCCAAAGGCTGGGCCGAGGTTACGTAAGACAGTAGAATCAGTGAGGTCGCGCTGCCAGCGAGAAATCGGCAACTTCTCTGCAAGATGACGCAATAACGCATTAGCTACACCCAAGTTACCTTCGGAATTTTCAAAATCAATTGGGTTCACCTTATGCGGCATGGTTGAAGAACCAATCTCACCTGCTTTAGTGCGTTGCTTGAAGTAACCAATGGAAATGTAGGCCCAGAAATCACGGTCCATATCCAACAAAATAGTGTTAGCACGAGCAATCGCATCAAACAATTCAGCCATACCATCGTGTGGCTCAATCTGGATCGTATAAGGATTGAAAGTAAGGCCTAAGCGCTTCTCAACGACATTCTTAGAAAAGTTTTCCCAATCAAAATGAGGATAAGCAGACAAGTGAGCGTTGTAGTTACCCACTGCACCATTCATTTTTCCTAGAAGTGGAACTGCAGCAATCGTTGCAATCGCACGCTCTAAACGCTTAGCGATATTTGCCAATTCTTTACCCAATGTACTTGGAGAAGCTGGCTGACCATGGGTACGAGATAACAAAGGCACTTTTGCATTCTCAATTGCTAAATCCGTCAATACGGAAAGTACTTTTCTGAGATGTGGCAATAGCACTTCATCGCGAGCGCCACGCAACATCAAACCATGCGAAGTATTGTTGATATCTTCAGAGGTACATGCAAAGTGAATAAATTCACTGGCCTTTAAGAGATCGGGGCGACCAGCTACTTTTTCTTTTAAGAAATACTCTACCGCTTTAACATCATGATTAGTAACTGCCTCGATATCCTTGATACGTTGCGCATCGGCATCAGAGAAGTTTTCTGGCAAAGACAATAAGAAGGCTTCATCTGCAGTGCTAATTTTTGGCACATCTGGTAGGCCGGCGGAGGCCAAAGCCAATAACCAATGAATCTCTACAAACACGCGCTGTCGCATAAATGCGGCTTCGGATAACCAAGGCCTCAAGGCATCCAACTTGCCGGCATAGCGACCATCTAAAGGGGATAGTGCATTAAGGGTAGAAATCGGCTGACTCACGAATATTGCCTTTACATTGATTGTTTCAATAAAACCTGATTTTAATCGCTCTTAGGAGCAATTCAGTTTGAATGGCATCGCTATAATTGATCCATGAAACTCATCGGATCCCTCACAAGCCCCTACGTACGCAAAGTGCGCATTGTTTTCTTGGAAAAAAAGGTGGATTTAGACCTAGAACTCGAGAATGTCTGGGCCGCAGACACTAAAATAGCCCTCAACAATCCCCTAGGCAAAGTGCCCTGCCTTCTTTTAGACGACGGTGAAGTCATCTACGATTCGAGCGTAATTGCTGAGTACGCTGATACATTGAGCACAGTGGGCAAACTGATCCCGACAGGTAGTCGTGAACGCGCTACCGTCAAAACTTGGGAAACCCTAGCTGACGGGGTACAAGATGCCGGAATTTTGGCTCGTTTAGAGGCGACCTTGCGCCCACCTGAGCAGCAGAGCCCGACTTGGATTGAGCGTCAAATGGGCAAAATGAATGTCTCTCTTGCCCAAATGTCCCGTCAATTAGGTGAAAACGCCTGGTGTCACAGCAATCAAATGACTTTGGCTGATATTGCTGTCGGCTGCGCCTTGGGTTACCTGCTGTTCCGCTTCCCCAATATCGCTTGGCAAGCGCAATACCCCAATTTAGATGCCCTGTATCAAAAGTTGATGCAAAGACCTTCCTTCGCAGAAACAGCCCCTCCAGCCGCCTAAATCAGGGCTCTAGCAGCTCAAAAGACTTAGGCGGAAATAATTCCGCCGCCTAAGCAAATATCTCCGTCGTACAAAACGGCAGACTGACCCGGAGTCACCGCCCATTGGGCTTGTGGAAAGGTCAACTCAAAACTCAACGGTCCCGCGAGTCCAGTTGCCAGCGTACATATTGAGTCTGCCTGACGATAGCGGGTTTTTGCTGAGTACTGCCCCGGTGCAGGGGCGTCTCCAGTAATCCAACTAGCATCAATTGTGGAAAGCTGATTGGCCAGTAGCCAAGGATGCTCATGGCCCTGGGCGACGTAGAGGGTGTTGTTGCTTATATCCTTGCGTGCGACATACCAAGCATCTCCATTACCATCCTGACTGCCACCCAAACCAATACCCTTGCGCTGTCCTAGAGTGAAAAAGGCAAGACCCATATGCTCGCCCACAGTTTTACCTTCTGGGGTCTTAATGAGGCCAGGAGTACTTGGTAGATAACGGTTTAAGAATTCACGGAAAGGGCGCTCACCAATAAAACAAATCCCAGTGGAGTCCTTTTTAGCAGCATTGTGCAAGCCGATTTGCTCGGCAATCTTGCGTACTTCCGTCTTAGGAATCTCCCCCAAAGGAAAAAGTACATTTTCCAATTGACTCTGGGTTAAGCGATGCAAGAAATAACTTTGGTCTTTACTGGCATCCAAGGCTTTTAATAGCTGTACGCGACCGCCTTCATGTCGAACCCGCGCATAGTGGCCTGTTGCAATGGCATCTGCCCCCAAACTCATAGCATGGTCTAAAAAAGCCTTGAATTTAATTTCTGCATTGCACAATACATCTGGGTTGGGTGTCCTGCCGGCGGCGTATTCGCGTAAAAACTCTGCAAAAACACGCTCACGGTACTCAGCAGCAAAGTTGACAGCCTCGACATCAATCCCAATGAGGTCGGCCACCGACACGACATCGAGCCAATCCTGGCGTGCAGAGCAATATTCGTCGCTATCGTCATCTTCCCAGTTTTTCATGAAAAGACCAATCACCTCGTAGCCTTGCTGCTTGAGCATCCAGGCCGCAACAGACGAATCCACCCCTCCAGACATCCCAACCACGACTTTGGAGGGTTTTGAAGCAGGTATTGCGTCAGAATTGAGGGAGATCATCAAAAAATGCGAGAATTCGTTATCAGCTAAAAAACCCATTGTAGAAGTCTTGCTCCAAATTTACGAGATTTGTGGCAAAACCTAATAAATGGCATTAAGGGTAAATAGATAGGTAGCTTCTCACCTAACTAACTAAAATAGATTTTTTTGAAAAATTTGCTTTTGGAGAAATGCCATGCGCATAGGAGTACCGCTGGAAATTAAACACGGGGAAACTCGAGTTGCCGCCACACCGGAAACCGTTAAGAAACTGATTGGTCAAGGCCATACAGTCATTATTCAAAAAGATGCGGGCGTTACAGCCAGCCAACCTGATTCTGCCTATGAAGCTGTTGGTGCGACGATTGGTAACGCAGCAGATGCCTTTAGTGCAGAGATCGTCCTCAAGGTGCGCGCACCTGAAGCGGCAGAACTTAAGCAAATTCAATCTGCCAGTGTGCTCATTGGCATGCTCGATCCATTCGATAACGACAACATCGCTGCGATGGCCGCCCAAGGCGTGACTGCATTCTCATTAGAGGCTGCTCCACGTACTACTCGTGCACAAAGCATGGACGTCTTGTCTTCACAAGCCAACATCGCAGGTTACAAAGCGGTGATGGTTGCTGCTAATGAGTATCAGCGCTTTATGCCGATGCTCATGACTGCAGCCGGAACTGTTAAAGCAGCACGTGTGCTGATCTTGGGCGCCGGTGTTGCTGGCCTCCAAGCGATTGCCACAGCAAAGCGTTTAGGTGCTGTGATCGAAGCATCTGACGTTCGCCCTGCTGCTAAAGAGCAAATTGAATCTCTCGGCGCTAAGTTTGTTGATGTTCCTTACGAAACAGATGAAGAGCGTGAAATCGCGAAAGGCGTTGGTGGCTATGCGCGCCCAATGCCAGAAGCTTGGATGAAACGTCAAGCAGCACTAGTTGCAGAACGTGCTCAGCAAGCTGACATCGTCATCACAACCGCCTTAATTCCAGGTCGTAAGCCGCCCGTCTTATTGCACAGCGATACCGTTGCCAATATGAAACCCGGTGCGATCGTGATCGACTTAGCAGCCGGTCGTGGTGACAATGGATCAGGTAATTGTCCTTTGACCCAAGAAGGCAAGATTGTTGAGAAAAATGGTGTGAAGATTATTGGTTACAGTAATCTCGCCAGTATGGTTGCTGCAGATGCTTCTGCTTTGTATGCACGCAACTTGCTCGACTTCATGAAATTGATCGTTGATCCAGAAGCGAAGTTGGTTATCCCAACCGATGACGACATCGTTACTGCTTGCCTCATGTGTCGTGACGGCCAGGCTATCCGTAAAAACTAATACAGAATATTTAAAGGAAACATCATGGATCTCGCTGCTTTTCAAAGCATCCTCACAGTCCAAAACATCACCGTGTTTGTTTTGGCTATTTTTGTTGGCTATCAAGTAGTTTGGAATGTCACTCCTGCATTGCACACTCCACTAATGGCAGTGACTAATGCTATCTCCGGAATCATTATTGTTGGTGCGTTATTGCAAACTGAAGTCATTGGTGGCGATGAGATCACTCTCACCAGCATCATTGGTGCAGTAGCCGTCTTCTTAGCGTCAATTAATATTTTTGGTGGCTTTATGGTCACCCGTCGCATGCTTGAAATGTTCAAGAAAAAAGCCCCAAAAGCTGATGCGACTGGAACTAAATAAAAACTAGAACAAGACCTATACAGAGACCACAATCATGTCAAACATAACCGCGATTTCCTACCTCATTTCATCGGTACTTTTCATCCTCGCCTTGCGTGGATTGTCTTCACCAACCACATCACGCCAAGGTAATACCTTCGGCATGATCGGCATGTTGCTTGCCGTGATCACTACCTTCATGATTCCTGACTTTAAGCCAGTCCTCTCATTGATTATTGGTGCAATTGTTGCGGGTGCAATTATCGGAATACTTGCTGCTAAACGTGTGCAAATGACCAAGATGCCAGAGCTCGTAGCGCTAATGCACTCTTTTGTTGGCTTATCGGCTGTATTGATTGCGATTGCAGCAGTATTTAATCCAGCCCAAGACCATACTGGCGCCCAAAAGATTGAGCTCTTTATCGGTGCATTTATTGGCGCTATCACCTTTACTGCTTCTATTATTGCTTTTGGAAAATTGTCCGGTAAGGTCAGCGGTAAATCAGTGACCTTTGCTGGCCAGCACTTACTCAACCTCATTCTTGCTATTGCCATGGTTGCTGGTGGCGTAATGTACTTCATGACGGGTAGCCATGAAGCATTCTTAGTGATGTGCACGATTGCCTTGGTATTGGGCGTGACTTTGATCATCCCAATCGGCGGCGCAGATATGCCGGTAGTTGTATCCATGCTCAACAGTTACTCTGGTTGGGCGGCTGCGGGTATTGGCTTCACATTAAACAATCCAGTATTGATTATTGCTGGGGCTTGCGTAGGCTCTTCTGGCGCAATTCTGTCTTACATCATGTGTAAGGCAATGAACCGCTCAATTCTTGCAGTATTGCTTGGTGGTTTTGGTGCTGAGGCTTCTGCCGGTGGCGCCGATGACGGTGGCCCAAAGAACTACAAAACTGGTTCACCAGAAGATGCTGCCTTCCTGATGGAAAATGCCGATACAGTCGTGATTGTTCCTGGCTACGGCTTGGCAGTTGCCCGCGCACAGCATGCTCTTAAAGAATTAACAGAAAAACTCACTCATCATGGCGTGACCGTAAAGTATGCGATTCACCCAGTAGCGGGTCGCATGCCTGGTCACATGAACGTACTCCTAGCTGAAGCTGAAGTTCCATATGATCAAGTGTTTGAGATGGAAGACATCAACAGCGACTTTGGTCAAGCTGACGTAGTGCTAGTGCTTGGTGCAAACGACGTGGTCAACCCTGCTGCTCGTACACCAGGCAGCCCAATCTTCGGTATGCCGATTTTGGAAGCCTACAAAGCCAAAACGATCATCGTAAACAAGCGTTCCATGGCTGCAGGTTATGCTGGTCTAGATAACGAACTCTTCTACATGGATAAAACCATGATGGTCTTCGGTGATGCGAAGAAGGTTGTGGAAGATATGGTGAAGTCTGTAAGTTAAATAGAAAATCATTTCTGTAAAAGACCGCCTTCGGGCGGTTTTTTATTGCGTTAAGATATACAGAGGCACCTCTAGAGCGCAAGAAATTATATTAATACGAGACAAAAAATGAATATCAAAAAACACTTAATTTTAGTAATGGGTTTAATTTGGATTGCATCGGCCCAAGCTCAAAATACCTATCCCAATAGACCGATTCAGATGATCATGCCCTTGCAAGCTGGAAGTGGTGTTGATATTTTGATGCGACCTATCGCGCAAAAGATGAGTGAAAACTTGGGGCAGGCCATCACGATTGAAAACCTTCCTGGTGGCGCTGGTTTAATTGGAGCTACTAAGGTAGCTCAAGCCAATGCAGAGGGCTATGTATTAGGCGCATTTAATGACAGTATTTTGACGATGCTACCTAATCTGCATAAGAAAATTGACTACGATCCCATTCAAAGTTTTGCGCCAGTTTCTGAAGTAGCGGCAATCACTTTCGTAATGGTAGCCAACCCATCCTTTCCGGGAAATACAGCTGCAGACTTAATTCGAATCGCCAAAGAAAATCCAGGAAAAATTGATTACGCTTCGGGTGGTAATGGCTCACCTCAACATATTGGCATGGAGATCTTTCGTCAGTACACAGGTGCACCATTGGTTCATATCCCCTATCGTGGAGCTGCCGCAGCAGTAACCGATGTCATGGCAGGACAGGTGCCTGTGATGATTAGCGCTTTATCCGTTGTGCTTCCACATATTCGATCAGGGAAACTAAAGGTACTCGGTATCACCAGCAAGACGCGCTCTCCTTTGCTACCAAATGCTCCGACCGTCAGCGAGAGTGTTAAAGGTTATGAGTTCTCTACCTGGGGTGCTATTGTTGCGCCCAAGGGTGTATCACCAACAGTTGTTACCAGACTCAATGATGCACTGGCTTTAACATTAAAAGATCAGAAGTTACGGGATCAGTTAGTACAGCAAGGCTTTGAATTTGTACCTTTGGGACCGGATCATTTAAAAGAAATGATTTCCCAAGGCCTAGTAAAGATGAAAAAAGTAATTAAAGATGGTGGCATTCAGCCGGATTAATACTGAAGTAGCTTCAATAAAAAACGCCTGGTCTTTTGAACCAGGCGTTTTAGTTTTTACAGCTTGATAGCTGAGGAAATTGACGGCAATTACATCATGCCGCCCATGCCGCCCATGCCGCCCATGCCGCCCATATCAGGCATGCCACCACCAGCTGAATCATCCTTTGGGGCTTCGCAAATTGCGCAATCGGTAGTCAACAATAGAGCTGCAACAGATGCTGCATTCACTAATGCAGTTTTTGTTACCTTAGTTGGGTCGATCACACCTTGAGCTACGAGGTCGCCGTATTCACCAGTTGCTGCGTTGTAACCGTTATTGCCCTTACTAGCCAATACTGCGTTAACAACTACGCTAGCTTCGTCGCCTGCGTTAGAAACGATAATACGGATCGGCTCTTCCATTGCGCGCAATACAATGCTGATACCAGCGTCTTGGTCAGGATTATCACCCTTCAAGCCTTTGATACCTTGCATAGCGCGTAACAAAGCAACGCCGCCGCCAGGAACAATACCTTCTTCAACCGCTGCACGAGTTGCGTGCAATGCATCATCAACGCGGTCTTTCTTTTCTTTCATTTCAACTTCGGTAGCAGCACCAACACGAATCACTGCAACACCACCTGCCAACTTAGCAACGCGCTCTTGCAATTTCTCTTTGTCGTAGTCGCTAGTCGCTTCTTCGATCTGAACACGGATGTTCTTCACGCGCGCTTCGATTGCTTTAGCATCGCCAGCACCGTCAATAATGATGGTGTTTTCTTTGCCGATTTCAATACGCTTAGCTTGACCTAAATGCTCAAGAGTTGTTTTCTCGAGTGTGAGTCCGATTTCTTCAGCTATTACTGTACCGCCAGTCAAGATTGCAATGTCTTCCAACATGGCTTTACGACGATCGCCAAATCCTGGGGCCTTAACAGCACAAGTCTTGATGATGCCGCGAATGTTGTTCACAACTAAAGTTGCCAAGGCTTCGCCTTCAACATCTTCTGCAATGATTAACAGTGGGCGACCAGACTTAGCTACTTGCTCGAGTACTGGGAGCAAATCACGGATGTTGCTAACCTTCTTGTCAAACAAGAGAACGTATGGCGTTTCCAATACGGCAACTTGCTTTTCAGGTTGATTAATGAAGTATGGGGAGAGGTAACCGCGGTCAAACTGCATACCCTCAACTACTTCAAGCTCGTCTTCCAAAGACTTACCATCTTCAACAGTGATAACACCTTCTTTACCTACTTTTTCCATTGCTTCAGCAATACGCTGACCAATGCTTTGGTCGCTATTAGCCGAGATAGAGCCAACTTGAGCGATTTCTTTAGTAGTTGTGCAAGGCTTGCTAATTTTCTTAAGCTCTTCGAGTGCCGCTGTAACTGCTTTGTCGATACCACGCTTCAAGTCCATTGGATTGTGGCCCGATACTACGTATTTCATGCCTTCGCGAACGATAGACTGTGCCAATACAGTAGCGGTAGTAGTGCCGTCACCTGCGATGTCATTAGTTTTAGAAGCAACTTCTTTCACCATCTGAGCACCCATGTTCTGGAGCTTGTCTTTAAGTTCGATTTCTTTTGCTACGGATACACCATCTTTAGTGATGATTGGACCGCCAAATGAACGCTCGATCACCACATTACGACCCTTTGGTCCTAACGTTACTTTTACTGCGTTTGCGAGAATATTGACGCCTTCTACCATCTTGGTACGGGCGTTATCTCCAAATACGACGTCTTTTGCTGCCATGATTGAATTCCTTTCTTAGGTACTAATTACTTCTGTACAACAGCCATGATGTCTTCTTCGCGCATAACGAGAAGCTCATCGCTGCCGACCTTAACTGTTTGACCTGCATATTTGCCAAATAACACGCGATCGCCAACTTTGACGTCTGGTGCATTCAACTTACCGCTGTCATCACGCTTGCCTGGGCCAACTGCCAATACTTCGCCTTGATCCGGCTTTTCAGCAGCAGCATCCGGAATGATGATTCCAGAGGCAGTTTTTGATTCTTGATCTAAACGTTTAATGATTACGCGATCATGTAAAGGACGCAGATTCATTCCTTCTCCTATGTTAGTAAATGTTAACTAATTAAAAAACCAATATAAATCAATATGTTAAAGTCTCTTAACACGAAAGTAATAAGCTTTTCAGCTGAATAAGCCTGTTTTAGCACTCACGTGTAGGGAGTGCTGATTATATAGGTCTGATTCTAGGAAATTCAAGGGCAAATTCACCTTAAATTTCAAATTAGCCGTCCACTCTTTCTATAATGGAGGCAGGCAAGTAGGTGAATTCCTACACACAAATAAGCCTTAAGCCCTTACTCCTCCAATCTGTCCTGCCTAGACTGGCTATTCAATGATTGGAGAATGCTGATGAGCCCGAAATCCCGGCTGTACACGCTTGTAAAGGCTTGGAAGAACAAACCCTTCCATGAAGTACGCGATGCCTGCGGCCAGCCCTGGCTTGGCCTTAGTGGCGAAGCGCTAGAAGAACACCAATCCTGGTCCCAGCGACAAGCGATTAGTAACGAACCCATTTTTAATAGCCAAGGAACTAAGCTGACAAGCTCTTTATTTAGACCATTACTGACCGCCACCGACTCGCAGCTACTCAGATTATTCATGGAGGGCTTAGACACCATTACGTATTGGTACCGTAGCGGTCGCTTTATTCCGGGCATCTTGCCTATGCCAGCACAACATCTAGCATCCAGTAGTTTTATAGATGCCTTAAGTGACCTGATTCTGAACTCACGACTCCCTGTTGGTCTAGTGAGCTTAGGAATACACAAACTCAAGAATGCCGACTCCTTGGAATCTTGCATGGAAGGTGTATTGCGAATGCGTCGTCTGGGCGTTCTGAACCATCTGCTTGATTTTTCTGGCCCGAGCTCACAAATCCGCTGGGTAGAAGAGATCGAGCCTGAGGGCATTCATATTGAGATGGGGCAATTTCGAGCCGATGGCTTACCAAACGAAATGATTTCCCTTGGCGAGAAATTCAACACCCAAATCTATGCCAGCAATATCACTCTGGTGAAGGATTTAGAAAATGTCATGGCAATGGGGGCACACCATAGCTATGGCGGACTCATGATGCCACCAGTAAGCCGACATCAAATGCTACACATAAGCGATAGCCGTATCGCCAAGGCCATTTTTTCGCTGCACCCTCATAAAACCCAAAACGGAGACAAGTAATGAGAAAACGCGTGATGTTGGTAGATGACCATCCAGCTATGCTGATGGCATTAAAAAGTATGTTGCAAGATCAATTGCTTTTTGAGATCGCAGGACAGGCGCAGCATGGTGAAGAGTGCCTACGCTCAATCAAAGAAGTTAATCCGAATATGGTGATCCTAGATTTAGATATGCCAAAGACGGATGGCTTTGATGTCATCCGCAGGATTGGCTTGATGCATCCAGAGGTTCGTATTCTGGTGCTATCTAGCCTAGATGAAGCGGTCTATGGTGGCAGAGTACGGTCCTTGGGTGCACATGGTTTTGTGAACAAGACTGCTGGGGCAGATGTCATTTTGGCTGCCTGCGTTGCCATCTCACAGGGCTATACCTTCTTCACTCATGGGAAGAACGGCAATACCTCTCTGAGCGATAACGATAAATTAGCATTGATATCCGATCGTGAGCTACAAGTCATGAAGTATCTTGGCAAAGGCAATACCAACCAGCAGATATCAGATCTACTGCATATTAGTAATAAGACAGTAGCAACGTACAAGACCAGAGTCTTTGACAAACTAGGTATTAACAATATTGCTGATTTGATCCTGTTCTGTCGTATGAACAACATCATCGAAAGCTAAGTAGCGCATGCATCGATTCATTTTGAAAAAAGTATTCACGCTCTGCTGTATTTATGTAGGTTTGGCGCATGCCAAGCCCTTTAGTGCTTCAGAGCAATTATGGATCGATGCCCATCCAGTAGTGCGATTTAGTATTCATGAAAAATATGCGCCCTATCTCAACCCATCCACCGAACGACAGAGTATGGCTCCCTTTAAAGCTCTGCTGTCAAAAATGGAGGGGTGCACACGACAGCAATATGTACCGGTATGGAGAAAATCAGATCAAGAGGGTTTAAAGCAGCTCAGTAAAGGCGAAGTGGATTTCATGATCGATCCACCAAATATTAATAATCACATATTGAAATTTGGCTCCTTATCTGATGCTATCTTTTGGGGGCATGATGCTGTCCTCACCACGACATCAAACAGGCTAGATTCTCCTAATGCAAAGATTGCTTACTTTGATCGAGGTCTTGAAAATTCGCCCTCCAGCATGAATGGCCACAGCGAAAGTAAGCAAACGCAATCTCCCACTCGTTTAATTCAATCACTCATTAAAAATGAGATTGAGGCACTCGTCATGCCCATTCGCTTAGCACAGATACTGATTCGCGAATCCCAAAATTCAGATCTCAAGATAGATGGTTTATATAGTCGCGATCCATTTGCCTATCGCTGGCTCATCTCAGACCAAGATGCTCCTCTACACGATGTACTAAGCCACTTTTTGAATGACTTAGATCCTATTGCATCACGCCAACTTTTTGCATTCAGAGATGCATCCAAACCAAGAACCACCATACTACCGTGGCTGAGCGCTATCTTCGTCTTTATTATTGGTGGAGCAATGTTTTATCAGCTCCAAAGAAAGTATTTTCATCAGAAGCGAACTGCCTTAGAATTGCTTCACTCAAAAGAGCTAGCTGAAAAAGCGAACGCTGCTAAGTCCGCCTTTCTGGCAACCATGAGCCACGAAATTCGCACGCCGATGAATGCCATCTTGGGCGTTCAAGAGCTTTTGCTTGGTAGTGCGCAATTTCCCAAGAAAGATAAGCCTTTATTAAAAAGTGCTCAAGCTTCTGCCGAATCTCTTTTGGGCATGCTCAATCAAGTGTTAGATATTTCTAAGATTGAGGCAGGCAAACTCACTCTCAACCTAGAGCCTTGCAATCCACATCAATTGATTATGGATATTCATGCGGCATTTTCTACGGTAGCTAAGAAACAGAATTTGCTACTCCACACCACGATTGATCCCAGAATCGCTGAAGTGCTCATGATTGATTCTTTGCGTCTGCGACAAGTGTTGCAGAATTTACTTAGCAATGCGATTAAGTTCACCGCTGAAGGTGAGGTGTATTTTTCTATTAGTGTCCTCGCCGATGATCATGCTGGCCAATTACTTGAGTTCAGAGTGATTGATACTGGAGCAGGAATGGGGAGCGATCAAATCAAATTGGCCCTGCAAGCTTTTGAGCAATTACCAGCTACGCAAGAGTCTTACCTATCAGAGCAAATGAGGGGGACAGGTCTTGGGCTTACCATCACCAATCATTTAGTTAATTCTATGAACAGCCATCTTTATTTTGAGAGCGCGCCAGGCTTTGGAAGTAATGTCCACTTCTCGGTGGCCTTTCCTAGAACCAGTATTGCTGCCACACAATCTCCAGGCTTTGATTCACTCGGACCATCATCCAAGAGCTTAATCTCAAAAAGGCCAGGGCGAGCCAATTCCCTCATTCATGCTCTAGTAGTTGAAGATCACCCAGCTAGTCGACAAATTTTGTCCTTGCAGTTAGAAGCGCTTGGTATCAGTGCTTGTGTTTGTGAGAGTGCTGCTGCGGCGCTAGAGTTGATGCGAGACAATCATTTTGATCTCATGCTCACAGATCAATCTATGCCCGGAATGCAAGGCTCTGAACTAGCCAAACAAATCCGATCCCTAGGTAATCGTGACTTAATCATTATTGGCGTCACTGCAGATATTTATGCACTAGACTCTCGCCATCAATTTTTATCTTCTGGCATGAATGGCGTACTCATCAAACCTTTAAGTTTGGGGGCACTTGAGAATGAACTCATGCGCTACTTTGAATCTAGTCAAGGCTCGGCCTCTACTTCTGAGCCCTATTCGTTTGATGCTTTCTCCAATCTCATCAAAAATGATTCCCGCCAAATCATCGTGATCTTGGAGGAAATTGAGAAAGTTCACCTCGATACCCTGAATCAACTGAAATCGGACAGTAATCAAATCCTAATGGATGAAGTCTATTTTCAAAGTCTGGTTCATAAAGTCAAAGGTGGGGCACAACTGTTGGAAGCTACTGAATTTACCCATGCCTGCGAATCGCTTGAAGTTGATGGGGCACTTACAGAGCGCATTAGGAAATTTATTACCCTTCTAGAGGAGCAAAACCAAACTATTGAGGTGTACAAGAAAAAATATCGGTAGCAATGGGCTAGAGAGCACTAAGGTTTATCCTATGGGAAATGCGCACCAAATTCTTTTCGCCCACCCTCATTCGCCTGCTAGCCTTTTTTTGGGCTAGCTTGATTACCTGCCAAGCTCAATCCGTCGACCTGGTTTCCCAAAATACTGCCCTTCAGTATATTCCGAAGGCGGTAGCCGCCAGTCTTGAAAAGAGCCAGCTCCCTAAAGAAGCAATCAGCATTTCAGTAGTAGAAATAGAGCCAGGCCAGCCAGGGAAAATAACTTCAAAAACAAATGTGGACTGGCGTTCGAAGCAGGCGATGAATCCTGCATCCACCATGAAACTGCTCACCACACTCACTGGTCTAGATGTACTGGGACCGCAATATCGTTGGCGTACAAATATCTATACCGATGGGCTTATTCGTCAGGGCACTCTCAAAGGTAATCTGTATTTGCAAGGTACCGGTGATCCAAAGCTAGTCCCCGAAGAATTAGCCAAAATGATGAAGGCATTGCAAAATCTGGGGATTCAGAAAATTAATGGTAATTTATTTTTTGATAGAAGTGCCTATGCCCCCGATGTTATGGAACACAACACTATTGATGGCGAATCGCTGCGTGCCTATAACGTACCACCCGATCCCCTGCTGTACGCTTTTAGAACGCTTTCATTTCAACTAGGCAAATCGCGAACTGCAGACTTTATTGACATAAGCTACACACCGCCACTATCCCAGCTCAAAGTGATCAATCAAATGCAATTGGTCGATCAATCCTGCGATAACTGGAAAAGTAATATTCGCTTTAACTTAGATCCGGAGAACGATGGAGCAAGCACTAACCAACTTCTGACTGCCCAATTTTCGGGTAGCTTTCCAAAAGGCTGTAAGGGAGTGGGCTATAACGTCGTTGCTTTGGATGCGAATACCTTTTTCACGCAAGGCTTCGCCGCAGCTTGGGAGTTAGCTGGTGGCACTTGGACTCAAGCACCTATCGGACAGTCTGGCACCGTCCCCCTAGCAGCTCGACTACTACTGCAGTTTGAGGGTATTCCTCTAGCTGAGGACGTACAAGACATTAACAAGTTTTCCAATAATGTTATGGCCAGACAATTAATGCTGACCTTGGCTTTAGAGAAGATGGGTAAGCCTGCAAGTACTAAAAATGGCGAGCTCGTAATTCAGAGTTGGCTAAAAGGATTAGGGCTTCAGTTTCCAGAACTTGTCATTGAAAATGGCTCAGGCCTATCTCGTAATGAAGCAATCTCTGCGGAACATATGACGCAGTTATTAGTTACAGCTCGCAATTTATCCGTAGCGGATACCTTTTACAACAGCCTGCCAATTGCAGGTACAGATGGCACAATGAAAAATCGTCTAATGACACATTTACGAAAATTTCTATATCTGAAGAAAAAGCCTGAGGCTCGTATCAAAACAGGGGCGCTTGTAGACGTTAGAGCAATATCAGGCTATGTGATAAGTAAGTCTGGAAGGATGTATGCGGTGACCTCTTTCATAAACCACCCTAATGCCTTGAGAGGTTTAGATGCGCATGATCAACTACTGGCGTGGTTACTCAATGATGGTCCAGAGCCAAAACACGCGCGCTGAAGTCGATCACGAACACCATCCCACTCCTCGCCTGCTGGCGGCTCCGGAAACAAAATGAGATCCCAAGCCTGTTGATCCAAATCACGCAGAGAACGATATAAACGACTTGCAAAGGCAGCGCTATCACTGGGCACAAGAAACTCTTCAAAATGTACTGATGGATGCCCATCGTCACCTAATGAAGAATCTGAATCCCAAACCGCAACTGCCGCCCGTGACTTGATGTCTGGGAACTCACTCAGAGCATCTAGGACTCTGCCTGGTGCATACATTCTTAATGGAGTAGTCGGGGCGTAATGGGCACGCAGACTACCAGAGACCCGCGGCGTATCACCGCCCTGCTTTGTTGAACTACTTTCACCAGGTAGATAGACTTTGATACCCGTCTTAGAAAGAATTTCTCCTGGAGTAATGAGTCCTGGGCGCAATAAAACTGGGTGATCGCCAGAAGATAAATCAAGGATGGTCGACTCAATACCCACTTCGCAATCGCCGCCGTCCAAAATCATGAGATCCAGTATGCCTTCAAACTCGCTGCGCACATCAGCAGCACTGGTCGGCGATACCTTACCAAAACGATTGGCGGAAGGAGCAACCACTCCGCCTTTAAATTTACGGAGTAACTCTTGTGCAATCGGGTGAGCCGGCGCCCGAATGGCTACCGTATCTTGACCACCAGTCAGTTCACTCAAAACGCTTTTATCTTTCTTAAAAACTAAGCTTAGTGGACCTGGCCAAAAAGTATTAATCAACTTTAATGCATCTTCCGATAAATCCCTTACCCACGGCGCTAGTACTGGTACCCAATCCACTTGAGCCTGATCGAACTTATCAGGCGCCGCTAAGTGAACAATAAGTGGGTGATTTGAGGGTCTACCTTTGGCAGTAAAAATTTGTTTGATGGCATCAGGGTTCTTTGCATCTGCCCCTAAGCCATAAACGGTCTCAGTCGGAAACGCGACCAAGCCACCATCTCGCAAAGTTTGTACTGCTTCGTTAATTACCGCAGATGAATGCAGTGCGCTACTGTCACTGGACATTGCTAGGGCTCGATCCCTAATTCAACTGCGACGGCTGCGCAATTTTGACGTGCCTGGTTAAGCGATTCACCTAAGCAATTGATATGACCCATCTTACGACCCATGCGTGGATCGGATTTACCGTAGAGATGTAGCTTGGCATCTGGATGAGCAAGCACCTTATCCCAAGCAGGCTCTCTTGTCTTATCTTCGCTGCCTTCGTACCAAAGATCTCCCAAGAGATTGAGCATCGAGACTGGTGCTAGCAAGCGGGTATCGCCCAAAGGTAAGC
The DNA here is from genome assembly GCF_018882205.1 of Polynucleobacter bastaniensis. Lineage (GTDB taxonomy): Bacteria > Pseudomonadota > Gammaproteobacteria > Burkholderiales > Burkholderiaceae > Polynucleobacter > Polynucleobacter bastaniensis. The sequence continues at coordinate 13,410 of NZ_JACVOU010000006.1, read as the reverse complement.
GAGCCATACTCCTGACTTGTTGTTCAAACTGACTGCCGACACAAGCATCCATAGTGTAGTGGCCTGAGTTGTGGGGACGTGGAGCGATTTCATTGGCAACGATGTCGCCACTCTTGAGCACAAAAAACTCCACACACAACACACCCACGTAATCAATCTTACGAATGAGCGCTTTAGCGGCTTCAATAATTTTTTTCTCTTGGGCAGGCTTCAGTGATGGGGCCGGCACAGTTGAGGTATGCAGGATACCGTCACGATGAATATTCTGAGATACGGGGTAAGCTACTACCGCATCGTCGTACCCGCGCACTACCAAAGCAGATACTTCAAAATCCAAATCCATGCGCTTTTCAAGAACACAAGGCACCTTACCCAATTCGGCCCAAGCACTTACTAGATTGGCAGAATCATAAACAGTGATTTGACCTTTACCGTCGTAACCCATGCGAGCTGTTTTTAGAATGCCGGGAAATAGGTCTGCAGGAACATGTGCAATATCTGCATCATGCTCAAGCACAAAGTAAGGCGCAGGACCAATATTGGTTTCTGTTTTCCAGGTAGCCAAGAATTTTTTCTCAGCTACGCGATTTTGTGCCAAAGATACACAACTACTGCGAGGTGCTACAAAAACGCCTAAAGATTCGAGTTCGTCTAAGGCCTGTGCAGGAACATTTTCAAATTCAGTGCTGACCGATTTGCATAAGGCGGCCATTTCTTTTAGGGCAGCAGAGTCGATGTAATCAGCTTGAATAAATTTTTCTGCAATGGAGCCAGCCGGACTATCGGACCCAGGATCTAGAACGCAGACCTTGTAGCCCATCGCTTGAGCAGCTTGTGTGAACATCCGCCCTAATTGACCGCCACCTAAAATGCCTAAATACGAGCCCGGCAAGATGGGCTCCAAACGATCTACCATCTGATTAATATCCCGGTAAATTCATGGAGCGTGCAGTATCGGACTGCTTTACACGAAACTCTTCCAGCTGCTTTGCTAAAGCAGGATCATTGACTGCTAAATTGGCAATGACATGTAAGGCTGCATTTGCAGCCCCAGCCTCACCAATCGCAAACGTCGCTACCGGAACACCTTTAGGCATTTGTACAATGGAATAAAGAGAATCTTCGCCACGTAAATATTTGCTAGCAACTGGCACGCCATAAATCGGAATAATTGTTTTTGATGCCAGCATGCCCGGCAAATGCGCAGCACCACCAGCACCAGCAATAATCGCCTTGAGGCCATTTTTAGAGGCATTTTCTGCATAGGCAAACATATCATCTGGCATACGATGAGCGGAAACCACCTTAGCCTCGTGAGCAATACCAAATTGCTCAAGCATTTGAGCGGCATGCTGCATGGTGTCCCAATCTGAATTGGATCCCATTACTATTCCGACTTCTGGCTTTTTGCTCATTGACCTCTCCAAATGCCCTGATTTACATCGTTAATCTATCTGAGACCATATTATCCCAGCCTTTTTAGGGCTTGATAGAAATTAGGCCTTAGTTAAGCGAGCGAGGGCTTCGCGGTACTTTTCCGCTGTTTTATCAATCACATCAACCGGCAAGGCAGGTGCTGGGGCTGTTTTAGTCCAAGGCTTACCATCAACCATCGCTGTTTCGAGCCAGTCCCGCACAAATTGCTTGTCATAGGAAGGGGGGTTTGCGCCCACATAGTAGGTTTCCGCAGGCCAAAAACGGGAAGAATCGGCAGTGAGGATTTCATCCATCAAGACCAACTGACCGGCGTCATCTAGGCCAAATTCAAACTTGGTATCAGCAATGATGATTCCGCGAGTCGCGGCATATTCAGAAGCTTCTTTATACAAACGAACACTAACCTCACGAATTTGATTGGCTAACTTCTCACCAATCATTTCGATCACTTTGTCAAAAGAGATATTTTCATCATGCTCACCCATTTCTGCTTTTGCAGCAGGTGTAAAGATAGGCTCAGGTAACTTCTGCGCATTTTCAAGACCGGCTGGTAATGCAATACCACAGACCTTGCCAGTTTCTTTGTAATCCTTCCAACCGCTACCAGCCAAATAACCGCGCACCACTGCTTCGACCAAAATTGGCTTGAGGCGTTTAGCCACTACCGCACGGCCTTTGACCTGATCAAGCTCATCTGCAGGCACTACGCTTTCAGGATCAATACCGGTCAAATGATTCGGAATCACTTTAGCCAACTTCTCAAACCAAAAGTTCGCCATTTGATTGAGCACAATTCCCTTCTCAGGAATGGGCTGCCCCATCACTACGTCAAAGGCAGATAGGCGATCTGTGGTAACCATGAGTAACTTGTCATCACCCAGTGCGTATACATCACGTACCTTTCCCTTAGAAAGCAAAGGGAGTGACTTAATAGAAGTAGCGTACAAAGCAGGCATCTTTAACTCACTTCACGATCTGGGCTAATTTGCCAATCTTATACAGCTCAGCCATTTTTTCTAAAGGGATTGGCTTAATTTTGGATGCTTGACCTGCACAACCAAAAGCATTAAAGCGCGCAATACAAACCTTTTTAGCCGCTTCACGTGCAGGCTTGAGATAATCACGTGGATCAAACTTGCTTGGATTCTCAAACAAATAACGGCGGATAGCGCCCGTCATCGCCAAACGAATATCGGTATCAATATTGATCTTACGTACACCGTTCTTAATACCCTCTTGAATTTCTTCAACAGGCACGCCGTAAGTTTCTTTCATATCGCCACCAAACTCACGAATCTCAGCGAGCAACTCTTGTGGAACACTAGATGAACCATGCATGACTAGGTGAGTATTGGGAATACGGGTATGAATTTCTTTAATACGCTCGATTGCCAAAATGTCGCCAGTCGGCTTCTTGGTAAATTTATAGGCTCCATGGCTAGTACCGATCGCAATGGCTAAGGCATCACATTGAGTAGCTTTTACAAAGTCAGCCGCTTGCTCAACGTCCGTCAATAACTGCTCACGCGTCATCTTGCCGTCTGCACCATGACCATCCTCCTTGTCACCCTGCATGGTTTCTAGCGAACCCAAAACGCCTAACTCAGCTTCAACGGTAACTCCGATGGAGTGGGAGAACTTGACCACTTCTCTAGATACATCAACGTTGTATTCATAGCTGGCAACAGTCTTACCATCAGCCTCTAAGGAGCCATCCATCATCACACTAGTAAAGCCACTCTTGATAGCAGCCATACATACTGCTGGACTTTGGCCATGATCTTGATGCATCACAACTGGAATATGGGGATAAGCCTCAACTGCAGCAGAAATCAAATGACGTAGGAATGATTCACCAGCATATTTACGAGCACCAGCAGAAGCTTGCATGATGACTGGGGAATCTGCTTCATGAGCAGCTTCCATGATCGCCGTTACCTGCTCCAAGTTGTTAACGTTAAATGCTGGTAAGCCATAACCGTTTTCAGCAGCATGATCCAAGAGTTGTCGTAAAGATACTAAAGCCATGATGGTTTCTTAATTAAAAATGTTAGTGATAAATAGTTTGAACACAAATCGTAAAAAATGAATTACTTCACCTGAATAATCTTGAGTGAATTCGTACCACCTGGCTCGCCCATAGGCTCACCAGAGGTTAGGACAACTACGTCGCCCTTCTTCACCGCGCCCATCTTTTTCAAGCAATCTTCTACTTCCTGCAATGCGGTATCACGATGCTTGGTGTAATCCAAACCAATGGGAAATACATTGCGGTAAGTACTTAAGGCACGCTGAGTAGTAATCTTTGAAGTCAAAGCAAAAATAGGTAAATGGATATTGTGGCGACTCATCCAAACCGCGGTAGATCCAGAGTCTGTCAAGGCGGCAATCGCATTGGCATTGAGGTGATGCGCTGTAAACAGGGCGCCCAAAGCAATCGTTTGATCAATACGTGAGAAGGTTTGATCCAAGAAATCCGTATCCAGTTTTACTCGATCTGACTTTTCGGCTTCAACACAAATCTCAGCCATGGCCTTGATAGTTTGTACCGGGTAGTTACCGGCAGCAGATTCTGCAGACAGCATGACTGCATCTGTGCCATCTAACACTGCATTAGCTACGTCACTCACCTCAGCGCGGGTAGGCACTGGAGCATTAATCATAGACTCCATCATTTGCGTAGCAGTGATCGTAAATTTATCAGCCTCAAGTGCGAGTTTGATCATGCGCTTTTGCAAAGCAGGAACGGCTGCGTTACCAACCTCAATGGCTAGATCGCCGCGTGCAACCATGATGCCATCACTCTCCGCGATGATGCTTTTGAGAGCTTCAATTTCAATAGCTTCAGCGCGTTCCACTTTAGCGATCGTGCGAACCTTACCAACGCCATGCTTTGCGCTAGCGGCATCGGCCAGCTTACGGGCATAGGTCATGTCAGCACCATCTTTTGGAAAACTAATCGCCAGAAAATCTACGCCCATCGCAATCGCTGCATCCAAATCGGCAATATCTTTTTCTGTTAGTGCTGGTGCAGTCAAGCCACCGCCAGCACGGTTAATACCTTTATTATTTGAGAGTGGGCCACCTTGCTCTACCAGGGTAAAGATTTCTCCGCCTTTCACACTCTCGACCCGAAGAACAACTAAGCCATCATTTAATAAGAGTCGGTCACCTGGCCTAACATCTTGTGGCAACTCTTTGTAATCCAAGCCTACGCGCTCTTGATTGCCAAGCTCACAATCAACATCCAGAATAAATTGCGCGCCTTCTTTAAGAAGAATTTTGCTGTCGACAAATTTACCCACACGAATTTTGGGGCCCTGTAGATCGGCCATAATGCCAACCTCTTTGCCCAATTCTGCGGAAATACTACGCACCAAATCGTGACGCGCTTTATGGTCTGCAACCGTGCCATGAGAAAAGTTCATTCTTACAACATCAACACCGGCACGAATCATCTCGCGCAATACTTCAGGCTTTTCTGATGCAGGTCCTAATGTGGCAATGATTTTAGTTGCTCTCAACATATTTAGTCTTTCGCTCTTTCGGCTAATACTGCAAAGGCTGGCAAGGTTTTACCTTCTAAGAATTCCAAGAAAGCGCCACCGCCAGTAGAGATGTAATCCACTTGATTTTCAATACCGTACTTCGTAATCGCCGCTAAGGTATCGCCGCCACCAGCAATCGAAAATGCGGGTGAATGGGCAATCGCTGCTGCCAACATCTTAGTACCACCGCCAAACTGATCAATCTCAAATACACCCAATGGGCCATTCCATACAATCGTGCCAGCGTGCGCCAGCATGGTAGATAAACGTGCTGCAGTCTTAGGACCAATATCCAAAATCATATCGTCATCAGCCACTTGATCGGCAGCAACACGATTTGCACGTGCTAATGGAGAAAGTTCGTTTGCAACAACGACATCTTCAGGTATCGGAACATGCGCACCACGCTTTTCCATCATCTCCATGATTTCTCGAGCTTCATTAAGCAAATCTGGCTCTGCTAATGATTTACCAATAGGTAAACCTTTAGCCAGCATAAAAGTATTGGCAATGCCGCCACCCACAATCAACTCATCCACCTTGTCAGCTAAAGCCTTGAGAATAGTGAGCTTCGAAGATACTTTAGATCCTGCCACAATTGCTACCAATGGGCGCTTTGGACTTGCCAGGGCACGACTCAAGGCATCTAACTCCGCTGCCATCAAAGGACCCGCGCAGGCAATCGGCGCATATTTGGCTACGCCATTCGTAGTTGCTTCAGCCCGGTGAGCAGTACCAAAAGCATCGTTGACATACACATCACACAAAGCAGCAATCTTTTTGGCTAAGTCATCATTATTCTTTTTCTCGCCCACATTCAGGCGACAGTTTTCCAGTAGTACTAACTCGCCTGGATTGACCTCAAAATTACCGCCTACCCAATTACTTATCAAAGGAACTTTACGATTCAAGAGTGTGGCAATTCGGTCGGCCACTGGAGCCAAACTATCTTCGGGTTTAAATTCGCCTTCAGTTGGACGTCCCAAGTGGGAGGTCACCATTACTGCTGCACCAGCATCCAAACACATTTGTACTGCCGGCATGGACGCTTTAATCCGAGTGTCTTCCGTAATATTACCCACATCATCCTGAGGAACATTGAGGTCGGCACGGATCAATACCCGTTTTCCCTTGAGAAGGCCTGCTGCAGCTAGTTCACTAAGGCGCTTTACTTTAAAGAGGGTTTCCGGCATGAGAATAGGCAAATGGAGTGGTTTATTGGGAATGCTCCATTCTAAATCGTCTGAGCTTTAAACCCCAAAGGAATTGGACTACCCCACCTCGCTCCCTGCTCTACAATAAAGGCTGAGACGTATTCTAGGCCTTGGGGCTCCCTACTGGCTTGGCACCCTGTTTTACCGAATTGAATCACCCGATTTATTAAATATCTAAAAGGTAGAGAAAATGTCGATGTCTGACCGCGATGGCTTTATTTGGTCCGATGGGAAGTTAGTTCCCTGGCGTGAGGCCAATGTTCACGTGCTAACCCACAGCCTTCATTACGGAATGGGGGTATTTGAGGGTATTCGTGCCTACAAAACTCCCCAAGGTACCGCCATTTTTCGCCTTCCAGAGCACGTTAAGCGTCTATTCAACGGAACTAAGATTTTCCAGATGAATATGCCTTGGACTCCTGAACAGATCAGTGGCGGCATTATTGAGGTCGTCAACAGCAATAAGCTGGAAGCTTGCTATATCCGACCAATTATCTTTATCGGCTCCCAAAAACTGGGTATCTCTCCAAAAGGTAATAGCATTCATACGGCGATCGCTGCCTGGGAATGGGGTGCTTATTTGGGTGAAGACGGTCTCAATAAGGGCATCCGCGTTAAAACCTCCTCATTTACCCGCCATTTTGTGAACTCATCACTAGTTCGCGCTAAGGCTTCCGGTTACTACATCAACTCCATTTTGGCTAACCAAGAAGTAACAGCTAATGGCTACGATGAAGCCCTCCTACTTGATACAGAAGGTTATGTATCCGAAGGTTCTGGCGAAAATATCTTTATCGTGAATAACGGCATTATTTATACTCCAGATCTAGCCTCTTGTTTAGACGGCATTACTCGCAACTCCATCATCCAAATCGCCAAAGATCTTGGCTACGAATTGCGTGAGAAGCGGATTACTCGAGATGAAGTGTACTCAGCAGATGAGGCTTTCTTCACTGGTACTGCCGCTGAAGTAACGCCTATTCGCGAATTAGATGACCGCACCATTGGTGACGGTAAGCGTGGTCCGATTACCGAGCAAATCCAGAAGACTTACTTTGATGCGGTCTACGGCAGAAGCGATCAATACAAGTCCTGGCTAACTTATGTTAAGTAATTGGAAATCAGATCATGAGTGAAGCTCAAGTTGTAATGGTTGATGGCAATAAAGACTTGCCCTTACATTGCCCAACCAATAAAACCCCTAGCTGGAATTCACATCCACGTGTATTTCTCGATGTAGCTAAAACGGGTGAAGCTAAGTGCCCTTACTGCGGCACTGAGTACAAACTCACTCCCGGTACCGAGCCCCACGGGCACTAAGCCAAGCAGCACCCCTAAGCCGGGTGCTGTGTCGGGATACCTCATATGAATCGTATTCTGATCGTCGCCCCCAATTGGATTGGTGATGCTGTGATGTCCCAGCCGCTGCTGGCGAATCTCAAAGCAATTTACCCGCAGTCACAGATTGATGTTTTAGCAAGCCCTTGGGTCGCCCCTATCTATCGTGCCTGCTCAGAAGTTCATCAAGTCATTGAAGCGCGACTGGAGCATAAACAATTGCAATGGGGCTTACGTAAGCAACTAGCAAAGCAACTTGAGTTGAATCAATACGCTGCCTGCTTTGTTTTACCCAATAGCTTGAAGTCTGCCCTTATTCCTTGGCTTGCTAATATTCCCTTTCGCATAGGCTATCAGGGTGAGATGCGCTTTGGACTGATTAATCTTGCTCTAGATAATCCGAGTAAAGTGAATCGCCCACCGATGGCGAACCATTACCTTGCACTTGCTAATGTGCTGGAGCACTCACAAGAGATTGATACCAGCCAGCCAGCAGATCCTAAACTCAATATTTCACCTGCAGCCAAAGAATCAATTGGTGCCAAGTTACGAGCAGCATCGATCAAGGAAAAATCAATCTACGTACTTTGCTCAGGCGCTGAATACGGCACAACAAAACGCTGGCCTGCCGATCACTTCGCCACTCTCGCACAGCAGTTAATCGTAAATGAGCCAGATGCTCATGTGATTCTTCTTGGTAGTGAAGGCGATCATGCTTTAGGCGAGAACATTCGGATCGTGGCAATGAATGACTTACAAATACACAACTGGTGCGGCAAGACTTCACTAGACGAAGCAATTGCACTCATTGGGATGAGCAAGGCGCTTGTTAGTAATGACTCGGGCTTAATGCATATTGGTGCCGCTTTAAAAGTTCCGCAGGTCGCTATTTTTGGCTCAAGCGATCCACATCATACGCCACCACTGTCCAATAAAGCTAAAGTACTTTGGCTCAATCTACCTTGTAGCCCATGCCATAAAAGAGAGTGTCCACTAGGTCACCTCAAATGCTTAAAAGATATTTTGCCCGCCACCGTATTAGATGCCATTCAAACACACCAATAATTTTGTAGCGCTACACATCACCAGAAAGTAAGCCATGTCAAAACTAGCCAGACTTTTTCATAATGCCGATGAAGTGGTGGATGCTTGGCGTGATGCCTTAAAAAATCGAGACGTCAAAGGGGCCCTGGCAATCTGGTTAGACGATGACTCAATTACTTGCGTACTTCCAGAAGGCCAGCGCCTCAGTGGTCATGCAGAAATTCGGGACGGCCTAGAGCGCCTCTTAGCCAAGCAAGCCCTTTTTCTAGAGCCGATTGCCTGCATTAGTCACTCTGTTTTAGGAGCAGCTGTCTACGACACTACCGAGGCTGTTCACATCCGACCCGATCAAATTGAAGCAGCATTCTTTCTGAATATCACCTTGGTTCTTCTGCAAGATAGTCAAGGCTGGCGGATTGCACATCTTCATGCCAGCCACTCCACCGAGGATACGTTTGATGCGCCCTCAACTCCACATGGACTGCATTAACTAGCAATGCCATACAGATTGCTGTCTCATGGATGATCAAGTACTTCGATCGCTAATCAAGTGGCCTAATGTCCCGCACTGCTTTGGCTGGCTAGCACTTGATCGTCGCGGTCAATGGCGTATGCGTGATGAGTTTGCCCAAGCCAATCAACTGGCCGGAAATGTGATTAGGCATGTAGCCCTCAATGAATTTATTTCCAGGAATTATGCGCACGACTCTTTGGGTAGATATTTTTTCCAAAATGGCCCTCAAAGAGTTTTCATCACACTAGACGCCACGCCATACATTACTAGAATTATTCCAACTGAAAGCGGCCTTCAACTACTAACCCAATGCGGCACAGAGATAAAACCGCAGAGTGCTCTGAGTGATGAAAAAGGCAATATCTACATCACAGGATTGATTCAACAATCACTTTCTGATCAAATCGATGGAGCGGCATTTACTAAAACAGAGTCGCTATCCGTCGCACTATTACACGATCATGATTTAGATCTATTCTCAGATCAGTCCAAAGTGATTGAGGATGCCTGTAGCTTTAGGGGCTCTTGGCAATGGCAAGGTAATCAACTGCCCATTGAACCTCTTCACTCCGCTGAATTAGCTAGTCGCTTTAATTTCGTCAAAATACCAAACAATTAATTAGCTTGGCATATTCTTGCCCTGCTCCTTCAATTCCTCTTGATATTGCTTTTGCATTTCACGAAGACGCGCATCAATGCTAGAAGCCTGATAGAAATCCGCGCCACCGGAAGATCTCGCAATCTTGAGTTGCTCAATCGCCGATGGCCATGCACCCTCAAGCGCATACTTTTCTCCAAGAGCGTAATGCCGTAGCGGCACATTTTTAGCCTGATCATAGGCATTCGAAAGCATGCTCCACCAAACTACTTCATTGGGTTGTAATCTAGTGCGCGCCTTTAACCAAGCAATGGCGTCATTCGTACGACCTAGTTTCAGATACGCATTCATCATTGCTGCACCGGCAGCATAGGATTGTGGGAACGCTTTTAAGGTAGTTTGAGCAATTTGTAAAGCCTCATCACCTTTACCTCTAGCTAATGCCAACTCGGAAGCTGTAATGTCTAAGGAGAGGCTTTGGCGCAGAATGGGTGATCCTGGCGCGCTAACGCTATTCGCTAAGTTGCGTGCTTGTTGTAAATAACTTGAAGCTTGATCGAGCTTACCCTGCTTTAGCGCAACGAGCGCAAGCCCATAAAGACCTTCCATTTGTTTGCCAGGGGCTGCCTGTTTACTCAAACCCTCAAAGGTATTTTTTAAGTCGTACATCTGGCCAGAACTTCCAGATTGCTCCATGCGAGCACGCGCTTTGATGAAATAAAATTCCACTGCTGTAGGTACATTTCTGTTGGCGATATTACGAGTACGATCTTGCATATCCGCAATACGATCCGTTGTTAATGGATGGGTGCGTACATAAGATGGCACCCCACTATCCATAATGCCCGTCGCCTTTTGCAGGCGCTGGAAAAAACCTGGAGCACCATTAACGTCATAGCCACTCTCCGCGAGAATCTGAAAGCCAATACGATCAGCCTCGCGCTCAGCATCTCTTGAGTAAGAGAGTTGATTATTGATGGCTACTGCTTGACCACCCTGCATGAGCCCAGAAGCAGCGCCTGGATTACGTGATGCAGCTAAGGCACCCAACAATATGCCAGCAAGGGCAATCATTGTATTGGTAGTCTGCCTATCCATCTGGCGAGCCAAATGACGTTGTAAAACATGACCGGTCTCATGACCCATAACAGAAGCAACTTCTGAATCTGTTTCAGCACTAACTAGCAATCCTGTATGAAAACCAATAAATCCTCCAGGTAATGCAAATGCATTAATGCTGCTGTCTTTAACAGCGAATACCTCAAAGTTATAAGCACCACTACCCTGCTCATTAGCCCCGCCCAATTGCAGACGTTTTGCTGCCTGTAATAAGCGTCGCTCCATTTGATTTAAATAATCATAAATCGGCAAATCATTTGAATAATCCGCATCCGGCCGAATCTGGCGCATGATCATTTCGCCATACTTTTTCTCATCCATGCGACTCAAGCTATCACCACCGGGATCCCCCATATCGGGGAGTACAAAACTGGGCTGGCTCAGGGGTGCATTGCGAGGTGGCAAGTTTGCGGAGCGGGCATCAGGCGACTGGACCGCTCTACCCAAGTTTTGCAGGGCGGCTGACTCTCCTTGTACCGATACATCCCCCGTCATGGAGGAAGGTGCAGGTCCAGCCGCATAGACGAAACCAGCACTTGGCCAGGCCAAGCTCAGAATGAGCTGAGCAGCCAAAATTCGCTTAAAAAACGATATGCCCCTTGGTGTCTTTATGACTTGCATCCCTATATGGTAAAACTTATCCCATGAACAAACTAACTCATTTTGATGCAAGTGGCCAAGCCCATATGGTCAACGTTGGTGATAAGCCTAATACCCACCGAATTGCTGTTGCTACTGGCAAGATCACCATGCTCCCAGAGACCTTTGGCATGATTGAAGCAGGTACCCATAAAAAAGGTGATGTTTTGGGCATTGCCCGAATAGCTGGTATTCAGGCATCCAAAAAGACATCCGACCTGATACCGCTTTGCCATCCTCTAGCCCTGACACACGTTAGCCTGGAGTTTGATCTAAATAAAGATACCAGCAGCATTACCTGCCAAGTGAGAGCCGAAACCACTGGCCCCACAGGAGTGGAAATGGAAGCCCTCACCGCAGTCCAAGTCGCCCTCCTCACAATCTACGATATGGCCAAAGCTGTTGATAGGGGCATGGTGATAGGTGATGTCAACCTGCTAGAGAAGAGTGGCGGTAAGTCTGGGGAGTGGAAAGCTTAATAGATTCGCTTCACCATGCAAATAATTAAGCCACCCTATGAACTGACCCCCAAAAGTTGGACGTTATGTCCAACCAAGGGGGTTTTGTTTTATGAGCAAGTACAGCAAGCAGTTCAAGCTAAAGGTGGTTAAAGAGTTTTTAGAGTCAGGCGGTCTTAAGCGGGTAAGTCACCTATTTGAGATCAGTCACTCAGATGTCCGCAAATGGGCCTTAGCTTATCAAGCACATGGCCATAGCGGCCTCAATCCCAGATACCAACGCTATCCCCAGCAGTTCAAACTGCAGGTGCTCGAGTACATGGCTGTGCATCAGATATCAGCTAGGCCAGCTGCTGCCCACTTTGGGATTGGTAGTATGGGTTCGATTTTGCAATGGCAAAAACTCTACAATGAAGGCGGTATTACAGCCCTTGCCAATCGACAGAGAGGACAACCGCCTATGTCCCAATTTAATATCAAAGCATTACTCAAAAAGCCTATCTCAGAACTCACGCCGGCAGAGTTGCGACGACGTTTGGAGTATGCCGAAACGGAGGCTGCCTACTTAAAAAAGTTAGAAGCCTTAGCTCAGAGCAAAGCAGCAAAAGAGAGCAAGCCCAAGTAATTACTGAGCTAAGGCCGCATTACCGTTTACTAGATTTACTACTCATCGCCAAAATGGCTAAAAGCGTTTACTACTACTGGCTTAAAGCCAGTAGTAGTCATGAACCCGATCCTTATGAGTTGGCTAAAGATCGCATTACCCAGATCTTTAATGCCCACCAGGGGCGTTATGGCTATCGGCGGGTGCATTTAGAGCTGCGCAATCAACGGCAATATTTAAACCACAAGACAGTACAAAAGCTCATGACTCAGCTAGGACTTAAATCGACTGTGAGGCCTAAGCGATACCAGTCCTTTAAGGCGAATATTGGTAAAGCGGCTCCCAATTTATTAGAGCGTAACTTTGGAGCAAGCAAGCCTAATCAAAAGTGGGTGACCGATGTCACCGAGTTCAATATCAAGGGTGAGAAGGTGTATCTCTCACCGATCTTAGATTTATATAACCTAGAGATCGTCTCCTATGAGATTGCTGATCGGCCACAGATTAGCTCAGTGATGCAGATGCTCAAAAGCGCATTTAAACAACTGGGGCTAAAAGATAAACCCATGTTGCACTCAGATCAGGGCTGGCAATATCAGATGGGGCTTTATCAACAGGCATTAAAGAAACAAGGTATTACCCAAAGCATGTCTAGAAAAGGTAATTGCTTAGATAACGCGGTGATGGAAAACTGGTTTGGGATTATGAAGACCGAGTTCTTTTACCGAAAGAAGTTTGAAAGTGTTCAATCCTTTAAGGCGCAGCTAAAGGAATACATCCATTACTACAACCATGATCGGATCAAACAAAAACTAAAGGGATTGAGCCCGGTGCAATACCGAACTCAATCCCTCGTGCTAACCTAACTAAACTGTCCAACTTTATGGGGTCAGTTCA